>NZ_JBHZRZ010000009.1:0-197827 GCF_043642145.1 Alteromonas gracilis
GAGGCTTGCTGTTTTGCTTTTCCCCCGAAGCGGATGCGCATTTTAGGGAAATGAGCGCTCACGTCAACACTTATTTTGAAAAAATCCTTATTTTTCGATCGTTTGCATAAACAATACACAATACGTTCATAAAAACTACTAATTACGCTTACTTTTAGCATTCTATAAGGTTAGATAATTGGAAAGTCTCATCGTGTACTATAAGTTTAAGTATCACTATTTGAATTTCTCATTGCCTTTGCGAGTGTTTATATGAAAGTTTCAGAATTCAAAACCGCTGGAAAACTCATAACGGGCCTTGGCGCTATTAAAGCCCTTGCTGATGAAATGGCACACCTGTCTATAACGGACTATGTCATAGTTACCGACAAAGGGGTGTCTTCTTCTGGTATTCTTGATCACGTGCTTTCACTCATTCCCTTCGCACCTTCGTTAGTTATTAATGACATTCCCCCTGAGCCCGAAGTAGAGGTTATAGAAGCTAAACTACGTTTACTTAAACAGAAGAATGTAAATGGGATAATTGCTCTTGGCGGAGGTAGCGCTATTGATAGTGCAAAGGTACTTGCCGCTACCTATGATCATGAAGGGTCAGTTAAAGCTCTATTTGGCGAAAATACGTTATCGCAGCGACAACTGCCTCTTATTGCTATTCCCACTACCGCAGGTACAGGCTCTGAAGTGACTAACATTGCTATTTTGTCTGATACTGAAGCTCAAATGAAGAAGGGTATTGTTAGTCATTGCCTTTTGCCTGATGTGGCTATTGTGGCACCTGAAATGACAAAAACCTGTCCATCGTCGATAACAGCTGCCAGCGGTATTGACGCATTCGTTCACGCATTAGAGGCTTATATAAGTGTAAATGCCAGCCCCATTACCGATGCGCTAGCAGAAAAGGCATTAAAGCTTATCTTTAATTCGCTAATACACGCGTACAACAACGGTGAGAATTTATCAGCCCGGGAGGATATGGCCACCGGCAGTTTAATGGCTGGGCTTGCATTTGGTAATGCTGGCGTAGGCGCAGTTCATGCTCTGGCTTATCCTTTAGGTGGACGCTTTCATTTATCGCACGGCATGAGTAACGCGGTGATGCTTCCTCATGTGTTAAACGTAAATGCACCGTTTTGCCAAGACAAACTTTATTGTGTAGCTAAGCTACTTAAGGTGTGCGAGCGTCACAACTCAAAAGAAGAGGCAATAGCACTGCTTTTAACAGCCGTGGAAAAGCTTTGCAGAGATGTAGGCATTCCTTCTTCACTCACCCACTTTAATATTCCGCCCTCTTGTGTAAGTGAATTAGCAGAAGAGGCGAGTAAAGTAACCCGCCTTCTTCGCAATAATCCCAAGCAATTAAGTATTGAAGAGATTGAGGATATCTACAGACTTGCTTTTTAAAGCGGTCTTACCCACATATTTTTAAAGCTTACTAGGTTGCCGTGGTCTTGTAATTGAAGCGGCGCACATCCGTGAGCTTTATACTTAGGCGCACCAATCCACTCTGTTGTGCCTTGGATCTCAGTATGGTTCTGAACCACAACACCGTTGTGAATAACGGTAACATAGCCTTTAGTTGCTAGCGCTTCACCATTAAAAGTAGGGGCTTTGTAAATAATGTCGTAGGTCTGCCACTCGCCGGGGGCCTTCATAGCATTAACCAACGGAATGGTTTGCTTGTATACACTTGCAGCCTGACCATTGGGATAGGTCTTGTTTTGATATGAGTCTAGTACCTGAATTTCGTATCGTTGCTGTAAGAAGATACCGCTGTTATTGCGCTGTTGTCCTTCCATACCCGCTTCAGGCTGTGGTGCTCTCCACTCAACGTGAAGCTGTACGTCACAAAACGCCTCGTTCGTTTTAATGTCGCCTGTGCCTGGCTTCACAGTAAGCACGCCGTCTTCAAGCGTCCATTTAGCGTCACCCTTTTTTACCGAGCTCCAGTTTGATAGGTCACTGCCAATTAATAGAGTAGCATCAGAGGGCACACCAGCATTATTAAAAGACACAACTTCAGGAACTGGTTCCCAAACTTCTGTTTTAGCTGCTTGCTGTTCGCGCGTTAAGCGTGATTCGCTTTTCTCAGTATCTGCATTGTTCGTAGCGCATGCACTAAGTGGCATAAGTAGCGCTACTGTAGAAGCAATGAGCGTTTTATTCATTGTGTCAGTACCTTTTCTAATCTGTTTCATCACTGTATTGCGTTTGGCTGTGTTGTGTTTTGCGTTTTGCGTTTTGCGTTTTGCTTTATTCGTACCAAGCTTTTTGTTCGCTAAGCATTTACGTTCTAAGCACTTATATACTGCGCTTATGTCGCCCACGCTTTGTCGCCCTTTTTATAAGGAAAGGCACCATCGTATCGACCGGGGATGGCAACGTATCGAAGCACCTTGGTTGCCCCTACTTGAGATGTGAAGAAGCAATACAATGTTAGCTGCTTTAATAAGGTAAAGTAGTGAGGCGTTGGCTCATCGGTACCCGGCTCCCATTGGCTAGGCTTACCGGTTTCAACACCCTGATAAACCCCGTTTGCAAGGTTCGCCGCCTTCGCTTCTACATCTAAGTCATTGAAAAGCGTTTCTCGTTCTTGTTGAGTCAACTGAATAAACTGTTTATTGAAGCGATCTTGACTCAATGAAGAGATTTTCTTTATGCCATCTAAAAAGGTTTTTTGAAGCAATGGTGTATAGCAATCGGTGACTAGCACAGCCATGGTCTCACCCACATTAGCGGCCTTTGCCCCTGGGGTGTCGGTTTGCGGAATAATGATCTCACCCATTTCGTTAAGCAAGGCTACGTCTTTTTCATTAAATAATGTGGCACTTAATGGCACTGAAGGAATGTCTCTGTAGGCGAGCACATTCCCTGCAAATAGCGCCGACCCCGTTGCTGTTGCAATAAGTTTAAGAAGTTCTCTGCGTTCCATTATAGATTTCCTCGCTTTAACTCTTCTACGGCAAAGTCTGCAGCTCTTGCTGTTAATGCCATATAAGTTAGTGACGGGTTAACGCAGCTTCCCGACGTCATCGCTGCGCCGTCTGTCACAAACACGTTTGGCGCATCCCACACTTGGTTGTGTGCGTTGAGTACCGAGGTTTTAGGATCTCGTCCCATACGTGCAGTACCCATTTCGTGAATACCCATTCCCGGGGCATAGTCGGCATCCCAACCCTGAACGTTTTTGAGCCCTGCCGCTTCAAACATGTCAACGGCATCTTGCTGCATGTCTTTACGCATCTTGAGCTCGTTTTCTTTAATCTCAACGTCCATAGCAAGTACTGGCAAGCCCCACTTGTCTTTCACTTTTTTGTTCAAATACACTTTGTTTTCGTGATAAGGCAGAATTTCACCGAAGGCTGTCATGCCGATGGTCCACGGACCCGGCTCTGTAATTGCGTCTTTAAGACCCGCACCTATACCAAGCTCTGCAATGTCTTTACGCCAACCTGAACGACTTGCACCACCTTGATATCCAAACCCACGTAAATAATCGCGTTTGTCGCTGCCCCAGTTTCTGAACCTTGGTACGTAAAAGCCGCTCGGTCTGCGACCGTAGGTGTATTTGTCGTCAAAGCCCTCAACCTCAGCAGATGCACCTACTCTAAAATGGTGGTCCATTACATTATGACCAAGCTCACCACTACTACTGCCCAAGCCGCCATCCCACACATCGGTGGCTGAGTTCATTAACACCCATGCCGAATTCAATGCCGATGCATTCACAAACACAATTTTGCTTTTGAAAACGTAAGTTTCGTTGGTTTGTGCGTCGATAATTTCCACACCCATTGCGCGCTTCTTGTCTTTATCGAACAAAATTTCTTTTACTATCGAGAAAGGACGAAGTGTTAGGTTTCCTGTTTTAACCGCTGCAGGAAGCGTAGAAGCTTGCGTACTAAAATAACCACCAAACGGACAGCCCAACCAACATTTGTTGCGATATTGGCAGTGAACACGCCCCTCTTCAGGTTTGCTTTGCGTCATGTTTGAGGTACGGCCATGCACCATGTGACGTGAACCTTCAAACGCTTTTTTCACCCGTGCCGCCACACTCTCTTCAACAATGTTCATAGGCATAGGCGGTTGATAAACGCCGTCGGGCAATACGTCTAAACCATCTAGGTTTCCACTGATCCCTGCAAATTTTTCAACATAGTCATACCAAGGTGCTAAGTCCTCATAGCGAATAGGCCAGTCGACAGCAATACCTTCTTTCGCGTTAGCTTCGAAATCTTCTTTATTCAGTCGGTAGCTCTGGCGGCCCCACAACAATGAACGTCCGCCAACGTGATAGCCCCTAAACCAGTCGAAGCGCTTGTCCTCAACATAAGGGTTCTCTTTTTCATTCGCCCACATGCCGTAGGTTTTTTCGTTAAGCGGGTAGTCGCGCTTAAGCACTGGATAGTCAACCTTCATTGCCTGTGTGGGTAAATCGCGATGTGGATAATCCCAGTCTTCTTTGTGCGCGTTTTTATAGTCTTTTATATGCTCAATATTTTGGCCACGCTCGAGCATAAGCACTTTTAAGCCCTTCTCGGTTAGCTCCTTTGCAGCCCAACCGCCACTGATACCAGATCCAATTACTATTGCATCATATTCGTTACTCGCCATAACACGTCCTTAAAACTTAATTCGTCGCTGTGCCTGTTCGCACGTTACACATCACAGATATGGATCGCTTGTTGTAGCGACGCTATTCTGTTGGCTTTGGTTTTCGGTGTGGGTATAAACTCTTGCGCTAAGTAGCCGTTGAATCCGGTCTGTACAATGGCTTTAGCAATGGCTTCATAGTTGAGTTCTTGTGAAGCATCTATTTCATGACGCCCAGGTACGCCGGCCGTGTGATAATGACCAAAGTACTGGTGGTTGTCGCGAATGGTTCGAATGATATCGCCCTCATTTATCTGCATGTGGTAGATATCGTAAAGTAGTGAGAAGTGTTTAGAGCCTAGACGTTTGCAAAGTTCTATGCCCCAAGCAGAGTTGTCGGCCATGTAATCGGGGTGGTCGACTTTACTGTTAAATAGCTCCATGAAAATCACAACATTGCGCTTTTCAGCATGGGGCAAAATACGCTTTAGCCCGTTAACCGCATTTTCTAAGCCTTCTTCTTGAGACATACCTCTGGCGTTTCCGCTAAAGCAAATAAGATTGGTATAGCCCGCATCTGCCACTAAATTGATGTGCTTGATATACCGCTCTTCTAGTTCATCGTGCAATTCGCTATGTATGAAACCGTCTTCGAGGCTAATTTCTGCGCCATTGCACATTGAAGAGTCGATGCCATATTGCTTGAGCACAGGCCAGTCTTCAGGGCCCACTAAATCGATAGCATTAAACCCGAGTTGTTTAACGGTTTGGCACAACTCTTCAATGCTTAAATCGCCGTAGGTCCATCGGCTTACAGAGTGATTTACATTGCCCTTAAGCGGCGCATTCGTCGAACGACTCCCTTTGGCATCGCCAGCAATTGTCGGCATTGCCATTGCTGAGCCTGCACTGGCTAGGCCCGTACTCACTATTCCGGTCATTGCCATGCTCTGCAGCAGCTTTCGGCGTGTTAAGTTATCTAGATGTTTACTATGCGTTGGCATCAACCTTCTCCTTTTTGAAAAGAGCGGTGAAAAGCACTAGTACAACAGCAGCGAATGCCGCTGGGAACAGCCAAATTTGCTGCCAGCCATGTGCGCCAGAATCTAGGGTATAAGAGTCGGTGATGGCCCCTGCTACCGCAAAACCCACCAGCATACCTACACCGTAAGTGGCTAACGTAATAAGCCCCTGCGCCGCACTTTTTATTGTGCTGCCCGCTTTGGCGTTAGTATAAATTTGGCCTGATACGAAGAAGAAGTCGTAACAAATACCGTGTAGCGCAATGCCAACAATTAGCATGAATAAGCCTTCATCAGCATTGCCATAGGCAAACAGTGTGTATCGAATAACCCATGCTGCCATACCAATAACTAAGGTGGCTTTAATGCCAAATCGGTTTAAAAATATCGGCAAGGCAAGCATAAAGAGAACTTCTGACACCTGCCCAAGGGTCATTTTACCCGTTGCGTTTTCAACGCCTATTTCAGTAAGAAACGGGTTCGCGTTTTGATAGTAAAACGCTAAAGGAATGCATATGAGTACCGACGATAAAAAGAAGACGAAAAAGTTTTTGTCTCTAAGCAGTGCTAGCGCATCTAAACCAAGAATGTCGCGCAGCGTTACAGCCTGCCCATTAGGCTGCGTTTTAGTTTGCGGCGGCGTGTTTGGTAACGTGAAGCTAAACACCCCCAACGCAAGCGAGGCTATGCTGCATAATAGAAAGGTGTTTTTGAGCATACCATCGGCAATAGATTGCGCAGAATCCCATGAAAAGACATAGCTAATCATAAGACCTGCCACAATCCAGCCGATAGTGCCCCACACACGAACTTTTCCAAACTCTTTTGAAGGGTCTTCCATTTGGCCGAACGCTACAGAGTTCACCAGTGCAAGCGTTGGCATGTAGGCAATCATGTAGGCCAACACATATGGATAGAAACTAGCAAAATCATTGGCCTGATACAGGTAATACATAAGTACTGCGCCAACAATATGTAATAAGCCGAGGATCTTTTCGGCATTAAAAAATCGGTCGGCAATAAGACCCACGATAAAGGGCGCGACTATGGCCCCCCAACTTTGGGTAGAAAAGGCCATACCTATTTGACCGCCATTGGCAGACAAGGTGTTCGACAAATAGGTGCCCAAGGTTACAAACCAGCCCCCCCAAATGAAGAACTGAAGAAACATCATTAAACTAAGGCGTAGGGTTATCATAGTTATTGTTATCCTATTAACGGCGCTTAGCGCTCAAGGCCTAGAATACGATTGTTTTTCGCTTCGCTTACGTCGCCGCCAGCAAAATCGTCGAATGCATATTTACTTGGCTCGATAATGTGAGAAGCGATGAACGGTGCGCCTTCTGCTGCACCTTGCGTACTGTCTTTTAGGCAACATTCCCACTCAAGCACTGCCCACCCGGTGAAACCGTACTGAGTCAGCTTGCTAAATATGCCTTTGAAATCGACCTGGCCGTCGCCCAATGAACGAAAACGTCCTGCGCGGTCTTGCCAGTCTTGGTAACCACCATACACACCGGTTCTTCCGTTAGGGTTAAATTCGGCGTCTTTAACATGGAACATTTTAATGCGGCTGTGGTATCGGTCGATGAAGTCGAGGTAATCAAGCTGCTGCAATACAAAGTGACTTGGGTCGAAAAGAATATTCGCCCGAGGGTGATTATCTACCGCTTTTAAAAACTGCTCGAATGAAGCGCCATCGTGTAGGTCTTCACCCGGATGAATTTCATAACATACGTCAACGCCTGCATCGTCGAATGCGTCGAGAATAGGTTTCCAACGCTTAGCCAGTTCTGCAAAGCCTTGCTCGACTAAACCAGCAGGACGCTGCGGCCATGGATAAACAAGGTGCCACATTAATGCGCCCGAAAAGGTAGCATGCGCTTTTAACCCTAAACGCTGGCTGGCAATAGCGGCACACTTCAATTGATTAATGGCCCATTCGGTTCGCGCTTGTGGCTTACCGTGTAAATGCGTGGGCGCAAAGTTGTCGAACAGCTCATCGTAAGCAGGGTGAACCGCCACTAGCTGACCTTGTAAGTGCGTAGATAGCTCGGTAATTTCCACGCCAGCGTCTTTACACAACTTAGCAATGTTGTCGCAGTACTCTTGGCTTTCAGCTGCTTTTTCTAAATCGAACAGGCTAGGATCGGTAGGTACTTGTATACCTTTATAACCCAGCGATGCTGCCCATTTTGCCATATTCTCAAGCGAGTCGAACGGCGCGTCTTTACCCATGAATTGAGCAAGAAAAATAGCAGGCCCTTTAATAGGTTGTTGATTATTCGCCATGTTTGCTCACCTCTTTCATTGTGTTTAGTAACCGCATTATTGCGCCCCTTCCTGACTTACCGACTCCCATTTGGTTTCACTGTCAGTGCTGGCTAACATGGCGTCGATAAATACCATGCCCCGCAAACCTGCATTAATTCCAGGTACGCCCTCGGCTTTGCCCTTTTGACCAGCGCGTATTGCTGTAGCGAAGTCGGTATATAAGTTTGCCATTGCTTCTAAATAGCCTTCTGGGTGACCTGCTGGAACGCGGCAGCGTGAAGAAGCCTCGTCGCACAGCCCTACTTGGCCTTGCCCGGCTCTAAAAACTTGGTAAGGAGCATCTATTGGGCGATAAATAACGGAGTTCGGTTCCATTTGACGCCATTCCAGCCCGCCTTTGTCGCCGTAAACGCGAATTTTCAGCGCATTTTCTTCACCGGCACAAACCTGAGAGGCAATCAGCACACCCGTCGCCCCTTTCTTGGTTTTAATAAGCGCGGCGCCATCGTCATCTAATCGACGCCCTTCAACGTGCGTGTTAAGTTCGCCACATAGTGAGGTAACGCTATCGTTTAATACAAACTCAACCAAGCCAAAGGCATGAGTACCAATATCGCCCATTGCACCCGTTGCGCCTGAAATGGCGGGGTCGGTGCGCCACTGGGCTTGCTTGTTATGTGTTTCTTCTTCGCCCGACAACCACCCTTGCGGATACTCAACATACACTTTTCGAATGTTGCCCAACATGCCGCTTTCAACCAAGTGGCGCGCTTGCCATACCATTGGGTAGCCAAGATACGTGTGAGCTAGCCCGTATAACGACTGGCTACCGTGAATGACATCTTGAAGTTCTTTCACTTCTGCAAAGCTTACGCCTGCTGGCTTTTCGCAAAAAACATGAAAGCCCGCTTTAATTGCAGCAACAGAAATAGGTACGTGAAGATGATTAGGCGTAACAACAACCACCACCTGCATGCGCTCTTGCTCTGGTAGCTTGGCTTCTTCATCTAGCATTGCCTGCCAACTACCGTATACGCGAGATGACGGCACATTTAACGATGCAGCCGTGCGTGAATTATTGTCTTCATTGCGGCTAAATGCGCCGCACACCAACTGGTAGTTCCCATCTAACCCTGCGGCATGACGATGAACGGCACCAATAAACGCGCCTTCTCCGCCTCCGATCATTCCCATTCGAATTGGTTGCATTGAAATTCCTCTGTGTGCAAACGCACTTTTGGTGTCACTGATTACTTTAAAAACGTACTCCAATAGACAAAATGTAACCCGTTACATTTTCATGGTCAACACAAAAGTAAGCATTTCGTTAATCTAACGTTTACAAAAGTTACACAAATACTTACTAAGCGGCCCTAAAACGACTATTTCACCGTACTCCACTCAGGAAAAACTCTTTCCATCGTTTACAAAATTTCTACAAATAATCTTTGACCTTCAAATGAAATTGCGTATTCTTTCAATTGAATGAAAACGGTTACATGAAATATTATCGATTCTGCATCACCGTTAAAGCCACAAGTTAAACTTCATGTTTAGGTAGAACGTTAGCGCGATGGGTTTACAATATGTGTGTCGACAACCAAATAACAAAAAGTAAATGGCAAATATAAGAGATGTAGCCGATAGCGCCGGTGTGTCGGTAGCTACGGTATCAAGAACATTACAGCAACCCGAGCGTGTTTCCCCGAAAACGCGAAACAAGGTGATGGCTGCCGTACAGGCTGTGGGGTACAAACCTAACTTAATGGCCGTTAAATTTCGTTCGGGAAAAACGCATAACTTGGTAGTGCTGGTTCCCACTGTAGCCAATGTGTTTTTTGCCCGAGTAATAAGCGGTATGCAGGAAGCGGCAGCAGAACTAGGCTATTCCATATTGCTTGCCAACACCCTTGGCAACAGTGAAATTGAAAGCCACTATGCAAAAATGGTAAGCACATCTCAGGCAGACGGGCTTATTCAGTTACGTGCGCACAACCCTTTTGATGCCTCGATGATTAACGATAATGGCTTACTTCCCATGGTGAATGCCTGTGAAGTTATTGACGATGGGCAATATCCGGTTGTGTCGCTAGATAACCGCGCGGCGGCAAAGGCCATGACAGAGCACCTGATTTCTTTAGGGCACACGCGCATTGCTATGATTAAAGGGCCGAACTCTAGCCCTCTTACCCAAGAGCGACTAGTAGGGTACAAAGACGCCCTAGCCGAGGCCAACATTACCTTTGATGAAAGCTTGCTGTTTCCTGGCGACTTCACTTTGCAAGCTGGATACAACGCAGGGGAAACCATCAGTCACCTTGAAAACAGGCCAACCGCCGTATTTTGTGAAAACGACGAAACGGCCATTGGTGCTATGCAAGCGTTTAAGCAGGCAAACTTACATATTCCCAACGACATATCGGTAGCAGGCTTCGATGATATTGCATTTTCGGCCTTTGTTGACCCACCGCTAACCACTATTGCCCAACCCGCAGAAGAGTTTGGCAGAACAGCGGTCACGCTACTGGTTGACTTACTTAATGGAAAAATTCGTAAGGCCCCAAAAGTCATTATGCCGTTTGAGCTGATTATGCGTGAAAGCACGGGCCAAGCCCGAGGCTAGATGAATAGGGCGAAGCACTATTATCCATATACCACGACCAAAAGGAGCAAGCAGTGAATTTAAGTAAAACACACTTAAGTAAACCGGCAGTAATAAACGCGGCCAACGACATTGATGCTGCCGTTTCAAGACGACAGTTCATTAAATATTCGTCGGGCTTACTGGCTGCAATGAGCGCTCCTGCTGTTTTGGCGCATAATCATAAGGCGGGTAATAGGAATACCATGACAAACCATGCTAGCCATGCTGTTGGCCTGCAGCTTTATACACTTAGAGACATCATGAAGGTAAGTGTTCCCGCCACGCTTAAATTAGTGGCCGATGTGGGTTACACAGAAATGGAGTTTGCAGGGTATTTTAGTCACAGTGCTAAAGAGATAAGACACTTACTTGATGAGAACGGCCTTACTGCCCCTTCTGCGCACATTATGCTAGATGAATTCGGCACTAACCTAACGCAAGTGTTAGATAACGCACAAACCGTAGGTCACAAATATTTAGTGGTGCCATGGCTTAGCGAAGCGCAGCGCGGAACAGGCATAGCCCCCTACCAAACCCTTGCGGACAAGCTAAATAAAATTGGTGAAGCGTGCAGTAAAGAAGGTATTACCCTTGCCTATCATAATCACGACTTTGAATTTGAAGTGCGCGACGGCCAAACACCATTAGACGTACTAATAACCCAGACCGACCCAAGCCTAGTTGCCATGGAGCTAGATTTGTACTGGACCGTTAAAGCGGGCAAAAACCCGGTTGATTACTTTAAGCAGTACCCAGGCCGCTTTAAGCTGTGGCACGTGAAAGATTTAGCCGAAGATGGCAGCTTTGCTGATGTGGGCAAAGGCACCATTAATTTTAAAGACATTTTTGCCCACGGTGAGCTGGCTGGTATTGAGCACAAATTTGTAGAACGCGACCACACCACCGACCGCATTGCCACCATTGAACAAGGCTATAAAGCCGTTAGCGCCCTTAATAGAAGCATATAGAATAAAAGCGCGAGCTAACGCTTTTATTCTTACCATGGTTATAATGGGCACACAGCAAAAACAATCATAATAGTAGTAATTTTATGAGTGAACTTTTCAGTGCCCTTTCTCGCGCATTAAGCCCCTATTACACCGAAATGAGCATTATGCTAATGGCCACTATTTTGGTGGTATACGGCGACCTAATTAACGGCCACGTAAAACGCATTTTGGCACCTTATCATTTCACTATTCGCGTAAGCCTTTTTGTGGTGCTATGTGCCTTTGGCTATGGCGCACTAACCCTGTACGGCGCACCGTTTTTGAAACACACCCTAGCCTACTTACCTTGGCAGTACCAAGGTGCAGGCTACGTGGCATCGTTTCTGTTGATTGGCTTTTTGGCTGAAAGGCGTAGGTATATTTAGTTCTTTCGGGAATACTTTCTTTTAAGTTCGGAAATGCTCATACGCTCATTGCTTCTTTTGAGCACAATTCCTTCATAGCTAAGGCTAACTTCGAAGTTGGCCATATTTGGGATAAACCGACCTTTTCGATTATTGGCAGTCTTATAAACTAAGTTTTTCATATACCCTCCAGTGACTTCTCAATTTTACGTTATCAGGCAAAAAATAGCCACTTTGGGAAGTCTGCCCTCTTGTCATCAAACACAGACAAATGTTTCTTTTTTCACATCACTAAAAGATGACACGCCCCTACACTTATATATCGCAAATCAGACATAATGTGGAACTTTTCGGAATAGCTCGGAAGCGCAACCGCGTATTCTTTTGTATTCGAAATATAATACTGCGCCAGATGAATCACGCTACATTTTTATTGTATTGCTCCACAAACTTCTTGGGCGGTAAAAGCATTACTTTTTTAAACGACGTAGAGAAATACGCCGCGGTGCCAAAACCTACATCTAAACAAGTATCTAAAATACTATTTCCTTCCAGTAGCAATGGAATTGACTTTTCGATTCTGAAGCGTGAAAGGAACTCGCTAAAGTTATACTCAAAAAGCTCTGACATTCTTCTGTTTAGACTTCTAGGGCTTATCAGCAATTCTGAAGCGGCCTGATTTCTACTAAATGATTCGTCGTGATAGTTCTTTTCCAGTACCGCAATAAAGTTTAGATAGAACGCCATATCCTTTTCATTATTAAACTCTGGAATTTTCAAACACCCGAATTTGAAGACTGGTTGATCGCTTCTCTGCTCTTCTTTCTCTTTTGCTTCTCTCACAGACAGTAAATGTTCAACTCGCAAAATGATTTCTTCATTAGACGCAGGCTTTGCTAGGAAGTAATCAACTTTCTCTTCCAATGCCGCTTTCTCTAATTCTGCTCCAGTTTTTGCAGTTAACATTAGAACAGGTATGTTTGCGTAACTTGTATTGCTTCGAATGGACTTTGTTAAGGTCAAACCATCCATCTCTTTCATCATTTGGTCTGTGATAACAAGATCTACTAAATAGTGCTGCATGACTTCTAAAGCCTGAACGCCGCTGCGAGCAACCAAGCAGCGATACTTATCTGAAAATAAATCGAAAAGGTGTGAGCGAAACTCTCTACTGTCATCAACGATTAGAAGTGACTTTTTGTTCGTCTTTACATTGGATGGAGACAAATCTTCCGCATGAGAGTTAACATAATCAATGTCGTCGATGGGTAAAGTGACGGTAATCTTTGTTCCCACGCCTTTTTTACTGTCTAAAACAATGTTTCCCTGATTCAACTCTACCAATGTTTTTACCATCGCTAGGCCCACACCACTGCCTTCTTGATCTGTATTTCCTCTAGCAAATCGCTCAAACACTTTGCTATGTAAATGATCTTCAATACCCTCACCATCGTCACTAACTACAATTTTTAGTACTTTGGCATCTTGCGTAGCAGCGACCTTAATTGTTCCTTGTTCCGGTGTGAATTTAATTGCATTTTGAACCAAGTTAGCCAAGATTTTTTCAAGACTGTCGTTGATAAGAGATACTTCTTTCTTTCCCTTAATTCTTACTTCTAGGTTCTGTCTCTTTTGCTTCGCCAAGGGTTCAAGCGATAAGGCGATAAATTTCACGTTTTCTAGTGAGTAAGACTTATAGTAATCCGCAGCATCAACTGTCTTCGGAACTCCGTCACTCATTTGGTTAATCAACTGCTCAACCCTTTTCATGTTGTTCTGAACACAAATTAACTCCTTGCTGCTTTCTTTAGCTGAATCTGAAATGTTTTCTAACGAGCCTTTTATCACTTGTATAGGAGTTCGAAGCTCATGGGTAATCTCACTGATAAATCGCTCTTTGCTACGCAGCATTTTTTCGAATTTAGATTGTCCATCTGTAATTTCGTATCGGGTAAGGTGTTTGTACAGGGTTGTTGTTTTGAAGTGCCCATAGACCTTACTTATAAAGCCTATTTTCCACAAACAAATAAATACAGCTGTTAGAAGAGTGTAAATAGTATAGCCAGTATAAGAAGCCCAAATAGGAGGGGCTATTTCAAATTGTATGGTGGAACCTAACTCACTACCATTTGGCGCAACAACAGTTACATCAAGTTTATGGTGGCCAACGCCAATATCACCTAAAGTGAGGTTCAGCGCAGTTTTATTATGAGAAACCCATGCATCATCGTCTAATCGAAACTTAAATCCACTGCTTTCATCGTATGTAGTGCTGACAACGAAGTTAAATGTTACTTCTTTGAAGCTACTATCGAACTTGAAGCTAGAAGTCTTGGGAAAATAACCTGTATGCTGACCTTCATCATCAATCCACTGCACACGGGTCAGCACTGCGGCCCCTCCTTCAATTGCGGTAGCTTCTAAATTCCCTAAGATTTCTTTTTCATCAAGCAAATAACTGTACTTGTCTCCTTTAACTAGAATTTTGTCAGTAAGCTCTTCAAAACTCTTATACTCGAAATCAGTGTCAAAGAGACCAAATTTGGCCCCTACAATAGATGCCTTTTCATAGTCAGAGTGTTTTATGAAAAGCCCCATATTTGATGCAACCCAAAGGCTTCCGCTTTTAGTGACGATGGCCCCTCTAATAAACCGTAATTTCTCTACGCCTAAAATAGTTGATGTACTTACTGATCCAGTTTTTTTGTCAATAGATTTTAAACCTGCCCCGGAAGTACAAACCAAATAACTTTCTTCAAACTCTACTAAACACTGAATTCCAAACCACTTGCCTTCTTCAGCCTTAATTGTGCGCCAATTAAACTTAGATAATTGAAAATGGACGTTGTCGAACACATCAAAAGCTGCTATCTCGCCTCCACTTAAGAGCGAGCCACCTAGAATCTGTCTTGGCGCTTCAATCTTGTCTAGAATAGTATTGTCTGCTATCAAATAGTAGCTAGCACTTTCACCGTCATCGTAATAGAAGTAGAAGGTATCTGTGTTGACTTCGATATAATGCGCATATTCAGTATTGCAAATAAGATCGGGTTCAACATTAATAAGCTTTGAAAATACTTCCTCCTGCCACGTGCTGCAATATGCTCCGTCTTGTGTCTTTTTTGTCTTTACTGTCAACTCACCGTTACTTTCATTTAACTGATATAAACCTTTGTCTGTTCGAACTAGAGTACCTGCCTCAGCGATAGACATTTTTAGTATATTTTCTCTTAACACGCCACCATCTAATGACACCAAGTTAGTTGCAGATTTTGATTTGGGTAAAGAAATCAATCCTAGTTGAGAGGAAGCAACTAGAAGCGAGTTGTAGGGGCCTGCCGCTATTTTTGTTACGGATCTGATAGCTTCAGATGCCAATATCGGATTCATGAAAGATGGTGCCTTTAACTCACCCTCATCTAGAACTAATAGACGACCGTCAGAAAGCCAAATTTTTCCATCTACGTTTTTTACAACATCATGGATAAATGTACCTTGAGTACCTTCGGTTGGAATAAAGCGAACGCTGTCACCTTTTATGTATAAACCTTCGGGGCCCCCAAGAAACAATTCGCCGTCGCTCTCTTTAATGAGAGTTACACTAGACAACATTGGAAATTTGCTGCTTAGTTTGTTCTCTTCTAGTTCGGCTAGATTGCCAGACACTGAAACGTAACCTTTATCAGAGGCAATGTAGATATTGCCCAAGGACTCAGAAAGTGAATAAACGCTGTTTAGCTTAAAAGTCTGAACTAAGGTATTCAATCTCGTCGATCTACCAGTTTTTCTATCAACGACGATCACGTCGTCTATTATTGAAAAGAAAAAATGTGTTGGTGTCACCGCCATGGCCCAGACAGATTTTGACCAGTCTGAGTCACTGTAAACCTGATTGGTTTCCCTAGTTCCCAAATTAACTTTAAAAACACCAACGCCGTATTCGACTACCCATAAACACTCATCACCCAAATCGATATCAGAAATTATCCCTGTAGCATCACTAAATGAATTAAACTCTAGCTTCTCTGCTTCATTTCCAACTACCTCAAACACACCATTTTCAGCCGCAACATAAACGACCTTATCTAATACTTCTAAGTCTCTAATTACGCCTGAAGGGATACCATCAAACGAAGTTTTTCCTTCTAAATTAATTCCAACTGCTTGGCTCAATTTTGGAATAATTAATAGACAAAATATGAAAATAGAGACACACGAATAGAATTTTCGCTGCCATTGGTAACGTGACCCAGTAAACATGCAATACTTCCCTGTTTAACTATTACTGTTGAAATGCTCATGAGAGCTTAAGATTCAAATAAAGGAGTGCCAATGAATATCGGACAAAAAACAAACATGCAAGAGCTGACTGAGGAAGAGTATACTAAAGTATATGGTGGAGCAGACATTTTTGAGCCTGCAGATGACCTCTATTTCATTTTGCCTGTTGACCCATTTAAGCCCAAGAAACCAGATATAAAATAGCTAAACCAAAAACCACTTCATCCCAGCATTTTCGGCGGCTTGCTGATCATAAATAAAGTCGCCTACATACAGGCAGTCTTCAGGCTGAAGCTGCCATGTGTTCGCCACCATTAACAAGGCTGTTGGGTCGGGTTTGGCTGGGGCATCTTCGCGGGTTAGCACGTAATTAATAGGTATGCTGTTATTAGCTACTTTAATAGCGGTTGCTTGGCGGCAGTTGCGAGTAACTATTGCCATGGGTAAGTTGTGCGCTTGCACTTTTTCTACCATGGCTTTTCCTATGGGTAACCATTTGGCGTTTTCGGCATCGTCTAGTTCGTGCTGCAAAATGGCGCGGTGGGCATTGGCTTTGGTTTCGGAGCACGCAATGGCATCTACAAAGGTAAGAATATCTTCGTTTTGTGGGCAGCCTACGTCGGCGCGCATTTTCGTGAAGTTAAGGCTCGACTCTACTAAGGTACCGTCTAAATCGAATATTACACCTTTAACGCCTGTTAAATTCATTTGGTTAATGCTCACGCCTTGTTAGTCCTTTTTTGCTGAAACGAATAGTGCGGTTGTCGCCTTGGTTTAACTAAGTTTTCCATGGCGCTTATAACTACTTACTTTATATTGCCACGATTACCCCTTGCCTACCGTTACGTTTACTTAAGGCTTTGAAGTTTTAGCTAAAAGGCACTTCAATTATTTAAGTTTACCCTAACCTTACCTTGCATTAGCATAGCCGCTCTTTTTTATACGTGTCTTTTCGTTCTTCTGTTTTAAGGTGAATTATGGGTGTTTTTGCTGCGCTAGGTACGGCGCTTTGTTGGGCCATAGCTGCACGTCTTTTTAAAGGCACAGGCAACGCCTTTTCACCGCTTACCATGAATTTCTGGAAGGGCTTAATCTCTATCGCTATTTTGGCGGTGGTGCTATTGGTGATTCAACCAACTGGGCTTAGCACTAACGCGGTTTTATGGTTATTACTTAGCGGGCTTATTGGTATAGGCATTGGCGACACCTGCTTTTTTAAAGCCCTGCAAAGCATTGGCGACAGCCAAGCCGTGCTAGTGGCCGAAACCCTTGCCCCGCTTTTTACTGCCCTTTTTGCAATGGCGTTTATTGGCGAATGGATTACCTGGCAACAATGGATTGGTGTTGCTGTAGTGCTATTTTCTGTTGATATGGTGATTAAAGCGCGTAAACGCAGTACTACTCATGTGTTTGCTACCAGCGGATACTTGTTTGGCGTAGGTGCCGCGCTGTGTCAGGCCGTAGGGGCCGTGGTTAGTCGCGATATTCTAAGTGCAGGCGACATTGATGCAGCCAGTGCGGCATTTTTACGATTAGTAGGCGGTATGTTTTTTGTGGTGCCTTTTATTGCCATAACGAAAACGCGCTACATGCCGGCTATCGACAAAGGAAGCGATAACGCAAAGCGCGTGTGGCCCGCTTTTGTTCTAGCTACATTGCTTGGCACCACTGCCGCTATATACCTACAAATGTTTGCGTTCGCCTACGCTAAAGCTGCGGTTGTTCAAACGCTAATTGCCACCAGTGCGTTAATGTCGTTAGGTGTTGCTTGGGTACTTGGCGAACGTGCCACAAAGGCCACTATTGTGTGGTCTGCCGTTGCCTTAGTTGGCGTAGCTATTTTGGTAAGCTTCGGTACGCCTGCCCATTAATAGCGCTCTGCTGGAGGCCCTAAAACAGTTGAAGCCTGTGCTATTTTTCACTTTAAAAGGCAATAATGCGCAAAAAGCGATAACTTTCGGTTGCTATAGTGGTAGTTCGCGTACCAAATCGATATTATGAAGAAAAAATAAAAATGTTGTTTCTCATGTTTCACAGGTTGCCGTTAACAGTATTTTCTTTTTTAAGCCTTATGTTGGTGCCATTCACTGCACTTGCTAACAACGCCATAGATGCGGTTATCGAGAAAGTACGCACACCTTCTTACGACTGCCCTAGCCAAGCCTTACTGCCTGAACTTGAAAGCGCTTTAGCGCTAGATTCTATCACCTCTCAGCAGCGCTTTGCGTTAATCGCCGCCAAAAGCCAGTTTTTAATTTGCCGCGGTAAATACGAAGAAGCAGAGAACATGCTGCTAAAAGCCATTATGCAAAACGATATTGATGAAAGTTCGTATGCGTTTGCCTCGGCTATTTATCAAATTGGCTTTTCATACGACGCCAGAGAAAACCCAGCGCGTTGTAAATACTACCAACAAGCTCAAGACTTATCGTCTCCTGAACGTCACAGCGATATTTTTACCAGTGCGTCATTGGGCCTTATTAGCTATTGCTCGGAATCTACCTCACCTGAAATTAGGCTAGGCAAAATGTTTGGCGTGCTAAAACGTTACTCTGGTAACGGAAGCCCAGGTGAATTAGCCCACATTCATAACTCTATTGGCCTTCTTTATGGCGATTTAGAGCAACATGCACTTGCCGCTGAACAGTATTTAAAAGCGCACGAAATGGGGCTTCAAGTATATGAAGGCAGTAATAAGGTAAGCATTATTATTAGCGCCATTGTGTCGCTGTTGAGTAGCGGGCAAATAGACCGCGCCTATCAAAGCATTTTGGAGCTGAGCGCACTGAACAATGAAATAGACACGCCACTTACCAACTTTTTGTATCAATATGCGCTGTCTATTTATTATCGAAAAACACAAGATTACAACAGCTTGGCCTATTCTCTTCCCGATTTAGAAGAAGCCACTGCGAATATTTCTAGTTCACTAGGAAAGCTACTGGTCGACTGGCATAAGGCAGAAATTTGTCTGCACAAGAACGACTTAAATTGTATTAAGCAGTACTTATCGCGTGTACAGTCAATGAGTGACGACACCATACCTCGAGTGTTCAAGTCGAACTTAGACTACTTAAGCTTTAACGTGTCGATGTACATTGCCTTGGAAGATTTGGACAGCGCGCAAATAGCACATAACACTTACTCAAAGGAAGTGACAAAGCGACGAGAACAAACCCAAGATTCTTCGCTAATTATCGGTGCAGCCAACCTTTATACGCGCATTTACGACTTGGAATCTGCTATAGAGCAGGCTGAAGTGCGCCGCCAAAATACGCTATATACAGCCGTTATTATCTTTGTGTTACTTAGCAGCATTACTGGCTATGTACTACGAAGAAAGCATTTAGCGCGTAAAGCTATAGACCCTGTAACCCAGCTGCTTAATGCAAACTCAGCCATTGCGCGCATAAACAAGCTTGACGCGCCGAAAAAAGGCAGGGCCATCGCTATTGCTATATTCGACATTAGCAACCTGCGTGAAATTACGCGAAAAATGGGGTCGACCAAGGGCGATGCCGTGCTAAGGAAAATGGCGCAAACCCTTCAAAACGTTACTCGCGGTAATGATATTTTAGGAAGATTTGGCACCGAGCAGTTTATTTTATGCCTTCATAACATTGAGGAAAGAAGTGCGCGTCAGTTTTTCGATAGAGTGCAAAATGCCCTTGATAACACGTTTGAAAACAATGTGAATAACAACCACATTGTGGTTGAGTCGCAGATGAGCGTATTTATTGCCAACGAGAAAATTACAGGCCTAAACGACATACTCGACGATATTGCAATGTCGATTGATATGGGTAACCGCGCTAACGATAAGTAGCGTGTAAAAAGTAAAAACGCGGCATTTTTATAGTGTGGTTTCAATAAGAAAACCATAAAAATGCCGCGCTTTTGGTTGTAATAAAGCGGTTTTACTTATTGATTCAAGTAAGCTTGAAAACGAGTATAAACGCCGTTTGTCCAACCAAAACCAAGCTGAACATCGTACTCGCCACCGCCCGCTTTTATGTTTGGTTCAACTACATTGTATTTTTCTAGCAGCACGTTGCTCGTAGCAAAATGCGCTTCAATGGTTTTGCAAAAACGCAGCATAATTGTTTTTGCCTGCATTTCGAAACCGTAGTTACGCAGCCCCTCTACCGCAAATAACTGAAGAGGCGCCCAGCCATTTGGTGCATCCCACTGTTGTGAAGTCGTGTTCAATGTTGTTACTACTCCCCCTTCTTTAAGCAAACTATTCATTACTGTTGTGCGCACAAGGTTGGCCTGTTCGCTACTTGCAATGTTTACGAACAAAGGCACACACATAGCCGCCGACACTACATCAGTTCGGCGTTGGCTTTCAAAGTGGTAGTCGAAATATCCCGCTTGTTCACTGCTAAATAAGTAGGTGTTAATAGCGTGAATACGTGTTTTCGCCGCATCGCTATAGAAGGCTTGCTCTGTACGTTCCGTTTCACTTGCAAGGGTTTGCTCAAGCGTAACCAATAGTGCATTTAAATCGACGGGTATAATTTCCGTTGTGCGAATACTTGCCAAGGCATCTGGGTTAGCAAGCCAGCGTGAACTAAAGTCCCAGCCCGACTCACACGCCGCACGAACATGCTGGTAGAACTTTGTTTTGTCTGCGCCAATGTGCTCTGCCGTTTCAATATCTTCACGGTACGACTCAGGGCGTGGCGTAGGTTCAGTATCGAAATAGCGATTTAACACCGCGCCGCAAGGCATGGTTACTGTACGCAGCTGTGCATTACACGCCGTGTTTTCAGTGCCATCCAAAAGCGGTGCTTGTTCCGCTTTATGCATCCAAAACTGATATTCTTTTTTCAAACCTGCAATCACGTAGCTTTTTTGCTTATCGCTTAATGCGTCTTTAAGCAGGTTATAGAAAAGCGCCAAAATAGGTGGCTGGCTACGCGAATAATAGTAAGCGCGGTTTCCGTTAGGAATACAGCCAACCTCATTTAAGATATCGACGAAGTTCACCAACATATTTATTGCCATGTCGGTACGCCCTGCATCAATTAAACCCAGCGCAGTAAAGTAGCTGTCCCAGTAATAAATTTCACGAAAGCGCCCACCCGGCACTATGTAAGGGCGACTTAAAGCAATTAAGCTGTCTTGCTGTTGGGTGTCTGGTGTTCTCGTTAACACCTGCCACATATGCTCAATATAGTCTGCAACATTGGTAAACGTGGTTTGTGTTGTTGCGCTGATCATTTCTGGAATATGAAAATGCGCATTAACAAACGCGGCAAGATCTACAGCTTCACCGCTTTTTTCAGCCTTCAAGCGCACGCTATCGTAGGCGGCTAATACGGTTTCAAGATTGGTTTTCACTATCGCATCGGCAAAGGTTTTACTGTCTGGAAACAGTTGAGCCATTTGTACATGTTTGAAAAGGTCGCTGGCAAAGAACGACAAGCTGTCTCGCCAGTTGTGTGAAGATGAACTCATAATTACTGCGCACCTTTAGCCGTTAAAGAAGAAGACGCTTTTTTAAAGAAGAATAAGGTTACTACCAACGCACCTATAGGAATAAGAGATAAATAGAATGCTTGCTGCCCGCCTACGGCGTCGAAAATAAAGCCCGTTACAATAGACCCCGTGGTTCCCCCTAGCGCTGAAAACACAACAATTAACCCTGTCATTGGTGCATGCTGATGCTGAGGCAATGCACTTAACATTACCGAGTTAAGCACAGGGTAAATAGGTGCCATCATTAACCCAATTAAAGGAATGAGGAACGCCGCAATGGGAGCATCGGCCCAACTTGCTATTGCGCTGTCTGCCACGTTTTCTGCAAGTGGAAGGCTTAGCAGCATAACCGTGGCCATACCCGCTAAGCATATGTTTAGGAAGGGATACCAGTTCATTCGCGTTAGTACCGCACCGGCCGTTAAGCGCCCTACAGCTAAGGCAATAGCAAATATGCTGGTTATTTGAATGCTCACTTGCGTGGGTAACCCTAACACTTCTTTATTAAATGTAGGCAGCCATGAACCTATGCCCTGCTCTATTAGCACATAAAGAAAAATAGAAAAGATAAAAACCAGCACCAGCGGCTTGTAAGCCAGCCTCAACATGCTTAAAAACTCATTAGCTAGCCCTTCAGATTTCGATTTTTCAACACCTTGAATGGGAGCCAGTGCAACTACAATAAGGGTAAAGCCCACCAGTGCAGCCAATAAGTAATACACATTTAGCCACGACAACGACGCGTCGTTGTTGGGGTCGATGAAGCCAGCAAACATCCAATAGCCCGACAACACCCCTAGCATAAAAATTCCTTCAATGGTGTTCATTAACGAAGAGTGCGCCTTGGTTGTGGATGACAGTTGCCCGATGATGGCATACACCGACACCTTCACCAGCGCAAAAGCAGTACCTATGCAGGCAAATAGCACTTTAATAAACCAAAAGCTGGCGATTGTTGGGGTTAGTGCACATGCAACGGCAACTAGTGCTAGGCCCAGTAGCATAGATAGCTTATATCCTACTCTTGGAATGAAACTGGCCACTAGGAATGAAACTATGGCAATAGAAAGGTCTTTAAACCCTTCTAGGGTGCTAGCTTGTGGTTTACTGATGTCGAAACTATTGATCGATTGCAATATAACAGTACCAACACTGTTAAGCAGTATGGCAAATACGTAATAGCTAATGGCAATGGCTGCAATGACCATGAGTCGAGACATGTGTAAACACTCTGTTAACTTAATTATGCTGGAGTGTAGTCGCAAGAAAATTAAAATGCAAACGTTTGCAATAACACTCTACAGCATTAAAAAACGACCTTCATTCACCAGCTAATTGGGTAAATAAACTTTTCTCTCTAATTCTCAGACAGCGTTTATGTATAAAGACCATAGTAAAAACTGCGTGTTAGTCGCTATGCTGCGTTGAACGACGGGGTATTAACGTGGTTTCCACAACTTGGCTGTTGGTGGGCTTGTTCTCAAGTTGATTTAACAATTGAGCAACCATGTTGGTTGCAGCCTGCTGTGTATTTTGGCGTACGGTTGTTAATGATGGATGCATAAGCTCGGCTAATGAAATATCGTCATACCCCACTATGCCAACATCACTTGGAATGCCTACGTAACGCTCTTTCAATGCTTTTAATGCGCCAAGCGCAACCATATCGCTTACACAAACAATGCCGTCGAAGTCTAAACCATTAGCCTTAATGCGCTGATTAATATATTGGTAGGCCGCTTTCGAAGTAATATCTATGGCACAAGTACACTGTGGGTCTAGTGATGTGTTGGCGTCAAAATGTGCTTGCGCGTAGCCTCTGTGCCGTTCTTGCATTTCAGCGTGTTCAGAGTCACCCAAAAATAAAATACGTTTTGCGCCATGGGCAAGTAAATGCTGCGTAGCAGTATATCCGCCCAAATAATTGTCGCCACCAATAATGGGGTACGGCGCATTGGCTTTTGCATCACCCCACACCACAATTGGAATGCCTGCTTCAGCCGCTCTGTCTATCTTCGCCGTCGACTTCCCCTGCCCAATAACAATAATGCCGTCGGCACGTTGGCTACGTATAAAGTAATTGGCCCAGTCATCCGATGCCATGAAGGAATTAGACAGTAATAACTCGTAACCCTTGGCGTTAAGCGCTTGGTTTAATTCGCCCACCAGCTTCAGCAAGAACGGGTCGGTGGTGCTCTGCTCAGTGTTATCGATAAGGTTTAAGATTACCGCTATTACATTGGTTTTTTGGGTTCTTAAACGGCTTGCAGCCGCGTTAATACTGAAATTATGTTCTTTCGCTAACGCCTGAATTCTGCTTCGCGTTTCTTTCTTTATCAGCGGATTGTCTTTTAATGCTCGTGATGCAGTAGAAGTAGAAACGCCAGCTATTTCAGCTAGCTTCGCCAAAGTGAGTTTTGTTTCAGAAACCAATGTATACGTTCTCTAATTTTATTGGGTATGCCGCGCAATCGGTGGCTATTACATTGATAATACGGCATTACTTGCTTGCCAGCTACCCGATAAGCCTTGCGCTACGCATGTGAAATTACAATATAGCGCGAAACGCTAACGCGTCAAACCATGTTAACAACAACCAACAAAAAATTTGCAAACGATTGCATTTTATTCTTGCAATCGTTTGCAAACAGATCTATTTTGTTCCGAAATCGTGATGCGTATAACAATTTTTAAACCTGTTTAACGCATTCAGTTAACAACGCAATAGAACATTTTCGGGAGCACACACCATGAAAACGTTGTTTACAAAAGGAATGCTGGCGAGTGCAGTAGCAATAGCACTAACGCAGCCTGCTTTGGCGCAAGAAGACGTAAAGCAAAAAGCGAAAGATAACGCTGAAATCATTGTTGTCAGCGGTACGCCAGGTGGCGCAGGAATTAGAAAAATTGACGCAAGCTTCGCGGTTACAAACATTGATGCAAGCGACATTGAGAAGTTAGCACCTAAATCAACAGCCGATCTTTTCAAGGCCATTCCAGGTGTTTGGGTTGAAAGTTCAGGCGGTGAGTCGGGCGCAAACGTTTTTGTTCGTGGTTTTCCTGGTGGCGGTGATGCACCGTTTTTAACTATTGCGCTGGAAAACTCGCCTATTTACCCTGCTCCTACGCTGTCGTTTTTAGAAAACTCTCAGCTATTTCGTATAGACGACACCATTGAAATGGTTGAAGGCTTACGCGGCGGCCCAAACCCAGTAGTGAGTAATGGTCAGCCTGGCCTTACAACTAACTTCCGCCTTAAGCGCGGCTCAGAGTCTACCGAAGCATCGGCGAAATACACTATTTCTGACTACGGTCTTAATCGTGTAGATGTTGTGGCAAGCGGCGCACTAGACGACGACTTGTACTACATGGTGGGTGGCTACATTAAAAGCTCAGAAGGTATTCGTGATGCAGGCTTTAACTCAGAGCAAGGCAATCAGTTTACCGTTAACATCACCAAAGTTTTCGATAAAGGTGAATTGAACCTTTATACACGTCAAACCGACGATCGCGGTACTTGGTACTTGCCAACGCCTTTGAACGTTGAGGGTATAGACGCTAATTACACACAAATTGGCCCACTAAATCGCCAAGCCACTATTACATATGGCCCGAACGACACTACTGAGGCGTTTGATTTTGGTGAAGGTCGTGGCTGGGACGGTCACGTAAGCGGCGGTAGCATTAAGCTTGATTTAGGTAATGATTGGCAGCTTGTCGATCGCTTTAACCTAACAAAAGGTGAAGCAAACACATTTGGTCTTGTACCAAATGGCTCTGCAGCTACAGTAGGTGAAATTTCTGACAACGGTCAGTTTGCAACGGGCGCTGTAACAGGTACAGAGTACGATGCAGATACACCTATTCAACAAATTGGCCGCTGGGTAGTGCTTAAAGACATTGAAGCGTTTACCAACGACTTAGCAGTATCTAAAAGCTGGGACGACTTTGACACGTCATTTGGTATCTACAGCGCAACCACAAAAGCGAAAGACTGGTGGAGCATTGGAAACACGGCATACCACGTACTACAGCCAGGTGGAGAGTTGCTTGACGGTATTGAGTGTAACACCAACCCTGAAGGTTGCAGTGACTTCAACTACGACATTAGCGCAGTGGGTGATGCAAGCACGTTCGCACTTTACGCCACCAGTACATGGTATGCCACTGATGACTTAAGCATTGACCTTGGTTTGCGCCGTGAAAATCACGAAGTTAACTATTCGGTAGATGAAGGCCTTGATGGTCAAATTACTAAAGCCGTGCAATACGATGAAAGCAAAACATCGTGGACGTTAGGTGCAAACTACGCGCTAAACGATACCAGTGGTGTCTTTGTTCGCATGAACCGTGGCTACAAAATGCCTTACTTCGATGACTTCAGAGACAACTTCGATGCGTTCAATGGCGGCAACGATCTTATTAAGCAAGTGACACAAGGCGAATTAGGCTATAAGTACATGGACGATAGCATTCAGTTTTTCGCTACGGCCTTTGCTAACGAAGTTGAAGGCGACACGTTTGTACGCCGCCCGGGCGCGCCAGCTGAGATCCTAACGAACCAAGCCTACGGCGTTGAGCTTGACGGTCGCTATAATCACGATTCTGGTTTCTCGCTTAGCGTAAATGCTACGCTGCAAGAAACTGAGATTACGGAAAGCGCAACCAACGAAGGTAATGAAGCACAGCGTCAGCCTAGCTGGCAGGTTCGCGTTACCCCAAGCTATGCGTTTGAAGTTGGCGATATGTATGCCACCGTATTCGGTACGTTCTCAGCCGTTGATGACCGTTTCGGTAATAACGAAAACACAGTGGTGCTTGAAGGATACGAAAAGCTTGATGTGGGCCTAACCCTAGAGCCAATTGAATCGCTTCGCCTTCAGTTCTCGGTAGACAACCTCACTGACGAACAAGGCATTACAGAAGGTGATCCACGTAATCCAGACTCGCCAAACGGTCGCTATATTATGCCTCGTAGTATGAAGCTAAGCGTTGCGTACTTATTCTTCTAATTGCTTAACAGCACCTTGTTTTACGCAAAGCCGGCATGTTTTCATGCCGGCTTTTTTATTTTTGTACTAATCAGTGTTTTGTAGTTCCTTTCTTTTCGCTTTGTAGAAAAACCAGAAACACAGAAGTAACACCAAAAGGAAAACCAATTCTGTTATACAGCGGTATAAGCAACAAAGGAGTTTGGTGAAAACCTCATGTTTATTGCCATCAACAACAGGAAGGTGAATTATGACCCCACGGGTTATTTTCTTCGATATTAACGAAACGCTGTTAGACATGCAGGCCATAAAAACGGGCCTCGCCTCGGTATTAAACGGTGATGAAACACTGGTAGATTTATGGTTTGCTAACTTGCTTCATCATAGCTTGGTAGAAACAGCATCTGCGCAGTTTCACGATTTCATAGATGTAGGCGCAGCAGCACTTACTATGGTGGCTTATAGCAAAGGCATTTCACTGGATGAAGCTACCGCGAAAGAAACGATTAAAGAACACATCACCAAGCTTCCTGCTCACGACGATGTTGTTCCCACACTTGAGGCGCTTCAAAGCGCCGGCGTTACTTTAGTTGCCCTTTCAAACTCGTCAGATGCTGGGCTAAATGCACAGCTAACATTTGCCAACATAAAGCACTATTTTTCACATGTCTTAAGCGTTGAACGCATTCGAACCTACAAGCCAAACCCAGCTGTGTATCATTGGGCCTGTCAGCAGGCGAATGTAAAAAATGAAGAGGCTATGATGGTTGCCGCTCACGGATGGGATGTCAGTGGCGCTAAAGCAACAGGAATGCAAACAGCCTTTGTTAAACGTGCTGGCAAAATGATGTACCCACTAGGTCTTTGCCCTGACTATAGTATTTCATCGCTTAAAGAACTTATAAGTATTATTGAGTTGTAGGCTGGCGTGGTCGCGATTTGAAGTGACATTACGTATAAGATGTTAAACGTAAAAGGTATAAACAAAAAAGTCTTACCGAAGTAAGACTTTTTAGATAGACATGAGCCGATTAAACTTTTGCCAGCTTTGGTTGATTGGCTTCAAAGCCCTTTGTGCTGCACGAGTTACGTTTTGTCTCTAGTGCGCCTAGTTGGCGCTTTAGCCACGACTTTTGAATACCAGACTTGGCTGTATCCATTTCAGTGCTTACGCGTGTGATTTCTTTTCCGACGTTTACGCATGCTTTCTTATTCGGTTCAAAACCACCATTCGCTAGAACAGAAGAAGAAAACAATAAGGCCGATACCGCTATAAGTGTTTGCTGTTTCATAAGAGTCCCCAACTACTCGTTATAATCCCGGGTTAGTGTCATACCGTAAAAATGAGCATAGTTTTGCTCTGGAATCTGTAAGGAATATAGCAGGCCTTTTTTCGTTGTTAGGTACTACAAAACATACGCAGTAATGAATCGACCACCATATAGGTATTGCCATTACTGATAAGTCATTGTCTTTTATATTATTATGGCGACAATGCTTAGCCTTTCTAATTTCCTTACGTATTAACGTTTATATTTTTACGTACTTTACAGTAAGCCTATCCATAGTATCGGCCACAGCAACAGCTTTCTGTAGCAGCATTACTCACTATTAAGCGCCGCTATTAAAACACCTAAGCTTTACTGGAACAACCCTAATAAAGATAGTTGAAAACTCTAAAAAAAGTGAGCATTCACTGTAAATTTTCACACTTGTATTGAAAGCAACTTAATCCTCGAATAGATCTACACTGCCACTTGAAGCGCGCCTTGATAGCTCCCACCTGTGCTGACTCTCTCTGTTAATAATAGTTGCGTTCTTCAGCGTGTGAATCTTTTTCATAAGCACACTGCCATCGTGAGGAAAAAAGTAAATTTTCCTTGCGTAGTCTTGGCGCAAGTCACTGGCAAGTACTGTTATCCCTTCTGCCATCAAATACTTTTCGATAAAGTTAGCATTGATTTGGCCGACATCCTGTTGAACGAACGTAGGCACAACCTTACCGCCGCCAAACACTTTTGCCTTCATTCTCTTCTTACTTGCTCCCATTTTAATGAGATCGTTAACCAATAGCTCCATTGCATAGACGCCGTAACGTGCGGCGTTTTCATGGGCCTCTGATGTGTTCGAAGATGTGGGTAGCATAAAATGATTCATTCCCCCAACATTTAACAGCGGGTCGTAAAGGCATACCGCAATACACGAACCTAAAACCGTCACCAGCATTTTGTTGGCACTGGTTACAAAGTATTGCCCAGGCAAAAGCTTTACCGCGTCAATGGAAAAACGTTCATCAAAATATTGTATTGGGCTTTCAAACTCTTCATTTTCCATTGAATATTAATAACTTCGCTATGCAGTGTGAAAAAGTGGCTAGTATCGACTTGCAGCACCTAGCGACTCTAGAGTGTCTAAAATCGCATCTGAAATATCTTCTAACGGTTTGATAAAACTAGCAGCACCCATGTCAATGGCCGCTTTTGGCATACCATAAATCACACAGGTCTCTTCGTTCTGGCAAAACGTTATAGAGCCTTTCGACTTCATATTCATTAAGCCTGCGGCGCCATCTTTTCCCATTCCGGTAAGTAGAACACCTACGGCATTCTCTGCGGCGTGCTCGGCAAGTGAATTGAACATCACATCGACAGACGGCTTGTGCCCAGACACTTTAGGTCCATCGCTAAGGTTCAATCGGTAATCTGCCCCGCTCCGCTCTATTTGTAAATGCTTGTTACCCGGCGCTAAATAAGCAAAGCCGGGTAATAGCCTTTCCCCACCTTGCGCTTCTTTAACGGTAATTTCGCATAGGCTATCAAGTCGCTTGGCATAGGTACTGGTGAAGCCTGGGGGCATGTGTTGTGAAATGATGGTGGCGGGTGCATTGCGCGGAAAATGCATGATTACATCTTTGATAGCTTCTGTACCTCCGGTAGAAGCACCAATACCTATAAGCTTCTCTGTGCCCGTGTAACGCAAAGACGCGTGTCTCGTGCTTCGTGTTTGCGTGGGCCTACTCATTGTCGAATTTGCCGCGGCTTTTATCTTTTCCACAATTACAGAAGCGTACTCGGCCATTCCCTGTGCTACCCCTATTTTAGGTTTAGCCATGAAGTCGACAGCACCTAACTCTAGTGCGCGAAGTGTGGCGTCGGCCCCCCGTTCCGTTAACGTTGAAATCATCACTACCGGGGTTGGCATTGCCTTCATCATTACCTCTAGAAACCGTAAGCCATCTACCTTTGGCATTTCAATGTCTAAAGTAAGTACGTCAGGTTTGAATTCTTGCATTATTCGCTTAGCTGCATAGGCATCTGGCGCCGCCCCCACTAATTTGAAAGTGGGTTCCTGCGTTATAATCTCTGTCAGTAATTGGCGAATTAGTGCAGAGTCATCAACTATGAGGACTTTTATAGGCATAAGGCTGTTCCGAAAATGAAATCACACCCGTTTTTGCTTGTTCAGAAAGCAAATACCGATGACTAGACTCTCGTTCGTAAAGCGTCGCATTATTAAACTCACGTATACGCTTCATATAGACGTTTCCGTCTGCCGGGAAATAATATATTTTCCGCGCATAGGTAGACATAAGATCTTGGCTTACCACAGGAATGTTTGCGTTATCTAAATAGTCCAATACGAATTCCGCGTTTACTCTGCCAATATCCTGTTGAACAAAGCCTGGCAACACTTTTCCACCGCCAAACGCCTTCGCCACTAGTTTATTGCGACGGGCACCAAGGTGCACAAGCTGATCGATAAGCATATTCATTGCATGCACACCGTATTTCGTAGCTAAACAATCGTCTTGGCTTGAGATGAAATTAAGGTCAGGCAACATAAAATGATTCATGCCGCCAATCTTCTTTTCCTGATCGAAAATACATGCGGCAACACATGAGCCCAGAATAGTCACTAACGCCTTATCTGAAGCGGTTGCGTAGTATTGACCTGGGAGTAATTTCACCGCTTCTTTTTGAAGGCGGTTATCAAAATACCGAATAGGAGTTTCATCCTGACACATACTGCACATTCCTTTTATACAACCGGCCGATAAATCGTTTTACCCATAGGTGCAACTAGCTCAGGATACATGGTGAAGTTTTCTGAGTGCCCAGCGACATACATCCCATCGTGTGGCATCAGCTTAACCATTCGCGCCAAAATTTTTCGCTGGGTAGGGCGGTCAAAGTAAATCATCACATTCCTACAAAAAATGACGTCAACGGTTCCAGCTACACACCAGTTCGGCGACGTTAAGTTTAATAGCTCAAACTGCACCATTTTCCTTAATTCGTCGACAACCCTTACTCTTCCAGTCTGTGCTCCTTTGCCTCGGTAAAAGAACTGCGTTTTATAATCGTAAGACAACTGATTAATACTGTTTTGCGCATACACACCCTCACGTGCTTTCTGCAATACCTTACTATCGATATCTGTAGCTATTATCTGTATGTCGGGCGTGAAGGTGCCAAACACCGAGGCTACCGTCATGGCAATGCTATAGGGCTCTTCGCCCGTGCTGCTAGCTGCACACCAAATGCGTTTAGTTTGCGGGCGCTTGTGTAGATAGTTCGCGAGGGCGTCAAAGTGGTGAGGCTCTCTGAAAAAGGCAGTAAGGTTAGTGGTGAGTGCATTGATGAAGTGCTCCATTTCATCTTTGCTACTGTTTACATACGTCAAATATTCCTTAAAGCTGGTAAGTTCAAGTAGACGCAGCCGCCTAGCAAGGCGGCTGTACACCATGGCATCTTTCGAGTCAGATAAATTTATACCCGCTTGCTTAAATAGCAGGCTTTTCACCCTCTCGAAGTCTCTTCGGCTATATGAAAATTCCCTTTGAGCATCCGCACTTGGTATAGCCGTCATACACTAAAATGCCTCCCAATCCGACTCGTCTGGTTTTGCAGGGTTGAGTGCTTTTAAGCGCTGCCTTGGAACTTCACGCTCTTTCGGTAGCGCTTTGCTTCCATTTAGTTGTTGTAGCGCAGCGGTAGTTGGTGCTTTGCGAGTACTTCCCACTTTGAACACCGACACACGCTGTGCAAGCTCGCCAGATTGCTGTCTCATGCTATCTGCAGCCGCCGCCGCTTCTTCTACTAACGCTGCATTTTGCTGCGTCATTTCATCCATCTGTACTACTGCGTTACTCACTTCCTGAATACCCGTAGCTTGCTCAGATGATGCCGCTGCAATTTCAGACATAATATCGTTTACGCGCTTAATTGCCGTAACAATATTAGCCATGGTTTCACCAGACTTATTCACTAACACGTTTCCATCGCCAATTTTGTCTACCGACGCTGAAATTAATGCCTTTATGTCTTTCGCTGCTTCGGCAGAGCGCTGTGCAAGGGTTCTTACCTCTGAGGCAACAACCGCGAAGCCACGCCCTTGTTCACCTGCCCTTGCTGCTTCAACAGCAGCATTCAAAGCAAGAATGTTGGTTTGGAACGCGATGCCGTCGATAACCCCGATAATGTCAGAAATTCGCTGTGCTGAGTCGTTAATTTCGCCCATGGTATGCACCACTTGCTCAATTACTTTACCGCCCTCAGAAGCCACTTCCGACGCTTGACTTGCTAACCCTTTCGCTTGGTCGGCATTCTCTGCATTTAACCGCACTGTGCCAGTTAACTCTTCCATGGCAGAGGCGGTTTCTTCTAGGCTTGAAGCTTGTTGTTCAGTGCGACTAGATAAGTCTGCATTTCCTGTAGCGATTTCATTTGATGCGGTGTCGATGGTTTCTACCGCCGTGTGAATTTTGACTATAGTGTCGCGCAGTTCACCAATAAAGTGGTTGATAGACTCACCAAGCACTTTGAAATCGCCTTCTAGTGGCTCATCAATGGTTTTCAGCAAATCACCATCCGTTAAACTTGCCATAATCGACTTAATGCTTTCTATTGCTAGCGTTCGGCCTGTAATGTCTGTAGCGTATTTCACTACTCTAAATGGCTTGCCGTTTTGGTCTAAAATTGGGTTATAAGAAGCTTGAATATAAACAGGGTTGCCTGTTTTATCTAAGCGCTTGTATTCTCCGCTGGCGTAAACGCCTTGGCGCAGCTGCTCCCAAAATGCGGTATATTCTGGGCTGCTTTTTAAGGCAGGCTCTACAAAAATGCTGTGGTGTTTACCCTTTACTTCCTCAAGCGTATATCCCATGGCCGCCAAGAAATTGCTGTTAGCATTTAATATCACACCTTCAAGGTCGAACTCGATAACCGCCTGAGACTTACTTATTGCCGTTAACTGACCTTCGAAATAAGCATTCTTAAGTTTATCTTCGGTAATATTCGTGGCGTATTTTACCACTCTGAATGGCTTACCATTCATGTCTTCAATTGGGTTGTAAGACGCTTGGATCCAGACGTTTTTGCCTTCTTTACTGACTCGCTTGAACTCTCCAGAAAAGAAGTTACCTTCTTTTAGCTCTGACCAAAAACGTTGATACGACTCTGACTGTCTGGTTTCCTCGTCAACAAATAATTGGTGATGCTTGCCTTTCACTTCATCTAGGCGATAGCCCATGGTGTTGAGGAAATTATCATTGGCGGTAATGATGGTGCCATCAACATCAAACTCGATAACTGCCTGCGACTTGCTAATAGCGTTTATTTGTCCTTCGAAGTAGGCATTCCTAAGCTTGTCTTGCGTAACGTCGGTAGCAAACTTCACCACTTTAAATGGCTTACCGTTGCTGTCGAAGATAGGGTTATAAGACGCACGGATCCAAATCTCTCGTCCGCCTTTGGCAATGCGCTTGAATTCACCCTCACTGTGCTCACCTGCTTTTAGGCTTTGCCAGAATGCGGCGTATTCGGAGCTCAACTTATAGCTTGGGTCGACAAACATACTATGATGCTGCCCTTTAATTTCTGAAAGGCTATACCCCATTGCAGCAAGAAAGTTTTCATTGGCATCAAGAATGTGCCCATCTAGGTCAAATTCAATAACGGCCTGAGACTTATGAATGGCCGTGATTTGCCCTTCAAAATCTGCATTCTTTTGCTTCTGCGCGGTAATGTCAGAGGCAAACTTAATAATGTAATCAACCTCACCGTTTTCGTCGAACACGGGGTTGTAGGTAGCTTGAATCCATACCTCTTCCCCTTGTTTGTTCACTCTGCAAAATTCGCCACTGTGTACGTCACCGCTCTTTAGTTTTCCCCAAAACTCTTTGTACTCTTCACTTTTGGCGTAATTGCTATCTACAAAAATACGATGATGCTTACCAACAACTTCGCTTTCGCTGTACCCCATAGCAGTTAAGAAGTTGTTATTGGCCGATAAAATTTCTCCGTCAGTGGTAAATGATATTACCGCTTGGCTTCGCATAATGGCATCAACCATGCCCTTATTGCGCTTGTTGTCGGTGTTGTCTTGCCATTCAGTAACGAAAAGTTGTTTGCCTTCATCTTCTACTGTTACAGCCGATGACGTTACACAAAAACCATGCTCTGCAAGAGCGACAACTCGCTTGCTGTCGCCCGTAACTTGGGTAAGAGAACTAGACAAATTACCTGCTGTATTCGATGGCTTTGTAATGTCGTCAATATGCTTACCTAACAGCGACGGCTCATCGGCACGAACAGAAAAGTCTTTTGGATAGGCTTTCGTCAAACTCAAAAAAGCAGGAGTGTGGTAGCAAATAACTCCCGCTCTATCGATAACTAACAAGTTTGATGCACTGGCCTCTAGAATACTCGACTTCAATAGCGCATCATGCTTTGCTATTTTGAGTTCTTCGCCTTTAAGAAAATTGAATACGCCCATAACTAATATTTCCCAATGTCAGGTGTTTCCGTTTAGTGAAGGACCTTGAAACTACGCGTTTTCTCGTACGCTTTCAGGGGCAACTAAACCCAGCTCATCGCTGGTAATTAAACTTTCTATGTTCACCAGAATGACCATATTTTCATCTACATCAGCCAGGCCGTGCAGATACCTGCTGTCAAAAGCTACGCCAAACTCTGGTGGCGGAAGCACTTGCTTTTCAGACAAGCGAATAACATCGGAAACACCGTCTACTACGATGCCAACAATGCGCTCTTGAATATTCAGCATTATCACTATTGTGAAGTCGTTGTACGTGGCCTCGCCCACATTAAACTTAATGCGCAAGTCCACAATAGGCACAATGTCACCACGCAAATTAATGACGCCTTTTATGAAAGCAGGCGCATTCGCAATTTTAGTGACCTGTTCGTAACCTCTTATCTCTTTAACCGTTGTGATGTCCAAAGCGTAGTGTTCGTCGCCAAGCACAAAACTTAAGTATTCTTTGTCTTGTCCACCTGAAACCGTTTGATGCAACGCAGTTTCATTCATGAAAGTAACTCCTCTATTTGACTTGAGGTATACGTAGTAGCAATGGAGTCTGCGTCGATAATAAGCGCAACTTTGCCGTCGCCCATAATGGTTGCTCCCGCAATGCCTGCTACTTTACGGTAGTGTTCTTCTAAACTTTTAATCACTACCTGCTGCTGTCCTACCAATGCGTCAACCAAAATACCAAACCGCTTTTTACTGCTTTCAAGCAAAACCACTATGCCCTCTGTGGGTGATTGCGCGGCATCTTCCACTTCCATAAAATCGTACAAGGGCACAAGGGGCCAGTATTGATCGCGTATATAAAGTACGGTGTCGTTGCCTAAGGTTTTGAGCTGCTGCTTCGTGGGCTGGAAAGATTCAACAATATTGAGAAGTGGGATAACGAATATTTGCTCGCCCACCGATACACACATGCCATCAACTATTGCGAGTGTAAGCGGCAAATGAATAAAGAAAGCCGAGCCTTCACCTGCGCTGGATTCAATATCGATACGCCCGCCAATTGTCTCGATGTTGCGTCGCACAACATCCATTCCTACGCCGCGCCCCGACACGTCGGTAATGGCTTCAGCAGTAGAGAACCCAGGTTGAAAGATTAGCTGCCACACGTCTGAGTCTGGCATGTCGTCTGATACGACAAGCCCGTTGCTTCGCGCTTTCTCTAAAATTTTGTTGCGGTTCAGGCCACCACCATCATCAATAATGCTTATGATAATACTGCCGCCCTTCTGCTCAGCATTTAAGATAACCGTACCTTTTTCAGGCTTCCCTGCCGCTGCACGTTTCTCAGGCATTTCAATACCATGATCAACGCTGTTGCGAATCAAATGCGTGAGCGGGTCGACGATTTTTTCAATCAAGCTTTTATCAATTTCAGTGCTGCCGCCCTGAAGAACAAGTTCAACTTGCTTCCCTAACTTGCCTGCTAAATCTCTTACCAAACGTGGGAAACGATTAAACGTTGCCGTTAGCGGTAGCATTCGCATAGACATGACCGACTCTTGAATTTCTCGCGTATTGCGCTGTAGCTCGTCGATGGCAAGCTGAAGACGCTCACCCACTTGCCCTTCTACGTCTTGCCCTATCATAGACAGCATGGACTGAGTAATAACAAGCTCGCCAACTAAATTAACCATGTCATCGATTTTGGTAGTATCTACCCGAATAGAGGATGCCTCTCGGGCCGTATTTTTCTTAGCCAAAGGCTTTGCTGGCGCTTTAACCGATGTTGGCAATGATGCCTCGTTTTCGGCATTCGTCGATGTGTGTTTTTCGTTGTCCGGCGCGTTCGTTGAACTTATTGAAACATTAGCGCCTTCTGGCCCTTTACTATCAGCACTGTGCACAACAGTATTGATATGGGCAGCAGATGGGACATCGTCAAAAAAGCCAAAACCATCATCTTCTTCTACCTTTGGCGCAGAGTGAGCAGCCTTGTCATCGTCAAAGAAACCAAAGCCATCATCAGTTTGCGCGGAAGTGTCACTGGACTCATCGTCGAAAAAGCCGAAGCTATCGTCGTCGCTAGTTTTACTTTTAGCGGGTTCGTCATCAAAGAAGCCAAAGCCTTCGTCTGATGCCTTAGCAGTATCACCGCTCTCATCATCAAAGAAGCCAAAACTTTCATCCTGTGCACTTTCGCTATTATGTTCCGTGACAGTGTCCGGCGATTCTTTGTGATGTTGACCGACAGCGTTCGCAACTTGACCATTTATTGCCAAGTTAAGAATTCTAATGCGCTCGGCAATACTGTCTTCTGGTAAGGGGGAGTCTTCGCGGTAGGCGTTTAGCGTGTCTTTTAAAACATCTAAGGTTTCCAACAGCACGTTTACAATATCGGCCGTTACGTTAAGCTCGTTATTACGTGCTTTATCGAGCAAGTTTTCCATAACATGCGTTAAATTCATTAACGCATCAAATCCAAATATTCCGCTCCCCCCTTTAATGGAGTGCGCGGCGCGGAATATACTATTTAGTTCTTCTGGATCTGGTGATTCGACGTCCAAGCTCATCAATAGCTGTTCCATATTGTCGAGATGCTCATCGCTCTCGTCAAAAAACACGCTATGAAATTGTTCGATATCAATGCTCATTCCGAATCCTTCCAGATTTTAAGATTGCTGGGCAGTTTTAGCCCAGTACTCGCTTTGCTACATCAAGCAATTTATTTGGGTCGAAGGGCTTAACCATCCAGCCCGTTGCACCAGCAGCTTTGCCTTTTGCTTTCATGTCGTCGCCGGCCTCTGTGGTAAGCATAACCACTGGTGTTCTGCTATAAGCACTTAATCCTCTGAGGTTTTTAATAAGTGTTAGGCCATCCATACGTGGCATGTTCTGGTCGGTTAGAACAAAATTGAAATTCTGGCTTTTGCATTTGTCTAACGCTTCTTGACCATCTTGAGCAGTCGTTACGGTATAGCCCGCGCCCTTTAGCGTCATCTCTACCATTTGACGAATTGATACTGAATCGTCAACGACTAATACATGCTTGCTCATATACTTACTTCTCCTATGAATGCCATAACTGATTTTGCTTTCTGTTCTTTTAGCCTAGAACAATTCAACTTCCCCAGCGTCCATAGACGTTGCTGAGACTGGGTTATGGTCGTTTTTTCCTTTAGCAGCCAGTGCTTTTTGATACTTAGTTAACGCACTTGAGAATTCATCGACATTATTAGCGTTCAATGTTGCCAACTGCTCTAAAATAAAATTCACCATGTCTTGGGTATATTGGATGTGCTGGCCGTTTATATCGCCAAATTGCATTCCGCGAATGGCTGCATTTACAGAGTTATCAATTTCAGAGCCAATGTTCTCAATCTGTTTGGTGGTAACTAAGTCCGCTTCGGCTTTTTTAATAATCTCTTGTAGCTGCGTACTTATATGCGTTTTCGCGTTTACGACTTGCGAGATGTCTTGCGAGGCCACCAATTTAGCTGTGTCTGTGAGCTTATCGACCAAACTTCGTATGTTTTCTACTTGGGTTTTAATGACGTCGCTAAACTGTGTTGAACGTGTTGATAACGCCCTTACTTCGTCAGCCACTACTGCAAACCCCCTTCCCGCCTCGCCGGCTCTTGCCGCTTCAATGGCAGCATTTAAAGCCAGCAAGTTAGTTTGAGCAGCAATATCGTCAATACCGCTTAGCGCATCAATAACCGTGGGCATGGCTTGTTGAATAGTTTCTACTTGTTCCATCAGAAACTTGGTAGAAGAAGACATTTTCTCAGTCGAGCCAATGAACTGTGTAAGGGTACTGTCGGTTTCTTTCGCAAAGTTGCGCATACGATCGGAATACGACTGCGTGTGTGCTTCATCAACACTTAACAAGTCTTCGATGCACTCAGTTTGTTGAGAAACTAATGCTTTTAAACTACTGAATGCGTGTGACAGAGTTTCTACGGCGTCGTCTTGCGTAGACTTAATGTCAGTAAGGTTAGTAACACAGGTACTCAGCGATACTTTTAGACCTTCGCTCGCCTTTTTAATATCTGCATTACTATTTAATGATGGAATTTCGGCACTACTTTCTACCGGGTAAATCACCTCGCTTTCACTCGCGCTTTTTGAGAAAACGAGGGCACATACAATAACTGACGCCGTTAGAACCACAAGCCCTGCCAGCGCTGAGACCAAGAAGTAGAGCGCCCACGCAACAATAATTCCTACACCTGAAATGACAAGTATACTCTTGAGCGTACTTTGCTGATTTAATGATGAGTTATTAACTGACAAAAAAGCTCTCCTTGAGATTAACACACGGTTTTGCTCTAACCGTAAATCCTACTTCTGATGCACATAGCGTTCAGCCAATCGATGTGGCTTGGAGGCTCTAACCGTTGCCCCATTACATGAGTCTTGTGCCGTATCTACTGTTAGCAAAACACAGCCTTATTGCGAAAAAGTAACAGCGTTATATTTAACCGCGCTCCTACAATATCCAGTAAGCGTAGTACTCATTTTGAAAAGTTGGCAAGAATATGCATCTTTTTTTAGTTAAACAAGCGCTTTTGGCATTACTTGCGTCTATCTGCATGTAAAAGCACCAAACGTGCCGATATAATACGTGATAACATAACGAATATTGCCTACGCTATTGAGCGTATTCATGGTGAGGAAACGCTTTTTTGCCGTAGGGCGAGGGGTAGCAGGAGGGCTGTCGATATCGTCAATTTGTGCTTTACCAAAGTCTAACTGTGCCGATGCATCTTCGGCCATAGTTAATTAAGGGGCGAACGCAGAGATTTGCTCTGCGACAAAGGTTAAACAATTCAGTTTAACCTTTGTCGCATGCTTGCGTGCCACCAGCTAAAGCCGTGGAATCTATTGCAGAGGCATTACCAAGGCCCTGCGTCGTATCTGTAATATTGGTAACACTGTCGCAATTAGCCGATGCCAATGAACTGTCTGTATTAAAGCCACTGCGCTTTTAAAAAGACGAAGAGAGATATTTGGCTTCAATGATGGTGCCTCGACCCAGGGTCGCAACGCGCGGCGCAGCCGCAGGGGCACGTTGGCGTGCGCCGGTTTTTCTCTAACCGCCGGAAACAAAAAAGCCCCTGCATTTTTGCAAGGGCTTCAATGATGGTGCCTCGACCCGGGGTCGCAACGCGCGGCGCAGCCGCAGGGGCACGTTAGCGTGTGCCTGTGTTTTCCCAACCACCGGAAACAAAAAAGCCCCTGCATTTCTGCAAGGGCTTCAATGATGGTGCCTCGACCCGGGATCGAACCAGGGACACGCGGATTTTCAATCCCTACAAGCCTTGTAGCAATGATGCTACCTATTGATTTTAGCGGCCTGCAGCGCCGCCTCCCTGTGACAAAATACTGTGACAAAGCGAAAAATCGTCACACTTTCATCCAGAGATTACGATGAGCAGTTACTAAGAAATTGAATAAAAAACCTCATACCGTCCTCCGTAAACATTGACCCTTACTGGAGGGCATTGCCACTCATTACCAATGCGGGATGCGAGGCTCTTTACCTCTAGACAATGATACTCTATTAATTACTGATATATACTCGTCTTTGAAGCTCTGAGTTTGAAGTAATGAAATAGCGTAATTTTTCATTTCTTGGGTTGTATTTAATGGTTTTTCTGCAATTAAAATTACAATGCTCTTTATATAAAAATAAATGGTCTCACTTGCACTACTAGGTTCTTCTGTCATCTCATAAAAGTCCTTCCCCTCGTGAACAAGCTTGTTTCTTACATCTGTATAGAGACCATCATACTCCTCAAGCTTCTTACCAAATAACGAAGGATCACCGTTAGAAAGCAAGGCCGCGATATAAGTTCTGTGCTTCCACCCATTCCATTCGGGATCAGTTAATCCGTCAAGCACAAAGACCAAGTTTAAAAATTGAGATTCGTCACCTATTGAGTAAAAGGATTGCCGACAAGATCTTAACGCCGAAATCACCGCATGCGCCATTTCATTGTCAATGTCACTGCTATATATGAGAGAAAGATAGTCAATTCCTTGACCCGAAAAGCTGTCTACTTGAGGCCCTAACCAGTTGTTACTTACTGATATTGGCTTTGATATTCTAGTTAATTCAAGTGGCTTAAGATGAGTTTTCCCTAATGGAATTATATTAACCGCATAAAAGCCATCACCAATTTGTCCTGCTGGATTTGGAGTGTACTCACGAGTTAAAAAGGAGCTATAAGAGAATCTAACAACATCCATTGCATGTTCTGCAAGCAACAAACATTTATTGATGACATAGTTGTCGTGCTTAGTGTTTTTGTTTAACTTTAAGAGGTCTCTGTAGTTTAAGCTGGCTTTAAACTGGACGTACTCGCTATCAAAATCAGCTAACCTTTCAGAGGGTTCATCATCCAATTGCTTTTTACAATAAAAAGTATACTTGCCCAACACTAGGTTTTGTTGAATGAATATTTTATCTAAAGGAACGATGACTATGCACTCAATCGTTTCCTCTTCATCCACTAATTCTGCTAGTTCGGCATTGGAATCTTGTGACTGCGCCTGTTCGATATCGACCCAATCAAAAGCCGACTGAAAATCATCGAATATTTCATTGTTATTTTTTGTAATGGTCTCATCAGCAAAATTGAATGTAACACCATCGCCTTCAGGGAATGCACTTGCCCAATAACCCATTTTTCTCAGCTTCTCTAATGAGGCTTCAATCTTTAAATTCGAATCACTAAACTTACTTTTACTCCACAGCAAATTACCCTGTTCGTTTCCCTTTGGAGGCAAAAACCTTGCTTTCATTTTTAATCCTTTGGCTAACATATTTCTAAGAAACTAAAATACTTGGCGATAATTAGTAACGGAAAAGTACAAAACGAGCATTGTGCAAAATTTTGAGGGAATTTTTACAACTACTTTTGCACACTATCTAGTTCTTTCAACATTTGCAGCCCCATATACAGAGCTTCATGGGCATGGCCGCTAGATACATTCTGACCATGGATTGCGGCGTTACATACTTTAAGAATGTAGTCATATGAGCTTTGCATTCCTTTATAATGAGGGTAAAGAGTCGTAATTTCTTTAAATAACTGTCTAGCAGACATGAATTTCGACTTCATTTCTGTTGGGTCTGATGTGTGGATTCTTTTCCCCAAAATTATGCGCATCGACTTCTCTAAATCCATTCTCAGGCGAGCAAGAGCGAAATTTAAATCATTGCCTGAAAGGCTAATATAGTCTTGCAACTCATCTTCGATATTAGTGTCACCATTTTCTTGATGAATTGTTGATTTCAATTCCTCCTTAGCCTCTTGAACTTGTTCCTTACCAGGAAGGTGGACGTTCACAGTTTGATTAACAGTATTTGATATAGCGGTAACCATGTTGCTGTAAACATTTAGAAAATCTCTTGTCTCGACTTTAAAATCTGCAACTTCATTTTTTACCTTTCCGATTTCCCGCTCAAAGGTGAGCAATTTACCCAAACTTATTTTTTTAGCTAACGGTAATAAAATGAAAAACAAGGATAAAAAAAGTAACAGGGCTGATGTACTACCAATATCGGACTTCGGCGGGAAGCCAACTCCGTATAGAGCGATAGTTAGTAAGCAACATCCTATCAACCTACACAGAAAGGGGAAAACGTCGAAAATAAGAACATTTTTCAAGAAGTTAAAGACATTTTTCATGGTTATAATATTCATTTATTAGATGATATTCAGTAGACTAAAAGTAAAGTGCATGAGCCTAAGTGTCATGACTTCACCAATACCACGAGCAAACCTATGCACTTGATTGGTTACTCACGAGAACACACTAAGCTTTCTTCCATATAAAGTAAGCAGGCTTTTTTATTCCAATCTTCTTTTAGGAGTGGTGATTTCGCAACAACTAGTAATTCATTAGGTTTAACTTCAGCAATATTGGAGTTGGTATAGTTAAAATTTACCTTTCTAACACCTCCAGGTAGATTACTGTGAAAGGAACGATGAATTGAATCTCCAATCTTTAACTCCGTGACAATTACAGTATCATCACCAGTATTTTTGAAAATGTACTCACAAGTAAAAATAGGCTTCTTTGTAGTACCTCTATTCCAACACCCATAATCAACAAAGGATAGGTTTCCGCCTTTTTTTGTATATTCTATTAGCAAATATTTGATGCCATCGACTGCACCACTACCAAAGCCCGCGGCAAGAAAGATAGAAAACAACCACATTTTGAAACTTGGTATATATCCGTTACCTGACATTATAGAAATCCTTTTTTAACTAGTAATCTAAAACCTTATTTTAATACTTAATGTACTTAGGAGATTACATTCCTTTGAATTACCAAAATAATCTTTTGTTTAATTACCTTACACTTGATCGCAGTCCAGTTACCAGTGCTTCACTCAAATACTAGAGAATTTTCAGTCGGATAATAAAGGAATTAATTGAAAACCCGTCATTTACCAGTCCCCATCAAATCCTGACAGGTCATTAATTCCAAAATCGTCAAAACCATTATCAATAGACGTTGTATCTGTCATCCAGTCGGTGTCAGAATGAATATCACATCCACCGAACACATCAGTATCTATAGAACTAATATCGAGCGTGATATCCACACCTAGGTGGTCTGACATATCAGTCCCTCGTGGATTACCTTCAATATCTATAACACCAGGACAGCCTTTTAGCCCACTAGGTAAAAGCGGTAATCCATTTGCTTCGTTAACTCCAGGCGCATCATACTCGCTCTCATCGATAGCTGAAGTATTAGCCTCTTCACCGCTTTCTGAGCAGTGTCCGAATAATTGATAACTTAGTAATGACATTGTGCTGTCCTCTTGTTTATTAATCAGCACAAAATTACGTTAATGAAAAATACCTCTAATACAAACCCTTTCCTTTTTACGTCCATCATCATGGGCGTGGTATTGCAATACATTTGTAAATTTAAGATGTCGAGTCTTCGTTCATAGAGCGTTAGCCGCCACGCAAAACTAGTCAGCTCTCAGTTGCTGAAACCCTGGTACATTTTTAGTTCATACCTTTTTCCTATTCATTGTTTTACTAATTTAAAGTTGCGGCCTCTACTTAAGAAGCCAGACTCGACATGAATATTCTCCCTCAAAAAAATTTTTTAAATAAAATCTGATTATGCTTGGAAAGCATGAATTACTAGTTGCAAAGCAAAGTGATAGCACCAAACTAAAAGTTTGTGTGCAAAAAAGCAGTTGTGAGACAACTCAATAGCTCGCGCAGAAAGACAATTGCGAAGCACATTTTCTTTTGAAGCTGGCGCATGTTCGCAGTTGCGAACTACCTCCTATTTTGTTTTGCCCTAGCAAAATTTGATGAATAGGGCGAAAGCGCTATGAATCAAACCCCTTGCAGCAAGCAACGCTAGCGCAACGAATAGCCGTGTATGAAATACATAGATATGAGAGGAAAAATGGGGGGTAGTGCGCAGCACGGGAACATGCGCCTCAAGCGTTGGTGCTAGACGCGAATGCGTCGTAGAGTCGCTGCGTTGACGAACGTCAACATCAGCAGCGGCGGGCACTATAAGCGTTTTTCTCACAACGAACGTTGTGAGCTTCTCTTTTTCTGGTGGGTTGAAAACAAGGAACAGCGGTGGGTGTTTGAGAGTTTAAGAAACTCCCAGTTAAAAACCCGAAAAAGAACCTTAAACACTTAAATTTTGCGTTAGCTGTTCCTTCGTAGTTTCTCAATTAATGAACAAGGAACACAATGATAAACACTAATACACCTTCCCTAGACACCGAACACCAAAAATACTTCAACCTTGATATGAGATTTCACAAAAGTGCGAACCCCGTTCTTCGAGGACGGCAAAAAAAGTATTTAGCGTTACTGCTCGCCGCTAGATTTGGTTTTGTATCTGCCATTACATGTGAAGCAATATGGCAGATTAAGCGGCACAAAGTTTTAGAGTCTCTAAATAGAATAGTGAAAGAAGGACTTCTATCAATTGCAGAAACAGACAGGGCAGCAGATGGACGCATATATGTACTAACTCATTCAGGTGCTAGGTTTGCGTCAGACTTGATGCGAATAGACATCCCTTTCCGCTCCGCACAAGAGCCAATCACTCAGGTTAATCAAAATGCAATCATGCACGACTCTATTATGAGCTTCGTACTAAGCTTAGGATTACAAAATCAAACAAAGGATGGCATCCCAAAATCTCTATGGGATGGCTATTTAACTGAAACTGAATTTAAGCGAATTCATACTTCGTCAAACATAAAAAATGTCGATGCGTTGGTACATCTAGCCAATGGCGAGATTGCAGCTGTTGAACTAGAAGCGTCATTTAAACGCAAAGCGCAACACGAAAAGACGTTACTGAAATTGCATGATGCAACGTTAGGGGAAAATAAGCTTTACGATAAAGTGTTCATTATACCCTGCTCTCAAAAGATTAATAGCGACACACAACGCTTTCACAAACAACTGTTTGAGGAAATGCCTCATCGTTATGATCGTAAAACGAAACAGCCTCTGCTAAGTGAAACTGATGCCAAAAAACTCCAAGAAAAAATCATCTATAGAACAAAGTTTATTGACCCAATAGAACAGACATTTTATCGATAAACTATTGTCGGAAGAAAAAGAGCACCTAGCGGTGCTCTCAATATTTTCTAATAATACTTTTTACGAAGCCGTACCTCTTGAAGGTATATCGCAAGAGCGAACAGATATATCAGAAGTATATAAAGCGCCCCTTTTGTACCCACGAAAGGATAGGAGCTGTGTGACTCAAATCGAGTAACCACCTGAACTATCCACACCACAAAAAGTACGTCTCCAATACTCATTAATAATTTAGTCATCATGTCTAATGCCATGATGACGAGTTGTTGCTTAGCCATTTGTCCTCCGTAATTGTTTATGACTTGCATAAAGAACTAGGAGCGGTAGATGAGAATTTTCGAAGAACAAGAAAACGGGCATAGAATGCCCGTTAGTAAAAAGTCGCTTTATTCGTCTGTCATAAACCGCAGAACAATAACTGCTGACAGTGCGAAAAATAACGACGCAGCAATACACACCCAGTTGTAGTAAAAATACTCATTTAACTCAAAATCTGCTTCAGCAACAGGCTTCCAATCTAGCAATACAGCGACTATCTCATGCCAAAATGGAAACAGTGCAAACGCGAGAAATATATACCCTAACGACATGCTATTTTTTGAGAATTTAATAAGTGTGTTAAACGCTATCTCTTTTGTAATCTTCATGTTGATATCCTTAGTTAGTCCTAAAGATATCTAAGCTCGTCAGAGGGAAACTTTTTGCACAAAAGAAAAAAGCAGGCATTAAAACGCCTGCTTTCTATTTTTTAGCTCTGCTAGTATCAACCATGATTATAACCAGCGCATTCGTGACTATAACCAAACCAAAGTGCCTAGCCCTGGCTCTTCTACACAGTTAATCTCACGCCAAGTGATTTACAGCAACTGCTGGATTTCCTAATGTGGGCTTCCAATCATTGACCCAGCCGCTAGGACGGCTGGTGATAGCATTTAGCGAAGTGGTCGTGAGCATTCCTCGTCAGTATGATTTAGGCTTCATTATTCAATAGCGTCTAGCCTAGGGAAATATAAAAGTTCGTTTTTCAGAACTATGTCATTAATCTCGATATGGATAAAACATAATTATAGTCACGAGTGTTTAACTCCAAATTCGTCACAAATTGTCAAAAACTCAGGAAGATAAGAGCTTGTTAAAATTCGACTATCTATGTGAGAACTATAATCTAATGCGTTAATTGAACCATATGTCTCATATTTATCATTGCTATATTCCTCCTTCTTCAAGGTAGCAGTAACAATGACTTGATTATCGAGAGCCTCGAAAACTTCAATCATCTTCTGTTCTTTCAAACTTGACAATTCCCTATCCCTAAACGAATCAATGATGATTGGAAATTTATGTTTAAAAACAGCGTAAAAGGCATAGAGCTTAGCAAAATAAAACTCTTGCTCTTCACTTCCTGAGTAATTTACTGATTTCTTAGTAAACAAATCTGTAAATACTTGCACTCCTGACTCATCAACAACTTTGTAGATGGCATTCATCGTTTCAACAATGGTTGAGATCAATTGTTTCTGTTTAACTGAAAGCCCTTCTTGTTTGCTGCTGGACGCTTGGATTTTTTGAGTTAATAAATCAATTTCACGTTGCTTGTCTTGGCGTTCTTTGTCCAAACTACCTGTATTTTTTAACTCGTCTGTAAACAATATGACATCTCTCAGGTCAGGGGTGACCTGTGATAGTTCATTGTTGAGCCGCTCTTGAACAACCGACATTTCGTAGTTAATACGCGACAATAGTTCTTTTTTTGTTTTAATTTTATTGTCTAAAGAATCCAGAATTGAATGTCTAACTTCTTTGTTACTGATATCAAAAGTTACTTCTTTAGATTTGTAGGAAATATTTTCACTACCGCAGTCGTCACAAGATACTTTACCTATTGAAATCGCTCTATTTAATGAGTTCAACTCTGCTTGCAAGTTTAAGTGGTGGTTTAGGCGCGTATTTTCTGAATACAATTGTTTTCGTAAAGCTACTAACTGTTCGTTCAACATTTTTAAACGTTGTTCTTGCTCTTTAAACGCACTATAACTTGCGGAAGACTTCACATTTTCCAAAACGGCTTTACTGATATTGAAGCGGTCAATCTCTTTGCCGAGCTTACTTTCAATTGCTCTAAGTTGTTTCAACTCATCTTTTAACTGCTTTAGCTGTTCGTTCGACAGCTCAGTACCAGATAACCCTTTTAAAGCGAACAACATCTCGACAAAATCGGACTTAGTGTAAAACCCGCTATTGAATATGCTCGAAGTATCTCGCTTGTCTTGACCAACGAAGAAAAGCTGCAAAAAGAGGCTCAAATCAACGAGCTTTGGTAAGCCTTTGTGGATAATTTCAGGGAGTTTAAATATGTGTTGATTAAAAAAATATTTAAATTCAGAAACTGACTCCAGAATGTGTAGCTGCTTGTTAACTAAAATCGAAAATGTCGTATGTTTTCTGAGCACTTTGAACGTTCTACCTTCGACATCAAACTCTAGGAAAAAGTAATGTTCTGAATTTTTGAAGCCAGCTGGAAAGATGGGTTCGTTTCCCAGTGCAAACATTATCCCCTGTAATACAAGGGTCTTGCCCTTGTTGTTGTCATCACTAAAAATAATATTAACTTCAGCGTCAAAACGCTTTTCAACGAAGGCAGCTTCACTATTTCCAAAAGCAAACTTTCTAATTATCACTTAATAATCCATCCCTAATCATAGCTACGAGGAACCTAGTAGCATCCATATCAATATGCGCAGTGCGCTCGATAAGCTTTTCATCAATTGACTCTATGACTTGGTGTACTTTTTTAGATGAATCACCGTCAAATTCTTTAAAAATAGCTGCGAACAAGCGCCAGAAGTTTTTTTGGTTGTTTTTGTCGAAAAATGCTCTACTTAGCGCAGCATTCTGTTCAAATATGTGATCTTCGATTTCTTCTTCGTCAAGACTCCGTGTGAATATTGCGTAACTGCTTGGTAAATAATTTCCTCTCGAAAAAACATCTCCACCGATCAGGCGGTTTAAGACGAATACTTGGAGCTTCTCGCTTGTAAGGTGTCTGTCTAGTTGAAGAACCTCATTAGGACGTGTAATTCTAGTATTTTCGATATCAGAGTTTTTTAGGCTTGTTTGTTTGTCTCGGATTTCTTTAAAGATTGCGGAATAAAAGCTGTCGCTATTCAATTTTAAAGATTTAAATTGCATTATTCTTTTTACGTAAGTGCATTCATCTGTTCTATCTTCAACAAATAAAACCTTTGCCAGAAACCCTGATAAATCTATATCTTCTTCTAGGTTTGCGGCACTTTTAAGACCTTCAATTACTTTGAACCGCTGCGCCTCTTTAAAGTTATCAATTTCATAACAGGAAAGAGTTGAGTTATTCAAATACTGCTCACCCAGCGGTGGCATAAAAAATATAAACTCTTGAAAGAATGGGCTAAATACAGAAACATAATTTTTGTATAAGGTGATCAGATAACGCCCAATTTTTCTTGGAGTTAAGCTTTTTTCACCTTTGGCTTGGACATCCCAGATACTTTCCTTATCAGACATCCCCCCTACATCGTTAAAGCAATCTACAGTGAATACTGTAATGTCTTTATACTTTTTACTCTTTGTAGCCAAATACAAAAGCGATTTAGTTTCAAAAACTGAAGCCTTGAGATTATTGCGTTCTGTGTTGGTAAAGGTGTATGTCATAAAAGTTAACTCACTAAATCATCGTGAAAGGATTTCGACAGTATCGATTGAGTAAGTTTCTCTAATCTTACTTTGGAAGCGTTATATTGCTTTTCACTAATCTCCGCCTCATCCATTTCAAAGTGAGATTTTTCAATGCGTTGAAGCTCAGCAGCCTTTTGCTCTTTTGGTTGCGCTCTGAAATGGTCAAAGTTGACTTTATTTTCACGCTCAACTTCAGCTCGATAGTTGGCAAGCGCTTCTTCTTGCTCAATTTGGCTAAGCTTTTCAGCAATTTTTATGCGTTCTGATGTGCATTGAGATTCGATCTTGAGCTGTTCAAATAGTTCTTCTATTTCACTTACGTAGGTGGGGGGCTCTTCAGGTTTCACAAACTTGGAAACTCTAAAGCCTTTGGCCTTGTCTCCTCCAAATGTGCTGTGAAACCACGTGGAAAGCGCGTGGCCTACCATCATCGACTTCAGGGCGTCGAGGTGGCTGTTACTATCAAACTCGTGGGTTGCTGTATTACCTAACTTTCTTGAAGTATGAAAAGCGCCTCGAACGTTGTCATGTAATCTAAGTGAGTAATCTATATCGCGGAGTGAATCTACTTGCTTGATATCATTGCCATACTCAACGCCCACACGGGCTGCAATATTCTGGGCAATGGCTTCGCCGAGTTGGCGCATTTTGATAAGTGTTGAATTAGGATCAGAGGAGAGGGTGCGTTCAGCAATTGCTGCAAGGTTATAAAACCAAACTCCGTGTGCTTTAAGAAACTCAAAATTGCTTGTGGATACCATACAACTTTCCTTGTCTACTCATCTACTGCTCACACTATATATTAAAGTTCAATCTTGATTAAGGCTTGTCTTAATGTCGTTATTGCTAAAAAGTTAGGCTTCCTCTAGCTATAGCTTGCAGTTGGGTGAGTGTAGAGCACACTACATCTGTTGATTCTGCTAGGGAAAGCGCAGCCTTTCCGAATCCATCTCGACCAATAACCATTGCTTTCTCACATTGGTAGTGCATTTTTCCAGCGAATACCTCTTGAATGGCGCTCACGCCTACCTCACCTTTGAAATCCTTGCACTGCACAGCTGTACGACTTCCATTTTCGGGACTGATCAGAATCAGATCAACACCGAAGTCCCCACTGGTGGGTGTTGTCTCTGTCTCGAATCCAAGTGTTTGTAGGAAGATATTTACTTCGTTTTCGAAAGCTATGCCTTTAGCAGAAGATGTTGTTGAGGGTAAGATTTCGCGTTGTATAAAAAGTTGTTCCAGATAAAAACCGTAACGCCTACTGGTCTGTGAAAGAGGGATTGAGGATAAAAAGAGACAAGGTAAATCTTCTTCTAAGCGTGTTTCCTTTTTGAGTAGAGAAAACAATTTTTTGCAGTCTAGTTCGCCTGTCGCGAGGTGTATCTTACGGTTTTTTGCTAAATCGAGGATCTGAGCCTTGCGCTTAATAAGCCAATGCCACAAATGTTGTTCTTTCTTCGACTTTGAACAATCGAAATGGTAGAGGAGTTCTCTTTCAAGAGTGTACAGTACGCCTTCAGGCAGTGTTATCTTTTCCAACTCGCTTATGGTGGTCTTGCGTCCAATCAGTACAGAGAAGAGGCGACGTGGAGAAACGTTGGTGACTGGACGAAATAGTTTCTGTCCCTTTTTTAAGGATTGTACCCACCTGGCATCCGTAATAGTGAAGCGAAGATCTGGCGCAATATGTTCTAAGAAAAGTACAAGGTCGGCAGCAAAGCCTTTATAGCCAATCACTGTCAGATCCGGTTCGTCACTGGCATAGAGGCGATCCATCCACGAACAACCGTTGTCAAAATCGGCAGTAAACTGCTGAGTGAGTTTTCCTTCAAGCTCATGATGTGAATGTGTATCGAACGTAATACCAAATTCTGAATATTTCACTCGTAAGTCCCTTTAAAATGTCTTTTTATCTAAATTTCCAAGGCTTTTATTTACACTAGTAATCTAGTTATTACCCAGAAACTCGCCATGCTTAGTAGCCACAGATTCCATAGCAACATCATAACCATACCTAGAGCGAATAACTATCAGTGATTCACTGATAGTACACTTCACACCTGACAACCCGTCAATAGAGGTTAAAGCCTACTAATTAAACCTATAAAGAACATTAAACGTAGACCACTACCAATAAACAAAAAAATGGCCTCTCCTGAGGCCATTAGTCTATTTGAGCAACTTTCTCCATCGCGCCTTACACGCAATCATCCATGTTTCAGCGTCAATACCAAAAACTGACTCTATTTCATCCGAAAAGTGTTTTAGAAAGGTACGAATCTCTTCGTGGTATCTCAGTAACACAGTTAATGCTTCTCTGTGATTCCTATATTTGCCTTTGCCATCAGATAATTCATCAATTAACGAAGAACTTAGCGATATCCCCAGCCATTGGCCTGTTTCACTGCGATGTAAGTAAATATATCGCTGATAATCCAGCCGTAAGTTCTCATCTTCAATTTCTAAATTCGCTAAAAACAATATGGTTGAATCATCACCTACAAAAGGAGATCTTGATTGACTTTTGTATTTTCGGATGATGCTAGATTTTTTGTCTTGCATGTTGTTACTCCTGTTTGTACTCAGAAGTAACTAGGCTCCTAGTCGGGAAAATCTTCGCTAATGTCGTCGAAGTCAAACTTCATTTGTTCTGAAAAGAATTCGAAGTCGCCCTCTGTCCACTCTGCATATAACAAAGGTTCACTCACTACTACACCAACAAGCTCTCGAATAAGAGGCAGATACGAAGGGTCAGTAATCACCTGATTTTGCAATACTACGTTCATTATCGAATCTTCGATGTGTTGGTTATTTCTATACTGCGCACCGTCTAATTCATCTCTAAACAAGAGAAACGCGTTAGCTAGTGAGCCAAAAATGTCAGAGATAACAGCGGAGCACAGGTAAGTATTATTGGTTGTCATAAAATTCCTTAATTTAATGGGTTTCATGACTAAGTAGTTCGCGTAAACGAAAAATTTCCGTCCGTGTGGCTTATTTCACTATAAGACTTAAATGATGGAGATAAGACATGACAAACTTGAAAGTGGTTGAAAGGTCTACACACTTTTTTTCAGATGACGAAGACTGTATTGCACTATACGAACATAATGACTCATATATCTACTATGTTCGAAATTACGTATCACAAACTGAGTTTATCATCATAAGCCATACCCTTATGGATACACTCCCAGAGGAGGCCAAAACGTTGACGGGTGTATACGTAACAATGCATTTTGGCGTGTTGAAGTATTTTCAAGACGAAGTGACGCACCACGTGATGACAAAAGGCTTGCTAGCGCACTTTCACTATCTTTTTAACTGCTCAGTTTCACGTTTTATTGAACAGTTGTAGCAATACTGAGCCAACTGAAAAGTTGGCTCTTTTTTTTCGCCTAGAGCTACAGACAAAAAATTTACGTGCTTTTGTAAATTCTACATCGATTACACTGCTACCAAATCATGAATTAGGTAGCAACATTGTTTCAATCGCAACAGCCTCACAAACCGGAAACGTTTGGGTATAACCCAAGTGTTGCTGCGGGTGCTGTTCGACAAGAAATCCCTAAGACAACAATCGCAGCAAGCCCGATTCGCCCGATGACTGTTAAAGATGCTGCCCAGTTTCTTTTACTTTCAGAGCATGAGGTCATTGCGTTAGCTAACGATGGTTTAATCGCTCATAAATATTCAAAGACTCTCAAAAAATACTTCTTTAGCTTGCGAGGCTTATCTTCGTTTTGTGAATCGCTAGACGATTTCGGGCATCGTCAGGAAAGTAAACGTGATTATCACGTACCTGAGAATTCACCAGTTGATTGTATTTCCAGCGCCGATAATAGCTCACACAACAAAATAGACGACTCAAATAAAGCAGCGGAGTTCTCAGAAGTAGCGTTTGAATCAAAAGAAGTGTCTCAACTACTTACTCCTCAACCAGAACTTGAAAAGCAATTTCAGTTTATTGATACCAATAATGAACGCGCTTTGTCACGCTTGAACCATTTACTTACACGTAATAAAGAGCAGCTTTCACCTCTTTTAGATGAATGGACTTTGTCAGATAAAGAATATTGCTTGGCGAGAAGTTTTATCGAATATTTTAAAGTGAACGTAGTCAACGTAAATAATAAAGATCCTCAAAAGAAGAGAATGGATTTGAGGAGTGCAGATGAGCTTGCTAACTTGTTTAGGGAAAATAAGTTCAACTTGCGAGAAAGGCTGAACAGCAGCGACCACAAAGAAGCGGTCAAACTCGCAGCAGCAAGTTTGAAAGAAAAGTTAACTCTGCTAGATATCGACTTCTCTTATCTCGAACACTTTCAAGAGCAGAATTTTGATTTGTGGAATGAGGTTTATCGAAAGGCCAAAAGAGCAGTTCGTGATAAGAAGTCGTCTACTAAACAAGTTGAGCAACGTTCAAGAAAAATTGCGTTTTTCAATTATATGTTCGCTACCACCGATCTCCGAAATTTTTCCCAAGAATTAGTCGAAGAAATTAACGATGCTATTGTTTTGAACGGTAAGCAAGACAGCACCAGAAACAAATATTTAATCGAATTAAGAGCTGTATATGACGAACTATTTGCAAAGCGTCTTATAAACGAAAACATCAAGGTGTGTTCTTTCCAATCAGGTAAACGTGAATTAATTGAATTGTCTACTGAGCAATTTACTAACTTCCGCGACGAATATGCGCGATGTGCTACTGAAGCAAATTTGCTCACTTTTGCCTTCTATTCTGGGGTGAGGAAAAGCAATACACTCAACCATATATGTACTTCCAGTATGAAGCTCAGCGATATTGAAGATTTAACAATAAGGAACAGCAGTTTCATAAAAATCCCTGCTCGTCACGCCAAAGGAAGCAGGCTCATCACGATTCATGTAACGAAAGCCCTTAGGGAGGCCATAGAGCGCCAGTTAGAATATCGTAGGAAAAACAATATTACGCATGACAACTTGTTTGCGCTGGATAATCAAGGTGCAACAATTGAGTTTGATATGGCGAGATGGGAGGCCGCTTTGGAAAAGGCGGGTATTGATACCACCTTTAGATTTCATCACTTCCGTCACAATCGAGCGTATCAGATTCTACTTGAGGGCGGAACATTTGAAGATATTCAGCAGCTTTTTGGCTTAGCGAGCACTAAAATGGTCGCTACAGTTTATGGACACCTAGACATAACTCAAGGTGCGCTGAACGTAAATGAAAAGGCGGCAGCGAACTAGTTCTATTATTTAGCTTTTAAATCATTAATGTTTTTATTTTTAGAGGAGCAATATTGATGGTTTATAAAAAGAGTAATTCCAAATTCTGGTTTACGAAGTTTCAGGTTTCATTTGCTGACAAGGTTAAACGAGTTCATTGCAGCACCAAGGAAACTGTGAAAAGCCGTGCAGAGCACTTTGAACACCGCCTTCGCGATGAAACGTTAGCTATACTGATGCGTAACTCTCAAGAGGTTGGCTCATGGAATGAAGCATTAACACTTTATCTAGAATCCAGACAAACAAACAAGACCATTGATGAAAAGAGGAAAAAGCTAGCTTGGTGGTCTCAATATCTAGCAAATATTCCATTAACCGAAATTAATTCTAAGCTTATTCTGACGACGTTAGTGAAGAAGACCGCCGTCACGTTAGCAACGAAGAATAGATACCTCGCAGAGATCAAAAGCTTTTTAAATTTCATTCATAAAGAGCTTGAGTGGATTGATCGCGTCCCCCATCTAAAAAACCACAAAGAACGAGAAAAAAGCTTCTACAAGCTTACTGAGAAAGATTCCGCTCGCCTTATTGATTGTGCCCCAGCCTATCTGCAACCCATAATCATATTTGCCTTAGTAACCGGATTTCGCTCATCAAACATTACGGGTTTAAAATGGTCTCATGTAGACTTAATGAAGAAAACAATACGAGTAGATGCAGATTCACACAAAAGTGGCTCTTCAGTCATTATACCGATGAACAATATAGTTTTCGAACTACTGAGTTCTTTGCATAATTCGAAAAATTCCGTATTTGTTTTTCTCAATTATGATAATTCGCGTATTAAAGACTTAAATAGAAGAATATGGGCTAGGACGACAAAAGCTGCTGGTCTAGATGGGCTGCGTTTTCACGACTTACGTCATAATTGGGCATCACGCCATGCGGAGAGTGGCACTGACCTATTAGCTATTAAAGAATTAGGGGGCTGGAAAACACTAGAGATGGTTCAGCGATACACACATCCATCGCTGAGTTATTTGTCACAGCAAGCAAACAATATTGTAAAAGAAAAAAATGATACCTTTGTCACACAGTCAGGTTGTGACAAAAAATCGTCACACTTTGTGACAATCAATGGCCTGTTGCTTAAAAAAGACAAGGCCCAGAAATGGAAAAACCTGATAGTTTTCAATAAACTATCAGGCTTCAATGATGGTGCCTCGACCCGGGATCGAACCAGGGACACGCGGATTTTCAATCCGCTGCTCTACCAACTGAGCTATCGAGGCTGAAACTTGTTAGCGTTCTAGGCGTTGCTGCCTGTCCTGCTGTGGGTGCGTATTAAACGGTTTTCGCCTTCACAAGTCAACCGTTTTTCTCGCTTTTTTTGCGCTTTTATTACTGTTTGCACATTGTTTGCTCAAAAAACGCTTTTTTGCTTATTTTTCAGGCGGAACATAGCCTTCAATCGTAGGCTCTACGTCGTCAAACAAGTACGCCGACATTTTTTCTTCTAAAAATGCGCGGGCATTCGGTTCCATCATATTCAACTTATGTTCATTAATTAACATGGTTTGCTTCTTTTGCCATTCGGCCCATGCTTCTTTAGAGATGTTGTCAAAAATACGCTTACCCAGTTCACCCGGGTAAAGTTGGAAATCTAAGCCGTCTGCTTCTTTTTGAAGCTTGCGACAAAATACCGTTCTTGCCATGTTCTTTCCTTTCGTTCGCTATCTGCTTAGCCGCTAATATTAGCTTACGCTATTTACGCCTAGCTTATTAACTGCTGAATAATCTTGGTTGTAGGTGCCGCTAAACCAACTTCAATAGGCTCGTTCAACGAAAACCAGCGAAATGCCGTGTCGGCTACGCGCTTTGTTGGAGCAGAGTTTACCACGGCCACTACCGGGGTGATATCTAAATGAAAGTGACTAAACGTATGACGAAACCCTTCAAGCACTCGAGTTTCCTCAACATGTATACCTCGTTTATTTAGCTGCTCAATTCCCTCTTCTATTGAAGGCACTTCAACAAACCCGTATAAGCCGCCCCATAAACCTGTTGATGGGCGCTGCTCTAAGTAAACTTGGCTAGTAAACTGTGCCACCATCATAAAGGTCGATTTCTCGGGCAGCGTTTTTTTCGGTTTTTTACCCGGGTAATCGGTTTGCGCGCCTTGGGCGTAGGCAATGCAGTCGGCCTGAAGAGGGCACTCGTCACATTTTGGTTTGCTCCGCGTGCAAATTATGGCGCCCAAATCCATCATCACCTGTGTATAGTTAGCACAGCGCCCGCCTTCTGGGTTGGTAGGGGTATTTTTTTCGGCCACTTCCCAAAGCTGGTTTTCTACTTTCTTCTGACCCGGCCAACCGCCAATTGCATAGTAGCGTGCCAGTACGCGTTTCACATTCCCATCTAAAATGGGAAAACGCATATTGCGAGACAGCGACAATATTGCCCCAGCAGTTGAGCGCCCAATACCGGGTAAGTCCATAACTTCGTCAAGACTATTGGGAAACTCTCCGCCGTACTTGTTTACCAGCGTTATTGCAGCTTTGTGCAAGTTTCTTGCTCGTGCGTAGTAGCCAAGGCCTGTCCAATGATGAAGCACGTCGTCTTGGGATGCCTTCGCCAAGTCGTGCACGGTAGGAAAAGACGCCATAAACCGTGCGAAGTAAGGAATGACCGTAGTGACTTGGGTTTGTTGAAGCATTATCTCCGACACCCACACTTTATAAGGCGTAACGTCTTGCTGCCATGGCAAATGCTTGCGACCATGTTTGTCGAACCATGCAAGTACTCGTTCAGCAAAGCTACCTGTGTATTGTTGTTCTGTCATATTCGTCTATGTTTGGTAGTGGTTACCGCTTGCTCGCTTATCGTGTAGCGACCATTCATTAAAAAGCGCGCTATGGTAGCATGTAACTAGCCAGTTTATTGTTAAGGAGCACACGTGTCTGTGCAGCACCCCGTTTTGTTTTTCCCCGGTACGCTTTGTGACGAGCGCATTTTTCTCCCGCTTTGGCGCACGCTTAGTAGTGCCCAGCGTCGTTACGTACCACTTCAATGGGCAGCGTCTAAAGAAGAGATGCTGGCGTTAAGCGAAGATCGCATTCTTGAAAACGAGAAAGTGCATCTTGTGGGTTATTCCATGGGAGGGTTTATTGCTTCGCTGGTAGCACAGCGCAATCCTGCCAACATTGCTTCAGTTACACTCATTGGATATAACCCCGAGGGTTTATCGAAAGAAGAAATTGCCAAGCGCAAGCAACTCACCACAATGCTTAAGCAAGGTAACTTCAAGCCCGATAACGATGCCTACCTTTCACGATTTATTCACCCTTCCCGCTTGAATGATGAAAACGTTGCCGGTGTTGTAAAATCTATGGCACAAGATTTAGGCAAAACAACATTGCTAAACCACACTCTTGCAACCACGCCACGAGAAAGTACCGTTAAAGCATTGGCAAAGATCAACGCCCCTTTGACTTTTATTACTGCTCAGCAAGATGCTATAGCCCCAGCCCAAGTCATTCATAAACTTCAAAATGTGCTGCCAAAGGCCGTGTTCCATAACATTGATAATGCAGGACATATGTTAGTGCTTGAGCAAACTGACGCTGTAGCATCTATTATTGCTAAAAGCATCGGCGTATAAAATTACAGCATTTTTTACTCTATAACGTTGCATAAGCCGTGGGTAAATGGATAATGCGCCACCAGAAAATTGGGTAAGAAAGGCATTGCAAATGAGGCAATTCAAAAGTCAGGCGGAAGCAGAAGCCGCTGGAGTATACGTTAGCAAAGTAAAAAGCTTCGTTAAGCGCGAAGGTAGACTTACGAAAGCGCAAGAAAAAGCGCTGGCAGATTTCTGGCCAACGAAAGGCATAGACTACGTTGAAGCACCGCTGTCGTTATCAGAAGTGTTTGGCCGAAGCGCGCCTGTTGTCGTTGAAATTGGTTTTGGTATGGGCAAGTCATTAGTTGAAATGGCTGCGAATGCACCTGAAAAAGACTTTATCGGCATTGAAGTTCATCGCCCAGGCGTTGGCGCATGCCTAGCTGATGCTAGCGAGCATGGCGTAGAGAACTTGCGCGTTATGGACCATGATGCAGTAGAAGTGCTAAAAAATATGATCCCTGACGGTTCTTTGTCTCGCCTACAATTGTTTTTCCCTGATCCGTGGCACAAGAAACGCCACCACAAACGTCGCATTGTACAACCTGAATTTGTTGAACTTGTTCGCACCAAATTGGCTATTGGCGGGTGTTTTCATATGGCAACTGACTGGGAGCACTATGCCGAACACATGGCCGAGGTCATGAACAATGCTGAGGGTTATACCAATACTTCAACTAACGGTGATTACGTACCACGCCCTGAATATCGCCCTATCACTAAGTTTGAAACCCGCGGTCAAAAACTAGGCCACGGCGTGTGGGACTTAATCTTCGAGCGTACTAAGTAATGATATTATCTCCTCAAAGCCAACTGCTAGAACGTAATATTGCGCTTTTTGATGAAGGCCAATGGGCGTTTGTAAATCCATCTGACGCCTACTTTCTAGACGGTTTAAAGTCGCAAGAAGTCACGGTAATTCATCAGTATTTTGATATTTTTTCAGAGTGCGTAAGAGTGGTTCCTTCGGTATCTTTTGATAGCCGAGATATTACCCGCACAGGTTTTGAGGTTGCGCAAAAAGTTGGCAACCATACCCATATTTTCACACCTTTCGTGGCACTAGAAAATTCACACACCGATGTGATGATTTTCTTACCCAAAGCAAAAACGCATTTTCAAATGTTGCTACGAATGGCTGCCAGTATGGTTGGTCAAAATGGTCGTATTCACGTGGTGGGTGAAAACAAAGGCGGAATAAAAAGTGCCGCTAAACTAATGCAACAATACGGCCCTACGCAAAAAGTTGATTCGGCACGCCACTGCAGCTTAGTTACAGTTGTGGTTGAAGAGCCGCATATTGCCTTTGAAGCCGAAGCATGGATTGACATTAATACCTATAACGTTGAAGGCACCACATGGCAGGTCGCATCAATGCCAGGGGTGTTTAGTTATAAAGAGCTAGACGCGGGAACAGAGCTTTTACTAGAAAAACTCTCAACCTCTCTAAGCGGTGAAATACTGGACTTTGCGTGTGGCGCAGGCGTGATAGCTAGCTACATTATGCTGAAATACCCACACTTGAAGCTGCACTTAACCGATGTTAGTGCTCTTGCGGTTTACTGTAGTGCGCTTACCCTTGCCGAAAATAACTTAACAGCAACCCTATATGCTGCAGATGGCTTGCACGGTATAACGAATAAGGTACAGCACATTGTAACAAACCCACCGTTTCATACAGGCATTAAAACAGACTACACCATCACTAAGCGTTTTATTTCCGATGCTAAAGCGTGCTTAACTCGCGGTGGTACTATGCAAATGGTTGCAAACCGTTTCCTACCTTATCCGGGTTTACTGTCTGAGCACTTCCAAACGGTATATACTACTGCACAAACATCGCAATTTTCTGTCTATCAAGCGGCTTTGTAATTAAAATAATTATAAGCTTGTGCTAATTTAGCACTACCACCTGTTGCTAAATGCCATTGTGTTTAAAACACAATGGCTCACAGCGCTTTTTCCGTACACTATATTAAGCATTACTAGTGCACTGCACGTTACGCTCTGGGAGATCACCTGTGAATATTGTATTTGCTATTTCAGAAGTTGAAGAGTTGGTAAAAACCGGCGGCCTTGCAGATGTGGGGAAAGCACTCCCACTCGCGCTACACGACTTGGGCGAGAACATCACTATTGTGATGCCCTATTATCAAGTGTTGGCACAGCAACTGAACCTCCCCGCTATAACTGAGAAACAAACGCTATTCACTGAAGGTCAGGTGTATCACTTTGAAATACGCTATTTGCAGTGGAACGACATCCCTATTTATTTTATAGATTCGCCTGAACATTTTATGCGTGATGGGCTCTACGCCAATGCATTTGAAGCTTACGAAGACAATGGTGAACGTTTCAGCTTTTTTAGCGGCGCAGTGCTACAGGCGTTAAAAGCCATAGATAAAAAGCCTGATGTTATTCATTGCCACGACTGGCATGCTGCCATGTTGCCGTTTTTGCTTACTCACGATAAATCTGGCTACTTTGCTAATACAAAAACCGTATTCACTATCCACAACGCGGCATTTCAAGGTGTACATAAGCTAGACTCTATACCTTTCTTGCGCCACCACCCAAGTATTCTGGCACAAGTACATGGCGGCTATATAAATATGCTTCAAAGTGGAATTGAGTTTGCCACTAAAGTCACAACGGTTAGCCCAAACTACGCCAGTGAATTACTTACCGATTTAGGCAGCCATGGGCTTCACGAGCGTCTTGTAAATCGCCAAGCTGATTTAAGCGGTATTCTCAATGGTTGTGATTACACCCAGTGGAACCCCGAAACAGACAAGTTTTTGCCAGAAAATTACAGCGTGGATAACCTTCACCCTAAAACCGTTTGTAAGCGCGCGTTACAAGAGAAGTCTGGGTTACCCGTTAATAACAATGTGCCAGTGATTGGTATGGTTTGCCGCCTAACCGAACAAAAAGGTTTTAGTTATATATTGCCAATTTTGGATGAACTAATTAAACACAATGTTCAAATGGTGATTGTAGGTACAGGCGATCCCAAAGTATGTATGGACTTAGGCGAATTTGCACAGCAACACCCTGACCAGTTTGCTTTTATTAACGGTTTTAGCTCTGAGCATGCTCATTTAGTTGAAGCCGGTGCTGACTTTTTCCTAATGCCATCTCAGTTTGAGCCTTGCGGCTTAAATCAAATGTACAGTTTAGCGTATGGCACAATACCAATAGTCCGCTCGGTTGGCGGCTTAAAAGATACGGTCATTGATTACAGCAATGACAAAGATGGCACAGGCTTTGTGTTTGGCGAGCCAACACCGTACGCCCTACTGTCGTGCATTCGACGTGCACTACTGGCGTTCTACGAGGATGCGGGAAAATTTAGAGCCATGCAGCAACGAGGAATGAGAACGCGATTTACGTGGGAAACAGCTGCTAAAAATTATCAGCAGTTGTACCTTTCAACCTTAAATAAGTAGACCAGGTTTACTTTAACTATTGTTTGTAGGCGCCTTTCCTTTTACATGATTTTGCGCCAATATTGTTAAATGGAAGACGCTGGTGGGCAGTGCGCAAAACGTTTATGACGGATAAAGCAGTTAAGCTTTCTATAAAGAGCCTATTTCTTTGGGTGGTAATGTCAATTGCCACCTTTTCGCTTGCGGTAATGTCTGGCCTTGCCGTGTATACACAAATAACAACTTACCGTAATAACCTCGAGTCAAATACACTCACATTGGCAAAACTGGTCGCCACTAGTTCAGCCAGGTATCTTTACGATGAAACGCCTGAACGAATAGAAATTGCATTAAGCAACCTTTCCGCTGCGGACCATGTTTTAAATGCGCATATCTACAAAGCGCAAAGCGATGACAACGAACCTCAAATATTTGCCTCATACAACAAAGAAGGCCAATTACTGTTAGGAGGCAAAGAAAACCAGCTAACGTCGCTGTTTTTGACGCCTCAATTGGCTGGCAACGGCGAATACCTTGAACTTAGCACCAAAGTTTTTGATAGAGAAACTAACATTCAATTAGGCTGGGTTTATTTAAGGGTATCTTCAAACAACTTCAACCAACTAGTAGGTAAGTCAGTTTGGTTAAATTTAGCGTTTGCATTAGCACTTCTAGCCATTAGTTTTTTTTGTGCAGTAAGAATGCAGCGCATTGTAACTGGCCCATTTGAAAAAATAGCAAGCTTTTTACAGCGTACCTCAAGACAACGCGACTACTCAGCGCGTGCCAGCGGCTCTAGTATTCGCGAACTGGATATTCTTGCCGACGCTGTGAATGTAATGCTGCATCGAATGCAAGAGTACATGCAAAAGCAAAGGCAAGCTGAAGAGCAGCACAGAAAACTCAATGCCAGCTTGGAAGAAATGGTAAGCCACCGTACCACCGCACTTAAAGATGCGAACCAAGAGCTTATTCAAACATTGGAAAAACTGCATCAGTTCCAGCGCCAAATTGTACAAAATGAAAAAATGGCGTCTTTAGGTGACATGGTTGCGGGCGTGGCCCATGAGGTAAATACGCCTATTGGTTTAGGTGTAACCGCCTCAACGATGATGTTAGATAGACTGGCTGTAATTCAAAAAGATTTTGAAAACAAAACGTTGAAAGCCAGCGCAATGAAGCGTTTTTTGGATGAAAGTAACGAAAATCTAAACATTATTTACCGTAATTTGAACAGGGCAGCCGAACTTATTAGTAGTTTTAAGCAAGTTGCAGTAGATCAAACCTCAGAATCTAGCCGAAGTTTTTGCGTTGTACAGCTAGTTAATGAGATACTACTGTCATTGCAGCCTCGACTAAAAAAATTAAAACACAACATCAACGTAGATTGCGACCCTACCCTTAGCGTTGAAACGAAGGCTGGCCCAATAAATCAAATCTTGATTAACTTAATCATGAATTCGGTTATCCATGGGTTTGAAACCATGGAAGAAGGTACGATTGATATTCGTGCCGAATTGGTTAGTAGCAATAAGCTCAAGCTTGTTTATACCGACAACGGAAAAGGTATTCCTCCAGAAATTCGCAAGCGAATATTCGACCCTTTTGTTACCACAAAACGTGGGCAAGGTGGCTCTGGACTTGGAATGCACTTGGTATACAACCTAGTAACGCAAGCCCTCAACGGTTCAATATCAATAACTAGCGAGGAAGGCAACGGTGTGGAGTTTGTAATTATCTTCCCCGTGGATAATGCGAAAACGTCGGAATAGTTGTATAAAGTATGAACTTTTCTTGATTTTTATTGGCTAACCCCAATACCTTTACAGTAAGAATATTCACAAGTTGCTTGCAATCAAGTGCATGAATATTAAAATTTAACCAGTAAGTTGCTTAAATCGTATTTTAGAAAGAGTGTAAAACACCATGCAAACGCCAAATGTGTTAATTGTTGAAGATGAAGTGGTAACCCGTACCACGCTTAAGAGTTTGTTTGAAGCGGAAGGGTATAATGTGTTTGAGGCCGAAAATGGTGATCAAATGCATGATTTCTTCGAGAATCACGCGATCAATTTGGTTATCATGGATATCAATCTTCCGGGTAAAAATGGCCTAATTTTGGCGCGTGAAGTACGCGACCGTAAAAATGTAGGTCTTATTTTCTTAACGGGTCGTGATAACGACGTTGACCGTATTCTAGGTCTTGAAATTGGCGCAGACGATTATTTGACCAAGCCTTTCAACCCTCGTGAACTTACTATTCGCGCACGCAACTTACTGTCTCGTACTACTAACTCTTCTGAAGATGACGATTTACCAAGCCGTGTAAGCTTTAACGGTTGGACACTTGACGGTGATAGCCGCTCACTGATTTCGCCTAATGGTAAAGAATTCCGTTTGCCGCGTAGTGAATTCCGTGCCCTTCACTTGTTCCTTAGCAACCCGGGTAAAATTCTTACCCGCGAACAGCTAATTATGGAAATGACTGGCCGTGAACTTCGTCCGAACGACCGTACAGTAGACGTAACTATTCGTCGTATTCGTAAGCACTTCGAATCAGATCCTACAGATGAAGAGTTGATTGTAACTATTCACGGTGAAGGTTACCGCTTCTGTGGTCAGGTTGACGGCTAAGACCCAATCTGAATAAGTATTGAATTAATAAAAAGCCGCTACTGTGTAGCGGCTTTTTTGTGCATGCTAATCCATTATTGAAGGCTCAGCGTCAACGTATAACGGTAGTACTTCTGTTCTAACAAAAAGGCTTTGTGTGTACTAGGGCTCCACGAGTCATCGCCACCTACCCCCATGTGAGCGTGATCAATATACACAAATACACTGTCTTGCGGTGTTAAGTCACAGGTATGCTTCGCATTATCTAGCTGCGCTTGGCCGTATTCGCTTACGCTGAAGTGAAACTGCCCGGCAACGTTAAGCCTGCCAACGGCAAGCTGAGTACAGTCACACCGCAAACCATTGTCTGTAGGGAATATGTAGCGCGTTTGCATATCGGTAATTGGCAATGAGTAGTGCCCAAAGCGCGCTGCGGCTTTTCTATCGGGATAGTTCTCAAACGGTCCCAAACCTTGCCATTCAACATTCATCAACGCTGTATTTTGCTCTGGTTTCTGTGCAGAGTTTATCGCTTGCTGGCTTGGCAACGTTTCAGCAACAGGCGCAGGCACCGCAGTTTGTAAACCAATGCGCGGCATAGGCGGTAAGCTATCATCTAACAGCACCTCTACATCTACAGTTAGCTCTGCAAACGCATTAATGGTGTATACCCATTTAGTTGCAGCTACCAGTTTGTCTTCAAAGTGATACTCAAATAACGATGTTATACGTACGTCACCTGAGCTTTCAGCTACCTCTACGCTTGTACACGTGCGCTCCCAATTGCCTATTCCTGCGCGGCGCCAGCGCGACTCCCATGCATTCGGGTCTGGGTTATCCACTTCGCTTACCCCAATATCATTATCAAGGGGCGCTCTGAAGAAATTATCTTCAAGGGGCGCGCTAAGGGTTTCTTCTTCGCCGTTGCGCCACGAGGTTAATAGGCCTGTTTCTCGATTGATACGAAACGCTTGGTCTTGAACGTTTACGACTAGCTCAGCCTCTGTTTTCTTAAGCTTTATTTCAGATACAAGGTCGCCATTTGCTCGTTCAGTGTTGGAGGAAAACGTCACAATACCGCTTCTATTGGTCAGCCCTAACTGTGCGGTGTCTGTGACATGCCCTGCTTCCGCCCACGGACAATCATTTGCCAATACCACATCAATGTTTACGTGATACGTTGCGCCCGGAATGAATGTAAACTCAGGGTTTAGCGTAAGCGTTTGGGTTTGCTGTGGCGCTATGTCAATTGAGCATTCACCTTCAGCAACCGCGGTACCGTTTTCTAGTACTTGCCAGCGCAACAGCTCGTTATCGGTGTGCCTAAATAGATAGTCGCTTAGAATGGAAAGGCGCAGCGTGCCGTCTTTTTCAATTAGCGAAAAACTTAAGTGTTGCTGACAATATTTTGCCTCAAATAAATGCGGGTGAGGCGTTCTATCTGGGAACAACAAACCATTAATACAAAACTGCCTGTCGTTGTCGGTATCACCAAAGTCACCACCGTAAGCCCAGTAGGCTTCGCCGTTATCTGTATGCTTAGTTAGCCCTTGGTCAACCCAATCCCAAATAAAGCCACCTTGAAGACGAGGGTACGCTTTAAATGCTTTCCAGTATTCATCAAAGCTGCCCAAACTATTTCCCATTGCATGGGCATATTCACACAAAATAATCGGGCGATGCTCTCCTGGCATAGATAACCACTTCTTAATCGCCCATTTAGGCACAGCGTCATCTTTTACGTCGGTATCAACTCGCGCATACATGGGTGCGATAATATCAGTGGCGGTAGTATCTGCACCGCCCCCTTCGTACTGAACAGGACGTGAAGAGTCAAAGGATTTCGCCCAGCCGTACATGGCATCATGGGTTGGACCATGGCCACACTCATTACCTAACGACCAGATGATAATGCTAGGGTGATTTTTATCGCGTTCAACCATTTGCGTAAAACGCGCCATGTAAGCGCCAGCCCACAGCGGGTCGCGAGACAGCCTTCCCATGGGGAACATACCATGGGTTTCAATGTTAGCTTCGTCTACCACATAAAGCCCATATTCATCACAAAGCTCATACCATCTTGGATGATTAGGATAGTGTGCAGTACGCACCGCATTAAAGTTGTTCTGCTTTAACAACTTAATGTCTTCAAGCATGTCAGCTTCATTTATAGCATGGCCTTTTGTTTGGTGGTGCTCATGACGGTTTACACCGCGAATAAGCACCGCTTTGCCATTTACCAACAACTGACCGTTGTTCATTTCAACATTTCTAAAGCCAACACTATGGGCTTCAAAGTCTACTGCATTGCCGCTCTCATCAATCAGTGACACCACAATGCGGTACAAATAAGGCGTTTCGGCAGTCCAGTGCTTGGGCTCTTTAACATGTAATGTCTGAAAAACCACATCATCCCAGCCGCCCTTTTCATCAATACGCTTGTTATTAGTACCTGTAACGACTTGCTCTGTAACAGCCATATCACCATCGAAAAGCTGGATGCCCACTTTATGAGTAGAAGGTGCATTAATAGCACTGCGCACTGATACCGTTGCATCGCGATAGCATGCATCAAGGTTTGGCGTTACGAACACATCTTGAATGTGGTGTTGGGGTTTAGTCACTAAGTTAACATCGCGGAAAATACCGCTTAGCCACCACATGTCCTGATCTTCTAAATAGCTGCCATCAGACCACCTGATCACCATGACCGCCAAGCGGTTTTCACCTTCAATAAGTAAGTGCGACAAATCAAACTCGGCAGGTAAACGGCTGTCTTGCGAATAGCCGACGTATGCACCATTACACCACAAGTGAAACGCGCTGTTCACACCTTCAAACACAATATGGTTACGCTGTTTTAACTGTGTTTTAGTTACCGTAAACGTAGTGCGATAGCACCCTGTTGGGTTTTCATGAGGCACAACAGGTGGGTTAACCGCAAAAGGATATTTAACATTGCAATAAATGGGTTTGTCGTAGCCTTGTAGCTGCCAGTTTGAGGGCACGGTAATAGGCTGCCATTGGTCTGACTCTGCCTTATCTAGCGTTGCAGAAAGCAAGCTTTCGGGTACTTGGTTTGGCGCGTTGAATAAACGAAAGTCCCACTCACCGTTTAAACTGCGCTTTTGCGCATTGGTGTTGTGCAGGGCATCTTCTAACGATGCATATCCGTGGTGTGGACTGTGAGCATTAATACGATTTCGCTGAAACACGACCGGGTTTTGCCAATCGTTTTGGGCCACTATTTGCGCAACGCTTTGCATGTCATATCCTTTACGGTTTAGATAAATGCAATATAGCTAACTTTTCACAAATCCATTATGCTCTAATCTTTCATCTATTTATCCAAAACTATCACTTTACCTTTATGCCAGCCGCCTTCAATGACATCGTAGATATTGGCCCCAGCTGCTTTGAACGCTTTATTGATAGCAGCAACGCGCCACAAATAAGCGATATAGATATTGAGCTTGCTGGATGCTCTAATTTATCAGGCAACTACACAGTTGGTCGCGTAACACCGCCGAATCACACGCTGTTTTACAGCATTAATGGGGTTGGAAAGTTCCGCATGCCCACAGGCGAACTGCCTTTACAGGAAGGCCAGCTTATTGTGTTGCCTGCAAACCAAAGCTTTGAGGTGAGTATAGTTAGCAGCCAGTGGGATATTATTTGGCTCAATTTGTCTAACGCTGAGCGATGGAAAGCATTTAAGAAAAACCACGCCGTTATTGTTGATAACGCAAAACTGGAAGGGCTGCATCATGCTATGGAGCTGCTATATCTAGAGCGCGATGCCGATAACAGAAATGCTGCAATGCAGGTGGTGACTAGGTATTTACAACGTATTGTAGAAACATCAACGGGTGGGCCGCAGGTACAAGACGATAAACAAGCTCGCCAACTTAATAGACTGCACAACTTGTTTTCTGCTGTAGATAAGCAGCTGCAATTTGACTGGGATATGCAAAGCTTAAGTGAGAAAGCCCATTATTCGGCGCCTCACTTGCACCGCTTGTGCCTGCAGTTGTTCGGGCGAAGCCCCAAGCAACACGTTATTCACTTGCGCATGGCACGAGCCAAAAGTTTACTGTTAAGTACTCGGTGGCCCGTTGCTTATATCGCAAATTACGTGGGTTATGCGAATGTGTTTACGTTTTCGAAGCGCTTCAAAAAATCTACGGGAGTTTCACCCACTGAATTCCGCCTAGGCAATAAGTGAAAACCATCAACATGAGTGTGCCTTGCCTCTGTCGCATTTAACGTGCAGCTATAAGTGCAACTAAAGAAGCAGGAGCTAGCGTTTATCAGCTACCTGCTATTTTCATTTGGTCAATGAGCACAGAGCCAGTCTGCACGCTACCGCGCACATCTTTTTGCGCACCAATGGCCACAATGCCTTTAAACATATCTTTTAAATTACCCGCAATGGTTACTTCATGTACTGGGTATTGAATGATGCCATTTTCAACCCAGAAGCCTGCCGCTCCGCGCGAATAATCACCGGTTACGCCGTTAACCCCTTGACCCATTAGCTCGGTTACAAACAGCCCGGTGCCCATTTCTTTTAAAAGCTCAGCGTCGCTATGACCCGTATCGCCTACTAGCCAATTGTGAATGCCACCTGCGTGACCGTTTGAACGGGTATTAAGCTTGCGCGAAGAATAAGTGGTGTAAAGGTATGTGGCCAATTTACCTGCATCTACAATGGTCATGTCTGAACAGGCTACGCCTTCGTTATCGAAGCTTGAACTAGCAAGACCACCTTTGATAAACGGGCGCTCTTCGATATTAAGCCAGTCAGGGAATACCTGTTTGCCCAAGCTATCCAGTAAGAAGCTTGAACGACGATACAAACTGCCGCCACTGATGGCGCCAACGTAATGACCAAACAAGCTTGACGCTATATCGCGATGTAACACGACTGGCACATTGGCCGTATTAATTTTGCGGGCACCTAAGCGGTCTACTGTAGCTTTTGCCGCTTCCTCACCTACAGAGCTTGCTGATTGCAGCAATGAGGCATTTCGACTTACCGTGTACGCATAATCGCGCTGCATATCGTCATCTTGTGCGCCAATCACCATACAGCTTAGTGAATAACGGCTGCTTGGATAGCCCGCATTTATGCCGTGAGTATTACCATACACACGCATGCCTAAATTCGCGTTATATGAGGCGCCGTCTGAGTTGGTAATGCGCGAGTCATAATTCATCGCCGCTGTTTCAGCCTCGATTGCCGTTTTAATGGCTTTTTCTGTATCAAGCTCTTCAGGGTGATACAGATCTAAATCGGGAAATTCAGTGGCAATAAGGTCGGCATCGGCTAGACCTGTGCAAGGATCTTCACTGGTATAGCGTGCAATATCCACGGCTTTTTCTACTGCGAGCGTTAATGCCGCTTTGCTTAAATCTGCGGTAGACGCACTGCCCTTTCGCTTACCTACATAAACGCTAATACCCAAACCACCATCGTTAGTAAACTCAACGTTTTCAACTTCTTGCATACGTGAAGATACGGCAATGCCCTGCACTTTAGACATGCTGGCTTCGGCTTGTGTTGCGCCTTTAGAAAGGGCTAATTTCAGTACATCATCTACGACATTTTGTATGTCGGCTAACTGCTGCTCAATTTGCATAGTAAGTTTCGCTGTCTTAATTCGACTGTGATAGTTACAATTTAGCTAAAGTGTAACACTAATGAGTTTGAAATGAGTGATCAGAAATACAATTCTCCTGAAGATCCTTACTTCGAAGATGCGCAAGCAGATGAGTTCGAAGAAGAAGAGTTAATCAGTAAAACTGAGCTAAAGCGTCAAGCCAAAGAGCTTCACAAACTAGGTGAAACGTTGGTTAACTTAACCGATGCTCACATAGCAACGATCCCGATGGATGAAGAGCTTGCTGACGCCGTTGCTATTGCGCGCAAGGTGAATAAGAAAAAAGACGGCTACCGCCGCCAGCTGCAGTTTATTGGAAAGGTTTTACGCCAACGTGATACTGCGCCTATTGAAGAAGCGCTAGCAAAAATTACTCACCAACACCAAGCCAGTAATGCTGCATTTCATGCATTGGAGAAAGCGCGCGAGGCCGTAATTGAACAAGGCGACCCCGCCATTCAAAAGCTTATCGAAGCGCACCCTGAGTTAGACCGCCAAAAGCTTCGCCAATTTCACCGCCAAATTAAAAAAGAGCGTGAAAAAAATGCACCGCCTAAAGCGTTCAGAGAGCTGTTTCAGTACTTAAAAGACGTCATGCTTGATGACGAATAAGGCGCATTTTCTGAAATGAATATGCATGGCTTCCAAGAAATGGAAGCCTGCTGTTTTGACTTATCTAGCGTAGTACAAACAGGAAGATACGAGAACACCTAATTCAACGCAGCGTTACGATGCTTCTACGCCTTTTTTTCGTTGGTTTCACTTTGGCAAGTAGTCTTAAAATGTTTATTTAAGAAGGCTATCGCACGATCATGGTAGTCGCTTTGGGGCGTAAAGTGATTACCGCCAGGTGCCACAATATGTTCGTACGGGTAAGCAAATTTGTTTTCCTTAAGCCGCTTTATGACTTTGTCTGACATTTCTGCAGACGGCCAAACATGATCGTTTTCACCAGATACTAGCAGCACTGCCCCCTTTATATTCTCAACGCGAATGGCTGCATTTGCTGCTTCCTGTGCGCCTTGTTCAAGGGCAATATTATGTGCTTCGCGGAAATCTCCGGTAAGCATGCTAGGAATAGCGCCATTTGGTATCTGAACAAAGGGGATGTCACGACCATTGTGCTGAAACGAAGCGGTAGACGCTCCTGTCCTGAAAGAGGGGCTTGCAAAAGAAACATGGCTACCAGCGAAGGCAACAGCACCGTTGATGTCAGGATATAATGATGCAAGCAGCAAAGCCAACTCAGCCCCCTTAGAACCTCCCATTACAGCAACACACTGAGAGTTAATAAAGGGCAATTGCTGGGCCTCTGTTACTTTCTCGTAAATTGCATCTAGCGATATACGATCAAGTTCTTCGGGCAAACCTGGCATCTTGAAATACCCTACCGCGAGAACAGCGTAGCCCGCATCTAAATACTGGTTTCGTTCAGATACATTAGATGGCTTTGTCATGCTGTTGCCACCCTCGCTGCCGCCAAAATAAACAAGAAGAGGGCGTGTTTGTGACTTGTCCGTGAAAAGGGCAGTGTCTACATTGCCATAGTTTTCGATGGGCTTCGTGCTGTCAAAAGAAAGCTGAACAAAGAGAGCGTATCCTACAGCTGAGGCCACTAAAACCAGTACTGCGATAGCCATCCATTTTAATACACTAATAAACATTGATAATTCCCTTTATCTAGAACAAAACACGAAGCACAGTACTGACTTGCATTGGCGCAAGCCAGTGGCATTGTACAATTGTTAGGCGGTTCCGCCTACCGTTAGTTCATCTATTTTAAGCGTTGGCTGACCTACACCAACCGGCACGCTTTGTCCGTCTTTTCCACACACACCAACGCCCTTATCAAGCGCAGTATCGTTGCCTATCATTGAAATTTTCTGCATAACTTCTGGGCCGTTACCAATTAAGGTTGCCCCTTTCACAGGTGCGGTAATTTTACCGTTTTCAATTAGGTAAGCTTCAGCGCTAGAGAACACGAATTTACCCGATGTAATATCCACCTGCCCACCAGCAAAGTTCGGCGCATAAATGCCTTTTTCTATTGAGGCAATAATTTCTTTCGGGTCATACTGGCCTTCCAGCATATAGGTGTTCGTCATACGAGGCATAGGAAGGTGCGCGTAAGACTCTCGACGACCATTACCTGTAGGCGCTACGCCCATTAGCTTGGCGTTGTGCTTATCTTGCATGTAACCTTTTAAAATACCGTCTTCAATAAGTACGTTATGCGCTGTGGGTGTGCCCTCATCATCTACTGATAACGAGCCTCGGCGGTCGTGTAATGTACCGTCATCGACAACAGTAACCCCTTTGGCCGCGACACGCTGACCAATACGACCACTGAACGTTGATGCACCTTTACGGTTGAAGTCACCCTCAAGACCGTGACCTACCGCTTCGTGAAGCAACACGCCAGGCCAGCCGTTGCCTAATACTACAGGCATAGCACCAGCAGGTGATGCCACAGCCTGCATATTTACACGTGCCATGTGCAGAGCATCTTCTGCCAAGGTTTCGTAATAAGGCTTGCCGTTTTCGTCTTGCTTAAAGAACGAGTAAGCGTAGCGACCACCAGCGCCAGCGGACCCGCGCTCGCGCCTGTCGCCTTCTTCCAGCAATACCGAACAGTTAAGACGTACCAGCGGGCGAATATCAGTTGCTAAAGTACCGTCGCTGCCTGCTACTAAAATCTCTTCATAAACGCCGCTTAAGCTTACCACTACTTGGTTTGCCGACGGTTCCTGCTTGCGAATGTAGGCGTCTACGGCTTTAAGTAGAGAAATTTTCTCTGCATCTTGCATGGCAAGAATTGGATTGTTTTCGCTGTAGCGCGCCTCAACAGGCTTTTGACCCAATGCTGCAACTTGCTGCTTACCACCGCTTGGCGCAATACCGCGAGCTGCTTTACACGCTTTTGTGAGAGCTTCTTCGCTTATTTCATCTGAATAAGCAAACCCAGTTTTTTCACCGCTAATTGCACGAACGCCTACACCGCGCTCAATGTTATAGCTACCTTCTTTGATGATACCGTCTTCCAGTACCCAACTCTCATGTTGGCTAGACTGAAAATATAAATCGGCATAGTCGGTTTCGTGGTGGTGAATAGTCGCTAAAGCACGCTCTAGCTTAGTAATATCTAGCCCTGAGTCAGATAATAAATGACGCTCAACAGATTTAGACAAAGTGACTCCTGAATCGGTTATGTTCGGCAACCGGCATATTCTGTTTTATGGTTTCTCGTTCTGCAACATCTACGCTTGCAGAAACAAACCCAGTGTCGGTTTTTCGTTCGGCAAGGGTCTCGCCCCATGGCGACAGCACAATGCTGTGACCGTAAGTTTCTCGGCCGTTTGCATGCACGCCACTTTGATTTGCAGCTACGACAAAGCACTGCTTTTCAATGGCTCTCGCTTGCAACAAGGCATGCCAATGTGCCTCTCCTGTGCGCTGGGTGAAGGCCGCCGGCAATACTAAAATATCGATGTCACCCATTGCAGTGAACAACCCTGGAAAGCGGACATCATAGCACACCGCAAGCCCAATGTTGCCTATTGGTGTTCGAACAGTGACCACTTCGCTTCCCGCTTCTGTTGTGGCCGACTCTCGATAACTCCCCGTATTGTCGTTTACCGATACATCAAACATATGAATTTTTCGGTAATCAGCTAACACCTGGCCATTTGGCCCGAACAACATGCAGGCCGCAGAAAATTTCTCAGAGTTCGCTGTTTTTACAGGAAACGTTCCCGACACAAGATAGCATCGATATTGCTCAGCCAACGCTGACAAACGGCGCTGAATAATGCCCTCGCCTTTTATCTCGGCAACGGCTAATTGCCCTTTATCTTTTCCACCAAAGCAGGCGAAACACTCGGGTAGAACAACCACACTATTTTGTTCAATGTTAGTTGACGCCATCTGTTTGGCCACGGTATCGAGATTTTCTATCACGTTTGGTGTAGACGTCATTTGTAACGCAACTAAGTTAACCATCAATCACCTCCATTTTAAGCCTGCGCAGGTCGTCTTCCGTTAATGGCCTGTCTTGCGGGTTGGCTGGTACAGGCGCATTCTGTGCAGGTAAGCTGATATCTTTACTATTGCGTTCAACTTCGTCGAACTTAGGATCTTTTATGGTGCCCGTCACGCGATAGTTCACATTTGAAATAACTTTCGCCGAGGTTAGCACTTGGTCAATTGCTAGCGCGGCGAGCGCTGTCGGTGGCGTAGCCAAGAAATACACTAAAAACGGTAAATTGCCCGTTACATTAGGCGCAAATGACACGTTGTAATTTAGAGCGCCGGTGTTAAGGTCGGTAAAACCGATAATTTCTATTTCACCCGCACCACCGTCTATTTCAGTGTCGTCAGTATAAGCTTTACCGTTTACAATATTCAGCGTGCCGCCCATGTCGTCGTAGAAGAAGCCTTTGGCAAATACATCGCGAAAATCGAGGCTCAGCTTTCTTACCAGCGAGTTCAAACTAAACAGGGTAAAGATGCGTGAGCCTTTATCACTAAGCTCGGTAAGATAACCATCAGACAGCGACCATTGTACGTTGCCATTTAGCGCCTCAAATCCAAAATCCATCGGCGCATTAGGCCAGTGGATATCGAACTTCACATTAGCACTTGAATCTTTTATGCCCGACTGAACGCCATACTCTTTCAACATTTGCCCAACGTCTGGCGAGGTTAGCGTTCCGTTCAATGAACTTTGAACGTTACCCCCTATGTGTTTCCAATAACCGCTTGCAGTAATGTTGGTTTCATCAGACTTCACTAAAAGCTGACGTATAGTTAAACCGTTGTCCTCTTTTGCAATATCAAGCGTAATCTCGCCTAAATCAATACCGTGCACGCCACAAGAGTGACAGTAAAAATAGATAGGAGGTAGCGTGTTGGGGTCGATGTTAAACGGTGAATCGCTCTCTTGCGCCACTTCCGCTTTATTTTCAGCGGTGCCTTCATCTGTGTTTTGGGAAGCCTTGTTAGCAGATAGCATTTCAACAGGTTTATCTAACAAAAGATAATCTGCGTTAATATCGATACCTTGCTGCTCTAAATCACTATTGATGCGAATGGTTGCCCTTGCCTGCGGTGACGCTAATTCTAAAATCCAATCCTTATTGCGCTCTGTCGCGTTTAGTTCTGCGTTCTTGATACTGTGACCCGCGAAATTAAGCTGGGCAGCTTTCGCGAAAATCCGCGACGGCGTGCCAAACAAATCCTCGCGCTTAGCGTCCTGTTCTTTGGGCAGAGCGTTAGCTACCTCTTTATTTGGCCCCTCACTCTCTTTTTCGCCTTTTCCAGAAAGTAACATATTGATGGTGCTAAACCATTCCTGTACGTCTGCTTCGGCTAAATTCGCACTGATACTAAAGCCAGTACCAATATTTCTAATATCGCTATCACCTAATGCTAAGTGGGCACGAGAAAACTGCATTTCTTTGTGCGGTAATATGCCGTCAAAGCGAATATCACCACCTAGCGTCGCCTCTACACTCGACGCTTTATTGTCGCCTTTGCTCGTTATGCTTAAGGGTAAACTATTGCCTACAGACGTTGTAAAAGGCGCTGGCAAAATGCTTTGCGTCGCCGTTAAGTCAGCCGTTAAGTTAGCACTATAAGAAAAGCCATTGTTAGATAGCACAAGGTCTACCTCGGTTTTCCAATTGCTCTCACCGTCAATATAGTTGGTCAGGTCGGTATTGACATAATTAGCTAACGGGTGCACGTGCCAGCGGCCACCTAACGAAACGTTTAAGTCATAGGTTTTGTTTTGTCTGCCCGATAAAGATAGTTGTACTGGCTGCTTTAAAAAACGCGCGTTGAGGCCTTTGGCATCAATATCTCCGTTGACAAAAGACACGTCTCCCGAGGCGTTATCAAAAAGCATATTGGTGGTTGTAACATAAACGGGGTTATTCGATAAATGCGCGGTGCCCGATGCCACAACATCTTTGCCCTTGAAAGGAATATCAAGCTTTATATCGGCAGAAAGCGGGCCGCTAACTTGCACACTCTCATTAAGCACTTTACCCAACGAGTTTTTCAGTGACGAGTCCATCATTAATGCAGTAAGCGAGTCGCCTGTTCCCGCACCATTAGCGTAAATTAATAGGCGCGCGTCAGGGCTAAAGCTTGGGATCGCCGCTGACATGTCACTTATTTTCACATCTGCCAATGTTGCGCTTGGGCTCTCCATTACCAATGCATCATTCACAAAATACAAAGACAGGTCTAGGTCATTAAGTGCAGGCCAATCTGGAGAGAAAAGAAAGTCGCCTTGTTTAATACTGACGTTGGCTTGAAAAATACCCGTATTATCGTCAAACGGAAAGTCACCAGTGCGTCCGTGCCATAGTATGCGCGCATTCTCAATTTCGCCTTTTCCGGTAAACGCACGCGTTAAATATTTGTCGGTATTTGCACCCATCAAGTTTTTAGGAAACAGGTTGCTAACCTCGTTGAGCGCTAACGGGCTAATATCGGCATATAACGACATAAACCCCGTTGCGGTATTGAGCTTAAACTGAGGCTCAAGAGTAACGGTGTCGCTATCAAAGAGCATGTTGTGCCCTTTTACTAACCATTCTTGACTACCGTTACTGCCAGTTTCTGGATAAATGTAAAACTGGCTTTTAAATGTATCGACATTGATGTCTTTTTTAATGACACCTGCGGCGCTTAATAAACTATCTGTGCTTTGAAGGTACACCGCGCCGTTATTTTTATACCAAAACAGATCGGCGTCGAGGGATGAAAGCCCAGGTACTTTGTCGGTTTTGTCCCATTGTAAATCTAGAACTTTCGCGGCCAATGAAGGTTGACCGTTGTGCCATTGTACTTGCAGTGTGGCCAACTCGCCCTTGGGATTTAAACCGCGAATTCCGTCTTCACTGGTGTCGTCCATGAACAGCGGTAGCAGCATTAAGAATGGGTTTATTTGCACGGGTTTCACCGTGTTTATCAGTGCATCGCCATTATTGCTGATGCTACCAATAAGGTCAGTAGTCAGGGTTTCATCATTAGAATTTACCACTAGCTGGTCTACTCTGACATTCCAGCCACCGCGCTTATTGTCATGATTAGGCAGCGCTTGAAGACTGCCGCCGCTAATTCCCGTTACCGTTTTTACGCGGCCACTCCCCCACTGTAACAAGCTGTCATCCAGCTCGGCTTGTACACTGGTAACTTCACTGTTTGTAAAGTTCGCCCACACCTCAAAGTTTGCTCGGCTCATGGCTAAAGGGCGCTTTGTTTTAATAAGGTCGCTCACCCAAGGCGAGATATCCAGCTCTTCGGCTTTGGCGTAAAACACCCCTTCAAAGTCTTCCCGCGTTCCGGTGATATCAATAATAAACGACGCCGAATTAGCAGCTAAATCGGCAACTTTGAGCTGCCCTAAACCTTGGTGGCGCTCATCAAGGTTGTTCCAAGATAAGCCCTGAATATCGAATGATTGGGTTTCTTTAAGGTGTGTAATTGACACCACGCCATCTTCTAACGAGAAGCTTTGTAATTGCTCAAGAAAAAGGCGCTCTAAGGCGTTAACTACAGGAAAGTCATTTTTGCCGCCACCCGATAGGCGATCGGCATCAATATCAAGGTGAAGACCGCGTAACTCGAAGCGTCGAGAGGAGATTAGCCGATGGCGAATGGACTGCCAAAAGTCTAGCTCAACGTAAATTTGACCAATATCCAGCGCAACAGGCGATGCCTCGTCTTTTGCAAGCGATACTGAGTTAAGCACAATGCTTGGGCCGCTGCGCTGCCAGACGGCATGCACACTGTTAATCGAGAGATTTACCCCGTACTGCTCATTAATATAGTTTTCCAACAGATGTTTGTTGTGCTCAATATGCGGCAGAGCATAGCGTGCAGCGCTTAAAACCAGCGCGAAAAGTACAAGCAATACGGCAAGTAGCAGCCAAAACTTCTTAAGCAAATAAGCGGCTACCGACGAAAAATTTGTCACATTTTGCCTTTGTATACGTTAATGCATTACATCATGACGACGTCGTACTTATCCTGATTGTACAGTGTTTCCGTTTGAACCTTTATTTGCTTAGATACAAACAACTCCAGTTCGGCCAGCATATGAGACTCTTCACCCATGAGCGCTTCGGCTACTTTCGGTGAAGCATAAACCACAAATTTGTCAGCGTCGTACGCGCGATTAACCCGCACAATTTCACGCATTATTTCAAAACAAATGGTTTCAATTGTTTTTACTGTGCCCCGGCCTTTACACACCGGGCATTCACCGCACAATATATGCTCAATGCTTTCACGGGTGCGTTTACGGGTCATTTCAATTAGCCCCAACGCAGTAAACCCATGAATATTAATTTTGGCTCTGTCCTTGTTAGTCGCCACTTCCAATGAGTGTAAGACACGGCGTTTGTGGTCTGGTTCAATCATATCGATAAAGTCGATAAGGATCATACCGCCTAAATTGCGCAGCCTAAGCTGACGAGCAATCGCCTGTGTCGCCTCAGTATTAGTGTTGAAAATAGTTTCTTCTAAATTACGATGGCCAACGAATGCCCCCGTATTGATATCAATCGTCGTCATGGCTTCAGTTTGATCTATGATCAAATAGCCGCCTGATTTCAAATCGACGCGACGCTCTAGCGCACGCTGCGCCTCGTTTTCAACGTCGTACAAGTCGAATATTGGTCTATCACCTGTGTAGTACTCAAGCTTGCCATTCATTTCAGGCACGTACTCTTTGGTAAACTGGTGAAGCTCTTGAAATGACAACTTCGAGTCGATGCGAATTCTATCGAGCTCAGTGCCCACAAAATCGCGCAGCACGCGCCTTGCAAGCGGTAAATCTTCATAAAGCACATTTGATTTGCGCTTTTTCATGCGAGATTGAATTTTATCCCACAATCGACGCAAAAACGCGGCATCTGACTGCAATTCGTTTTTGCCTACGCCTTCTGCAGCGGTTCTTAATATGAAACCGCCGTTTTCATCACAGAATTCTTGAACCAGTGACTTTAAGCGCTCTCTTTCGGTTTCTTCTTCTATGCGCTGCGACACACCAACGTGGGTCACTGAAGGCATAAACACTAAATACCGACTTGGTATCGTAATGTCTGTGGTGAGTCGTGCGCCTTTAGTGCCGATAGGATCTTTCACCACCTGCACCACAATATCTTGGCCGTCTCGCACTAATTCGCGAATGTCTTGCTTTTGAATATGACTTGCAGACACGTCTTCTGCAATTTCATTATGGATCACAATATCTGACGCGTGTAGGAAAGCGGCTTTTTCAAGTCCAATATCTACAAACGCCGCCTGCATTCCGGGAAGTACACGGCTTACTTTACCGCGATAGATATTTCCCACTAGGCCACGTTTTGTATGACGTTCTACGTGAATTTCTTGCAGTATTCCGTTTTCAATAAGCGCAACGCGCGACTCTGATGGGGTAACATTAATAAGCAGTTCAGCACTCACGAGACTACTCCAAATTCATTCAGTCCAAATGCATTTAGTAATTGGCGGGTTTCATAAAGCGGAAGACCGATTACAGCGCTTGCACTACCGTTAATTGATACTACGAACTCACCGCCAATCCCCTGAATAGCGTAACTTCCTGCTTTATCGGCAGGTTCTCCTGTTTCCCAGTATGCGTCAATTTGCGCATCCGTCAATGTTGCAAATGTCACAGAGGTAGTAATTACTTGGGTTTGTTGCTGTGTTTCACTTAGCGCACAGATAGACGTTAACACTTGGTGAGTTTTTCCAGATAGCATCTTCAATATGCGCTTCGAGTCTGCTTTGTCTTGCGGTTTGCCAACGCTTTGCCCGTTGAAAGCAATAAGGGTGTCGCTTGCCAGAATAACCGTGTCGCCCGTCATTACCTGCTCAGACTCTAACTGTGCTTTAACCGCTAGGGCTTTTTCACCAGCAAGTCTAGACACAAGAGCCATTGGCGTTTCGTTTTCACGAGGTGACTCATCGATATCGGCAGGTTGTATGGTGTGCGCTATGTTCATTTGATTGAGCAACGCTGTGCGCCTAGGAGATGCCGACGCTAACACTACCGATTTTGTCATGAGCTTACCTTTGATTTAATCGAAAACGCGTTTGAATTACGATATTGAAAGTTGTCTACGGGTGCGTCTAAGTAACCAAAACACCCAAGGCCACAACACCATAGAGGTCATGACAGGCCACAAATAATCGAATTGGAAATAAATGTCTGTAAGTAGGTGCTGAACCCAAAACGTCAATAAATGATATAGCGATGATAAAAGGCCAATGATTATCGCTTGCTGCCAAACTGAGTAGTTGCGTAACCTTTGATAGTTTGCTGCGAGAACATATACGCAAATACTAAAGCCCAAACTGTGTATGCCCAATGTTGTGCCAACCAGAACATCCATGGCTACGCCTGTTAAAAAAGCGACTCCTACGTTCACTCTGTGTGGCAGCGCCATGCTCCAATACGCCAACACCACTAACACCCAGTCTGGACGATACACATCAACCTGAGAAGGCAAAGGCACTATTTGCAGCACTAGTGCTACCAAAAGGCTTATCCAAATAACGAGGTTACGTTTACGCATTCGTCGATTCATCCTCGTTTACAGCTTGCTCTCTAGATTCACCATCGGCGTCTAAATCGCCTTGGGTGGTGTCCCAAAGAAGCAGAAGGTGTCTTAATCTGTCTAAGCTTGCTACAGGCGTTACGATAACGCGAGCAAAAGGGCGGCTTTCATCGCGTACTACGTTAGTAACCTTAGCAACAGGGTAGCCTTCAGGAAATATTTTACCTAGCCCAGACGAGATAAGCGTATCCCCTTCTTTAATATCGACACTGTGTGGTACATGCTCTAGATAAAGCTCGTTCAGTGCGCCACTTCCGGTTGCGATAAAACGAATGTCGTTGCGAAGTGAGCGAACAGGTATGGCGTGAGTCACATCGGCAATTAAAAGTACGCGACTGTTAGTAGACCCCACTTCAGTCACTTGCCCCACAATACCCTTGTCATCAATAACGGGCTGCGAAAGATACACACCATCTATCGCGCCCTTGTTAATCACCACTTGCTGACTATAAGGGTTTTTATCCACCGCCATCAGCTCTGCCACCATTTTTCGCGAGGAAACTCGGATAGGTGCCTGCAATAATTCACGTAACTGCGCATTTTCTTTTGCGATAACGTCGAACTGCTGAACTTTTTCGCTCATCAGTAACAGCTGATTATTAAGCTTTTGGTTCTCGGCAAGGAGCTGTTCTTGCGATGTGAGGCGCTGGGCACTTTCGCTCAGCATTAAACCGGGAAGATTTGCAATGTATTGCAAGGGGCTCATGAACGAGTTGAGGTATACCCGCGTAGATTTAAAGCCATCAAGCTTGTGATCGACAAATATCAGAATCACCGACAGCACAAGCGCCAGTGTAAGCCTGTTATTTAACGAGGGGCCGCGGGTAAAAATAGTATCCATGATACAAATAAGGCAACCTTACGGTTGCCTTTCCTGTTTATTCGTAGCTAAACAGGTCGCCACCGTGAAGGTCAATCATGTCGAATGCCTTACCACCGCCGCGTGCTACACAAGTAAGCGGATCATCGGCAATAACCACCGGAATGCCCGTTTCTTCCATTAGCAATCTATCTAAGTCTTTAAGTAGTGCACCACCGCCAGTGAGTACCATTCCGCGTTCTGAAATATCAGACGCTAGCTCTGGTGGTGACTGCTCTAGCGCAACCATAACCGCAGAAACAATGCCAGTTAGCGGCTCTTGAAGCGCTTCAAGAATTTCGTTTGAATTCAGCGTAAACCCGCGAGGTACACCTTCTGCAAGGTTACGTCCGCGAACTTCTATTTCACGTACTTCTTCGCCTGGGTATGCCGCACCAATTTCATGCTTAATGCGTTCAGCGGTTGCTTCACCAATAAGTGAACCAAAGTTACGACGAATATAGTTAATGATAGCTTCATCGAACTTATCACCACCGATACGAACAGAAGATGAATACACCACACCGTTCAGTGAGATAATAGCCACTTCCGTGGTACCACCACCGATATCAACCACCATTGAACCTGTTGCTTCAGAAACCGGAAGACCTGCACCGATTGCCGCAGCCATTGGTTCGTCAATTAAGTAAACTTCGCGAGCGCCAGCACCAAGTGCCGATTCTTTAATAGCGCGACGTTCAACTTGTGTTGAACCGCAAGGCACACACACCAAAACACGTGGGCTAGGACGCAAAAAGTTATTGTCGTGCACCTGCTTAATAAAGTGCTGGAGCATTTTTTCAGTCACGTAGAAGTCGGCTATTACACCGTCTTTCATTGGGCGAATTGCACGAATGTTACCCGGTGTACGGCCAAGCATTCGCTTCGCCTCTGCACCCACTGCTGCAACACTTTTTGGTCCTGCTGCGCGCTCTTGACGAATAGCTACTACTGAAGGCTCGTTTAGCACAATGCCCTGATCTTTTACGTAAATCAGCGTGTTAGCTGTTCCGAGGTCGATGGACAGATCGTTAGAGAACATGCCTCGAAGCTTTTTAAACATGAAGAGTGTATTCCTGTTTCTATGTTAACGCGTGTTTGCAAAGGTGAGATGGCGACGCTTTAACGTGAAGTCGATATTTATTCGCACACTTTAACAATGGGGGCAATTTTGGGCAAGTAATGCTGTGATTTAACGACTAAATATGTGCTCTTTCTCTAAGTCCTGTCGACCTTAACAGCTAATGCGCTTACCCAAAGCGTTTACCACACACGCAATTTGCGAGAATTTCAAAATTAGACCACATAGTGACCCTGACAACATCGGAAGGTTCACTGTGTGTATGCGAATTACTCATTATCTGCCGGCCTACGCTTGTAAATAATGCCGTCGCTTTCGCTCTAAACACCGATAATTTAACCAATTTTTTGCCTAACAACACCGCTGCCGGCGTTATATTCGAACCACATTTGATTCTCAATAAAAAATGCGCACTGTAAGTAGCCATTTGCATAATAGTTGCTAACGGTAACTACTGAGAAGGCATCAAATTCTCTTAACGTTGCCAGCGTGAGTAAATATTCACAGCCGTTCCCTTGCCCTCTAACCAGCCCTTCTGGCCATCCTTTCGAATTCATATAAAGTTCTGCAGCGACGTCTTTTTGCTGCTTAAGCCTGCCTGTTGCATCGAACTCAGTTTCGTAAAGAAGTACCGTTTGTTTTTTGGTTTTAATCCATTGTGCCCTTGCCAGCATTACCACGCGTCGAAACTGAGTAACAGCATCTTCTTTATTCACTTTTTCCACTTCATCGAAAATAGATGTCGCGTGATATACATAAGTAGCGCCTGCTACCGTAAGCAGCACGCCAATTAAGATAATGCTGAGTAACCCCGTTTTAGTGCTTGCCACTGTTCGACCCGATAAGAAGGTGAGATAAGTCACGGAAAAAACTGGGACAGAGCTCTATTTTTATGCTGAATGAGCACACGTTGTTTTTCTCATCTTGAGGCGCAATGAGAGGCTTGGACATGCTACCTGCAGCGCACGACGCTCCACCTACACTAAGGCGGGTTTTATTTTTCTGTGGCAAGTGCAAGCCCGATAGCATATATCTACTTTTCTTGGAGACGAGTATTGTCCTTGTAATGACAATAACTTAAGGTGACACAAGTTAAAATGGCAGCGACTAAAAAGTAGACTAATTATCTAAATAGAACTCATACCTCGGTTAGCATCGATTCATATAGATTATTAGCATTGTAGTGGTGCGATTAATCGCTCAAATTGGTGACAAAGCCGCTAGCAGGGAAATAATCAAAATATGCGCCCCTACTTAGACCATAGCGACACCAGTAGTTATCTTCATCATCGTCAAGTTCAGCGTAATAGTTTGCGTGAACTTTAAACCCGTCTACACGCAGAGGTCCGCCAACCAAAGAAGTCCATATTTTTTCGCACCCCTCGTTAGAAAGGTCAGCCGTAGGCCACCCATTGTGATTCATACGAACGGGTGTTCTATTTGTTTCCTTACCCGTTTTATCGTAGTGGATGAGCATGATCATGGTGGTAGGTTGTCGCACACGCCACTGCCAATGTGATGAAGTCACGTGCCCCTTAAACGTTTCGAGATTAGCAGTAAACGCAGAAGTGGTAGTATCTTTCTCGTCGGTATGGAGAAAGTTAATTGCAATTCCCAATACCACTGCAAACACCGCAGCAATAGCCGCTTTTAGAACATTTGCGCTTGTAGACGTATTTTCATTTATTTTTTTCATTATTATTTTCCCCCCGCCTTTGTTTAAGCAGAGCGTTGCGCTTAAGTGGCAGTGCACTATTTTATCGACATTTTGAAAAAAAAATGAAGTGACGTGTAAATAAAACTCACTTTGTACGTGCTAGAAACGGCAATGTTGGGGGCGTTCATTCAACTTTCTGCAATACAGTCACCCCCCAAAAATCGCCATCTTTTTGAACGAGTCGCCATCCATTATTCCTAAGAGACTTACTTGTAAAGTAATTAGTCATACCGTGCCCGAACAGCACTATTCTCTTATTGGTTTCACTCAAGTCTTCAATACGCTCTCGCAGCTTCTCTACTCTGTGTTTAGCATATTTAAAACTTTCAAATCGTCCTTTTTTGCCTAAAAACCACAGGGCTCGACTAAGTAAAACCCAGTGCCATGCGCGCAACGTAAACGGCAATTTGTAGTAGGGAATGTCCATTTCTTTAAGATAAGAAATTTCTTCATCGATTTGCTTAGCACCGTAATGAGCAGCCGATAACCGTGCTCTTAAGAGCGGGCTTACCACAATGTAGCTATCGTCAAGGTGCGTTTTATACTTTGGATGGCTAGCGGGGTCTAGAACAGATTTGTCGTACTTGTGCACCCATTTCGCATATTGCGTCGCGTTTATTTTCTCGTTGTGGGCTGAAAGTGGTTTTCCGTGTCGAATGAAAACCACCTCTCTAATTGGGTTCTTTTGCATAACGTCCCTGTATTTATCAATATTGCACGTTTAACTTAAAACTGATGTTCGCATACAAGCTACACAACACTATTGTACTGACTGCACGACATGCCGCGCTTTTTTCATATTTGAATAGATGTTTTTATGCACTTTCCTGAGTGACGTTAGCCGCTTCACTGAGCCCTACTATATTCTGACATTTTTGAGCTATGTACTGCTCTAAGGTGTCTTTTTGTGCATGGTCTAAACGTAAGCCATGTTTGGTCCTACGCCAAATCACATCCTCTATTGTGCATGCCCATTCAAAGTCAATTAAGTAGTCGACTTCTGCTTGATACATTCCCGAGCCAAAATCTACGCCCATTGATTTTATCGAAGTCTTTTCTTTAAGAAACTTTTGGCAGAGCAAACCGTATTGTCTTGCATAACGTTCAGCAATGCCTTTGTCTAACCACGGATATTCTTGCGTCAACTGACTGACAAGCGAGGCTTGATCTTCAAACGCACCACCGGGCAGCGGCACTTCTTTAGTCCACGCTTTCTTGGCTTTAGGAAAACGAGTAACTAACTTATCCACAGCGTGCTCTGCAAGCTTTCTATAGGTCGTGATTTTTCCACCAAAAATATTAAGCAGCACTGGCGTGCCCGCTTCGCCTTTAAGCTCTACTTTATAGTCGCGAGTTAGCTCTTGTGCAGATGCATTTTTCTCTTCCAAAAGTGGCCGCACCCCGCTGTACGAATGAACAATGTCGTCTTTGGTAATCTTCGACTTAAAGTAGGTATTTACAACATCTATAAGGTACGCTGTTTCTTCATTTGAAATGGCTGCATCTGACGGATTGCCTTTAAAGTCTTCGTCGGTAGTACCAACCAATGAAAACTCACCTTCATAAGGGATCACAAACACGATACGCCCATCTTTATTTTGAAGTATGTAGGCTTCTTCTGTATCGTACAGTTTAGGCACTATAAAGTGGCTTCCTTTCACCATACGCATGGCATTCGGATTATTAACGTTTACCAAGCGATCTAAAAACGATACCGCCCACGGCCCTGCTGCATTAACAATAGACCTTGCTTTTATTGTAAACGTTTTCCCTTGATACGTTTTAAGCTCAACGTTCCATAGTTTGTCTTGCTTCTCTGCTTTCACGCACTCTGTACGCGTGTATATTTCAGCTCCCTGATCTTTTGCCGCCAGCGCATTCAATACAACAAGACGAGCATCATCTACCCACCCGTCGGAATACTCGAAGCAGGTTGTTATGTCGTTAACAAGAGGGCTTTCGCTTGTAGTTGCAAGCTTACGCGAACGGGGCAGCATGTTTCGCTTTGCTAATGAGTCGTACAAAAAAAGACCAATTCGAATCATCCACGCAGGGCGTAAGTGCTTTTGGTGCGGCAAGCGAAACCGCAATGGCCACATGATATGTGGTGCTTTTTTCAATAAAACTTCACGCTCTGCCAGCGCTTCTTTTACTAAACGAAATTCATAATGCTCTAAGTATCTTAGGCCACCGTGAATTAATTTACTGCTAGAAGAAGACGTTGCACCAGCCAGATCACCTTTTTCGCACAGCGCTACTGAAAGTCCACGTCCTGCGGCATCTAGTGCTACGCCTACGCCATTAACACCGCCACCGACGACCAAAACGTCAACTGGCTTATCAGATTGATTGCTGTGACTCATAAACTGCCCCTAGTGGTACTCATACAAACCTCTTCATATAGCTGTCTATTTGACAACCAAAAAGAAAACGTGTCAACACAAAACGAACATAGTCGAACATTAAGGAACGTTAAGGAAACCACAAACACAGTGGTTTTAGTGTTAGGCTGCGTGAAAAAACTGCTTAGAGGTAAGGCAAATAAAGTCTTAAATTGAAGGTGAAAATAGCAATTTATTCCCGCCTATCGAGATAAACTGCCTTAGTTTTGTGACATCAACATGATCACGCTTTAACAAACGTAATATTATTTTCTTTGATTATCTTACTTATGCCTGGAGGGGGCGCTTTATCACAAACTAAGCAATCTACTTGAGATATGTGCCCTTGTTCTACCATTGCTCGGCGTTCAAACTTACTGTAGTCAGCAGCAAGTATGACATGCTGGGTATGCTCTAATATGGCTTGCGAAACCTTTACTTCTCTAAAATCAAAATCGAGTAATGCGCCATCTGCGGATATTCCACTAATACCAATAATGCCGTAATCCATGCGAAACTGACTGATGAAGTCACACGTTGCTTCACCAATTATACCGCCATCGCGATAACGCACTTCACCTGCTGCGATAATGACAGAGAAGTCTTCTTTTGCTGACAAAATAGTTGCTACATGGATGTTGTTAGTAACTACGTGTAAGTTTTTATGATTCAGCAGTTTTGTTGCAATAAGCTCAGTAGTAGTACCAATATTGATAAACAGCGATGCGCCATCGGGGATCATAGCTGCCACAGCGTCGGCTATTTTTTCTTTCACTTCACTATTTTGCGTTTTGCGTTCTTGATAAGGCGTGTTTTCCCAACTTCTGTTTAGTCCAGCGCCACCGTGATAGCGGCTAACCACACCATTTTCAGCTAGTTGGTTAAGGTCTCGGCGAATAGTTTGAGGCGTTACTGCGCAGGCTTTAACCAAATCATCAATAGACATAAAACCATGTTGCTTTATCAGCCCAACAATTTTTTCGTGCCTTTGTGTTTGGTTCATCGCATGTCCTAGTCATTTTGAATCACAACCGATTATACGTGCTTAGTTATTAAGTTCCTATGATAAAACGAAACAGCAATGTTCGTTTGCGAAAATATAGCATTGTTAATCACGTGTAAATGATGCAAACTCTATGAAATCTATCTTCAGGAGTGACCTTATGGGACAACATATTCTAGCCATTGACCAAGGCACAACAAGCTCGCGCAGCATTATCTTCTCGCCAAAAGGCAGCATTGAAGCCATTGCACAACAGGAATTTTCGCAAAAATATCCAAAAGATGGTTGGGTTGAACACGATCCTGAGGAAATTTGGGAAAGCGTTGTCTCTACTCTGAAAGAAGTTTTCAATAAATGTGCGCTGGCTCCTTCAGATATAGCAGCAGTAGGCATTACCAACCAGCGTGAAACCACACTGGTATGGAACAAAAGCACAGGGAAACCAGTTTATCCTGCAATTGTCTGGCAAGACCGGCGAACCGCTCAACTGTGCCGCGAGCTCAGTGAAGATGAAGAGTTGGTGTCGCATATTACAGAGTCGACAGGGCTTTTATTAGACCCTTACTTTTCCGCCACGAAAGTGGCATGGATACTCGATAATGTTGATGGCGCCAGACAACAGGCCGAAAACGGCGAGTTACTGTTTGGAACCGTAGATACCTTTTTAATATGGCGCTTAACTGGCGGCGAGTCGCATAAAACAGATGCAACAAATGCGTCGCGTACCATGCTTTTTGATATCAATAATCAATGCTGGGACGAAACCCTGCTTAGAAAGTTCAACATTCCGCAATCTATGCTTCCTGAAGTAATGGATTGTGCCGATGATTTTGGTGTAATAAAAGAAGACATTATTGGCAAGGCGATTCCTATACAAGGTGTAGCTGGCGACCAACAAGCTGCACTTGTCGGGCAAGCATGTTTCGAAAAAGGCATGGCGAAAAGTACCTATGGCACTGGGTGCTTCATGATTCTGAACACCGGTGACGAGCCTTTACAGTCGAAAAACCGATTACTCACAACGGTAGGTTATCGCCTTAGTGGAAAAACGACCTACGCGCTTGAGGGCAGTATTTTCATGGCTGGCGCAACCGTGCAATGGCTTCGTGACGGTTTAAAACTTATTGATGATGCGGCGGAATCTGAGGCGCTAGCGCAGCGCGCAAGACAAGATAACGGCGTCTTTTTAGTGCCAGCTTTTACCGGGTTAGGCGCTCCTTATTGGGATCCAGACGCTCGCGGTGCTATTTTGGGCCTTACCCGCGATACAGGTATTAGCGAAATTGTTGCCGCTGGATTGCAATCTGTTTGCTACCAAACCAAAGACTTACAAAAAGCTATGGAAAGCGATGGCGCCCGCCCTACCACTATTCGCGTAGATGGAGGTATGTCTAGAAACGATTGGGTAATGGGCTTTTTATCGGACATTTTAGGAGCCGAAGTTGAACGCCCAGAAATCACTGAAACTACAGCATTAGGCGCTGCTTTTCTTGCAGGCTTACAGGCTAAAATCTTCAAGTCTATAGACGACTTAACTCACTGCTGGGAAAGTGATAGCGTTTTCACTCCTAGGTTGTCAAAACAAGAGCGCGACCAAGCGTATGACGGCTGGAAAGCCGCTGTTGACCGTATCCGCTGCTCCTAATTTCTCCATATTTTTCCGATTGTTAATAAAAGTGCGGCAATTACCCGCACTTTTTTTATACAAAAAAATTTTTTATAACATTGTAATTACATTGTCATTTTGTGCTAGTATTGAATTCAAGGTAAACGTTTCACCTTTTACCTTGAAAAAGAAACATTATATTTTTCAAAAAGTTACAAATAATAATCACGAAAATATAACGTTAAATGTGTAAAGGTAATGTTAATACGCTTGATCCGCACACACTAAAAACGTAATTTAAACGCAAAGTACGTTAAAACGTAGCCTACTCACGGAGAAAACACAGTGACACATAAAATTAACACATCACAGATAGGCCCTATCGCAAGACGCTCACTTTTAGGTGTTGCTATCGCCTCTGCCCTACACTCACCGATTTTATTGGCACAAGAAGATAATACTGCTAACGACCAACAAGTAGAAGTTATCGAAGTTAAAGGTTTTACCAGTTCACTTAAAGCATCAATGCTAGACAAGAAAGCATCAGATGTCGTTTATGATGGTATTACTGCTGAAGACCTAGGTAAGTTTCCAGACCAAAACGTTGCAGAGTCATTGCAAAGAATCACAGGTGTCGCGATTGACCGTTCTGGTGGTGAAGGTCAATTTATTACTGTGCGTGGCTTTGGCCCAGATTTTAACACCGTGCTTGTTAATGGTCGTCAGATTGCGACTGAAAACCAAGGGCGTGCTTTCAGCTTCGACACCCTTCCAGCTGAATTGATAAGTGGTGCAAAAGTTTACAAGAGTCCGCTTGCTTCAATGCAAGAGGGCGGTATCGGCTCAACCGTTGAAATTACAACCGCACGCCCATTTGCTTTTGATGGGTTTAAAGCTGTAGCAAGTGTAAAAGGAATGTATGAAGACATTTCTGAGGAAACATCTCCTCAAATGTCAGGCCTTGTTACCAATACATTTGCAGACGGCAAACTTGGAGTATTAGCAGCTGCGTCATTCCAGCAGCGTGAACTACAAACAAATATTCTAGAAACTCGTTACTGGCGCCCTGGCGTAAGCATTACAGATCGTTCAGAGCTGGACAACCCTGCTTATGCTGACAGCGCACAATACAATGGCGTTTATATTCCTCAAAACTTCGACCAGATTGTCGACCTTGTGGACCGTGAAAGAACGTCGGGTACGCTCGTTGTTCAGTACGCGCCCAACGATGATATGACCCTTACTCTAGACGGCCTTTACTCAAAATTCGAAGTCGATTCAGATGCACACAGTGTTGGCCACTGGTTCTCTGATAGTAACCTCGACAATATGTCTTTCACCGACAACGGTAGCCTTTCAGGTGTAACTAGCACCGTAGTTGATGGTGTAGGTGGTGCGACTGACTTTATTCGACGCCGCTATGGTCGTGACGTTGAGATTCAAGCGTTCGGCGCTAATTTAGATTGGCAGATCAACGACACTTTGATAGCCAGCATTGATCTTTCAACTTCAACTGCTGAAGACTCCAGCGGCGGTGACAACTTCTTCACCGTTGTGGGCTACAACAACGAATACAGTGTTGACTACTCTGGTTCAACCCCCACTCTATCGGTTGCGGGCGGCGACTCTGCTCTTCAAACTCCTTCGTTAGGCAGAATGCATTACAACGAAAGAAATGGTTTCGATACCGAAGATACGATTAGCGAATTCAGAACTGATTTCACATGGTTACCGGATTCGGACAACGCATTTTACAAAGTAGATTTTGGCCTTTATTACCAAGACCGTGAAAAAACCAACACGCGCTTATTTGCATCTGCGTGTAACGTTTATTGTGGCTATAATTTCGACCTTCCAGATGAACTTCTTTCGGTGTTTACTGCAAATAATTATTTTGGCGGTGTTCCCAATCAGTGGCTGACGTACGACCCAGAAGCATTCTTCAATTACGCCACCTCAGACGCTGCAGTACAGCAAATTTCAGATGCGACGGGGTTACCATTTGATGAAGTTCGAGCAACGATTGACGCAACCAACATTGCCAATCCTCAGCCAAGTAACGATTCATTTGTAGTCAGCGAAGAAGTGCTCAGTGCCTATGCACAGTTCTACTTCTCAACTGAAATCTCTGACATGCCGTTAGACATTAACTTCGGCTTCCGCTTTAGCGAAACCGATACGTCAGTTGATGGAACAAGCCAAATCGTCCGAGATCTTGAACCTATTCCAAATGACCCGTCAGATCTTAATATCGTCTTTGAAACAGACTTTGGAACGCCGGTTAATGAGAAAAACAGTTACTCGTCTTTACTGCCGAATGTAAATGTTAAACTTCAGCTGACTGACGACCTATATCTACGATATGCGTACTCAGAAACGTTAACTCGTCCAATGATGGATGACTTAGTTCCAGTGTTTAATGTTACGGTTTCGCGCCCGGGTAACCTACAAGCTCAAGCGGGTAACACCGCGCTTAAACCATACAGCGCAACAAGCTGGGACGTTTCACTTGAGTGGTACTATGACGACACCAGCTATTTCTCTGCCGCTGCATTTAATAAAGAAGTTGAAGACTTTATTGCTGGTGACGTTGAAGACGAGTCGCTCTTCCTAGAAAGTGGCGAGTATGTTTTCAGCGTACTACGTCCAAGAAATGGTGAAACTCTGGAAGTTGAAGGTTTGGAACTTGCCTGGTTACACACTCTTGAAAGCGGTTTTGGTATTCAAGCAAACGCGACTATTGTGAATTCAGATGCAGAGTTTAGTCTTCCAGGGTTAGGTGATTCTCAGAACATCACACTGTTCTACGAGAAAGACGCTTTCCAAGCACGTGTTGCGTTAAATAATCGTGAAACGTTTATGCAAGAAGCTGTGAGCTCTTTGGGCGGAACAGAACCTCGCTTTACTGAAACTTATACTCAGGTGGATATGAGTGTAAGCTACGACATTAACGAAACCTTTACTGTGTTCTTCGAAGGTATAAACATCACTGACGAAGAACTTACTCGTCGCGGTCGTTTCACAGATCAATTTGTTCAACAAGTTGCTGATGGCGCGCGCTACGCAGTAGGTGTTCGTGCTAGCTTCTAAAAACAACTAGTGTACCAAGGGGGCAGTCTTGCCCCCTTTTGTCTTTTTTTGCTGAGGAGTTGTTCGTGTCAGGCAGCTTAACCCAACTTGTCGTCTTTATTTTCATTACCGCTCTCATTGGATTACTTACCTACTTAAAATGCCGGGGGCATGGTCATAGTCAAGCTAACGAAAACAAAGAGTATTTCTTAGCTGGCGGTGGACTTACGTGGATCTTCGTCGCAGGCTCTATTACCCTAACAAATCTTAGTACCGACCAACTGGTAGGTATGAATGGAAACCAAATGGCTTTGCTGGCCTGGTGGGAGTTTGCTGCTGTTGCTGGCCTAATAATTTTAGCAAGAGTATTTCTTCCTGTTTACTATCATTATCAATGCACCACCACCACAGAATTGCTCGAGATGCGATACAACAACAAGCATATTCGCGCATTAATAGGCCTGCTATTTTTCTTAGGCAGTAGTCTTATCTTTATGCCCGCTGTGATTTATTCGGGTTCGCTGTTCATGATCAACATGTTTAACGTTGACGTCCCTTTAATGTATGTCGCAACCGCATTTGCCCTGATAGGTGCATTTTATGCTATTTTTGGCGGCTTACGTGCTGTGGCAGTGTCAGACACATATTCTGGTGTACTCTTGCTTGTCATGGCAATAGTCGTTGTTATCTTGGCACTCTTTGCCATCGACTTTGATTTTTCAGGCATTCCTTCAGAGCGTCTTACGCTAATTGGCGACAGTGACTCTCCGCTTCCATGGCACACCTTACTTACGGGTATGATTTTTATACAAACCTTTTATTGGAGCACCAACCAGGTTATTACGCAGCGTGCAATGGCAGCGCCAAACCTTAAAGAAGCTCAAAAAGGCGTTTATGCGGCAGCCATAATACGCTTCATTGTTGTGCCCACCATCATAGTGGTGCCAGGTATAATTTCCTTCAAGCTATACGGTGACATAAATGATGCCGCTTATGGCACTTTAGTTGGCGACGTGCTGCCAAATTGGCTATCTGGGGTATTCGCTGCGGCACTTGCAGCGGCGGTGCTTACTACTTACAACAGTAATCTAAACTCTGCTACAGCCCTTTATGTATGTGACATTCATGAAGCTTACTTTGAGAGAAAACCCAATGTTGCCCGCTTAAGCGGTGTGGTAACCGCAGCACTGACCATTGTTTCGTTGTTAATGGTGCCTATTTATGCTCAAGCTGAAAGTATCATTAATTTACTACAACAGTTATTTGGGCTGCTGAGCATGCCTATACTTTCCATTTTTATCGTTGGCTTGTTATTTAACAATGTTAATGCAAATGCGGGCATTGCAGCCGTTGTGTTTGGCGTAGCACTATACGCATACTTTAGCTTTGTTCATGCGCCGTTTGGATTGCACTATATTCATTTGATGTTAGTGACGCTAATTTGTTGTATTGCACTTGCACTGTCATTGAACAGGGTTGTATTCAAACAAAAAGCGCAATGGCGCGGTCGACTCATCGACGATGAAAAAGTAAGTATTTAAGGGCTTTTAAACAATCTATGACTCAAATTAATCGAATTATAGTGGTTGGTGGTGGGACAGCAGGTTGGCTTACCGCAGGCCTTCTTGCTGCAACTCATTGTAAACCTGACGCTGAAGGCAACGCGCTATCGGTTACAGTTGTAGAATCAAGCACGGTTCATCCTATCGGCGTTGGCGAAGGTACTTGGCCAACAATGCGCCGAACACTAGCTAAAATTGGCCTGTCTGAAACCGATCTTGTTAAACAAGCCAGTGCAACATTCAAACAAGCAAGCAAATTTGTTAATTGGCATACCAACAATGTAGGGAATACTTACTATCATCCGTTCAGCGCCCCGCAGGGTTCAGCTAGCTTAGACGTAAGTCCTTACTGGTTGTCTGATTGCGAAAGACGTGGGCAATACGCCAGCGATGTTTGCTTTCAACCAGCTATTTGTGATGCAGGGCTTGCTCCGAAGATTTCAGCTCAAGCAGGTAAATCATTCGTAGCGAACTACGGTTATCATTTAGATGCAGGGCAATTTATCGATTTATTACGTTCCCACTGCACTGAAAAGTTAGGTGTGAAACACATTGTTGATGATGTGATATCTGTTAACCAAAATGTGGAAGGTATTAGTAGCTTACAAACCCGTGAAAACGGAGAGTTATGCGCAGATTTATACGTAGACTGTTCAGGCTTCAGCGCTTTGTTAATAGAAAAAGCGCTTAATATTGAGCTCACTGATGCATCTCAATATCTTTTTGCCGATAGGGCGTTAGTTTGTCAATTACCTTATGAGGACAGTACTAAGCCCATTGCTTGCTATACAAAATCCACAGCTCAAGAAGCGGGGTGGATATGGGACATTGAACTACAAGCACGCAGAGGCACGGGCTACGTTTACAGCAGTCAACACCAGAGTACTGAATCAGCGAGCAACACTCTTGCTAACTATCTGAACCAATATACAAATAATGCTTTAGATACATCTGACTTCAAGGAAATACGCTTTAAGACGGGTTACAGGAAAAAGTTTTGGGATAAAAATTGCGTGGCCATTGGCCTATCCAGTGGGTTTCTTGAGCCATTAGAAGCATCTTCATTAATGCTCATCGAACAAAGCGCTCAGTTACTTTCAGAACAATTACCTTCAGACACAAGCGTAATGAAACTAGTCGAGCGTCGCTTCAATAAGCAAGTGCGCGGCATGTGGGAAAGCGCTATCGACTTTCTTAAACTCCACTATGTATTAAGCAACAACAATACGGCTTTTTGGAGCGACAACCGCCAAACAAGCACCATACCAGACAAACTAGAAAATTTATTGAAAGAGTGGCGTTTACGGCCAGTGTTGGAAAGCGACTTTACCCAAACGAGCGATATCTTTAGTGCACAAAGCTACCGCTATATCCTTTATGGTATGTTAGACAAGACAGCTGACGGGGTTGCAGCCAGTGCCAATGAAAGAATGCTAAAAGACCGTGAATTCGCAGACAAACAGTTTTCTTTAAACCAAGCACTCGTTAAGCAGTTACAAACGCGTTTACCCTCACATAGAGGGTTAATTGAAAGCTTTTCTTAATCGAGTAAATGATTTATGCCTAAACCTCACTTTGTTCCTCTTGACCCTATTAAACACAAAGACGTCAGACTCATTCACGATGATGCATTTTCCCATGCAGAGGCTTTCAATTTCGTTAACGTCGGCTTTAATGAGATTGCTACGCTAAGTGGTTGTATGCCCCTGGTTATAATTGATACAGAACAAGGGAGCCCCTTAACGCTGGCTTGCTGCCTAGGGTTTGAAGGCTTTGGCAATGTATTTTGCAGTGGTCAAAAATGGCTAGGACATGCCGTGCCTTTGAGTATCCAATGTCACCCGTTCAATTATGCTATTGATGAACACAAAGTGAAGGTTTTGATTGATGAATCGTGCAAAAGAGTCACACAGGACACCAACAATAGCACCGCGTTGTTTTCCTCTGACGGGCAACCCAGCTCACTACTAAAGCAGCAGCAGGAAAACCTCGCAACACTGCTTAATGGGCAACAACAAGCGCAAGCCTTCGTTGACGTTCTTAAGCAACATGACCTTTTATCACCACTTTCTATTTCGATAACGTTAAACTCGGGCCAAACCTTACACACACACGGTTTGTATTCTATTGATGAGAATAAATTTGCGCAGCTGAAGCCAGAGACTGTGATTCAATTTCATAAAGAAGGTATTTCCATGGCTATCAATGCAATGCTTTTATCTCTTCGACAATACAATAGATTAGTGCAGCTAACCCAAACCTTTGAAGACCCTGCCATGAAAGTTGGCATTAAGCTCGAATCATCGCAATAAATAACAAGGCCGAAAGCTTCTCTTTTTCACTTTTCGAGCTTTCACTTTAATAAATTGCGTCGTTAACTACGCTATATATCACACGAGGTTCTTATGTCGTCACTCACATCATTCGTTCGTTTGTCGAACGATAAAGCCACACTACTATTCGACTGTCAGGGTCGCATGCCCAAAGTCATTTACTATGGTGCGCCATTAAGTGACAGTACAACGCCAGAAATGCTGAGTGTATTAAACACCCGTCAAGAAGCCAAATGTGCGCCTGTAATCGAGCCGCCAATTACGCTTGTGCCTACTCATGGTGAGGGCTGGACAGGTCAACCTGGTTTAGAAGTGTCTGGCGACGCTGACCAGTGGTCTGCAGGTTTTACCTTGGTTGAAGTAAATCAAAGCGCACAATCTGTGTCTTTTGTCGGGGAAGACGCCCGTCGCGGTATGCGTCTTATTACCACAGTCGAATTAGATGCCAACACCAGCGTGGTAAAGTATGTATCTCGCATTGAAAATACGGGTACTACGGCGCTTAATCTGGGCTATTTGAACGCAGCCACCTTACCGCTACCTACAACGGTGACTAAAATTAAAACCTTTGAAGGTCGCTGGTCGGCAGAATTTCAAACCAAAGATCACGACTTGTTCTTTGGCAGCTATGTACGCGAGAACCGACGCGGAAAAACCTCTCACGACACCTTTCCAGGCCTTATTGCTTTTCCACAAGGAACAGGCGAGCTTGACGGCGAGTGCTTCGGTTATCATTTAGGTGCATCAGCAAACCATAAGCTGCGTGCAGAGTTAATGGCAGATGGCAGAAGCTATGTGCAATTTGGTGAATTACTGTTTCCCGGCGAAGTCGTACTTCAAACGGGCGATAGCTATACATCGCGGGTACTTTACGTAGGTTACGGCTCAGTCGGCTTCTCCTCGCTGTCACAGCAGTTCCACAATTACATTCGTGAAAACGTGCTTAATCATAGCGCTGAAAGTAAACCTCGCCCAGTTCACTACAACACATGGGAAGGCATTTACTTCGACCATAAAGAAGAAACGCTGAAAGCCCTTGCTGACAAAGTGGCACCATTAGGAATAGAGCGTTTTGTTCTTGACGATGGATGGTTTAAAGGACGCCGTCATGACAAAGCCGGGCTAGGCGACTGGTTTGTTGACGAGGCGATTTACCCCAATGGTCTTGATGGGCTCATCGACCATGTGACAAATCTTGGCATGGAGTTCGGCATTTGGTTTGAACCGGAAATGGTTAACCCTGATAGCGATCTTTATCGTGCACATCCAGAATGGGCGCTACAGACTGAAAACAACCCACACGTACCGTTTAGAAACCAGTATGTTTTGGATTTAACGAACCCAGAAGTTGTGGAATATCTGTATAAAGTCATTACAGACATACTAAAAGCGTACCCTAAGATTAGCTATATTAAGTGGGACATGAATCGCGATGTTAACCACCCTGGAAACCTTCAAGGTAAACCTGCAATGCATGGCCAAATGGCTGCGCTATATCGCTTAATTGATCGCGTGAAAGCCGCTCACCCTGGCTTAGAAATTGAGAGCTGCTGTTCGGGCGGCGGTCGAGTGGATTTGGGTATTTTGCCGCATACCGACCGTTTCTGGACTTCAGACTCTAACGATGCGCTAGACCGATTGTACATTCAGCGCGGATGTTCCTATTTCTTCCCTTCTGAAGTGATGGGAGCGCATGTAGGCCCTCGTGACTGCCATATAACTGGTCGTAATCTTCCTATCGAAATTCGCTCGGCGGTTGCCTTGTTTGGCCATATGGGAATTGAAATGGACCCGCGTGAACTTACAGAACACGAGCAAAACGTGCTGACCAACGCCATTGCGCTTTACAAAAAGTATCGTCATGTTACCCATAGCGGTGATTTATTCCGTATGGATGACGACGGCAAGAATGTGAAGTTCGGCTACGTTGCTAAAGACAAGCAAGAAGGTATTTTTGCGTACAACAGTGTTACTGAAACTGTGCGCACCACTCCCAACCGCCTCTATTTTGCGGGGCTTGATGCCAATAAACAGTACACCATCGAGCGTGTTTGGCCTGAAAAGTTAAAAGAATACACCCCATCAATTTTGCAACAAACCGAGGGGCAAGTATTCTCAGGTGAGGTATTGATGAAATACGGTATGCAGCTGCCGGTATTGTTCCCGCAAACTGCATTAATTTATACCGTTAAAGCCGTGTAATTCGCCTAGCACCAATACACGATAAAGCGAGCCTTTCGGCCTTAAACCGCGGCTCGCTTTTTTAATGCCTTTTTGATTTTCTTGAGTACTTTCGTAAATCGCTCGTCATCTTCATCAGTTAATGAATTGACCACACGTTGCGCCTCATCAATGTTGTTGGCATTTAAAAACAGCTCGGCTAAGCGCAATTGCGCCCAATTAGGCGTGGGTAAATTTTCAGTATCAATCTCAGTTGTCGCATATTCTTTTAAGTACCCTTCAAGCGCACTTATGCCCGCTTCGGTGTATTCGCCACTTTCAACCGCCAACTGGCCTAGCCGATACGTACCATACATCAGCGTGCTTTTACTTTCCTGATAGCTTTTCCACGCTTCAGCGTTCGTTTTCGGTACCGGCGCTAACTGGATATCTGCAAGAGGTGCCAAGGTATCGTACGACGCTGCATATTGCTCATCAAACAAATAAAAACTTCCCAGCTCCATACGTGCACGAATCTGCGTACTCTCATTTTCAATAAGAGACGCAAACAAGGCTTTAGCCTCTTTTTCCTTGTCGTCTTCTAGATAGAGCTTTGCAAAAGCAAATTGCCCATCTTCTTCATCTAATTCAGTAATTTTTTGCGCAAGCAACGCGGCCTCATCCATGTCTCCACCGGCAATTGACGGTGCCATCATATGAAATTGCATTAGTGCCTGATACACCTCGACATTATCAGGTGCTATTTCAACGGCTTTCTCTAAGCTTTTCTTCGCCTTTTTTGCATAACCTAACGCAGAAAAAATACTACTTGATGCTTGTGCGCCCATTACACTTGCATGCATGTGATAGGCTTTGAAGTTGTCGCTATGCTCGTTGATATATTTTTCAGCAGCTTCTTCAGCGTCATCTAAATCTATATTCATTAACGCTGAAACAAACATATTGTATTGGCCCGGCGTTTTTTTCTCTAGCGGTGCAAGTACGTCAACAATGTGTGAAAACTCACCTTTATTGAAGTGTTGCTTAAGCTCCTCCATTTGAGTGCTTTGCGTTTGAACAGCACTCAAGCTGCTTGAGTTGGGATTGGCATTAACCATTGTGAAAGGCGTTAAAAAAGAACATACACACAGTGCAGAGGCGGCAAACTTACGTATTTTCATATCACGTCCTTTTGTATTTAGATGAGCGGTAAAGAGCAAGGTTTATTGTTGAGCGCAATTGCTGACAAAGTAAACAACATTTACGTGACTTTACAGTCTCTCAAATTCAACAACCACTCAAATTTCAGCGTGAATATGTAACAAAAAATATAAAGGCGCGGCTTAAATGAAGCCGCGCCCGTAATCAGCCCTTATTTGCTCTGCATTTCTAATCCCAGAGCCCACCGATCATCAAACCCTTTCCACGGTTCTGGCTTTTTACCGTCAACCGGCACCTGCGCGCTAGTGCCTTGAACATTCAGGTATTTACAAAAATCTGGCAACGCTTTCACATGGCAATTCATTAGCGCCAGCGCAAAGTGTTCATTTATCGCATTTAGCTTTTGTACTTCCCACGCAGGCTCTATGTAACTCCCTAAATCGAACTCACTGCTGTACGCTTCTTTCGGCGCAGGGTGCGGTGCCACGTTGTGGCGAGCATTTTTAACAGTAAGTAGTTTCGTGTCTTTGCTTCCGGTATTTTCAAACAACCATTTAATGCCGTCGTAACCAGAAATATCATCGTTATCACCGGCAACATAAAGCACTGGCACCTTGATGTTATTTAGCGAATCAACATCAAATAACTGATGCTGACCACCCCAAGGCGCTAACGCTAGCGCGGCTTTCCATGCTGGTAATACTGCACTACTATCTTCATTCCCACCGGCACAGGTATTAAGCACTTGTTTCACAAGCGCTGTTGTTTTTGGGTCTTGCGTTCCGGTAAATGTTGCTGCACTTGTATCGTCAAAGGCGTAGCAACCGCCCACAGTACTTACTGCGCCATAGCCTCCCATTGAATACCCTATGACACCGGCATTAGTTGCATCTACCCTACTTTCAAAAAAAGCATTCTCACTAACGGCTTTCAGGGTAAGTATTTGGTCCCTTGAACGATTTAACAGCGTGCTTGGAAAACCTGAGTATGGGTTTTCAGCAAAATTTACGTCTTTATTGGTAGAGTCTGTATGGTCGATAGCCGCCACCACATAGCCATGAGACGCTAAGTGTTCACCTAGGTAATACATCAAAGTACGGTAACCCGTGTATCCATGAGATATAATAACAACTGGGAATTTTTGGTCATCTTGTGCAATAGGTGCATCGCGATACGCATCGGACTGAATTTCAAACGCCTGACCACTTCGAGTTTCGTTTTTATAAATTGCTGCTTGCGTTTCACTGCCCGCGGGATACCACACCTCTAGGGTTAACGCGCGTTTCACCTCGCTCCCCGTAATGTCTTTTACTGTAGTAGGGTACGCTGCTTCTATTGTTCTAACCCCAACATCATGCGGCCCACTGTCGCTTAGCGATGGCATGACATCAGCTGGGAATGGTTTGTAAAGTGTTTGTGCGGCAAAAGCGGGTGTTATTAAAGCAAGGGTTGTCGACGCAAAAGCAACAGCGCCTAAAAGCAGGGATAACGTTTTCATAATTTGGCTAATTTTCGTTATTTATAGACAAATTAATAATACCCCGTAATAGGCATCACACAAGTTCGCGCCCATTATTATTGGTGATTAAGAAAAATAAAGAAAAGTAATTTAAACGAGATTAAGGTAAAACGTAATACCCCTGCTTCCTACTGGACATATATGTTTTCCACCTTTCATCAAAAAGTGGCTTTAACAAAACAGGGTAAGCATCTGAGGAAAAGTTAATTTCTCTTAGCGTCTGGCTTAATTGAGGCTCTGAAAAAGCGCGCTCTAGTGCGCCGTTCAGATCTTTTGTAACAGCTTGACCTAATTCGCTTTTAGAACACAGTAAGCGCTTTGTCCCTCTTACCTTCTGCGACAATTCACTCACTTGATACACATAAAGTGAGTCGAGTTCCTCTTCAGATAATGCCGATAGCTCTCGATGCCCCACGTAACCAAAGTCTATTCGTCCGTTCTTAAGTAGCGCAATGGTGTGAATGCCTAAATCTTTGTCTAAGCTGTTTAAGCGAACGATGTTTTTATCCGACGCCCACTGCTCCACTGCATCTGCATAGGCGTTATTTACATCGTTGTATAACACCGTTTTAAAACCATGCGCAAAAAGGTTTTGTAACGAAATAGACGTGAAATGTCCCTTCGCGATTTGCGCATCGTTATTGTTTGCAAAAGGTTGTAAATTTCGCTTTGAAACAATAATGAGCGGTAAATTAGTTGACGTAGGTTGAGAAAAATAGCCCCACTCTGTTCGCTTTTCCTTAAACGATGCGCCGTAAAAGCAATAAACCTGTTCAGAAGAGTGGTGGTTTTTAATGAGCGACCACGCACGTTTAACCGGGTAGGTTTCAAACTGATGATGGTAATTGTCTAAAAACCCTGAAAGGTATGCCATCAAGTCATACATTGGCCCTGATGTGATAGTAACGCCATTAGATTCAATATCGAGCCCGGGTGGACGTAACCAGACCACAGTCGGTTTTTGCGCAACGCAATGCTCAACCTCACATTGGTCTGCCGTTTGTGCAAACACAATGTTGCTTATGGAAATAAGTAAAAGATAGAAAAAAACCGTTACTACTTTTGACACTGCAAACAACCAATCCTTTAAGATGCAATCAATCGAAACGCTGTTGGGCATTCATTTTTTACTACGAGATATAAATACCTACAAGATTCTATTTTAAGTGACTAAGAAAGCGAGTTGCGGTTACCAATCTCATATCTGAGCGCACCTAACTTAAAAAAAAAGCCCAAGAGGGCTTTTTTGAAATGTTATTTTATTCGACTTACCAGCTTAGAACGGAATATCGTCGTCAAAATCGAAATCTGGTTCAGCCATTGGTGGGTTCTTAGGCTGCCCTTGGTTGCCACCTTGAGGGGCTTGGTTGTAGCCGCCACCTTGGTTTGGGTTATAACCGCCTTGCTGGCCACCACCTTGTTGCGGCGCCTGGTTATAACCGCCCTGAGCAGGCGCTTGATTGTAACCACCTTGGTTGTTTTGAGGGCGCTGGTAACCACCGTTACCGCCACCACCATCACCGCCGCGACCGCCAAGCATTTGCATTTGGTCTACAATGATTTCCGTGGTGTATTTGTCTTGACCTTGCTGATCTTGCCACTTACGCGTTTGCAATTTACCTTCAACGTAAATTTGCGAGCCCTTTTTCAGGTACTCTCCGGCAATTTCTGCTAAGCGACGGTACATTGTAAGGCGGTGCCACTCAGTGCGCTCTTGAACCTGACCTTGTTGGTCTTTCCAGCTTTCGCTAGTTGCTAGGCTTAAGTTCGCAACGGCGTTTCCGTTAGGCATGTATCTAACTTCAGGATCATTGCCAAGGTTTCCAACAAGAATAACCTTATTAACGCCTTTCGTTGCCATTGATGTCTCCTGTAACGTTTTTTAGTGGCTTGCTGTATTACTCTTTTTAGTAAGACATCAGCAAGCGCGAAAGTTCATCGAATATTAGCCGGCTAGTATATCGTATTTTATGAGGAAAAATTGAAGTTTTTCGCCCCGCATTTACGCTACCAACTGCAACACATTCTAGAACTTAACAAAATTTATTGTTAGCGTCTTCTGAACTTTCGCGTTGTTTTTAACAAACCCTAATGAGAGCAAATAGCTTAGAAACGCCCTCTCAACTCGTTACCACCATGTAATGTAAAACGCTGCGGTAAGCACTACTACAGCGATTGACGCGACGTTAAACCCGCTTGTGGTTTTAAACTGCACTTCGTTTAAATCTACTGCGTCTTCACTTACACCTTTTTTCTCTACAAGAGAAACAACGACAGCCAGCGCCACACACAGCAAGAACACAATGCCAACGCGGTCGATAAACGGCAGTTCAGGCCAGAATTGTCTAAACACAATGCTTAGAACAAAAGAACCAAGTGCTGCGAGAAGCCCGCCGTTTGCTGTAGTTTTCTTCCAGAACATACCCAATACAAATAGCGCACAGATTCCCGGCGTGAAAAACCCGGTAAACTCTTGAATGTACTGGAACGCTTGGTCGAAGTTGCCCAGTAGCGGCTTAGCCACCACCATCGCAATAATTAGCGCCACAAGGCTTACAATACGGCCTACTTTTACGTAATGCTGCTGTGACTCATTCGGGCGCTTATCTTTGTATAAATCCATGGTAAAGATAGTAGAAACACTGTTTGTCATTGACGCAAGTGACGACACAATTGCGGCTACCAAGGCAGCGAAGATGATTCCTTTAAGGCCAACAGGCATTAACGTCATCAAACTTGGATAAGCTTGGTCTGGTTTGGCTAGGTCCGGCACTATAAGTACTGCTGCAATTCCCGGCAACACCACAATTAACGGCATAAGTAGCTTTAAGAATGCAGCAAACGCAATACCTTTTTGCGCTTCCTGTACGCTTTTCGCTGCCAAAGTACGCTGAATAATGTATTGGTTAAAGCCCCAATAAGACAGGTTCATGATCCACATGCCACCAACCAATACAGAAATGCCCGGCAAGTCCATGTAGTGCGGGTTATCTTTCGACAAAATCATGTCGAATTTTTCAGGTAGCTTATTGGTTAAATCTACAAAACCTTGAATAGCGCCGTTGCCGTCACTGATTAAGTTAAGTGCCGTGTAGGAGAGGAACAAGCCGCCAAGTACTAACAATACCACCTGAATGATATCGGTAAGTGCTACGGCTTTTAAACCACCGTACAGTGAATAGGTTAACGAGAAAAGACCTAAGAACATCATGCCATAAACCATATCCACGCCAGCAATTGTGTTGATTGCTAACGCACCCAGCCACAGTACCGCAGTTAAGTTTACAAAGACATAAACCCCCAACCAGAAGATAGCCATAACCTTTCGCACGCGATGATCGTAACGCTGCTCTAGAAATTGAGGCATGGTGTAGATTTTATGTTTTAAAAAGATAGGTAAGAAGAATTTACCCACAATGAGCAGTGTAATTGCGGCCATCCACTCATAAGACGCGATAGCAAGGCCTAATTGATACCCTGACCCTGACATACCAATGATTTGTTCGGCAGATATATTGGCCGCAATCAGTGATGCGCCAATGGCCCACCATGGCAAGCTTGAGCCAGCTAGAAAGTAATCGTTTGTATCTTTTTGATGACCCTGCTTTTCGCGAGAAACCCACCACGCAATACCAATAAGCGCGACGACGTATATCACAAATAACGTGATATCTATTGATGCTAATTTCATAGTTTTTCCCAAAGTTCTTATTTTGGGTGCGGCGATTATTATGCAGGGTACACAGGTGAAAAATTGTTTTTATTATTATTGGTTTTGCCACACCAGTGTCACATCTTTTGAAAGACGCGTTACGCAGCAAATCGCAAAACATGAAAGGTAAAAACCTACCGTTACATGCGATATTTTGCTGCGGATAGTATTAGTATCACACTTTGTTTACTTTTTTTAACTAGAAATGTGCAATTTTGTAAAAAAAAGCCGCAATCGTGAGATGCGGCTTAAGGGACACAAACAATTCTATAGCATAGGATTGTTTTGAAAAGGGAAAGGTTGTGCACTTAAATCGGTAATTAGGCAAATGCGCCTTGCGTAGCAGTGCATACGTAAATGTCGGCGTTGTAGCCCGTTTCATTGAAATACTTATCTGCCACCACTTGTTTAACCGCATCGACCTTGTCGGTTGGAACAAGTGCTACCACACAGCCGCCGAAGCCACCACCTGTCATACGAACGCCGCCTGTTTTCCCAAGCACTTCGCCAATGATCTCAACCAAGTAGTCGATAGGTCGCACAGTAATTTCGAAGTCGTCACGCATAGAGACATGAGACTGCGCCATGGCCTTGCTCACGGTTTCAATATCACCCTTTTTTAAGGCTTGGCTTGCAGAGAGTGTTCGCGCGTTTTCCGAAATAATGTGCTTTGCACGGCGATATACCACGTCAGGCATGTGTGCTTTTGCTTCTTCAAGCATATCCATGGTTGCCTCGCGCAGCGACGACACACCAAGTAATGAAGCACCCTGCTCGCATTGCTGACGGCGCAAGTTATATTCACTGTCTACCAAGCCGCGCTTCACATTAGAATTAATAATAACGATTTGATGTGAATCAGGCAGTGGTGAATGCTCTATCGCTAACGACTGGCAATCTAGCAGCATCGCCATACCTTCGTTGCCCATGGCAGAGATAAGCTGATCCATAATGCCACACGAGCAGCCTACGAACGTGTTTTCAGCTTTTTGCCCTAGTATCGCGGCTTGAACACCGTCTAATGGCAACGCATACAACGAACTTAGGGCTTTTAGAATTGCCACTTCAAACGAGGCTGATGAACTTAAACCTGCACCTTGAGGCACGTTTCCAGTTACCAATAAGTTGGCACCACCAAAATCAGGCATCGCTTCTTTAAGTACTTTTACCACGCCACGAACATAATTGGCCCAGCCCTGCTCCTCATCATATTCAATGCCAGACAGTGAGAACTGGTTTTGCTGATCATCAAAGTCCATTGCCGTAACTAAGATGTCGTTGTCGTCGCGCTTAGATGCAGCCACCCATGTGCCAAAGTTAATAGCAGCGGGAAATACAAAGCCTTCATTGTAGTCGGTGTGCTCACCGATAATGTTCACTCGCCCCGGTGCATGCGCTATTAGCGAGGGAGCGTTGCCGTAATGCGCTTCAAATTTAGAAGTAAGTACCTGGTTATCCATTCGCATTCTCACGTTTTTTATAATGCACTGTTGGCAGTGCCTTTAATCTGTCTGCCGCCTGCTCAGGCGTTAAATCTCGCTGCGCTTCAGCCATCATTTCATAACCAACCATAAACTTTCGAACACTTGCCGAACGCAAAAGAGGTGGGAAGAAATGTGCGTGTAGTGTCCATTCTGGGTGTGCTTCCCTGTCAAAGGGGGCACTGTGCCATCCCATGGAATAAGGGAAAGACGTTTCAAACAAATTGTCGTATTTAGCTGTAATCTCGCCAATTATTTTAGCAAGAGATAACGACTGGGAGTCAGTCAACTTATGCATTGATTGTACGTTGAAGCGCGGCAATAACAGGGTTTCAAACGGCCATGCCGCCCAATATGGAACCACCACAACCCAATCGTCATTTTGACATACCACGCGCTCTTGCTTCGCGACTTCTTGCTCGGCATAGTCAAGCAGCATTGGCGTAGCGTTTTCACTCAAATATTGTTTAAGCTGAACTACTTTTTTCGCAGGGTCTGTCGGCAGATGTTGTTGCGCCCAAACTTGCCCGTGAGGATGAGGGTTTGAACAGCCCATCATAGAGCCCTTATTTTCAAACACTTGTACCCAGCGATATGTTTCGCCTAGCTCAGCCGTTTGCTCCTTCCATGTATTAACCACGTCAAGACGCTCTTCGTCTGTTAGCTCTGGCAAGGTCTTACTGTGATCAGGTGAAAAACAAATAACGCGACTACAGCCTTGTTCTGTTTCAAACTGGAATAACCCTTTCTTTTCACTCGCTTGTTCTGTGTCTTTTTTTAACGCGGCAAAATCGTTCTCAAAAACAAATGTCCCTTTATAGTCAGGGTTGATCTCACCGTTTACGCGGGTATTTGTTGGGCACAAATAACAAGTAGGATCGTAAGAAGGCTTTTGCTCGTTATTTGGTTCTTCAGAAGCCCCCTGCCACGGACGCTTCGCTCGATGCGGCGACACCAGTACCCACTCGCCCAGTAATGGGTTGTAACGACGATGTGGATCGTTTGTAGGGTCGAAAGGGGTTCCCATAATTACTCTCTCTGAATAGACCAGCCGCGCTTTAGTGCACAACATCAATTAGGGTTAAACGTTTACCCTATCAATGATATAGCAAGAATTAACGTTAATCAATTAAGTAACAAAGAAAATTAATTGTTAAAACAGTAACAATTAATTTTCATTGGTTCGGTTGGCGCGTGTAATTACTGCGCGCTGAACTTATACCGAATACTAGACTTAAAAGTTTCACCTGGTTTTACAAAACAATTGGGGAACATAGGTTTGTTCGGTGCATCAGGAAAATGCTGGGGTTCTAAACACAGTGCACCTAACTGTTCATCACTTGTCAGGCTACCTGTGTAAAGCTGCAGTCCGGGTAAAGTAGTGAACAATTCCATACTTATCCCTGTATCGAGTGCCTTAACCGTTGCTTGAGGTTCATTTGCGTCTTTTCTACGAAGCACATAGTTGTGGTCGTAGCCACCTACCCTATCATACAGTGGATGCGACGGTTGCTGGTTTGCTTTTTGAGCAATCTCGGTTAACGAAGAGAAATCAAAAGGTGTGCCTTTTACATCAACTAACTCACCCGTAGGGAGCAACGAACTGTCTGCGTCGGTGACCGATTCAGCATCTATGTGCAGCAGCGTGTTACCAACCTTGGTTTCATTGCTTAATGTAAAATATGCATGTTGCGTAAAGCTAAGCGGCGTTTCTTTGTCAGTGGTGGCCGTCATCACCAGCGACAGTTCGTTATCATTATTGAGGGTATAACAGGCTTCAACACTTACATTACCTGGAAAACCACCTTCACCATCGGGGCTAGTTAAAGTGAATGATACACTGGCGCTATCGGCAAGTTCTTGTGTACTGGCGTGCCAAAGCTTCTTATGAAAGCCTTGAAGGCCACCGTGCAAGTTATGCTCTGAACCATTTTTATCTAAGGTGTACTGTGTTCCATTCAGCGTAAATGTGCCATGCCCTATTCTATTCGCGTACCTACCAACAATTGCGCCACGATAGCTTGGGTCGTCAATGTAGTCTTGTAGCGTTTCGAACGTCTGAACACAGCTAATTAAATCGCCTTCTGCATTGGGAAAATTTATCTCTTTTATTATTCCGCCGTAATTGAGCAGCGTTACAGACATTCCATTGGCATTGCTCAAGGTGAAAGCTTTTACAGCTTCGCCATTTAATTCACCGAATGTAGACACATTTATTTTCATAACAAAGTATTTACCTTTTCTAGGGCCTAATTGACGAAGGCGTTCAACCTTCTGAGAATTCCAATATGCTGAAACATACTGACATCGTTTAAAAGCGCATAGCAGGTTATACGTTTTCCACATGTTTTTACAGCGCTTTAGCTTACATATGTAGAAGGTAAAACCACTTGGTTTTTCTTTTTCTGTTATCAAGTAAACCTAAATGAAAAAAGAACAGTAGGCATGCTGTAAGTGTGAGAATTTTATCTTTTTTTGTAAATATAATGTACGCTATGGCTATCAGGTCTAACGACCCCCCACGCAATGCAAAACGAAGTTTGAAAGAAAATGGCAACTATAAAAGATATAGCCCAAGCAGCCGGCGTTTCATTAGCTACGGTATCAAGGGTTATTAATAATGGCCCTAAAGTGGGCAACGATACGCGAAAGCGCGTTAAAAAAATCATGGAAGAGATGGGCTATCGCCCGAACGCTAATGCCAGAGCGCTTGTAACCAAACGCAGTGCGTCGTTAGGGGTTGTTATCGCCGAATTACACGACCCATTTTTTGCCATGCTTGCCCACGGTGTCGAATCGATAACACGCAAAAATAATGTGCAGATATTATTAAGTGCCGGCTCTATTGAAAAAGAAACCGAACTTCGCGCAATTGAAACGCTTTTGGAACACCGGGTAGAAGCGATGGTCGTTCACAGTAAAGCGCTCGACAATGAAACGCTCATTGAGTTTGCTAAACAAGTTCCGGGCTTTGTTCTGATTAACCGTTATATACCGGAAATTGCTAATCGCTGCGTTTGGTTGGATAACGTTACTGGCGGACGATTAATGGCGGAGCATGCAATAAATCAAGGCCATGAGCACGTTGCCGTTATAAGCAGCCAATATCGTATTGACGATCCTAATCATCGTCTTGAGGGAATTCGAAACGCCATAGACAACGCACAACTAAGCTTGCCAGAGAGTATGATTGAATATGCTACACCCGATCAAGAAGGTGGTGAGCTAGCAATGCAGAACTTACTTGCTACCGGCGCAAAATTTACCGCCGTTCTGGCTTACAACGATGCGATGGCATCCGGCGCTATGACTATGTTGCAAGACCACGGCATATCTGTACCTGAGCAAGTTTCAGTGATGGGCTACGACGACGTACTGCTTGCCAAATATTGTCGCCCTAAGTTAACCACACTGCGCTACCCTGTTGAAATGATGGCAGCAAAGGCAGCCGAACTTGCATTGAAATACGCATCGGGAAGTAAGCCAGAAGAGGGCCTAACCTTCAAGTACACACCTACGGTAGTGAAACGAGACTCTATGGTAAGGGTTTAGCCCCTTTCTTCTTCCTACTTAGGTGAAAAGAGAACACAACAATACCCGCCATGAGCGGGTATTTTATTTGAACACTATTACCTATTTAGCCCCTATTTTGTTGACCAAATAGTCGTGTTTCGATGAGTTACTGCGCATCCCTGTTTTAAAAACTCCATAGCACTAAAGATTATTGCTCTTTTCTATTGACAAAATAACTGGCTTGATCATTTTGCTTCAAACTTTTATCCCCAATGAAGAAAATTGCCTGATCCTGCGCACCCTTACGATCAAAAAAGATTAAGATCTGAACCAATTGCTCTACAGCGCTTGATTTAACTGATATTTCGTGATCCGACCAGAAAGGCGCGTAAAGATCGTGATCTATTGTGCTATATGGCTGTTAACAGACTTACCAACAAGGTTTTCCACCAGTTATCCACAAGGATTAAGGTTTCAATTACTGGGCAAATCTGGCCAAAAACTGCTTGTATTGCTTGATAGCATAATCGCTTTTTAGCGTTGCGTTATGCGTGGCCCCGGGAATGACAGAAATGTATTTTTCGCTGCTTGATGCATCTTCTAGCAACTGCTGGCTGATAGGGTAAGGCGTTATCTTATCTTCCTCACCCACCACCAACCATAAAGGGCCATCATAATGACGTAAAATAGGTGCGATTTGCATGCTGTGCACATCATTGTGAAGCTTCATGTTCGTGAACGAGTTGGAAAAGCCTGGAACCATATTGGCGATAAGGTCTGAGATGTTATTAAAAGCACCGTCTAAGACAAGAGCATCAATCTTTCGATTAGCCGCGACATAGCTTGCGAAGTAACTACCAATACCTCGGCCATGCACAATGGTTGGAAGTGAAGCATCAAAAGCATTTTCAACATAGTCGAACTGAGTTAGCGCATCTTGTTTAATAGCTTTGATACTTAGGTTTTGTGCCTTATCGCTGGCCCCAACCCCCTGATAGTCAAGCCACAAAATATTAGCTGGAAGTTTACCGAGTCTATGAATAACGCTGTTATTCTCGCTAAGTGGCATACGGTTGTCAGCAAAGAAAACAATATTAACAATAGGGTTAGGATAAGACACAGCTACGCCCCTTAAGGTTAACCCAGCCTCATTTTTTACTTCAACACGAGTTATACCAGCTGAAGTTTTGTCTTTTTGAATGGCGGCGTGCAATTTAGTGGTGTCCACCGGTTTTTGCTCTGCGTCTTGATAAAAGAACGCCGTGGGCGATACGTTTATCGCACAGCCAATAAGCAACAAACTTGCAAGTGTACTCACTACTGCATTTTTAAAAGTCATAATTTGAAACTGTCCGTGTTGAATGGTTATGGTGAAATTTTAAGTGTAGTTAATTTTGCTTTGTGACCACGCTTTTGTCTAAATTTCACTCGGCATCTATGCTAAACAAGCTGTAACAGTTTGCAACAGTTGTTCTATTTCGTAGCGCTGTAAACTGGCTTATACTCTTATCCATATTACTTGCATAAAACATCTCCAAAAAGCAAAAATAAATTAATGAAAAATAAATTATTTTCAAAGCCTCATCTTTCACAATCAGCGCGGATACTTGTTGCCAGCTGTACCCTTCCTTTATTGATTGCTTGTGAGTCTACGCCTTCTGGGTTTGAGTCTTCATTGATACCCGAATCGCATAGAAAAGGTTATCAACTGTCGATGTCTAAAGCGAAAGCCTGCCCAGTGAATCTAGCAGAACTTGCCGATACACGTTCCAGTAAAGATTTGTTGGTCGGAGGTAGCAAACTAACCGAAGATACGCTTTATGACTTATTGCAGCAAAGTTTAGAAAGTATGAATGTAAGCCCAAGCATTGAAGCACGCAACAGCGTTAAGGTTGTGCTGAATCGCGCGTTTGTTAAAAGCTTAGGAAGTAATATGGTTGCCACGGTAGTACTTGATGTAATGTACAAACCAGACCTTGCAGAAGACTATTCACCTGCCGCCACTTTTCGTGGTCGAAGCGTAAATGTGAATGTTGGCGAAGAAAATAACAATCAAGTAGCCATTGAAGCAATGAAAACTGCCATTGATGATGCCACCAAACGCATAAAGTCTTCTCTGTTGCACAATTGTGGTGATGCGCTTAGCGAGCTAGAAGCGGTTTAATCTGGTGTGCCATTAATAGATTAGCTTTTTATTATCGACCATAAAACACGTCATTCCGCCGTCTAAGGCTGCTTTTTGCCCCATTTCGGTATCTTCAAATACCACGCAATGCTGTGGTGCTACGCCCATTAGTTCGGCTGCACGTAAAAAGGTTTCAGGGTGTGGTTTACCGTTTTCAACATCATCAGCAGTCACTAGCGCCGACAATTGCGATAATAAACCATGTTGGTTTAACACCCACTCGGCATGCGGTTTGTCTGAACCTGTTCCTACAGCAATAGGTATGCTGGCCTTGTAATGATTAAATACGTCTAACGTTTCCTGTATTAGCTCAGGTACGTGATTCAAGTCTTCAAATGTCTGCTTTTTAAATGACGCAACTTCTGCAGGATTGTGGCTTTTTCCGTACTTCCCGTTCATTAGTTGAACGGTTTCAACGGACGGAACACCGCCTAAGCTATAATGGTAATCGTGGTTGAATGGGTACCCGAACGCGTCACAAGTTAGCTTCCACGCTTGAATGTGTGCGCCCATAGAATCGACCAAAGTGCCATCCATATCGAAAATAATGGCTTTAAAGTTACTCAGGTTAATCATGGTTGCGCACTCCCCTTTTTGAATTGAGCTTTCCTTTATACCGATAAAACGTCTCGTGCTTTAACGGCGTCGAAATCTCGGTCAACTTTAAGATATACCGCGTTATTTTGACTGTTTAGCGTTACTTCTAGCACGCCCGGCACTAGCATCAACTTATCTTCAATAGCATTTACGTCGGCGTTGTTGAACTCGCCATGCATCATTACGCGCTTCACGCGGCTCACTTCTTTTACACCAAAAATAACGAACAGCCATAAAAGCGTGCTAGCGGCGCCAATACCGTACGCCAATTCTTGCGACCAAATGTCGGTGACCAAACCTGAAATAACACCGCCTAAAAACGCGCCGAAAAACTGAAAGCTGGCATAAAGACCCATAGCCGTGCCTTTTTGGCCAGCAGGAGCAATGCTTGACACCAAAGCCGGAAAATTCGCTTCTAAGTAATTAAACCCAGTGAAGAACAAGACTACCGCTGCGGTTACCCACCACCAGCTGTGATCTTCTAAACTGAGCGCCAGAAACGCGCCCCCCATTAGAAGAATGCCGATAACAAGTAACGACTTAGGCGTGCGGCCTCTCGCAGCCCCCATCATAATGATTAAGCCTACAATTGAAGCGCCTAGCACGGGCAAGTATACCGTCCAGTGACTGTCTAGCGTCATATCAAAGTTCAGTAACGTAACGGGCAGCTGAACAAACAGCAGTGTGATTAACATGTGTAAAATCATCACGCTAATATTTAAGCGCCACAGCTGGGAAGAAAAAACCAAACGTTTAAGCTGATCTTTTTGAGGAAGTGTATCGCCACTGCTTAGCTGCACCCCATTTGGCACAACCCATTTAACCAGCGGCATGCACAGAAGAGCTAAAATACCCGTAATACCAAACACACCGGCAAGGCCATAGCTATTGGCAATTAGCGGCCCTAAAATAACCGCTAAATAAAACGAAAAACCGATGGCGATACCGATAACGGCTAGCACTTTGGCGCGCTGACTTTCGCGGCTTACATCGGTAGCCAAAGCCATAATCGCGCCAGCGATAGCCCCTGCGCCTTGCAGAATACGGCCAACAATCATCATTGCCATGGTGTCGGCGTTGGCTGCAACAAAGCTACCTAAGGCAAAAACGGCAAGTCCTAACAAAATGACAGGCTTGCGCCCCCATTTGTCAGACATCATACCCATAGGAATTTGCAGCGCGGCTTGAGTTAGGCCATAACCACCCACGGCAAGCCCTACCAATAGCGGCGAATAGTCAGGGTAATCCATTGCGGCTACGGCCAATACCGGCATAACCATGAACAAACCCATCATGCGTAATACGTAAACGGAGGCGAGTGCAAGCGCGGCGCGTAATTCCAAAGCGTTCAAAGCGTCTGTTTCCCTCAATAAGTAAAATCAAAAAACAAAAAAGCGCGCAGAGACCGCTGTTTCTGCTGCAAGAAGAATAAGGTCGCGAAGTGTAGCATAATTTGCACTTTCGCCCACTTCCCTTAAATTCGATTAATGTCAGTGGCGTTTTTCCCACTTTAGGGTTCAATTTACTTCTTTCGCTTTCACAGGGGTTTAAAAGTGGGGATAAAATCACCATTTCACAACGCAGCTCAATTAATTGTCATCGTAAGCTTATGCCTTTAGGTGATCTGCTTACCCCGCTCACAGTATAACTTGAATGTCATATCACTTTACTTGACACCTATGGCATACTGATTCTTTTTCTCTCATTTAGGCTTCAATGGATAAAATCGAAATTCGCGGTGCTCGCACCCACAACTTGAAAAACATCGATTTAACACTGCCACGAGACAAACTGGTGGTGATTACGGGCCTTTCAGGCTCGGGTAAATCGTCTCTTGCTTTTGACACGCTTTACGCAGAAGGCCAGCGTCGCTACGTTGAGTCTTTATCTGCTTATGCGCGCCAATTCCTTTCTATGATGGAAAAACCAGATGTTGATCATATTGAGGGTCTTTCGCCTGCAATATCCATTGAACAAAAATCAACATCGCACAACCCCCGTTCAACGGTAGGCACCATCACAGAGATATACGACTATCTGCGATTGATGTTTGCTCGTGTGGGCACACCACGCTGTCCTGACCATGATGTGCCGCTAGACGCGCAAACGGTCAGTCAAATGGTCGACAAAGTGTTAGCGATGCCTGAGGGCAGTAAACTAATGCTGTTAGCGCCTATAGTGAAAGACCGTAAGGGCGAACATGTTAAAACGTTACAAAACCTGTCTGCACAAGGTTTTATTCGAGCTCGTATAGACGGCGAAGTGTGCGACTTATCCGATCCACCGCCACTCGATTTGCACAAGAAGCACACCATTGAAGTAGTGGTAGATCGCTTCAAAGTACGCGACGACATGGCGCTGCGTTTAGCTGAATCATTCGAAACAGCGCTTAGCCTTGCAGGCGGTAACGCAGTTGTAGCAGACATGGACGACAAAGATGCAGAAGAGATTGTTTTCTCAGCTAACTTTGCTTGTCCACACTGTGGTTACAGCATTAGCGAACTAGAACCGCGTTTGTTTTCATTCAACAACCCGGCGGGCGCGTGCCCTACGTGTGACGGCTTGGGAACTAGACAGTTCTTTGACCCGGCACGGGTAGTAGGTAATACCGAACTGAGTCTGTCTGGCGGTGCTATTCGCGGCTGGGATAAGCGCAGTTATTACTATTTCCAAATGCTGCAAGCAGTAGCAGACCATTATAAATTTAGCCTTACCGTGCCTTTTGAAGAGCTAGATAAAAAGCATCAAGACATTGTGCTGTATGGTTCAAAAGGCAAGTCGCTTTCGTTTAAGTATATTAACGAACGTGGCGATGTCATGGAGCGTAAGCATCCCTTTGAAGGCATTATTCCCAATATGGAGCGCCGCTACCGTGAAACCGAGTCGAACTCGGTGCGCGAAGAGCTAGCAAAATATTTAAGCCAGCAGCATTGTAGTAGCTGTAACGGCACCCGTTTGCGCGTTGAAGCGCGCAATGTCTTTATTCAAGAAACTAACTTGCCTGCTATTGCAGACATGTCGATTGCCGACGCGTTCGGTTTCTTCGAAAGGTTGAAATTAGAAGGCCAGCGCGCGCAGATAGCTGAAAAGATTTTAAAAGAGATTATGGACCGCTTGCGCTTCTTGGTGAATGTTGGCCTTAACTATCTTTCAATGTCGCGAAGCGCCGATACCTTATCTGGTGGTGAAGCGCAGCGTATTCGTCTGGCCAGTCAAATTGGTGCGGGCCTTGTTGGCGTAATGTACGTGCTGGATGAGCCTTCCATTGGTCTTCACCAACGTGATAACGAGCGCTTGCTTGGCACCCTTACTCACTTGCGCGATTTGGGTAACACCGTATTAGTGGTTGAACACGACGAAGATGCTATTCGCGAAGCAGACTACATTGTTGACATCGGCCCTGGTGCAGGCGTGCACGGCGGTGAAATTATTGCCGAAGGTTCGTTAGACGACATCAAAAACAGTGAACACTCACTTACCGGTAAATACCTATCTGGCAGAGAAAAGATTGACATTCCCGCAACTCGTACACCAGTGAAAGACGACAAGTGGCTTGAGCTTTTAGGCGCGACGGGCAATAACTTAAAGTCGGTCGATTTGCGTATACCTACCGGTGTAATGACCTGTGTAACCGGTGTATCGGGCTCGGGTAAATCAACCCTTATCAACGATACTTTTTACAAGATTGCACAGCGCGAATTAAATAAAGCCACCACGTCTGAGCCAGCCGCGCATAAATCGATGACGGGGTTAGATCAGCTAGACAAAGTGGTGGATATTGACCAAAGCCCAATTGGGCGAACACCGCGTTCAAACCCCGCGACCTATGCTGGTATTTTCACGCCTATTCGTGAAATGTTCGCTGGTACGCAGGAATCGCGTTCTCGTGGTTATAAACCTGGTCGCTTTAGCTTTAACGTGAAAGGTGGTCGCTGCGAAGCGTGTCAGGGTGACGGTGTAATTAAAGTAGAAATGCACTTTTTGCCAGACGTGTACGTGCCGTGTGACGTATGTCAGGGCAAACGCTATAACCGTGAAACCCTTGAGATTAAATATAAAGATAAGAACATTCATGAAGTGTTAGAAATGACCGTAGAAGATGCGCGCCAATTCTTCGACGCGATTCCGGCCATTTCTCGTAAGTTGCAGACACTCATGGACGTAGGCTTATCGTATATTCGACTAGGGCAAGCCGCTACTACTTTGTCAGGTGGTGAAGCTCAGCGTGTGAAATTGGCTAAAGAGTTGTCAAAAAGAGACACTGGCCAAACGCTTTACATCTTGGACGAGCCAACCACTGGTTTGCACTTCCACGATATTAAACAGTTATTAGCCGTACTTCACAGACTGCGCGATCACGGTAATACCGTTGTGGTTATTGAGCATAACCTTGATGTGATTAAAACCGCAGACTGGATTGTTGACCTTGGGCCTGAAGGAGGGTCTGGAGGTGGCCAGATTATTGCAGAGGGAACACCTGAGCATGTGGCACAACAAGAAGTTTCGCATACGGGACGATTCCTGAAACCCATGCTTACTCAAGCTTAAGCTTTCGATGACGCAAAAAGTCGACATTGCGCGCTATCTTTTTTCCGTATTGGTTGCTGTGTAAATTACACAGCAGCATGTAAAAAGTGCGCTTTTGACGACTTGTTGTTCAATTATCGATGCTGGTCAGAGCTTGTTTTGGCAAATCATACGTTACGATGATTTATATTTATTTTGCAGTAAGAATTGCTGGAGCGAAAACACAATGACTCAAACGCCGCCATTAGCCTTAGTTAAAACGTGGTATCACCTACTTTCGTCATCAGAAGACAATGATGTGAAAGCACGGGCACAAGAGATGCTGCTAAAAGCATTCGAGTCACCAGAGGCTATTGCGCTTTATCTTAAAGAGCACAATATCCTAAAGCACTAATTAAAAAAGCCTTAGCGTAGTAGGTACTACTACGCTAAGGCTTAGTGTTTCTTTAAATTTTCAAACGAAGTTTAATCGTGCTTAGCCGCCTGAATTGCTAGCCCTTCACACACCGAATTAAACGCATCGTTCTCTAAACGCGGTAAACCCGTTAACAGATTCTCGTAAAGCGCATCAACCACAATTGGCGATAAGCTCATGCCACCTGTAATCATCACCACTTCTGGTTTCTCACTGCTATTTTCTAAGCATTCCACAACCAAGGCTTTTACTTTATCAAGCCAAGGTTTTAGCGCCTTTTTAAGTGAGTCTTGCGATATTTCCACATCGAAATCATCTTCGATATAGTGAAGCGGCAGGGTAATATTCTGTTTGCTTGAAAGAAGCTCTTTTGCCAAGCGGGCTGAGTTCACTACGCGTGCAGAGAGTTTGTTTTCTTGCACTATTAGTAGGCGCTCTAACTGGGCTGGCTCTTTAATCACTGACATAGTTTGAGAAATGTCTAACCCATAGTCGTCAGAGAAGAAGCGCGTTAGCGCTGGAATGTTATCAACCGCGCACATGTCTGAGAAATACGTTGGCGGAACCGGAAGCCCGTTAATCATTTTAAGGCCCATGCCCATCTCTGGCGCAATGGCTTTAAGCACTAAGCTTTTATCACAATCCATCCCCCCTAAACGTCTGCCCGTTACCGACAGCACATCATCTTTGCGGTCAAGCTGATTAGAGCGTTCAGGGGAAAGCTTGATACAGCAGATATCCGTGGTGCCCCCACCAATATCAACAATAAGCGTTGTAGTATCTCTTGGCAGAGTTTGCTCAATTTTATACGCCGCAGCAATAGGCTCATCCAAAAAGTTAACGCCTGTGAACCCAGCCTTCGTGGCCGCATCGGTCATAATTTGGATGGCTTGGGCGTTACCTTCTTCTCCACGGGTGCCGTGAAATTTAACAGGTCGGCCAATAACGGCGTTATTCACAACCTTGCCCAACTGCTGTTCTGCACACTGTTTAAAGTAGGCTAGCTGCTTTGCGATAATGCCGATGAACGCTTGTTTCTGATCGCCATCTAACGATGCACCTAAAAAGTTCTTAGGCGAGTAAATGAGTCGGCCTTTGTCCGGCATTTTAAGAAAGCGTCTAAACCCCTCTTCACCAAAGGCGAATTTGCCGTGCTCTACTAAGCGAAGCAAAGGGATCTCGTCTAGCGACATTGCATGCATCAACTGCGCAATGGCTTTGCGCTGTAGTGCCGGTTTGTTATGCAAATCGCCACGTAGCGAGTCGATACGTTCGCTATACATCGCCTGCTCTTTCGGGTCTTTTGCCGAATAGTAGCCGTCTTTAGCTTTGTCAATTTGTTCGCTGATCACCCGCTGTAACTGCGCCACTTTCGCTTCAACCATTGCATCAGGAGGCGGAGGCAGTTCATCTTCAAAATAGATGAACACCGAAGAACGAATTTTATTGCCCTTCTTATCTAGCGGGTCCAGTTTAATGTGCTGATGGGCCGTTCCATCAAAATACACAACCTCAGAATTTGATGTACCGTAGTCAATCCCAATCGCAGTCATAGTATGTTCGCTCAAAAAGTTAGAAGCGGATTGTAAGTAAATACGAAAGTGCTTTCTAGCTTTGTATGTAATTGAGCTATATTGCTTTTAATAAGCGTAATGCGGCGTATAGTTCTGGGTCGCTGGCTGTGTGCTCTTCAAAAGAAACCGCTTCTGGAACGAAGTCTTCGCGATATGTGCCGTTAACGTGATACAAACGCTCAAAACCCAGCTCTACGGTTATTGACGAATTAGGTAGCTGAAATTGGTTGATACCGCCAAGTAAGTCAGCCATAGGCGTACCCATCACGGCCTTTGCACCAATAGCGTCGAACCCAATGGCCATGCCTTCGCCCATACTGCCTGTCCAGTGGCCCACAAGTACCACCACAGGCTTACCGTAATAAGGCGTAGTAGGCGTGATATACGCCGTTTGTAGTTCGGCTTCTTGATAAGTTTGCTCAGCTGTTTGTATTTTATAACCTTGATACGCGGTCTTTGTATTCACAAAGTGACCCAAAATTGGCTCTGCTACACCCGTATTGCCGCCACTTGGCGTATTGCGTAAATCAATCACTAAGCCTTCGGTTTCCACAAGCATTTCAATTGCTTCTTCAAACGCGGTAACGGTCTCTGCGTTGCCCAAGTTATTGTTAAAGCGTATGTATCCAACGTTCTCTTGCTTACTCACCACAAGAGGAGCTTTTGTTCTAAGTTGGTTGATGGCCTCGTAACTAGCTGCCAGCTGCACGTTTTTCGTAGTATCTGAGTCAGATATCACCTCTACACTGCGTGCTTGGTTGCGTCGTCCACCCAAGGCAACGTTAACCGCCCAAGTCTTGTGGGCTTGGCTAAGTGGTAAAGAGGTATTGCCGAATACATCGTTAATCGCTGCCTCTACAGGCTTACCATCAATGCTGACAATAACGTCATCAACAGCAAGTGTGCTTTTTGCAGCAGCGCTGCCTGCTTTAATTCGAGTAATAACAAACTGATTATTACGCTGCTCTACCCATATGTCTGAGCCCGTTGGCGTAACGCTGTAATCTGCTTCGTTTAGTGGCGAGACGTTAAAATGTGGGTCAATAAAAAATTGTTTTACCACCTGAAGTACATCTACAAATTCATCTTGGGAAGTAGCCGCTGTTGCAGCAGGTTCATAGTATGCTTTCAACGCGTTCCAATCTGTTGGCGCTGTGTTGAGGTAGGCGTAGTTGTCTTCCACCGTTTGAACAAAGGCCTGCCAACTTTCCTTTGCGTTAAACTCTTGGCTTTGTGCGCAACTGCTTAAGTTGAGCAGCAACAAACATAGTGAAATAAGTCGATAAGCCATAACTGTCTCTATTAAGAATTTGAATGGTGAGGAAATTGTGTATTTAAACGGGCAAGTAACGATTGTTTATTCAGCGCGTGCTCCATGCTTTTCAAGGATGATTCTAGGTTCACCTCTATTTCTTCCCACAGTGCGTCATATACCGCTTCGAAATCTTGCATTATTGCTACTATTTGGGCCGCTTCTTCTTTCGCTTTTGGCGCAATGTCATAAACGCGTTTGCGGGAATCTCGCTTATCGGGGACAGAAACAAAAAAGCCATCTTGGACGCTTTGCTTCAAGCGACTTTCAATAAGCTGTCGCGAAAGGCCAATGTGCTTTGCCAACTCAGTCGAAGACAGCGGGCCTTGTGTGGAGATAGCAAGCACAAGAGAAATGCGATTCGCAGGCAAGCTAATGTTGAGTTTTTCAAACACTTCTTGGCCTTGTATTGCGATTAGCTCGCTAGCGCGCAACAGTATGGCGCCAAACTGGGGACTTCTAATCATCGTCGTGCACCTTGATAAATTATCCTTAAGAGCATATATGAAAATATTTGCGCAATTTTTTGCACAAATCAATCTTTTTTTTAATTCACGTGTATTAGTTAGCGTGAAAAATGCTTTCCAGGTAAGTAACTTGGCTCTGTTAGAAATGACTGAAATACACGCCGCATAATGCTAGAGTGGCATGCAAATAAATAAAAAACCTTACGAACTTATATGAGTAATACAGCACCATTAGTTACGTCTTTCGATGTACGTTTCTGCGAAACAGATGCCTTGCAGCATGTAAGCAACACCGCGTTAGTTGCATGGTTTGAAGCCGCTAGAGAGCCTATTTTCAGAATGTTCACCCCTGAGCTCGATCTTAAAAACTGGCCGCTTATTCTAGCCAGTTACAAGGTCGACTTTTTAGCCCAGATTTTCTACGGCAAGCCCGTTACAGTGAAAACGTATATAAGTCGGTTGGGCAACAGTGCATTCGACGTGTTTCAAGAGTTATGGCAAGACGAGAAGCTCTGCTCAACTGGCGTGACCACCATGGTACACTTCGACTATAAAACACAGCGCTCTGCGCCTATTCCAGAGAATGTGAAAACAGAACTACAATCTCACTTTAAAGAAATACCAAACAAGTAATACTGGGCAGTACGAGGTATCCATGAGCGATTTAATTGAAGTAATAGATGATGTATTGCCGCCAGAGCTTTGCACACAACTAATGGCGCGCTTTGAAAGTAGCCCTAACTTGTCACAAGGCCGCACAGGTGGCGGCGTAGACTTAGATAAAAAGCGCAGCATGGATGTGTCTATAAGTCGTAACCCAGAGTTTAAAGACCTGTTTCAGCAAGTCATGCAGCATACGGGAAAGCAGCTGGTTGCCTACATTGAGAAATACTATTTTGCGCTTGTTGGGCCTATAGGGCTTACCGTTCGTCACCCTAAAACTGGCGAGCCTGTAAAAGTAACCGGCGAGAATTTCGAAGAAGTCGGCAAGCCCAATTTAGCTAACTTGGTGAACTACCTGTTTCGCGTTGGCGATGTAAATGCACAGCGCTACACCGCGGGTAATGGCGGCTACCCGTACTGGCACTCAGAAGTATACCCACAGCTTCAACATAACGATGCATTGCACCGCGTGCTGCTGTTTATGTTTTACTTAAACGATGTGGACGAAGGTGGCGAAACGGAATTTTACTACCAAAACCGTGCGGTTAAACCTAAAGCTGGAAGAATGGTGATTGCGCCCGCTTATTTCACTCACACGCACCGCGGCCAAATTCCAAAAAGCAACGACAAGTACATTCTTACGTCATGGCTTCTGTTTAATCGTGCTGAGCAAATTTATACACAGGGCTAAATATAAAGCAGCGTTGTTAGTGCTAATACGCTTTCGCTAACCTACACATTTACGGCGTTTACTGGGTGTCATGTCGAGAGCTACGTAGGCGCCGAATTCTGAAGATGCCGCCTGGGATAGCGAAAGATACCAGTAATGAAACCAGCAGTATGCCCATTGATGTGATGAGCGGCAATTGAAGTGCAACATCAACCAGTAACCCTGCTACAAAGGCCCCTAATGATGCAAAGCTAATCTTTGCAGCCGCCACCCACATGTAGATCTGCGCAGCACCATGCTTGGGCGCATAGTCGCTGCGTGCAGCTAAAGTGACAGCAAAAAAGACAGCGTTAACAACGCCACATAACCAATATGAAGCAAGCCCCACGGTAAACGAACGACTAAGCGCAACTATTAGAAGGGTAACAAGCAGTACTGCACCTACATTACGCAGCAATAACAATGCTTCGCTGCGAAATGGCCGTAGCATCAAAATAACCGCACCACATAGGCATCCAACACCATAAGACGTCACCATGTATGCCCCACCTTCTGCGCTTTCTTTCCAGCTTTCACTAAGATAAACGGCAACTACGGGCAGTGCTGCTAAGCTAAAAGCGGCACCCGATGTCATCAGTAGCGTGCGCTTCAATGGCCCAGATTGCCCTAAAATATGAATGACTGAAGAAATGCTTGCTGCAGCATGTTCCGCACTTTTGCTGCTATTCATATTTAATGGGAGGAACAGAACTAACAGCCCTGCGAGAATCGCAGTGCTTGTCAACACTCGTACACTTGTGGATATCGCAAAATGTTCAACCAGTAAGGCCGTCATCAAAGGCCCCACTGTAAGACCTAGGCCATAGGTTAAGGTATCCCAGCTTTGTGCTTTGCGGGTTTCGGTAATATCGTCACCCACCAGCTTTACCACCTGGGTACTTAATCCTCCCATCATGAACGAACTGCACATACCGCAAATTAGCAGCGGTAAAATGGTAAGCAGTAAACTTTTTATTTCAAAGCCTGAAATAGCGCATTGAAAGCTGGCAAAAAACAATAGGCAGGCGCTTGTAAGAATAAAGCGTGGGTTGCTAACACTGTCGAGCCACCTTCCATACAGTGGCCCCAAAATATGAGGTGCCGTTAAGCACGCCGCCATTAACCCTGCTGTTGTGCCATCCATCCCTGACGAGCGGGCTAATAGTATGGTTGCAACTGCTGCCCCTCCAGTCACTATTCGAGCGGGAATGGCCGCTAAAAGGTACAGCAGTATGTTAACTTGACAAGTGGTCATGCTAAAGAAAGCGATTCAATCAAGCCTTCAAGCTCTATAAAGTCTGCCTTGCTTATTGGCATTAATGGGGCAGGTAAATTTTCGCGCTCGCAATAGCCTAAAATAGCGGCGGCCGCAGCCACCACCCTAAGTCCACCACCGTTTTTAGAAAACAGTGCCCAAATGCGGTCTAACGATGCAGACATTGCCGCTGCCTCGCTTGCGTCTTCAGACTGCGCCAACGCAATAATTTGCTTAACGGTTTTTGGGAAAATGCCCCCTAAAACCGAAAGCCAAAGGTCGCAGCCTTGAGCCATGCCTGCACTGCCAAAGCTGTCACCGCTTACGCCTATGGCAACGTGTTTTGGAACGATGGCTCTTAGTGTAGCTAAGCGTGCAGTGCCTTCTTGATTGGTATTATTTTCAGTGGTGGCAAAGGGCATGCCTGGTATTTTGATAGCGCCAATATGAGGAAGTTGCGCAATCCTTTTGTATAAAGCGTCACTAAACGTAAAGTTTGTTACGCGTGGGTTTTCATACACACAAATAGGCACCGACGTTTCTCGACTAACGGCTTCATATAGAGTAAACACTTCCTCTTCATTAAGCGGTTGGTAAGACACCGGGGCTAACAGCAGGGCATTAACACCTGCTTGCTGAGCTGCTTCAACATTTTTAAGCACGTCCTTTGTTCTAAGTGCTCCAACACCAACCATTATGGGTACACCGTTGGCATTGTCGACAGCCAAGTTTGCAACGCGACCCAGTTCCTCTCTAGATAAATACGGGTAAAGGCCCGTAGAGCCCATCGCGCAAATTGAATCAACTTTTGCACTCACAAGGTTGGTCATCAAGCGCTCAAGCGCTGAATAGTCAATCTCTTCATTGGAAAATGGTGTTATTGGAAATGCTGATAAACCAGTAAACATTTGCGCCCCGCTTTGTTTAAAATATAGAAAAATGCCCCGCGAAATGGGATAAAGAGCACAACACATTTACCCATGACAAAAAACATATTGGCATAGGACAAAAATGAAAGTCAAGATTTCAGGTGATTCCGCACACACTATTTTTGAATCGGTGCGCCAACTTGCGAAAGAGGGAAACCTAATTGCAGGCGATATTCTGCCCCCTGTTAGAGAGCTAGCCAAGCAGCTTGGGGTAAATCGAAACACGGTGTCATCGGCATACCAGCGACTATCACAAGCAGGCATTGCTATTACGCAAGGGCGGTTAGGTACACGAATTTGCGACGATATCAACGCGGGCGAACAAGAAGGCGCTACCCAAACATCGCTCTTCGATTTGGCCGATGGTAGCCCGCGAAAAAGCTGGTTGCCCGACCTAAATAATGTAGCCTCGCTTACGCCACTTAATCAGTATCTTTACGGTGAAGACACTATTCTTCCCAGCTTAAATACTTATGGTCAAACGTGGTTCCGTGATAGCTGCCCTTCCAACTTTTCATTAACGTTATGTAACGGCGCCATTGATACAATTGAGCGAATGATAGCGGCGCACCTGGTTCCCGGAGACAAGTTTGTTGTTGAAGATCCCTGCTACATTAGCTCGGCCAATGCTATAAGACTTGCGGGCATGCAAGTACTTGGTGCCGCCGTGGATAATGAAGGAATGCGACCTGAAGCATTAGAAGGCGCACTTAAAAAAGGGGCAAAAGCCGTACTCATTACGCCCAGAGCACATAACCCTACAGGCGTTTCTATCACCCAGCAGCGCGCACAGCAGCTAAAAGATGTACTTAGCCAGTATCCCGACGTCATGGTGTTAGAAGATGATCACTTTTCACTGCTAGCAACCACCAAGCACTATAGCGTTATTCCTGAATCTACGCGTAACTGGGCTATATTCCGTTCGGTGTCGAAAGGGCTTGGTCCTGATCTTCGCATGGCCTTTGTGGCTGGCGATGACGAATCAATTAAACGCATTAATTCTCGCCTTGCCCCCGGTATGTCATGGGTTAGTCGTGTACTTCAAGCGCTGGTGCACACTTGCTTAACGAATCCAATATTTCAGCAGCAATTAGCTGACTCAATAGCAAAGTGTAAACATCAGCGCGATGTGCTTGTAGATGCGTTAGTTAACGAAGGCATTGCATTTACCCGCCCCAGCGATGGTCTAAACGTGTGGATTCCAGTTGAAGTAGATAGCAAAGCAGTAGCGTTCACCTTATCGCAAAAAGGATGGTTAGTAAGGCCAGGGAATTCATTTGATGTTGAGGCAAAATCTCATGCTATTAGAGTGAGCATTCAAAAAATAGAACCAGAAACGGCATCAAAATTTGCTCGGGATGTCGCTGCCGTCTTACATCGTTAACACAGATTAGGTGCGTTTACTCTATTACGCCCTTGCTCTTTTGCACTATAAAGATGTTTATCGGCAATTTTTAACATTGTCGATAAACTCTCCGGCTCTTGGAGCATATGTTGAGTGAAATATATGAACCCAGCACTTACCGTAATAGACAATTCAGTATTCCCTGAACAATGAAATACTTCACTAGCCACTTGCTGTCTAATACGCTCAAGCGTGTTAATCGCAACATCTTCATCTGAGTTAAACAGGAATACAAACTCTTCACCGCCCAGTCTAAAAACACTCTCTACAGCAAGTCTTTGCTTAAAAAGTGTTGATAACTTAATTAGCACTTCATCACCTATACCGTGCCCATAGGTGTCGTTTATATTTTTAAAATGGTCGATATCCAGCAGTGCCAAACCTAAGCTCTGCTCACGTGCAATGCGTTTTTGGAACTCATACTTCAATGCTAGTCGGTTGTTAGTATTTGTAAGCGAGTCCTTCAACGCTAGGTTAGTGAGTTTCACATTACTCGTTATTCGATTTTTTTCATAAACGTGGGCAATGCCCCAGACAATGAGGTAGGACAACAAAAAATTAGTGTAAGGTTTAGTGTTCTTTTCAAATTCGATGTCATAAACACTTACTAAAATCCACATGTATATGCCTAAGTACGTAAAAGAGAAGATAAAGCCAGCTTTCACGCTATTTACTAAATAGAAGAGTACAGGCAGCGTCATGCCCCACACCGCAATACCGCTATGTAAATTACTGATAGATGTGGCATAAATAACCAGAAGCATATAACAGAGTGATGTGGTTATTGTATTTGCCAGGGTTAGGCCCACTTTTTGGATTTTGAAAATTACAAAGCAGCAGAGGCAAAATACTAGAGCTTGTACACACGATAGAATTAAAAAACCACCCGTATTGAAATTAATATAGGACGTCAGAAACGCCATCACTGCAATAAAACAGTTTGCCGCGATCACTACGCGCTTTCGAGCAATGTCCCCATCCAAAACCATGCCACTATTCTCGTAATTTTTCTCTATTTATCAGAACACTAGTAAACGTTGTAACGTTTACACGGTATAGTTTAAATGATTTTATATGTAATAAGGATTTTTTATGTGTACACGAATTTTCAACAGCCAAAACAAAGCGCTTCCAGTTACAGGAAGAAACATGGACTGGTACTGGCAACTTTCTAGTAGCCTTTACGCCTTTCCTCGTGGTTTGAAGCGTCAGGGTGTTGATCAGACGTATGCTGACGTGAACAGATTTCGCGAAAACGGCATTGAAATTTTCGAATGGACGTCTATTTATTCGAGCATTGTGACCGTACTGGAATACCCTTCATCGAAAGTATCCTACGCTGCTGCGGACGGAATGAACGAAAAAGGACTGGTGGCAAATGCATTGTATGATGGAGAAACGGTTTTCCCAGACGAAACTACATCTTCAAAACCTCGATTGAGTATCTTGAGATTGGTTCAGTATCTTCTAGACACATGCACCAGCGTTGAAAAGTCCATTGAAGCAATAGAATCGAAGCAATACTTGCTAATTGCTGAAGAAATGCCAGATAGCTCAGCTGTTCCTCCTGTCATGCATATCTGTTTATCTGATGTTTCAGGTGACAGTGCCATCGTCGAATTTAGAGGAGAAAAAGTGTGTATCTACCACAGCCATGAGTATCGCGTTGCGACCAATGAGCCTTCTTATGATGGGCAGCTAATTTTAAATGAGTACTGGCGTTTTCAGACGGGACTCTCTGAGATTAAAAACCCAATGCCATCGATTATGGCAGCCCCAGGAGGTGCATCAGCAGTACAGCGATTCGAGCGAGCGTCGTATTACTTGAACTTCTCGTTGCCAGAAGAGGAAGATTATTTAGCTGTAGCGCAAACCCGCTCTATTATGGGAATGTGTTCACAACCAATTAGCTTTGATATGCGAATGATGAGTCGCGAGACTACTGATGCCAAGCCTCGAACGTCAAGAACCATCTGGACTAATTTAGCCGACCACGAAGGGCTGAAATATTACGTGGCAAATAGCCAAACGATGAATGCGTTTTATTTAGAAATCGATGCTATCGGTACTGAAACGAAACGCGTATTTATCATGGAGGACAGTAGCGTCCACCATACTGCACGCAATAATACTGCCTCGGGCAATGTAGCGGACCAACTTGAACCTTCTAACGATCCATTCGGAAAAACGCTTGTGATTAGAAGCTAACAAAACATTTGAGTAGTGAGCCAGTCAGCCAAACTGACTGGCATTATCGGCAGGCGTGCGACTTATGGTGTTAGAACCCTTCAACCGCCTCGCCTGTTAAGCGGTAACCAACAGATGCGATATCACCTTTCCATCCATCAGTCGACAGTTTACCCGTTACCCAAATTGCATCGTAAATATTATCTATGCGCACGCCCTCTTCAAATTTCACGTACACAATTTGATTAGACGGCGGTGGGGGAACGTGAATACACGCCCCAAAATAAGGGACCAATAAGAACTCTGTTGTAAGTTCGGCCGTACCTTCTAGCGGCACAACAAACCCAGGAATTTTTACGCGTTTACCGTCGAACGTCTCAACAACGGGGGCGTCTGGCTGAAGTTGGCTCATTTCACCGTTATGTTGAACTGAAGGCGGTGCAAGTTCATTAAAACCTTCTGGTACGAGATCTTCCCAATATACCTCTACAGGCGCTTTAACAGGCGCTTCATCTGCCACTGCGTTGAAGGTTACAACCATCATTATTACAGCAAGCAATGAGGTCATGGATGACTTTAGGTGATACATATTGCTCTCTATTTTGGGTATCTGTTTCGCTTTTTTATTTGGGCTACCTAGCCTTCTAGGTTTTTTAGGCCACATATAAAAAGGGCTGGTAGTACACCAGCCCTTTGTAACATCAATTTAAAGCAGCGTGAATTATTCTGCTTCGAAACGCGCGATGCTTGCGGTAATTTCTTCTTTAGCGGCTGCAGCGTCTGCCCAACCGTCAATCTTAACCCACTTGCCATCTTCAAGGTCTTTATAGTGCTCGAAGAAGTGCTCAATTTGCTTAAGAAGAAGCGGAGGCACGTCTGCAATTTCTTTAACGTCACGGTAAATAGTAGAAAGCTTGTCTACTGGTACCGCTAGTACTTTTGCATCTTTACCAGACTCGTCGGTCATGTTTAGTACGCCAACTGGACGACACTTAATTACAGAACCTGCAAGTAGTGGGAACGGCGTCATTACTAGAACGTCAACTGGGTCACCGTCTTCAGACAATGTGTTGTTTACGTAACCGTAGTTTGTTGGGTAGTGCATGCAAGTTGCCATGAAACGGTCAACAAAAAGCGCACCTGTATCTTTATCTACTTCGTATTTCACTGGGTCAGCATGTGCTGGAATCTCAATGATTACGTTCACTTCATCTGGTACATTTTTACCAGCAGAAATAGCACTCAAGCTCATTCTTAGGTCCTTTCACTAATGTATTGAAAACGTTGGCCGTAAGTATACGGTGACCGCAGCAAAATAAAAACGCTTTACGACCCATGTCGTACTAATCTCTTTATTTTTCGTTAAATTTTGCTGCTTTTTCGCTATTTTGTTTTCTCGTTGTAGCTTACGCACATCTCAACTTCTTCTTTAGAGCCGATAATGCACGGTACACGTTGATGAATTTCTTCAGGCATCACTTCCAGAATTCGGCCATTACCAGTTTCTGCTTTACCACCTGCTTGCTCCATTAGGAATGCCATCGGGTTGGCTTCATAGAGTAACCGAAGTTTTCCTGGTTTTGACGGGTCTCTGTTATCAAACGGATACATAAAAATACCGCCGCGACATAGCAAACGATGAATATCACCCACCATTGCCGCTACCCAGCGCATATTAAAGTTTTTGCCTCTAGGGCCATCTTTACCTGCTAGAAGGTCGGCAATGTACGCCTGCATTGCAGGTTCCCAATGACGCTGATTCGACGCATTAATTGAGAACTCTGAAGTTTGTTCTGGCACTTGTACATTCGGATGAGTAAGTAAGAAACCGCCGTGGGTCTTATCAAGCGTATAAATGTGCGTACCGCGCCCCGTCGTCAACGCCAACATAGTAGACGGGCCGTACAGCACATAACCTGCAGCTACCATCTGTGTTCCAGGCTGTAAGAAAGCAGACGGGTCGTCTGGTTTCATCCACTGAGGCGCATGAGTAATAGAGAAAATAGTACCAATTAGGCTATTAATTTCAGTGTTTGACGACCCATCTAGTGGGTCGAAGCTTACTAAATAATTACCGTCTGGGTTACACGGCACAACGTCATCTTCTTCTTCAGACGAAATGGCTTTTACGTAACCAGATTCCCTCAGTGTGTCTTTTAGTATGTGGTTAGAGATAACGTCGAGCTTTTTTTGTGTTTCGCCCTGAACGTTTTCTGAAAGTGTTGAACCGAGAACGCCAGCAAGTGCGCCTTGACTCACGCGGAAAGAAATTTCTTTACAGCCCGCCAGCAGTGTACGAATGAGCAATATTAACTCAAGCGGTGCACCGTCTTGTTGCAGTTGGGAATTTAAACGTTTCATTGAATGTAAGCCTTTTTTTCGTGTGTAGGGTGTTGTGCTAACAGTCGCTCAGTTTTCCTTACTGGCTTGTATCTGAAAGCACACAGGTTTTAACCTGTGGTTAGATTGTAACCGTGTTCTTGGGTAAGTGAAACACGCGAGCTAAATGACATACACACACCATACCAGTTTGCATACAGCGATAGTTGTGGTGTGTAGCGTAATACAAAGGCTTAAAGCAATTAATGAAAGACAAAAATTGAATTATCTATAGGTCATGTGGTTCTGATACAGTACCCCAATAACATGATAATTCATTGAGAATGCGCTATGCATGTACATATTTTAGGCATTTGTGGAAGTTTTATGGGCGGCATTGCCGCTATTGCTAAATCACTCGGCCACAAAGTAACAGGCTCAGATAAAAACGTTTATCCCCCTATGAGTACTCAGCTTGAAGCCTTAGGCATTGAGCTAACCGAAGGCTATTGTGAAAGCCAGTTTGACCCAGCACCCGATATGGTCGTTATTGGCAACGCCATGTCGCGCGGTAACCCTGCCGTTGAATACGTGCTTAACCGCAACCTACCCTACACCAGCGGCCCTCAATGGCTGCTAGATAACCTGTTAAAAGACCGCTGGGTAATTGGTTTGTCAGGTACACATGGAAAAACAACAACCAGCAGCATGGTGGCGTGGATCTTGGAACACGCAGGGCTTAACCCGGGTTATTTAATTGGTGGCGTTCCAGAAAACTTTGGCGTTTCTGCCCGCGTAGGCGAAAGCCCTTTTTTCGTAATAGAAGCCGATGAATACGACAGCGCATTTTTCGACAAGCGCTCTAAGTTCGTCCACTATCGCCCAAAAACATTGATAATCAACAACCTTGAGTTTGATCATGCGGACATATTCGCCGACCTTGCAGCCATTCAAACGCAGTTCCATCATTTAGTTCGCATGGTACCTGAAAACGGACTTATTCTAACGCCAAACAATACGTTAGCTATTGAAGAGATGCTGAAAAAAGGATGCTGGTCTTCTCGTCAATCGCTAGGCAAAGAGTGGCATGCCGAATTACTGAAAAAAGACGGCAGTGAATTCAACGTGATGCATAACGGCGTTATAGCTGGAACGGTGACATGGTCACTGGTTGGCCAGCACAACGTAGACAACGCGTTGATGGCTATCGCTGCCGCCCACCACGCAGGCGTGACCTTGCCAGACGCCATTGAAGCCCTTTCGTTCTTTAAAAACGTTAAGCGTCGAATGGAAGTGAAAGGTGAAGTTAACAACATTACCCTTTATGACGACTTTGCACACCACCCTACTGCAATTGCGACTACACTTGATGGCCTACGCAAAAAAGTAGGTAACGCGCGTATTTTAGCGGTGCTAGAGCCGCGTTCAAACACTATGAAGATGGGCGTACACAAAGATACGCTGGCAAACTCATGGCAAAAAGCCGATGAGGTATATTTGTATGAACCAGAAGGCATGGACTGGTCGCTGGTTGATTCGGTTGCCCATAGCAATGCGCCTACACACTGTTATAGAGATGTAGAGAAGATCGTTCAGAGTGTTTGCAACGTAGCACAACCAGGCGATCATATCTTGGTGATGAGTAACGGCGGTTTCGAAGGTATTCACGGCCGCATTCTCGACGCTTTAAAAATGAAGACCAAATTGTAAAACGAAAATAAGTTATTTTTGATAAACAAGCGTTAGCAACGCTTGTTATCTACTGAGGCAATTCAATGAAACACGACAAGCAAGTTACGCTTGCTATCACGGGCGCATCTGGCGCACCTTATGCGCTAACACTATTGAAATCACTGGTTAATGCAGATTTTCAGGTGTTTGTTTTAATTTCTTCGGCTGCCAAGGTAGTGTTCGCTACCGAAGAAAACGTTAAAATTCCCGGGCGTCCCGACGACGCGGCAGCGTTTTTTACCGAACATTGCAATGCAAAACCCGACCAAATTAAAGTGTTTGGCAAAGAGGAGTGGTTTTCGCCCGTTGCCTCTGGTTCAGCGGCACCGTCGAAAATGGTGGTGTGCCCCTGCTCAACCGGTACCTTGTCTGCCATAAGTATTGGCGCCAGCGACAACCTAATAGAACGAGCGGCTGACGTGGTGCTTAAAGAATGTGGCCAGCTAATTCTAGTGCCGCGAGAGATGCCACTGTCCTCTATCCATCTGGAAAATATGCTAAAACTGTCACAAATGGGTGCTACAATTATGCCTGCAGCGCCAGGCTTTTATCACAACCCGAAGACTATCGATGACTTGGTAGATTTTGTGGTGGCGCGCATACTCGACCACCTAGGTATTGAACAGTCTCTTGTCGCTAGATGGGGCTATCAATCATCGAAGCATTCTGAGGATTAACCATGTTCGCGTTTGCAAACAAGATTTGCGCAGTTGCGCTGAGCTCACTTTTGACATTATGTGTGGCGTCACCCGCGTTTGGATGGGGGCAAACAGGCCATCGCATCACTGGCGCTATTGCCGAGCAGTACTTAAGCCCGCTTTCACAAGCGGCATTAATGGAATTATTGCCGCACGGCTCGCTAGCTGAAGCTTCAACCCACGCAGATGAAATGCGTTCTAACCCTAGCGAATTTTGGCAAAAAACGGCAAGCCCATGGCACTACGTATCGGTACCAGAAGGAAAAACGTATCAAGAAGTAGGTGCTCCTAAACAGGGCGACGCGGTTACGGCCTTGAAGCAATTTACTGAAACATTAAAAAGCGACACTGCCAGTATTGAAGAAAAGCGTTTAGCCCTTCAATTTATTGTGCACATTATTGGCGATCTTCACCAACCACTACACGCGGGTAACGGCACAGACCGTGGCGGTAACGACGTTAAAGTACGCTTTTTCTGGCAAGACTCTAACCTTCATCGCGTGTGGGATTCACAAATGCTTGATCAGCGCAACTTGTCGTATTCAGAGTGGACGCAGTGGCTCACAAAAGCGATTACGGCCAAAGATATTCGCAGCTGGGCAACAACTGACCCAATGGTATGGATTGAAGAGAGTACGGCGATTCGCGACACCATCTACCCTGATGACGCGAACAACATGAGCTACGATTATCTGTACAACCATTTACCAACTGCTAAAAAGCGCTTGCAGATGGCGGGCATTCGCATTGCCATGTATTTGAACATGGTGTTTGAGGAAGCCGCTCAATAGCATATTGTTGAGCTCGATTAGCGTATCTTTGCTAATCGAGCTTGTAAACTTCTAGCCTCAGCGCTTCAAGCCTGTCTGTTGTGCTTGCTACATCAGCCGATTTCATAAAGTCTTTCAATAATGTCATCGCTGATGTTGCGAATTCGTTAGGCACGACCCTATCAAAGTAAGGACTTGTACCTTCAGCAGTATTCAACTGCTTAGTGCCCATATCATTAAAATAATTCGGCACATGCTCACTGCCTTCTAAAGGAGAAAAGCCACCAGCATGCAGATTAAATCGCGATTGCGCCTTGTGTGTTGCCATGAACGTCAAAAAGCGTCGCGCTGCTTTTTGCTTTGGAGAACTCGCTCGAATAAAGAACACATCTAGAGGAGCAAGTTCAATGGTTTCCTGACCGTGATTTAGTTCTGGGAAAGAAAATGTTCTAATTTTAGCCTCTACACTTTCGGGAATACGTGAACTTAAAAAATACCCAATTAACGTAACGCCTGCCAAGCCTCGGTATAAATAAGGCATGGGATCGTACCAATTCATGTTCTCTCCTGTATCCATGAAGTAGCCCTTATCAATTAGAACTTTCCACAGACGAAAAACCTGTATTACTCGCTCGTCTTTGTAAGAAACACGCCCTGATAATAGTTCGTTGTGAAACGACTCGCCATAGAGGCGTAAACTAATAAATTCAAGCCAACTTGTTAATACCCACGGCGCGTCATATCCAATCGCGATGGGAGTAATGCCTTTCTCTTTTAAAGCCTGACACAGAAGAAGAAACTCTTCCCACGTATTTGGTGCAGTGAACCCCAAAGCATCAAATAACTCTGCATTGTAAAAAAATGACCAGGGATAATGCGATACCGGAATGGCAAAGAAGCGACCATCAAGGGAAACTTGAGAGGAGACTGACACCCTAAACGCATCATTGAGTTGATGCGCATGCCAAATGTCACTAATGTCACTTACCCATTCATTGCGAACAAGTTCACGCAACCGCTCGTCGCCATACCAATAAAGCACGTCAGGTCCTTCGCCAGCATTTAGCCACTGAACTACTTGCTGCTTATATTTGTCGGTATGTACACCCACTGCATTAAGAGTAATATCCGGCGCTACTTTGGCAAACTCCTGCTCAATATCAGATATTAAGTAACGTTCGTTAACGTTATCATTTAACCAACCGACAGTAAGAGTCTCTGTTGGCGAAGAGAATGCCGAAAAAGTCAATGACACTGTAAGATATAGAGGGTAACACCCGTAAAATGCTCGCACCAAAAGCTCCTGCTTAAACTGTGTTTGCAGAACTTATCGGGTTTTAAACGCTAGGTGCGCCCTTTAAATTACGCTTTTTTAAGGCACTCAGTCCAGATCGAGGGGTTCCGGAGAGAGAATAACGCCCGTGCTATCCGCGTACAGGTGATCTTCAGGTAAAAATGTAACGCCACCGAAATTAACTGGCACATCTATTTCACCAATACTTTCGCTTTCAGCGTTTACCGGAATTGCGGCAACCGCTAAAACACCGATATCTAATTCAGCAAGATTGTCGACCTCGCGAACACTGCCGTAAATCACAACACCTTCCCAATCGTTATCAATGGCAATTTGTGCAGAGGTGGTATCAAACAATGCGCGACGGCTTGAGCCGCCACCGTCAATAAGCAGAACTTTTCCAGCGCCGGGTTGAGCCAGCACGCGGTCGATAAGACCTCTATCTTCAAAGCATTTGATAGTGGTAATTTCACCACCAAAAGAATACCTGCCACCAAAACTCGCGAAGATAGGATCTACCACGTCTACGCTATCAGCAAACAAGTCGCATAATTCAGATGTGTTGTATTCCATGGTTCTGCCTTACTAAGATTGAGAAGACTAATTGAATGAAAACAAAGCGCTGTCTACGCTTCTAAACCTAGCATAGCATTAAATGTGGCAATGCAAACGCTTGATTTAACGCCTTTCGCCGAATTTTTTGTTTTTACTTGATAAGAGCAAAATTGTGCTTCCTCCTTATCATGTGAGCACATATTTTGCTTAGCTCTTTGTCGTTTTAATCCATTCCTGCCATCTGTTACCAGAATTAGTGAAAACAACAAGCGCTGTCAAAAAAGTTTCTTTTTTTCGTCACCCACTGGTCACAGATTGAATTTAGCCTGTGCAGTAATTAACCGATAGGGGACAAGGCGATGTTGATAAAATCCTTGACCAAGTACGATACTGACTTATTTTATCGCCTGTACAAACTGACGCTAAAAAGAGACTGCCGAAGTATTATTTGGCTGTCGAAAACTGGTGACGGGTACTTATACCTTGTAATCGGCGCGTTGCTTTGGGCTTTTGAGCCTGAGCACGGCGAGCTTTTCCTCTACACAGCGCTGATGGCTTATGCGCTGGAATTGCCTATCTATGTGCTGCTTAAGAAAATGTTCAAGCGCCCTCGCCCTTGCGATTTTCTAATGAATTTAACAGCACATGTCACACCTTCTGATAAGTTTTCACTGCCTTCTGGACATACTGCTGCAGCCACATTAATGGCGTGTATAGTGGCACACTTCTATCCATCTTTTGCGCTACTAGCATACAGCTGGGCAGCACTTATTGGTTTATCGCGCGTGCTATTGGGTGTGCACTACCCTTCAGACGTGATCGCCGGAACGCTTCTAGGCGTTACAATTGCAACATTGAGTATTTCTTTATTGGGGTAGCATGAGATTATTGTATGGTGTGCAAGGCACCGGGAACGGACACATCGCCCGCGCACGCATAATGGCTGCTGCCTTGGCAGAGCGCGACGATATTAGCGTTGACTTTGTTTTTACAGGGCGTGACCCAGAAAAGTATTTCGATATGGAAGTCTTCGGTGAATACCGCACCTTCACAGGTCTGAGTTTTATTACGAAAGGCGGTCGCGTTGACAAATGGACCACAGTGAAAGAAGCAAACGTCTGTCAGTTTCTAAAAGATGTAAAAGCGTTTGATACCAGCGGCTACGACTTACTGGTAAACGATTTTGAACCTGTCACCGCCTGGGCAGCGAAACGGCAAGGTCTTGCATCTATTTCGATTAGCCACCAAGCGGCTTTTGCTTATGATGTTCCGAAAAGTGGCAACACTATTTTCGATGCCTTGTTAATGAAGGTGTTTGCACCAACCGAACTTCAACTGGGTGTGCATTGGTATCACTTCAATCAACCAATTATTCCGCCCTTCGTAGCTGAAAAGCCAGTTATAACCTCGGGTAATGGGCATGTTCTGGTTTACTTGCCATTTGAAGAAGTGGAAGACATTCAACAAATGCTTGAGCCACTAAGCGACCAAGTGTTTGAGTGCTTTCACCCAAACATTGCTGAAGCAAAAGAAGCAGGCCATATTCATTGGCACCCAACGTCTAAAAAGCACTTTCAAAAAGCCTTGCAGCATGCCAACGGAGTTATCGCAAATGGTGGGTTTGAGTTATCCAGTGAAGCGTTGCAATTGGGCAAAAAACTGCTTATTAAGCCGTTGCATGGTCAGTTTGAGCAACTTTCTAATGTGCTTACATTAAACAAATTGGATTTGTGCCAAACACTTTTCCAACTCGACACCGATATTGTGGAAGAATGGTTAGAAGCACCAGAAAACGAAGCTATTGCCTTTCCAGATAACCCCAATGTGCTTATTGATTGGCTTAAAAATAAAGACTTTTCTGACACCCAATCCCTATGCGATGCCCTTTGGAAAAACGTCCGATATGGCGATAAAACGCAAGAACGCTTATTGGCTCTTGCAATTTAACACCGCAATGCGATGATAGCGGCATTTGTCGTATTCTTCGCGGGATTTTTCGTGCTTAAAAAGTCAGTTGTTTTCTTGCTAACACTCACAGCATTATGTGGCTGTGGTTACAAAGGGGCCCTTTACATTCCTGAAGCGCCTGCACAAAACACTTCAGCTGAACCAGCGCCTTCTGATGCATCAGAAACCGATACGTCATCGAGCATCCAAAATGTATCGCCCGCAACTACTTCTGGAGAGCTGAACTAGTGGATCATTTCGCCTACAGCCAGGGCCAACTGCACGCTGAACAAGTACCTGTTGCAGATATTGCAGCCCAACACGGAACACCCGTTTACGTTTATTCACGTGCTACTTTAGAGCGTCATTGGCACGCTTTTGACGATGCCATTGGTGAGCACCCTCACCTTGTATGTTATGCCGTTAAAGCCAATTCAAATATTGGTGTACTTAGCGTACTAGCTAAGTTGGGCTCAGGCTTCGATATCGTTTCAGCTGGCGAACTAGCGCGCGTTATCGAAGCAGGCGGAGATGCTAGCAAAGTGGTTTTTTCAGGCGTAGGTAAGAAGCATGAAGAAATTCGCTATGCCTTAGAACAAGGCATCATGTGCTTTAACGTTGAATCTGAACCAGAGCTTCACCGTATAAACCAAGTAGCGGCCGAGATGGGTGTAAAAGCGCCAATCTCTTTGCGTATAAACCCAGATGTAGATGCCAAAACTCACCCTTACATTTCTACGGGTTTAAAGGCGAATAAATTCGGCATCGCCCGTGAGCGAGCGATTACCACCTATGAATTGGCTGCATCATTACCTAATTTGAACGTGGTTGGCATGGACTGCCACATAGGCTCTCAGCTTACCGTAATAGGCCCGTTTGTTGATGCACTTGAGCGCTTACTACTGCTAATAGATGAATTAGCAGAACGCAACATCATTATAGAACACTTAGATGTAGGTGGCGGCTTAGGCGTAACTTATAACGAAGAGCAGCCACCACACCCGAAAGTTTACGCACAGGCCATGGCAGAAAAAATGGTGGGTCGCGAAAACTTAAAGCTTATTTTAGAGCCAGGTAGAGCAATTGCCGCAAACGCCGGTATTTTGGTAACCGAAGTTGAATTCATCAAAGAAGGTGAAGAGAAAAGCTTTGCAATTGTCGATGCTGCAATGAACGACCTACTGCGCCCCGCGCTTTACTCTGCATGGCAAAAAATTATTCCTGTAAAGGAAGAAAGTACCACTACGCCACGTACCTACGATGTGGTTGGCCCAGTGTGTGAAACGGGCGACTTTATTGGAAAGGATCGTGAGCTTGCCATTGAGCCAACCGACTTACTTGCCGTTAGAAGTGCTGGTGCCTATGGTTTCGTTATGGCGTCAAACTACAACAGCCGCTGTCGCCCAGCCGAAATTATGGTAGACGGAGACAAAGCAATTGTGGTGCGTGAAAGAGAAAAACAAAAAGATCTCTGGCAAGGTGAGTACAAACTTCCGTAAACTAGAGACAAACTAACAAGATAGATGCGCGTTTAATGCAGGTTCAATTTTCCAAAATGCACGGTTTGGGTAACGACTTCATGGTTATTGATAACGTTACTCAAAACGTCTTTTTCTCTAAAGAGAAAATTCAACAACTGGCTAACCGAAACTTCGGCATTGGCTTCGATCAGCTGTTGATGGTAGAACCGCCGTACGACCCTGAACAAGATTTTCATTATCGTATTTTCAACGCCGATGGCTCAGAAGTAGAGCAATGTGGCAATGGCGCACGCTGCTTCGCACGCTTTGTTAAGCAAAAAGGCCTTATTAATCGCAATAAAATTGTAGTAAGCACCAAAGCTGGGAAGATGGTGCTTTATTTAGAAAAAGACGGCCAAGTTACAGTGAACATGGGTAAGCCTGAGTTCGAACCAGCCAACATTCCGCTTAAAGCCAATAAGCAAGAAAACACCTACATATTGCGAGTGGGCGACAGTACCTTATTTATTGGGTCGGCGTCCATGGGCAATCCTCACTGTGTGATGGAAGTTGATGATATAGATACCGCTAACGTAGAAGAAATTGGCCCACTTGTTGAAAAGCACGAACGTTTTCCCGAGGGCGTAAACGTAGGGTTTATGCAGATTATTAATGAATCTCATATAAAGTTGCGCGTATTTGAGCGAGGCTCAGGTGAAACGTTAGCCTGTGGTAGCGGAGCCTGTGCGGCAGTTGCAATTGGCCAGATACAGGGTAAATTAGGTAAAGACGTACGGGTGGACTTACCCGGAGGCAGTTTACGTATACGCTGGCCTGGCCCAGATAACGTGTTAAAAATGACAGGGCCTGCCGAACACGTATATGACGGACATATAAATCTATGAGCGAATTATCAGGGCAATCTAGCGCCACGCAATTGGTTGAGCCATTTAACGACACATCGGAATTGTCGAGTACTGATGTGCGCGCGTTCTTGTTAGACAACCCCGAATTCTTTGCCGAGCATCCGGATCTTCTTGAAAAAATTAAGCTTCCTCATGAACAAAAAGGCAGCGTTTCACTTGTTGAGATTCAAAGTGAACAACTTAGAAAAAAAGTTCGGCACCTCAATTTAAAGCTTAATCAACTAGTCACCATTGCTAAGCAAAACGAAAAGATTTATCGCGTTTACACCGACTTAAACGTGCAGCTTTTGCGTTGCGAAAGTGTTGCTGAAGTACAATTCACCTTAGAAGATGTTCTTCAAGAAAGGTTGCAGCTGTCATCTGCTGTTATCAAGAGTTTTAAAGGCCCGCATGCCATTCCTGAGCTGCAGCAACGACTCTTTACTGAAAAGCGTTTTAAAGATACTAACTTCTTTTTTGGACGCCTATCACAACACGAACGCCAACTGCTTTTCGGTGAAAGCCCTGCGGAATCTGTGGCGCTCATGTTGCTTGGCGATAATCGTGAACTGGGCATATTAGGTATTAGCAGTAGCGACGCCAGCCATTTCACCCCAGACATGGACACCCTACTACTTCAACAGCTTCAGCAAGTGCTTAATATCATCTTGCCTGAAATGATGGGATATTAAGTGCCGTGTCTACGGACGCATTAATAAGCGAACCCTGTCAGCAATGGCTAGATAAGTTTCTGCTTCACCTTCAGGTGGAGCGAGGGTTATCCCTTCATACCATTAAAAATTACCAGCGCCAATTAACCGAAGTCGCCAAACTGTTAGGCCTGTATGAGTGGTCTGGTCTAACTCCAAGCGATATAAAGCGGGTAATGGGTGATGCCAAAATGTCGGGGCACAGCCCACGCAGTATTGCATTACGACTATCAGCACTTAGAACTTTCTGCCAATATCTTATCGATCATCAACAGCTTTTCAGTAACCCTGTAGAAGGTATTCAAGCGCCTAAACAAGGAAAGCCTCTGCCTAAACAGCTAAGTGTTGATGAAATGCAGCAGCTTTTAAATAACTCCCCTGCAAGCAGTGATGATGAAGGTATGCAGCTTAGAGACATAGCCATGTTTGAGCTTTTGTATGGCTGCGGACTGCGTTTAAGCGAGCTCACTGGCCTTAACTTAGCTGACTGTTTGAAAGACGGCACGGTGAAAGTAATGGGTAAAGGCAGTAAGCAGCGCATCCTGCCTTTAGGGAGACAGGCGCAAAAGGCATTAAACGCGTGGCTGAAGGTACGCCCTGCCTATGCGTCGCCTTACGAAAGTGCAGTATTTGTGAGTAAGCGAAAAACCCGCATATCCAACAGGCAGGTAGCAAACCGGCTCGATAAGATGGCAAAAGAGCAGTCTGTGTCACAAAAAGTAAGCCCCCACAAATTGCGCCATTCTTTCGCTACGCACGTATTAGAGTCCAGTGGTGACTTGCGCGCGGTACAAGAGTTATTAGGCCACGCAAATCTATCGACGACACAGGTTTATACGCATCTCGATTTTCAGCATCTTGCCAATGTGTACGATGCCGCACATCCTCGCGCGCACAAAAAATAAGACAAATTAAAAGGTTAAACAATGCAGTTTTTTAGGTCTATCAACAAAGTCGAAGCCATGACATTCGACCTTGATGACACCCTTTACAATAACGAACCTATTATTCGACGTGCCGAACAAGCGCTTCAGTCTTATATAGCAGAGCATCATCACCAGGCAGCTACGTTAACATCACGAGACTGGCTACAGCTTAAACGTGCCGCCATTGCTAAAGACCCTCGCCTTGCGTCCGATATGGGGCAGCTTCGTCGTGTTGTGCTAACTGCAGCCTTATCGGGCACACCTGCGAATAAATTATCTACTGCCCCCACACAAGATGCGACATTACATGCTGCTGTAGACGCTTGTTTCAACCACTTCTACGACGCTAGAAGCGACTTTTCATTAGCAGAAAATGTGCATGACACTCTTGATAAACTAAGCCAACGCATGCCACTTGTAGGTATTACAAACGGCAATGTGAATGCACAAAAGGTGGGGTTAGACCGCTATTTTAAAACCATATTGCACGCCAGTGTAGATCGCCCCATGAAGCCTCATATCAATATGTTTAACGAAGCAGCGTCACTTTTGAAGGTAAAACCTGCCCATATATTGCACGTTGGCGATAACATAATTAAAGATGTTTTAGGCGCAATCAATGCAGGCTACCAGTCAGCGTGGTTCGCGTGCAATCGTCCCATGCAATTGCCACTTGAGCCTGCATCGGTACTTCCTCACGTTCAGCTTGATACGCTAGAAGAGCTTACCCAATTTATTTAATTTTTAGGTGTATAGATTTCGGCCCTCGCCCGTTATACACTGAAAGTTGATGTCGTAGTTTTTGTAGCCTCATGGAAAAGCCAGCTGTCTCGAAGTCAAGGTCGCAACGTGCGTCCACAGTAGATCAGTCAACCTCGAATGTGCATGAACATACCGAGAACGCTGGTTCGTTCTGGCCGTATAAGCCACTGACTGGTTTATATCGCGATGCCTTTCTTATCTTATCTTGGCTAGCAGTGTGGCAAATTGGGCGCATTGTAGAATACACCGAACACGCCAGTGTTTGGTTCCCTGCTGCTGGTTATACGCTTGCATGCTTTTTAGTGCTAGGTTGGCGTGCGTTGGCCCCCGTTATGGTAGCCGCCATAATCATTACTATTTGGAATGGCCATAACTACGCGCTCGCGCTTAGTAACATTGAACTTGCTTGGGGCGGCTTATTATTTGGTGTTGCACACATATTGCCATACTTCGCAGGGGCAAGTGTCGTTGGCCACCTATTAAGAAAGCCCGACGTTTCTATACCTCAACTCATTGTATCGTTTTTGATCGTTGGATGTGTTTCTTCATTAGTTGCCACACAACTGGTAATAGGCTCTCTTGTGCTAAGTAATCAAATGTCAGCGGCTGATATACAAGAAGCTATGCTGCCCTTCTGGATTGGCGATATGGCCGGTGTGGTGGTTCTTGCGCCACTATTTGCGGGCTTCTTAGTGAAAGTATGCACAGATTCAAAAATCGACCTTTTGGCCTTTTCTAACTGCGCCGCGTCAGATTTACCTAGTTACTTTAGAAAGGTAGCGATAAATTTGGCACTGATATTCTTTGTTATGCTTCTCGCCAAGCTCACGCATTCACGTGACAGTGCCTTTGCCATATTTTTTCTTGCCATTACACACATGTGGATAGCATGTACTGAAAGTACAAAACGCAATGTGATAAGTCTTGCAATTAGCAGCCTGTGTATCGTTTTGTTGGTACATCTTTTCGCCTTAATGGACTATGTAAAGGTGTATCAGTTTGCGCTAAACGTTATTGCTGCTAACGCTTTATTTGGCATTGCTATTCCTCAATTACAAGCAGACAACGCTTCGCTAAAAGACCGTGTTTTTGTAGACACCCTCACTAAAGCCTACACGCGAGAATACCTCGTTCAGCGCAGCGCCCTTGAAATAGCGCAGAGCCTCGAAACAGGCAATACGCTCTATTTCGTCATGTTTGATTTAGACAAATTTAAGCGCATCAATGACGAATTGGGTCATGTTGACGGCGACAACGCACTACGGCGCTTAAGCCAAGTTACAAAAGATGCGTTGCGAAAAACCGATGTATTCGCCCGTTTCGGAGGCGATGAGTTTGTGTTGCTGTTGCCAAATATCAGCGAGCAAAACGCCCTCAATTTGGTCAATAGAGTACGGGAGGGTATAAACGCCATCACCATTTCAAACGTGTCTTTGTCATCAAGCTTTGGCGTAACCAAGCTGCAGCAAAACGATTCGCTTGAGACTCTCATTCAACGCGCAGACCATGCGCTGTACGCGTCAAAAGAGAAAGGCGGTAACACCATTACGCTGGAATAAAGGGGTCAGAGTACTTTAATTTTTCGAGAAGCCCGAAGAAGAAATGTACTCTGACCCTAATTTTTGTTCTGACCGGCTGGGGGTATAATGTACTCTTAATAATGTACTCTGACCCCAATTTTTGTGGATTATACGAGTGAGTTATCTTCTAGTACGTTTTGGCGCATTGATTCACAAGGGCTTTGACAAACCGGTCTTCCAACGACTTTTGCTGGAACACCCACCACTGTTACATGAGCAGGCACGCTATTAAGCACAACACTTCCCGCCCCCACTTTTGAACCTTCACCTATTTCGATGTTACCAAGAATCGTGGCGCCTGCACCAATTAGCACGCCCTGGCGAATTTTGGGGTGACGGTCGCCTGACTCGTTACCCGTACCACCGAGCGTTACGCTTTGTAAAATAGATACGTTGTCTTCAACAACGGCAGTTTCACCTACCACGATACCCGTCGCGTGGTCGAACATAACGCCTTTACCAATGCGAGCCGCGGGGTGAATATCAACGCCAAAGCTTGCAGAGTTACGGCTTTGCAAAAATAGAGCTAGCTGATGACGACCGTGAACCCAAAGATAATGGGCCATGCGGTGCACTTGAACAGCGTGAAAGCCTTTGAAGTGAAGTATGGGCGTAAGAAAATCGTTAACTGCCGCATCGCGCGCTTTGATCGCCAAAATATCAGCAATGGCTGCCTCACTAATGCCCGGCTCTAGCAAATACGCTTCGTCGAACACCTCTCGAATCGCAAGGGCTGGCATAACGTCATCGGCCATTTTATTAGAAAGAATAAAGCTTAATGACGATTCAAAATTGTGGTGCGCAAGTACACTGGCATGCACATAGCTAGACAGCAAAGGCTCGTTGTCAGCAACACGTTGCGCTTCTTGTTTAAGCGTCGACCAAAAATCGATAGGCGTAGTAAGTGTGGTCATGAGCCTGCCTCGTAAAAATAGAAAGTCGTGTACTGTTAATAATGCGCACATGCTGAGTAGTAAGTTTTCGCTATAGGCAAAACTCACTACGCGTTTAGGCTTTAACAATTAGAATTAGGTAGAAAGTGTACCTGAGTTTGACGTGATGCAATACCAGTGTGTTACCGCTCAATCGCGTAATTCGATCAATTTATCGAATTAATTCGTTATAGCTAATAACTTGTGCATCTCGTTTTAACACCTTTTCTTATGTTTAGTAGAACGGTGAAGGTGCATTTTTCTTTCAATAAGTCACAGCAACACCAGCAAGATAAAAGCGCGGTTTGCTGACACTCGCACACGTAAAACTGGACTGTATAAATTAACAGGCAGATGGCATAATAGCGCGCTGCGAAATGTATAAAACTATCAACTAACAGGTACCACATTATGGATGTATCTCGACTGCTAGACGAGCTAAACGATAAACAGCGTGAAGCAGTAGCAGCCCCATTATCGAACGCGCTTGTATTAGCAGGTGCAGGTAGTGGTAAAACCCGCGTGCTCGTGCACCGTATAGCGTGGTTAATGGAAGTCGAAAACATCGCCCCTTTTTCAATTTTGGCAGTGACCTTTACCAACAAAGCGGCAAAAGAAATGCGTGGTCGCATTGAGTCTTTGATGGGTCGCAGCCTGCACAATATGTGGATTGGTACCTTCCACGGGCTTGCCCACCGTTTATTGCGCGCGCACCATGCAGAAGCTAATCTGCCCGAAAACTTTCAGATTATCGATTCAGACGACCAGTACCGTTTAATTCGTCGCATTCTTAAAGCAATGAACTTGGATGAAAAGCATTGGGCTCCACGCCAAATTCAATGGTACATCAATGGCAACAAAGACGAGGGTTTGCGCCCTCAGCATATTGAAACCCATGGCGATCATATTCAAAAGACCATGCGCGAAGTGTACGCCGCTTATCAAGACGCGTGTGACCGTTCTGGCTTAGTTGATTTTGCAGAACTGCTTTTACGCGCTCACGAACTATGGGCGAAAAACCCTGAAGTGCTTGCTCACTATCAGCGCCGCTTCCGCGCTGTGTTAGTTGACGAATTCCAAGATACTAACAATATCCAGTATGCTTGGCTTCGTATGTTGTGCAGTGGCGAGAACAACAACATTATGATTGTTGGGGACGACGATCAGTCGATTTACGGCTGGCGCGGCGCAAATGTAGATAACATTCAACACTTTTTGAAAGACTTTAATGAGCCTACCACCATTCGCCTTGAACAAAATTATCGTTCTACTGGCAACATTCTGAAAGCGGCAAACACGGTAATCGACAACAATACTGGCCGTTTAGGTAAAGAGTTGTGGACTGAAGATGCGCAAGGTGAACTCATTTCTGTTTATGCGGGTTTTAATGAGCTAGACGAAGCCCGCTTTATCGTATCGAAAATAAAAGACTGGCTTAACCAAGGCAATGCCCTAAGCGACACAGCAATTCTGTACAGAAACAACGCCCAATCGCGCGTGCTAGAAGAAGCCTTGCTGCACGAAGGGCTAGCCTATCGCATATACGGTGGTTTGCGATTCTTCGAACGACAGGAAATTAAAGATGCACTAGGCTACATGCGCATGGTAAGCCACCCGCACGACGATGCCGCCTTTGAGCGTGTTGTGAATACACCTAGTCGCGGTATTGGCGAAAAAACCCTTTCTCAGGTGCGCGATACTGCGCGAATGCATAACTGTTCAATGTGGCAAGCATGCCAGCTGCTGATTAACGAAGGGGGCTTTAAAGGGCGCGCGCTCAACGCTATGCAAAGCTTTGTTTTGCTAATCACTGAGCTTGAGCAAGCCACATTAGATGAGCCGCTCGACCAGCAAGCCGATAAAGCCATTCGCCAGTCTGGTCTTTATGCTATGTATCAGGCAGAACGCGGCGAAAAAGCCCAAGCACGACTAGAAAACTTAGAAGAATTGGTTACTGCCTGTAAAACCTTTGTCGTTCCTGAAGAAGCCGAAGAAATGACGCCACTTGCCGCATTTTTAGCTCATGCATCGCTTGAGTCTGGCGAGACACAGGCCGATACCGATCAGGATGCGGTTCAAATGATGACCATTCACACCGCAAAAGGCCTTGAGTTTCCGCTGGTCTTTATGGCTGGGGTTGAAGAAGGCATGTTCCCTAGTCAGATGACTAACGACGAGCCAGGTCGAATGGAAGAAGAACGCAGACTTTGCTATGTTGGAATGACGAGAGCGATGCAAAAGTTGTATATCACTTATGCAGAAAGTCGTCGATTATATGGTCAAGACAAGTATCATACTGCTTCGCGCTTTATTCGTGAAATGCCTGCTGACTGCGTTGAAGAAGTTAGGCTGAAATCGACCATTTCACGGCCCGTGCACAACCGCTTTAGCCAAGCGACATCGCATGCAAGTTTTGAAGAAACCGGCTTTAGCCTAGGCGAGCGAGTGGTTCATCGCAAATTCGGTGAAGGGATAGTACTGAACTACGAAGGGAGTGGTGAGCACGGCCGAGTTCAAGTAAACTTCGACGAATTTGGCAGCAAATGGCTAGTACTTGCTTACGCTAAGCTGGAGAAAGCGTAAAATTTATAACAGGCAAGGCAGCCTAAACCTAAGTTGGAATGTATGCAGCAACATGTGCTGATCATCGAAAATGGTGAAGGCAACCTTGAACTTATTGCGAAATTAGTACGTCGTGCGGGCCTTACGTCCGTAGGCGCAACGTCCCTGACAGAAGGGAAAGCACGGTTTTCGCAAAATATTCCCGAAACGTTCTTGTGTGCGATTGTTGCGTACTCATTACCGGATGCCCCAAAAGGTGAAGCAATCGACTTTACGGTAAGGTCTTTCATTCCTACCATTGCAACCACAGAAAGCTTAGACAACGATATTCGCGATAAAATTCTAGAGCGCGATGTCGTCGATTATATTCCGAAAGAAAATTCTCAAAACTACGATTACTTAAACCGCCTTATTAGTCGACTCGAGAAAAACAAGTCTACTGGCGTGGTCGTGGTGAGCACGAATCGTGTACTGCGTTCAAAGACTGTTTCATTGCTGCAGCGCCATAACTTTATTGCTTTTGACAGGCTAACAGCTACCGATGCAATGCATTGCTTGGCTGAGAACAATAACGTACGCCTAGTCATTACCGACAACACGCTACCTGACATGACAGGTACACATTTCGTAGCGAGTTTAAGAAAAGCTTTTTCCAAAGAGCAACTTGCGATTATGGGAATTGCGGGGGGCAAAGGCATGCTGATGTCGGCGCATTTTATTAAAAGTGGTGCCAATGACTTTTTACGCGTGCCTTACTGCCATGAAGAGTTTTTGTGCAGAGTAATGCAGAACGTTGAATACATTGAAAGCGTGGAAGAAATTCGCCGCGTAGCCAATACAGACTATCTAACGGGCCTGCCGAACAGACGTCATTTCTTTTATATGGTCACCGTGCAACACCAAAAGCTTTCAAGGCATCACGCCCTGGCCCTCATCGATTTAGACTTCTTCAAGTCGATAAATGATACCCATGGTCACGATGCCGGCGACACGGTTTTAAAAGCCATGGCAGCGCTCATCGAATTTTATTTTCCAGATGAAATTATTTCTCGGTTTGGCGGCGAAGAATTTTGTATTTATATGCCATCCACACCACTAGATGAAGCGTGTAAACGCTTAGAAGACTTCAGAAAAGTGGTAGAAGCCGAAGTGATTCAGCTTCCTAAAACCGATATCAAAGTAACCTGTAGTATTGGCGTAAGTGGCGCCCACACACAGCTTGTTGATAAGCTATTAAGCTTGGCCGACAAACAGCTTTACGCTGCCAAGAACAGCGGGCGAAACCAAGTGCATTGCGAGCCGCCTCATACGCCTTTTCAAGAGCAAGTATCACTGCTGTAGCGGCCCTTCCCTATGCGTTTGGCCGTTATTGCTCCACGCTTAGTTTCTGTGCTTTGCGCTGACTGCGAAAATTTACCAGTGAATCGGCGCTAAACAAAATGAGTGCCACCCAGACAAACCCAAAGGTAACAAGACGCGATTCTTCAAGCGGCTCGCCATATAAGTACACCGCCAAAATAAACATAAGCGTTGGGCCTATATACTGAAAAAAGCCCAACGTTGAATACATAATGCGTCGCGCAGCCGCGGTAAAACAAAGTAATGGCGCAGTGGTAACAATACCAGCGGCCAAAATAAGCGTATTTAGCGTGGCGTCATTGTTTAACAAGTTGCTGTATTCAGAGCCAAAGAATACCCAATAAGCGATGGCCAACGGTGAGAGCATAAGGGTTTCAATGAAAAGCCCAGGAAGCGAGTCTACTGCGACTTGTTTACGCAACAAACCATACACACTGAAGCTTCCAGCAAGCACTAACGCAATCCAAGGCACATGACCGTAAGAAAATATTAAAATTGCCACGCCAATGACAGCTAGCCCTACAGCAACGCGCTGCATGTTACGTAGTCTTTCGCCCAAGAACAGCCGCCCTAGGAAAACGTTGATCAACGGGTTTATATAATAGCCTAAGCTTGCATCAAGAATATGGTCGTTGTTAATAGCCCATATGAACAAAAGCCAATTCGCGCCCAAAAGCAGCCCGGCAATGAATAAAATCTGCATTACCCGTTTATTGCGAAGTGCGGCCCCTACTTTCGGCCATTGTTTAAATGCAGCAATAAGCCCCACTAACAGTACAACAGACCAAATCACCCTGTGCATGAGTATTTCAGCCGCGGGCAATACCATTAGTTGTTTGAAGTAAACAGGCGCAACGCCCCACATACTGTAGGCAGCAATAGCACAAATAACACCGACTTGGGCGGCACTGGCTGGCTTAGACAAAGCTAGCTCCATAGACATTCAGGGTAAGAAGGCGCGTATTGTTCATCAGGATTGACGAATATACAACCTTTACCACATTCCAATGCGGCAAAGGAAACATGATTAACGATATAGTTATGAAATACGCCACACTGAGCTTTATTATTCAGTGTGGCTAATTAGAAAATACAGCACTAAAGCAGGAACAGCGTACCCAAACCTAAGAAGGCCACAAAGCCAACAATGTCTGTCACCGTAGTTAAAATGACCGAGCCTGATAATGCCGGGTCTATTTTTAATTTGTCTAGAATAACCGGCACAAACACCCCAGCAAGCGCCGCCGCCACAATGTTAAACAGTATGGCTAAACAAATAACTAGGCCTAGCATGGCGTCAGTGAACCAGAAGTAGGCGACAATGCCTATAACCAGCGCCCAAATCACGCCATTAACACCACCCACTTTAAGCTCTTTTACCATTAACGCCCTAAGGTTTGCAGGCGTTACCTGCCCTAGCGCAAGGCCACGCACAATAAGCGTTAAGGTTTGGCTGCCCGCAATACCACCCATACTTGCAACCACTGGCATTAATACCGCAAGCGCGACAACTTGTTGCAGCGTACCTTCAAATAACCCGATAAACCATGACGCGAGAAACGCGGTGAGCAGGTTAATGCCCAACCACAAGGCACGATTTTTAGCGCTTTTTGCAACAGGCGAGAATAAATCCTCGTCCTCATCCATACCGGCCGAGGCCATCACTTGGCGTTCATAGAATTCATTGACCAACTCACTTGCTGACGTCACATCTAAACGCCCCAGTAGCTTATTATTTTCATCAACCACGGGCAATGACGCCAACCCCGAACGCTGAACAAGAAGTGAGGCATTCATTGTATCGTCAGCCCCTTGAATGGTCGTGACATTTTCTTCTGAAAGGTCAAACAGTGACACATGATCTTGCGCGGTAAAAAGATGACTAATTTTGACTAACGCGGAAAACTGTCCAGAACGGTTCACTAAGAAAATGCTGTCGCAATGCTGGGGAATATCACGCCTTAACAAGCGTAACCCTTCGCGCACTTTAGCGTTTGAAGGTAACACTAATTGCTCGTGATTAACCCAGTGCCCTATTTGATTGTCGGGAAATTGCGTGGCTTCTCTGAAGTACTTCCGCTCTTTAGAATCAAGAGATTCATAGGCCATATCCACCAAACGTTTTGGTAATGAGTCAAGAAGCTCAAGTAAATCTTCAGCGTCAATGTCTGCAAAGATTGACGTCCACTCATTATGGGGCGTGTTATCGATAAGTATTTCACGGGGGTCGCTACGCATTTCAACAAGCACGTCGAGTTTGCGGTCGCGAGGAATGCCTTCCCAAACAGCCAAACGTTTTTCGACGGGCAGAGATTCTAGCAATGAGGCAATATACACCTCATCTTGACCCGCTAAGGTGGCCAACAAGGTTGCAGGATCGTCACCCATACTGTCGGTAACAATCTCTTCAATTAAATCTGGTAATGGCTCAGCCATGCTACACCTCCCGTAAATACCACACACATCATTTGCACAACGCAAACATTGGCGTTAAGGGACAATGCAAAGCTCATCACAAAGATAACTACCCCAGCATGTAAGTACCTGTGCCAAAGGCAATATGATCGCCTTTTTCGTTGTGCAATTCCATTCTGCATACCACCAGCTTACTGCCCTTGCGTATAATTGACGCGGTAGCAATAAAGCGTTCTCCCCTACCCGGCCTTAAGTAGTCAACACGCATATCGACAGTGCCCATGGTAGGCAATCTAACTTGGAGGTCCGCCAGGTGTTCAGTCGCGGTCTGTTTAATGGTTTCTACAATTGAAACTAAACCACCGATGGTGTCTAGCATAGTCGCTGTTACACCGCCGTGTAGAATTTTTTGCATTGGATTGCCAGTAAGTGAGGGTTGCCAATCAAGATGCAGAGAAATCTGCGCATTCAGACCTTCACCTTCAGTGATAAATTCCAAGCCCAGCAACTGGTTAAACGGCATAGTATCACGAAAAAGTGCAATGACATGATTGATCATAACGTCGTGGTCTAACTTTCTTTTGCTCTTAATGTTGTCATTATCGGAAATATGCTTGTCCATTCACTGTCCTTGAAAAAGTTAACCGTCAGCTGCGTAGGCAAATCTCCCACACACCCTCAGTTTGTCTATCGTTTTGGTTCATAACCTTACTATTGAACACAAGCCTTACGAAATTCTTCCAACCAATGTTAGTAAATTAAGGGAGGTTATAAATAGGACGGTTTTAAACGTGCCCACCGCTTTTAAGCCGTGCTATGGCTGACGAAATAACGTTCAGCAAAATAATCTAAGTGACTGACAAGCAAAACTATCGCTGAATTTTAGTCTAGTTTTTTAAATTGCCCCGTGAAGCCATCGCCAAAAACGCGTAAAATCCTGCGCCATGACAACTGCAATAGCTCCATCAGAATTAGCGCCAGAAGTGCAACGGGTTAAAACACCAGAAAGCATTTTAAAAGATGTATTTGGTTACGACGCCTTTCGCGACGGTCAAGGCGAAGTGATTCACCGCGTGTGTGAAGGTAAAGACGCACTTGTTCTTTTGCCTACAGGTGGTGGTAAATCGCTGTGCTACCAAATTCCTGCGCTAGTACGAAGCGGCACCGCTATTGTTGTGTCGCCGCTTATCTCATTGATGCAAGACCAAGTTGAGCAACTTAAGGCGCTTGGGGTGAAGGCTGCCTATCTGAACTCAACGCTAGAAGCCGATGAACAGACACGCATTAACGATGCATTGCAAGCGGGGAAACTCGACTTGCTTTACGTGTCGCCCGAGCGTTTGATGCAGTATTACTTTCAGCAATCTCTTGCCCATGCCGACATTGCCTTATTTGCGATTGACGAAGCCCACTGTGTTTCCCACTGGGGGCACGACTTCAGGCAAGATTACCGTGCACTGGGCCAGATTAAGTCGCGCTTTCCCAGCATTCCAGTTATTGGGCTAACCGCTACGGCAGACTCAGCCACGCAGGCGGATATTTTGACCCAGCTAAACCTTCACGAGCCACTAGTTTATAAAGGCAGCTTTGACAGACCGAATATTCGCTACCGCGTTATGAGTAAGTACAAAGCGTTTGATCAGGTGGTCGCCTACGTAAAACAGCAAGAAGGTAGCGGTATTATTTACTGTAACAGCCGCGCGAAAGTCGATGACTTGCACGCGAAGCTTTTCAGGCAAGGATTTCGCTGCGCGGCTTATCACGCGGGTTTGGATAACGACGAACGAGAATTCGTACAGCGCCAGTTTCTTAACGACAAAATAGACATTGTCGTTGCCACCGTTGCCTTTGGTATGGGCATTAACAAATCGAACGTGCGCTATGTGGTACACCATGACGTGCCGCGCAGTGTAGAGAGTTATTATCAGGAAACCGGGCGCGCAGGTCGAGACGGTCTAGAGTCTGAAGCATTATTATTGTTCGATGAAAAAGACGCAGCCCGCGTAAAACAGTGGATAGAGCAAGGCGAAATTGCCGAGCGCAACCAAATAGAGTTGCAAAAATTCGCGGCCATGGAGGCCTTCTCAGAAGCACAAACCTGCCGCCGACAAGTGTTGCTCAACTACTTCTCGCAATTCAGTGACAGCGCCTGTGGTAACTGCGATATCTGTCTTGACCCGCCAAAAATGATAGACGGTTTAGTGATTGCGCAAAAAGTACTGTCGTGTGTGCTGCGACTTTCACAACAAGCGTCTAGCCAATATGTTATTGATGTGCTGCGAGGCAAACAATTAAGACGCCTTCAAGAAGCAGGACACCACCAACTTTCTACCTACGGCATAGGAAAAGATAAATCGGATAGTTATTGGCACAATATTATCAACCAGCTTGTACACAAAGGGCTTATTAGGGTTGATATTACCGCTCACGCCGCCTTAAGGCTAACCGAAGCCGCGCGCCCCGTTTTAAAAGGCGAAGTTGCCGTACAGCTAGCGGTACCGCGACTTGAATTTAAACCAGACAAGAAAAAGGCTAAACACGCGCCTGCCAACTACGACCGAACTTTGTTCACTCGCCTTAAACACCTGCGTAAAGTACTGGCTGAAGAGAATGAAGTGCCGCCATATGTGGTGTTCAGTGATGCCACCTTGGTTGATATGGCGTGCAAGCTTCCCACAACGCGCAACACCTTATTAGATGTAAGCGGTGTAGGCCAAACCAAACTTGAACGTTATGGCGAGGCCTTTATTCAGTTAATCGACGACTATATCAATCGAGATCACTAAGCCGAATTAACCCTAGGTGCAAAATGTTCGCTAGGCGTAAGCGTACTCACCGCCTTTTTCTAACGCCGCTTTATAAGCGTCTCTTGCATGCACGCGCTTAACAAAGCCTTGAATGGCAGTAAAATCTTTAGCGCGACCGCTGGCAACCAAAGACTCTAGTGGAAATATCATTTGTACATCGGCACCGCTAGGCCCATCACCAGCAAACCATGTATTTTTTGCTAGATAAGATTCTACATAGCGTAAGCTTTGTGCCAAGTTAGGACCGTAGTAAGCATCTAATATTCCATCGACCAACTTATCTGTAATGGGTTTGATAAAGAAAGGCTTAGATCCTTTTTGACGCGCCTTTTCAAGCACCAAGTTAGCCACCAATGGGGGCATCAATGATCCTTCAGCAAAATGTAGCCAAAACCAATACTGCTGAAGCGCCTCCGGGTCTTGCGGTACTGAGAACGCGTCGCTTGCGTGATGACGAACAAGATATTCAACAATAGCGCCAGATTCAGCAATAGCGCCATGAGGAGTAGTGAGTATGGGAGAGCGACCTAAAGGATGAACTGCGCGAAGTGAGTCGGGCGCTAAGTTTGTTTTACTGTCTCGTTGGTAGAATTCTATGTTGTACTCTACGCCCAGCTCTTCAAGAAGCCAAAGAATTCGCTGAGAGCGAGAGTTATTTAAATGATGTAGTGTTAGCATACCCCGTCCTATATACGCCTAGATTAACGCTATTGTTTTTGTGTTGTAGTATATACACTTTTTAAACCAAGCGGGTTTACAAAAACCTGTAAAATAATGAGTTATATGCAGCCTTTTACCATCAGAGATATTCAACAACACGCCGTGGTTAACGAGCAAAGCGTTGAAATTCGCCTTGCCCTGCCGGCAACGCCGTTAAAAACTCAGCAGTGGGTGCAACATTTTTGTGCGCTATTTGGTTTCTCGCTGTCTGAGACGGATTGGGGAGCAGACCGCTTTCAAGCCATCGTAACCTCACAATCACAGGATGCATCGCAACCTTGCAATACCCATTTTCAATGCATGCTATGTATAGAATGGCTTTGCGAAGCTATTTGGCTTGAGCCCGTAGGAACACAGCAATCGCCAAACACGGTTTATCAATACCTTCAGAACGCAAGGCAATAGTCTTACCTTCTTCTTTCTGTTTGGCTTTTGGTACTTACTAGTATTATTCTATGGAAAACACATAATTAGCGCTTCAAGGAAAAAGCTAGTGCCAATCTCCCGGCTAACAAAGTACGTATTAGCGTTGCTCATGGGTTGGGTAGTATGTAGCACAAGTATCTTTGCTAAAGCGTACCTAACCGTTAATGAATCTTTCGAAAGAGATATCATTAATCATTACGCCCGAGTATCCCTTGCCCCAGAAAGTGCAACCTATTTCGATGTTTTAACAGGAATTTCAACCAAGTCACCCTCGCCTTCAGTGGTCGCAAATGAGCGAATTTGGTATTCAACTGAACTAGTTCATACTGGCTATAGCCCAATCCCATTGGTGTTAAATATCGACCGGCTAAACGTTGACGATTTACATATATACCTTCTGGATGACAGTCAGCGAATTATCAAGTCTTACCGCTATCAAGCGGGAAAAGGCGATCATTCTTTAAGACAACCTCTTCCTAATATTAGGTTTGCTTTCACCCTACAGCCGTATCAAGACGCACGGCTTTTGATAGCGATAAAAGATGAGGGGCTAAAGTATTTCCCTATTTCTTTATGGAAGCGCGATCTTCTTGCTCAGCACGATACCAATATGCTGATGTTGCTGGGTGCGGTATCGGGTGTGATGGCCCTAATCGCCTCCTACTTCCTGTTTTCGTATCTATACCAGCGCATTCCCACTCGGTTCTGGTTGACCATGTCTTCACTTGTGTTAATTGCACTGCTGTTTATTACTGAGGGGGGGTTAGCATTTTGGCCAAGCTTAACCAATGCAAGCGAGCAGTTTTATGCGGTATGTTTTGGCGTTCTCTTGCTTTGTATAGCCAAAGTAACTCATCATTTATTTGAGCGTATTCCTCTTATTTTACGTCTTCTTAATTATTGGGCCCCCATTTTAGCGGTAGCGTATTGCCTGACTGTGGGTGCGTATACAGCCACTATCACATTATTACTGCTCACTGCTGCGATGGGGCTCTATCACGTTTTGCTTGCCCTAGTATTTAAAGACAAAGACAGCAGCGTGGTGAGCACGACGTTTATTCTGGCTTGGCTGTCATTCTTTGCATTTTACGCCATTGTTACGCAAAACCTATTTGGCGACCTCATTTACACCATTGATGTGGCTATGGGCATGCTCCTTTTTGTCACACTAGGGTTCTTATGCTTTGGATTCGCCGTCATCACTAAAGAAGATGTGCGCAATCAATTCCAACTTTCAACGCAAGCTGAAACCATTTCCAATCTTAATTACTTCTATGATCTTTTCAGAAACTCAGCTGAAGGGCATTACACATCCACATGGGACGGTAAGTTAATCTCGGTAAATCCTGCCATGTGCAAGGTGTTTGGCTACGAGAGTGAAGAAGAAATGCTTACTGAGGGCGCAAGCACAAGAATTTTTTACCAGTCGCCAGAAGACCGACAGCTTTTGCTGGGTGAAATATCACAAAATGGCCATGTTACTGGGAAGGAGATTCGAGGAAAGCGCAAGGACGGCAGTGAATTTTGGTTCTCAATTTCCTGTCAAATTAGAGAAAACGAGGAAGGCAGCTACCTTTACGGTTCCATTATTGATATTTCCGAAAAGAAACAGTCAGACTTGAGCCTTCAATATCTAGCAACTCACGACTCTCTCACGGGTGTATATAACAGACGCCAATTTGAAGCCACGTTTAAAGAGGAAGTAAACAGTGAGCCAGATATGCCTGTGTGTTTGCTGTTTTTAGACCTCGACCGATTTAAAGTGGTTAACGACACCTGCGGGCACAAAGCAGGAGATGTCCTGATTAAGGATGTAGCCCGCCTCATTGAAAATACGTTACTTCCCAATGCTCAATTAGCAAGGCTTGGCGGCGATGAATTTGGCGTTATTTATTCCCTCGTCGATGCAGACACTGTTTATCTGAATGCGGTTAAAATACTTAATGCGGTTCAAACCTATCGCTTTATGTGGGACAACCGCATTTTCAATCTTGGCGTAAGTATAGGTATGGTTGTGTGCGACGATGCCACGGTTAGCTCTGGTCAGTATTTGAGTATGGCAGATGCGGCGTGCTATTTCGCTAAAGAGCAAGGAAGAAATCAAGTTCACAAATACAATAAAGATGACGAGAGCATGCAGCGTTACCAGCGCGAACTTGACTGGGTGTCTTCTATTAATAACGCGTTGGAAGAAGGTCGCTTTGAACTTTACTACCAGTCGTTACGCCCTTTAAGCAAAACCAACGACGGCCACTATTACGAAGTGCTTCTGCGACTTCGTGAGCAAGACGGTAAGCTAGTTGAGCCTGCTAATTTTTTACCTACCGCTGAGCGATTTGAGATGAACGTAAGCGTAGATAAATGGGTAGTAACCCACACCTTTAAGTGGCTTTCTGAAAACCCTGAACATCTAGAAGAACTTAAACACTGCAGTATTAACCTTAACTGTCATTCATTGGCAGACAGAGACTTCACCCTTTTTGTTCTAAATGCTTTTGAGACCTTTAAAATTCCGTATAACAAAATTTGTTTCGAAGTGATTGAATCGGTAGCCATAATACGAATGGAAGACACGTTGGCCTTCATGCGCACCTTTAATCGGCTTGGTTGTTCCTTTGCGTTAGATGATTTTGGCAGCGGCTTCTCGTCGTACAGCTACCTTAAGAGCTTACCCGTAAGCCAAGTAAAAATAGACGGTATGTTTATCAAAGATATGCTTAACGACAGCGTAGATACCGCCATGGTGGCATCAATTAACGATGTAGCAAAAGCGATGGGCATGCAGACTGTTGGCGAGTTTGTTGAAAATGAAGCAACGATGGCTCAACTAGGCAAGATGGGCGTAGACTTTGCCCAAGGGTTTGGTGTAGCAAAACCCGCACCTTTAGCAGCGTTTCAGCCTTTGCAATAACCCCTCTTGATACAAACGCTATGAAAAAAGTGATAGCTCGAGCGTCAACTCGCGTATAATAAAATGGTATACTTGCAAAAAGAGAAGTCATCCCCACTTATTGCCTACTGTCCAAAGTGTAGAAGTAACATGAGTAGCAAACAGCCTAAATACGAATATGTCAGTACCGCAAAATTACCCACACGAATGGGTGATTTTAAAATACACGGTTTTGTAGAAGCCAGCGGGCAAGAGCACGTTGCACTTTCTTACGGAGAGTGGAAAGAAGATGACGTGGTTCCAATTCGTATTCATTCAGAATGCTTAACCGGTGATTCTTTATTTAGCACGCGCTGTGACTGTGGTTTTCAGTTAGAAAAAGCCATGCAAAATATTGTCGATAATGGCCATGGTGTATTGCTTTATTTGCGCCAGGAAGGTCGAGGTATTGGTCTTTTAAACAAAATTCGCGCTTACAACCTTCAAGATAGCGGCATGGATACCGTTGAAGCTAACGAACACCTTGGTTTTGATGCAGACCTTAGAAGCTACGATATCTGCAAATTAATGCTCGATACGTTAAACGTGAAGCATGTAGAGCTAATGACCAACAACCCGAAAAAGTTAGCGGCATTAAAGGCGCTCGGCATTGATGTTGTTGCAAGAAAGCCTATTGATCACGGTATTACGAAAGACAACAAGCATTACCTAAAGACTAAAACCGAGAAGCTTGGTCACGCCTTCGACCCACATGTATTGAAGTGAGTGATTTTAAATCAATCTTTCCCCTAAATTGTCGAAAACGCCCACGCTACCGTGGGCGTTTTCTATTCAGCTTCGGTTAATCATGATTTGGTTATAACGTACACAGACTTACCACATTGCGCACGAAATGCGGCTACTGTGCTGCATTGCAATGTAAGGAGAATGTATGAAAAACATAACCTTATCAGTGATTATTGCTCTTTCGACTTCAGCGGCTCTGCCTGCTGTCGCGCAGTCTACAAGCAACGTCACACAAGTTTCTACCTCAACAGGCCAGTATTCTGATGCCGAGTTAGATAGTGTGCTAGCGCCAATCGCGCTATATCCTGACACACTGCTCACGCACATTTTAATTGCTGCTACTTACCCTTTAGATGTTGTTTCAGCCGATCGCTGGCGGCAAAGCAATAAACATTTAACACCTGAGCAAGTCGAAAACGCCTTGGCCAATGTTCAGTGGGACGCAAGCGTAAAAGCATTGGCGTCATTCACTGATTTACTCAATACCATGGCTAACGACCTTCAATGGTTACAACAACTTGGCGACAACGTACTGATTGATCAAAGCCGCGTGCTTGACCGTGTACAGGTACTGCGCCAACACGCGCTTAATACAGGTAACTTAGTGACAAACGATTACATTGAAGTGGAAAGAGAGCGTGAGCGCAGCAGAGAGATTATCTACATAGAGCCTCGCCAACGGGAAGTGGTGTATGTTCCCTATTATGACCCCCACATCGTTTACGGGCATTGGTGGCACGCATCAACACCTGTGCACTGGCGCCATCACGTAAGCTACCACCACCATAGTAATGTTTTCTGGTCACCCAGAATTCGTCTGTCTACGTTCTTCTTTTTTGGCAGCGTGCATTGGCATAATCGCCATGTGGTCATTCATCGCGAGCCTGTTCGCCGCTACTATCACGGCAGCCCTAGAAAACGGGTGATTAGCAGAGACTACCGACGCTGGGAGCACAGCAGCGTGCATCGCCGTGCTCGCTATTCTAACCGTGTCATTCATAGTGCACCGGCGCGCTATGAACATGTTGGTGTTACCCGTGCATCGCAGGGTTTAACTAAACGTACAACGCTTTCAAGCTCATCGCCTCATCGCGTTGACTCAGTTAATCGCGTTAAGACATCGCGAACTATTGCACGCAAAGAGGTGACACCGCTTCGAGAAAACCGACTACAAAACACACAAGGTACGGTAAAGCGCAAGCAATCTATTGAGCACGCGCTAAAGCGCAATCAAACGGTAGTTAGAAACAGTCGCCCAACGAAAGAAAATACGTTAAAGCAGCTTCAGCGTACAAATCAATCGAAGGTATCGTCGACCTCGAAATCCATTCAACATGGTGAACAAAAGGCCCGTATTTCGCGTGCGCCTAAGCATGATTACAGCAAAAAGCGTATTGAAAAAACAAGCCCGCAAAAACGGGAGTATTCACAGTTTAACAGCAAGCCAAAGCGCGTTGAGCGGGCAGGCGACCTTTCAGCAGGTAAAGTTCGAGCAAACTCAACAAGAACAGTGAAGCAGACCCGAAGTGATAAATCTCAACGTCAGGTCTCTCGCATTGAGCGGCGTGTTTCAAAGGCGAATAGCTACTAGCATTGTTGCACATGGGATGACACAAACGTGCTCTCATTGTGTCAGGCTGTAAGCGTTAAGCTGGAGCATAATCTTTATCGGGAAAAGGCCTCGCAAATACGTTAATTGTGAGGCCTAACGCTTAGCCTCGTGCAGCGTCACTAGCGCTTCTACAAAACGAAGCGCAGACTGTTCATCTAAATTGAAATACAAAGAAGGCTCTATTAGCTCAAGCTCCATAATTGCCCAGTCATCGTTTTGCCTCACTAAATCCACACGAGCGTAAAGCGCTTTGCAAGGCATAGCGGCAAGCGCCTGCTTTGCAATGGCTTGTTGTGCACCGTCTATTTCAACAGTATGTAAGCTTCCTCCGTGCTCTTCTTGAACGCGGAAATCCCCTTGTTGCGGCACCTTTTTTATGGCATGGCTAAATGTCCCATTAAAATAGAACAGTGAATATTCCCCTTCTTCAACAACACTGTTTAAAAAGGGTTGTATCATAAAGTTACGTTGCTTGAAGGTATCAGAAAGTATTTGCTGCTTGTCTTTCCACGAGGCCTTTGAAAGCTTAAAAGTATCGTCGGCATTGGCGCTAAGCACAGGCTTGACAACTACCGAATCACAATTAAAATACGAAAATGCCTCTTCTATAACAGCGTTATAAAAAGTATCTCCCCACATCGTATCTACAGTGGCTACACCTTTTTTTTCTAAGTCTCTAAGATAGTATTTTTCTATGTTCCATTTTATTAGCACTAGTGAATTAAGCAAGGTTGCACGCGACGCTTCAATTCTATCTAAGCAAGCTAAAAAAGCCTTAGCGTGTTGTTGATAATCCCATGTGCTTCGCACTATTACATAGTCAAACTTATCCCAGTTTACCGAATTGCTATGCCAAGACACTGTTTCCACATTCCATCCGCAATCATTGAAGTGGGGGATCAAGAGTTCGTCGTAAACAAAGAACCCTTCGAGATTGTCGGTAGATAGGAAAGCTATAGCTGGCATGTTTGTGATCCTCGTCGCATTAATCTTTGTACACAGTGGCTATTTTTAGACGAAAGTTAAATAGCGCAAAAAACCAGCGCACGTAAACTACGCGAAATTAGCACAGCCCATACTTTTAACCTACACTTTGCCCTAAATACTTGATGGAGATTGGCATGCAGTATCCTTGGCTCCTTGAAGGTCATAAAATCTTCCGTGTCGTACTTATCATTCAACTACTTGCAGCTATCGGCATTGGCCTATTTACAGGCGAGCTTCTGCCGGCTTTTATACTTGGCATCCCCATGGCCGTGGTGCCCTTGGTATTAAGTTTGCAAAATCCGTATTCAGCAATAAGCCGTCACGCCATGGCAATAGGCGTGCAGCTACTCGCAGCACTGCATATTCACCAGTCCTTCGGGTTGATTGAAGTGCATTTTGAAATTTTTGTTCTCTTAGCGTTTCTCTCGTGCTTCAGAGACTGGAAAATAGTAGCTACAGGTACAGCCGTTGTTGCCGTTCATCACATTTCATTTTTCTTCTTACAAGCGGGCGGCGCACCACTGTTTATATTTGAGGAAGGCCATGTCACCTTCCCTATCTTGCTCATGCACGCCGCATTCGCGCTATCGGAAGGTGGCGTGCTTATGTACATGGCAAAGCAAAGCCACCAAGAAGGTGCAGGTGCGGCCGAGCTTCGTATGGCTATCGATGCCATGCAAAAAAGCGACGGCAAACTTGACTTATCTGTTGAACTTAACCGTACACACAAAATAGTAAGACCGTTTGCCGAACTTATCGCACAGGTCAAATCGTTGATTGAACTTGCTTCAAACCTTACAGACGAAGTGGTAAGAGGCTGCGATAAGATGGAGCTGGCGGCAAACAACATGTTTGAAATAAGCAAAAACACCGACCAAGAAATTGCTATGGTGTCGGCGTCATCGGAAGAAATTGCACAAACCATGCAGCTGGCAACCGAGCAAACCACGCTTGCAAGTGACAAGGCATCTGAGGCACAAAATTCATCACAAACCACGCGCGATTCTATTTCAAATACTAGCCGTACTATTGATTCTTTGCGCAATACATTAAATGAAGCGTCTAAAACAAATAAAGCGTTGAACGAGCAGTGTTCGCATATCTCTGATGCTATGCGCTCTATTACCGCTGTTGCCGAGCAAACGAATTTACTGGCATTGAATGCTGCCATTGAGTCTGCGCGAGCCGGCGAGCACGGACGCGGATTTGCAGTCGTCGCAGACGAAGTGCGCACCTTGGCTATTCGTTCGAAAGAAAGTGCCGACCAGATAACCAGTATTACTGAACAGCTGGTTTCACAAACCGCCAGCTCGGTTGAGCAGATGCACACCTGTATTGAACTGGTTGATGAAGCGGTAGTGTCTAGCAATAACTCAACGTCTGCAATGACAAACATTATGCAGCAAATTCGCGAAGCCAGTGAAAGTATGACGGAAATAGCCACCTCTGCCATCGAGCAAGAATCAGCGTCATCGTCTATTGCGCAAAGCACGGCGCGCTTAAGCGAATTTACTTCTGAAGAACTTGCTACCGCTGAGTCTCTAGCTGGTGAGGTTGAAGTGTTGTCGCAGATATCTCAGCGTATGCGCAGTGCCATTGAACGCTTTAAGCTGTAACCGCAAGGCTTCAGCTAGATACTGCGAGATTGTTGCCAAATGCAAAAAAAGACCAGCTGGCTACTCCTTGTGCTGTGGGCGGTAAGTTTACTCACCGCCCTATTGGTTTATGGGCAACGCCAGCTTTCAGCTTTCGACCCCAATGGTGAATTACTTCACCGCACCACAGCACCTGACTTTGACGCGTCGCTCGTTGCACTGTTAAAAGAGCAGAACATTGATGCAGGGTCTGTTATTCACGTTAGCAGTAAGTCGCGCTGCTACTGTGAAACACTTACAACGCCACACCAAACTCAGCTTATAAAGCGACTGGGAAATGATTTTCATCAGGCTAGCCTGAATATAGAGGACGTACCTGAGCTTGGCGCTATACTTGACGCAGTGCCCGCGCTTATAGTCTTAGACAAGCAAAATCAACTTCGTTATTTAGGCCCTTACGCTACCGGGTACGGCTGTTTCACAGGTAAAAACCTTGTTAAGCAGGTTGTAGGCTATACCAACCAGCTTCCTTATAATGGTGCGGTTATCAATACTGACGCGACAGGTTGCTTCTGCTAGATCGCTGGCACAAATTATGTAACCCATCTTTGTACATCGTAATCTTACTAAAACCTGGGAAAAACTGAGTATATTTTGCGCATCTCTAACCGCTTTGGGAAAGGTTTACAAGGAGTCCAACATGTCTAAACGCGCGACGCTATATCGCATGGTCACCCCCGATCACATCTGTCCTTTCGGGCTTAAATCAAAAGACTTGCTAGAGAGAAAGGGCTATAACGTTGACGATCATCACCTATCAAACCGCAGTGAAACTGACGCATTTAAAGAAAAACACAATGTTAAAACCACGCCGCAAACCTTTATAGATGACAAGCGTATTGGCGGTTATGACGACTTGAGAGATTACTTCAATTTGAAACAAGAAAGTGAATTTGGGTCGCGCTATACCCCCATCATTGTGATTTTTTCCTTAGCCGCACTCATGGTAATTGCACTTATGCTAAAAGGCGCTCTACCAGCGGGGCTTGAGACATTTATAATGAACTTTATCGGTATCACCATGGTGATACTCGCACTACAAAAGTTACAAGACATTGTGGCTTTTTCGAACCAGTTTATTACTTATGACCTTCTAGCGATGAAGCATGTTAGGTACGCTTATATTTACCCTTTTGCAGAAGCGTTTGCTGGCCTTGGTATGCTTGCAGGGTTGCCCGCGCTGTTGGTATCGCCAGTTTCTATCTTTATTGGCGGCATAGGGGCAGTGTCAGTGATAAAAGCCGTATATGTTGATAAGCGAGAGCTTAAATGCGCCTGCGTTGGCGGTAATTCAGACCTTCCTCTTGGTTTTATTTCACTTACCGAAAACCTTGCCATGTTGGGCGCGGGTCTTTACATGCTTAGCACGTGGCTGGCCTAAGAAACATAAAAACTGGTGCGCTGTTGGCGCAAGGGCGCTGACTGCCCGGTCAGCCTAATTAACCACAGTGCGAGCTAGCAGTAACACCGCGCTTACTGGGCTGGTTCAATAGGACGGCTCATGCCTTTAAGGTGCGACACCACACTTCGCCCCAGCGCACTTAAGTTATAGCCACCTTCCAGCATGCTTACGATGCGACTTTGGCAGCATTCATCGGCAACGGCGCGCAACTGTTGGCTAATCCAAAAATAGTCATCCTCAACTAAACGTAAGTGCGCCATAGGATCTTCCGCGTGGGCGTCGAACCCTGCTGAGATGAAAATAAGTTCGGGTTGAAAGTTGCGCAACGCGTTAAACCAGTGCTGTACTTTTTCTCGAAACACTTCCCCCGTGGCTCCTGCCTCTAATGGTACCGATAGAATATTACTGGCCAAAACGGGGGAGCCGCTATGAGGATAAAACGGGTGCTGAAAGCTGCTGCACAGCATGATGCGCTGGTCGCCAGCCACAATGTGTTCGGTACCGTTACCGTGATGCACGTCAAAATCAATAATGGCAACGCGCTTTAGCTCGTAGTTTTGAAGCGCATAACGCGCTGCTATAACAATGTTATTAAAAATACAAAAGCCCATTGCGCTGTCGTATGTTGCATGATGCCCTGGTGGCCTGGTTGCGCAAAACGCTTGTCTGTCATCGCCTTGCATTACCCAATCAACGGCGTTACACCCTGCTCCTGCCGACTCTAGCGCAGCATTTAAACTGTGGCGCATTAAGCCTGTATCTTCATCTAACCAAGCTACGTTATCTTTGTTTTCTGAATACAGTGTTTTTTCGTGATCGCTAAAAATTGATTGCGCTGCTTGCTCGAAAACACTTTTTACATAGTAAGGGTCGTGGGCCAATTTAAGATACGCTTCAGCGATAGGCGTAGCGTCGGCGTGCTCACACACCATATCCAGCCCTGAAGACAGCAGTTGGTCATCTATGGCAAATAAACGGTCTGGTGACTCGGGGTGCTCTTTACCTAAATCGTGTTTCGTGCCGTGTTTACCGCGGAATATTCTGATTGTCATGAGAGTGATGCCACATCCAGTACTAACTCTATGTCACTGGGGTCGCCAGTGAACTTCCTTTTGAATTGCGCTTGCTCAAATATGGCAATCATTGGGCTGTTGTCGCCGCGAACATAAGCCATCATCTTGGCAATGCCTCTTTTTTTCGCAACGTTGATAAGCTCGTTTAACAAACGACTTGCCATGCCTTTGCCTTGCTGCGTTTCTCGAGTAACAAATGCCGCTTCACAGGTATTATCATTGGGGTTGAAGTAAAACCGCCCGACTGCGTGAATAGTAATGCGAGAGCCCTCTTGCCTGACAATGCACAAGGCTGCATCTGAGCTTTGATCTACCGACACTAAATTACACGACTTTTCACGCGACATTTGTTTGGGGTCGTAGTTATAGCGAAGTCTTAACGTTTCCTTAGTATGGGAATAGAAGAACTCTTGCAAACGCCGTTCATCTGCGGGGTTCAAAGGACGCATGTAGAACGTCTCGCCTTGAATGTTGAGTTTTTTAAGCTGAATAGCACCCAGTTCAGGGATGTCAGTTGGATACTTTTCTTGATAATGGGGCACCCAATAGTGCTGCCTCACTTCTTCAAGTAGGCTTGCCCGAAATTTTGGGTGCGCAACACGAATAAGCTCAAGCGCTCGTTCTCGAATGCTCTTCCCTTTAAGCGACGCAATGCCGTATTCGGTCACCACATACTGTACATTGCCGCGCGAGGTCACTACGCCTGCACCTTCGCTTATACGCGGAGTGATTCGGGAGATAGTTTCATTTTTCGCGGTGGACGGCAGCGCGATAATGGCTTTCCCGCCTTTGCTGATAGAGGCGCCAGTGACAAAATCTACCTGCCCGCCTATACCACTGTAAAAGTCATAGCCCAACGAATCGGCCACCACTTGCCCAGTTAAATCCACTTCTAGCGCGCTGTTTATGGCAACCATGTTGTCATTCTTCGCTATATTAGTGGGCTTGTTGACGTAGCTACTTGGGTAAAACTCAATGTGTGGGTTATTGTCTATCAAGTTATATAATTGCCGAGTACCAATGGCGAAACTGGTGACAATTTTTCTTGGATGAAAGGTTTTCTTTCTATTGGTAATGGCACCCGACTCTAATAGCTCAATAATGCTATCGGTAAGCATCTCGCTATGAATACCTAAGTCTTTGTGATTGCATAAATACTTCAACGTGGCGCTGGGTATTTTTCCAATACCAAACTGCAGCGTTGCGCCATCATCCACCAGCATAGATACATACTGTCCAATTCGTTCCGCAACCGAATCGATAGGCGGAGGTGCAACTTCTACCAGCGGCTCTTCGGCCTCGATACAGGCAGTGATTTCGCTGATATGAATGTAAGAGTGCCCAGCAGTTCTTGGCACTTGCGGGTTAATTTGCGCAATAACTTTCTTGCTTTGCCTAATTGCCGACATGGCAATGTCTACGGCAGGACCTAACGAGCAATAGCCAAATTCATCTGGAGGGCTGACATTCACTAATGCGGCATCGAGTGCTAACGTGCCATCGCTGAACAAGCTTGAAATTTCTGACAGGAAAACAGGCGTATAGTCGGCGCGCCCTTCATCGACAGCTTTGCGCATGGCTTCGCCACCAATAAAGAAAGTGTTCGCTTTAAAGAGGTTCTTATACTCGTCTCTTACCCAGCGGGTATCGCCCAAAGCCAACATATGCACCAGCTCGATATCACTAAAACCGTCGCTGTTATCAATGAGGTGTTGCACTAACGCATGTGGTACTGCAGCATTTCCGCCAACAAAGACGCGGCAACCAGACTTTATCAACGACGACCATTGTGGAGCTTGCGGTAAACTAGATGTCATTTCCATCGGCCCTGTTTTTAGCAATGACTTCATCATGCCATAAAATCAGTGGCTTTCCTGCATTCGCGTGCAAGTGAGTTATAAGCGATTGGTCGTAGGCAACTGCTTGGCAAGCACGCGTTAGTATCGAAACTTTTCTAACCAATTCCTGAAAAATGGCGAAATTACTGACTTGCTGTTTGCTAAACGGTGACCGTCGTTAAGCAATAACAGTTGGGCTTTTTGATGCCGCGCATACTTTAAGCTATTTTCAATAGGGACAACGTCGTCATTCCAGCCATGCACCAAGCTGACATAGCCGTCGTAGGGAAAGCGCTGAATTTTATAGTTTGGCAAATATAGCGCCGGGGCCATAAGAAACACGCCTCTGGCCGAGATTTGACTTGCGGCGGCCAATGACACATAGCCCCCCATGCTAGACCCAACCAAAACAACGTCATTGCACTTTTCTGCTATGGTTTCTTTAAGGCGCACCAAACGTGCTTCGGGGCAGTCGAGATCTTGATAGTCAATACTCTCAACGCCAAAACCCATATCGTTCGCTACATTAGAAAGCGTTGTTATTTTACTTCCCCATGGACCGCTTTCTTTACCGTGGGAAAAAACAACGGTAGTCATTACCAATATCCCTATTCAAAAATGATAGTTTTCTCCCACTTTAGCGCACTTGCTCGTTACTTGTCTTCCCTGTGAAAGAGTTTTTCAACTACTACATAAAACATAGGTACAAAGAAGATAGCTAAGAATGTAGCCGCGAACATGCCACCCATTACCGCAATACCTATCGCATTTTGGCTGGCTGCACCTGCACCGCTTGCTAGCGCCAACGGTGTAACCCCTAAGATAAACGCCATCGACGTCATTAAGATGGGGCGAAAACGCTGAGAAGCAGCATTTGAAACTGCCGTCATCAAGTCTTCGCCGTTTTCATATTGTTCTTTGGCGAACTCAACAATAAGAATGGCGTTTTTCGCCGCCAAACCCACGGTTGTCAAAAACGCTACCTGTAAGTAAACGTCGTTGGGCAGGTTAAAAATAAATGCGGCAGTTACTGAGCCCAGTATACCCAAAGGCACCACTAACATGACGGCGAAAGGTACAGACCAACTCTCGTACAGTGCAGCCAAGCAAAGGAAGACAATTAATACTGAAAGCGTATAAAGCATGGGCGCTTGCGAGCCGGCTTCCTGCTCTTCATAAGACAACCCTGCCCATTCAATGGCAAACCCTGGGGGCAGTTGCTCAACCAACTTCTTCATTTCTGCCATTGCTTCGCCAGACGAAACACCTTCAGCGGCACTACCTTGAATATTTACCGAAGATACACCGTTAAAACGCTCTAATTTAGGCGAACCGTAAACCCATTCAGTGGTAGAGAAGGTGTTAAAGGCCACCATTTCACCGTCGCTGTTTCGAACAAACCATTTGTCTAAGTCTTCTGGCGTCATACGGTGAGGCAGATCTGCCTGCATGTAAACACGCTTAATGCGGCCTTTATCAATGAAGTCGTTTACGTAGCTAGAACCCCACGCTATTTGAAGCGCGTTGTTAATCTCACTTAAATTCAAGCCAAGTGCCGATGCTTTCTCGCTATCAATGTTAATTTTAAACTGCGGTACATCGCTTAACCCGTTGGGGCGAACACCAGCCAGTTTTGGGTTTTGTGCTGCCATTCCTAAAAGCTGGTTACGCGCATTCATTAGCGCTTCATGACCATTACCACCACGGTCTACCAACTGCATATCAAAACCGGTCGCGTTACCTAATTCCATAATTGGCGGTGGCACAATAGGAAAGGCAGAAGCATCTTGAATTTGGCTGAAAGCACCAAATGCTCGGCCCATTACTGCGAACGCAGAGTTGCTTTCATCGCGTACGCTCCAGTCGTTAAAGTTTAAAAACGCCATGCCCGCGTTTTGCGCTTGCCCTGCAAAGCTAAAGCCTACTACCGCGAACATGCCGTTCACCGCTTCTTGTTCTTCCTCAAGAATGTAATCTTCAACCTGTTTAATAGACTCAAGGGTACGCCCAGCGGTTGCGCCTGGTGGGGTGCTAACCAGCACCATCATACGGCCTTGATCTTCATCTGGTAGGAATGCACCGGGAAGTTGATTGAAAATAAACGCCATTCCTCCAACCAATAAACCGTATACCACGAAGTATCGCTTGAAGCGTTTCGCCATGTGGGTTGTGGTTTTTTGATAGCGGTCGCGGCCTTTATTAAAAGTACGGTTAAACCAGCCGAAAAAACCTTTGTTTTTGTCATGGTCTTCAGGGTGCTTTTTCAGTAGCGTGGCGCACAATGACGGAGAAAGAACAATAGCGACCAATACCGAAAATGCCATAGCCGACACAATCGTTATTGAGAACTGACGGTAAATAGCGCCCGCAGAACCGCTAAAGAAGGCCATGGGAATAAATACCGTTGAAAGCACAGCAGCTATACCGACAAGCGCCCCTGTGATCTGAGTCATCGACTTTTTAGTGGCTTCAGCTGGCGACAACCCTTCCTCTTCCATTATACGTTCAACGTTCTCTACCACCACGATGGCGTCATCTACCAGTAGACCGATAGCGAGCACCATCGCAAACATGGTTAGCACGTTAATACTAAAACCAAATGCCAGTAACACGGCGAACGTACCCAACAATACAACGGGAACAGCAATGGTAGGAATTAAGGTGGCACGCCAATTTTGAAGGAACAGCAGCATAACCAAGAAAACCAAAACTACGGCTTCAATTAACGTATGTACTACCGACTCGATAGATAACTCGATAAATGGCGAGCTATCAACCGGGTAAACCACTTTTACCGTATCGGGTAAATTAGCGCGCAGCTCTTCAACTCGGGCTTTCACCGCTTTGATGGTGTCTAACGCGTTTGCACCAGAGGCTAAGCTAATCGCCATACCAGATGCAGGTTTGCGGTCGTAGCGAACAATTACATCGTAGCTTTGTGCGCCCAACTCTACTCTGGCTACATCGCGCACGCGAACCTGTGAACCATCGGTGTTTACACGAAGTACAATGTTCTCGAAATCTTCAACGGTTTGAAGACGACTTTGGGCTTGAATTGTTGCGTTTATTTGCTGGTTTTCAATGGCGGGCATACCACCTAATTGCCCCGCAGACACATCGGTATTTTGTACTTGCACTGCCCCTTGAACGTCAGTGGGCGTAAGGTTGTAGCTGTACAGTTTGTCTGGGTCTAACCAAATGCGCATTGAACGCTGCGCACCGAAAACACGCACATTACCAACACCGTTTACGCGGGAGATTGGGTCGCGAAACTGGGAAACGAGCAAGTCACTCAGGTCGTACTGCGTCATCGAGTCGTCTTCGGAATAAAATCCCACTGCCAATGCAAACGCACTGTTGGCTTTGGTAACGGTTACCCCTTGTTGCTGCACTTGAGTGGGAAGCAAGGGCAACGCGCTTTGCACTTTGTTCTGCGTTTGTACCTGCGCAATGTCTGGGTCGGCGCCAGGTTCAAATGTTAGCGTTATCGACATACTGCTATTTGAGCTGCTTGCCGAGAAATACCGCAAGTTGTCAATGCCAGTAAGGCTTTGCTCAATCACCTGTGTAACAGAGTTTTCAACGGTTTCTGCTGATGCACCAGGGTACGATGCAGAAATGGTGACAGAAGGCGGAGCCACCTTGGGATACTGCTCAATAGGCAGTGACGTGATAGCCAGTACACCCGCCATCATAGTGATAATTGCTAGCACCCATGCAAACACGGGCCTGTCTATAAAGAAACGAGCCATATTAACTAAATCCCTTGCTTGCTAGCGTGAGCCGCGTGATGATGGTTGCCATTCAGACGGATTGACTTTCGCGCCAGGCTTCACTTTTTGATAGCCCGTTACAATCACTTTTTCGCCCTCACTTACGCCACTTAGCACCACGTACTGATCGCGATAAATCTTTCCAATTTCTAGTGTTCTGCCTTCCACTTCGTTGTTCTGATTAACCACGTACACCGACAGCGAACCATTTGGCTGGCGGGTAGTTGCGCGCTGAGGCACTAGCAATGCGTTCTCGCGACCAGTTATCACGTGGCCCTTAACAAAAAGCCCAGGAAGAAGCACGCCTTCAGGATTGGGCATTTCTGCACGAAGGGTGACAGAGCCTGTTGATTCATCTACCGTTACTTCAGAAAACTTTACGCTTCCGGTCTGGTCGTAACGCTTGCCTGTTACTTCATCCACCGTTAATTCAACATCCATCGAGCCTTGGCTTCTCATTGACTGGCGTAAGGTGATAATTGATGCACCAGATTCCTGCATGTCGATAAAAACAGGGTCTAGCTGCGTGATGGTTGCTAACTGCTGCGCTTGGTTTGTGGTAACAAGCGTACCTTCCGTTACATAAGAGCGACTAATGCGACCGCCAATAGGCGCATACACTTTGGTGTAGCCCATATTAACTTTTGCTACATCTACCGCGGCTTCTGCCACACTAATTGCAGCTTGTGCTTGTTCTTTTTGCGCGATTACGTCGTCGTATTCCTGCTTACTTACTGCATTTTGCGCCACTAGATCATCATAACGACGGGCTTTAGCTTCCAACGTTTTTAAGTTTGCTTGTGCACTTTTTAAATCTGCTTTCGCACTGTTCAACTGTGCTAAATAGCGGGCTTCGTCGATTTGATAAAGCTGCTGGCCTTTTTCAACGTGCGCACCTTCTTCAAACAAACGCTCAGTGATTACGCCATCAACCTGAGGGCGTACTTGTGACTGACGAGACGGACTTACGCGGCCGGGCAACACCATTTCATGTACTACAGGTTTCTGTTGTAGCGTGATTACAGAAACGGATGGCGCAGGCATACCCTGCTTCGCGCCTTGCTGTGATTGCTCACTTTCGTTTGAGCATCCAACAACACCCATCAGTGCAATCAATGCAGCGGTAACATAAAAAATGCGACTCATAAATTCTCTATTTCCCAATAACTTTTCACAGAACACGGCCTTTGCTCTGCAACTTCAAAACAACAGTAAAGCTTTTTACTTTTCAATATGCCGAATCATAGAAAGCCTATGTAGGCTTTTAACAATGTTGATCTGTAGTGATGTGTCGTGATTGAGCATTCGTTTATACGAATATATGCCCTTATAGGTCATATTGTGCGCACGTATAGATAAAAATAAAAGCGAATGTAGTTGAAATTACAGATGTTGTCGGTCAATCACCGAACCTTTTGTCCATAGCGTGAAGAAAGCAAAATTACACACAACCATTGGCTTCATTTAAACGAATAGTAACGCTGGAGCAGCTGGTAGGCGCGAATAACAGACTGCGCCTTTTGTTGAGAGCCCCCTTTATCGGGGTGTGCCGTTAACAGCGCTTTTTTGTAGGAACGCTTTAATTGTAGTTCAGAGAAATCAATGTCACGCTTTAGCGCTAAGGTATGCAACGCCTCTTCTATGCTTTGTTCATCGAATGTACAGGGCAACCCAGCAAAACGCTGCCAAAAACCCTCCAGCATTTTTTCTACATCGTCTTCCGTAACGTTTAAGTTCTCTAGGTCTAGATAGTACTGCGCTAGTTTGTCTGCTTCTCTCAAATCTGAGCGAGAGTCTAAAACTGTGTCAGTGTTATTCGAAGGTTCTACTTTCCTAACCAACTTTATCTTCAAGGCATGTATTTCAAGCTCACCTACTAACTCTCTTCGATAAATATCTTGTAGCTGATAAAGGCAGTGAAAAAGCAAAAAATGCACTGCAAACATAGAATGCGTTTGCTTTAGACAGTTTTTTTCAAGCAAACCAATTGAAGGTTTTTGCAAAAACTCAATAAGGCCGTACTCGCTCACCCCTTTTTCAAGAAGGTCTCTATTAAGATAGAGGGTGTCAATTACTGCCTCTATAAATGAGTCGCGTTCTCTCAATTTGCCTCCTTGTGTCACCTTTACTCATGAAAAACCGTCTACTACTATCTTATTAAAATTCAAAAGACAAAGCTAAGTAAGCACTAAACTTCATGGATTCTAGAATTAATTTGAGCAGAACGCTTAACTCTTACTTACTGCTAAGTATTGGCGTGCTTATTATCAATCTCAGTGTCTTTTTATTTGGTCGCCAAGCCAGTAACGAAAGAGAAGTGTGGGTAACACATACTCACGAAGTGCTAGATCTTAGTCATCAGGTTTTCACTAGCATTCAAAACGCGGAAACGGGCCAACGAGGCTATTTACTCACATTAGACAAGCGATACCTTGCACCATACCTTCTTGGCAAAGCCAACGTAACTAAGCAACTGACTGCGCTTAAGACAAAAACAAGCGATAACCAACAACATCAACAGCTCTTAGAAGAGCTTGGTGAGTTGATATCGAAAAAATTAACTGAACTTCAACAAACCATAGATTTAGCTGAACAAGGAGAAGTAAACAGCGCTTTGGCAGTGGTAAAAAGCGATATTGGCCAGGCATTAATGGAAGATATCAGGGGGAAGCTGGCACAGTTTAAAGCAACGGAACGAGCGTTGCTTTCAATTAGAAAAGACAAGCATGAAGAGGCTAAACGCTATCAATTTTATGGCGTGGCCTTTGCGGCACTCCTTCTGACAGCTATTGTTTTTACCACCGCTGTAATTTTTAAATTTCGAATAATAAACCCCATCAAGAAACTCACTCAAAAAGCCGTTATTTATACCGAAAAGAAGAACACCGGTTTTCACATTGATAAGTCAAGCGAAGAGGTGGAACAGCTCTCTTTAACACTCAACGAGATGTCGCGCAGTATTACTGACTCTTTATCAGCTTTAGAACAAGCCAAAGAGCAAAGTGAAAAGCATGCCAAAGTAAAGAGTACGTTCTTGGCAAACATGAGCCATGAGATAAGAACGCCACTCAATGGCGTTTTTGGCACACTTCAGCTTTTAAACAAAGAACTCAGCACTGAGAAAGGCAAGAGCCTGTTAGACCGAGCTATTTATTCAGTACGTTCCCTTAACTCCATTGTTAACGACATTCTTGATATATCAAAGCTTGAAGAGGGTAAGCTCACTATAGAAACCGTGCCATTTAGTCTTTCAGAACTTATGGAAGTTGCGCTTACCGACGTATCTATAACCGCACACGCAAAGGGAATCGCATTTTTATTTTACAACGAGTGCGAGCATGATGAATGGTTAGGCGACCCCGTTAGAATTAAACAAATTATCGACAATCTGGTAAGCAATGCCATTAAATTCACCGATGAGGGCGAAGTCGTACTAACCGTTTCTGAGTCAAATGCCCCTGAAGGCATACTGATTAAAGTGAAAGATAGCGGAATTGGCATGACACCTGCCGAGCAAAACAGGCTTTTTGATCGGTTTGAACAAGCGGACACCTCTATAACTCGAAGATTTGGCGGAACGGGTTTAGGCATGTCGATAACTCAACAGCTAGTAAGCATGATGGATGGTGATATCTCACTTGAAAGCGAGCGCAACAAGGGCAGCGAGTTTTCCGTATTCATACCGCTCAAGACCACTGAGCTAGCACTTGAGAGCGTGGGTCAGAGCGATATTGAACCAATAACTTTGAAAGAAAAAAAAGTACTTATTGTTGAAGACAACGAAATCAACATGTTAGTTATCAGCGAAGCTATTCGCGACTTAGGCACAGAGCCAACCGCAGCTGAAAACGGGCAGGAAGGCGTAGATGCATTCAAAAACAATGACTTTGATCTTGTTTTAATGGATATCCAGATGCCCGTTCTAGACGGAATAGAAGCGTGCAAAATAATGAAATCTGTTAGCCCGCACGTCCCTATTCTTGCTTTGACAGCAAACGTTATGACCGAAGATAAATCCACTTATATAGCGTGTGGATTCGATGCTGTTATCGGAAAACCTTTGGATTTATCAGAGTTCTATGCCGTGCTGTCAGATTTCGCATAAATAGAAAATTATATCCTATATATGCCCTATTTTAGTTCTATGTTACATTCAATGAAGAACAAAACGTTCATTTGAACCAATATATTCCAACGAACGTTATAATTAACCTACAAAAATAATATTTGGAGTTCACTTGAAAGCACTCATTGCCCTAACCAGTATTGTTGGTTTTCTTATGGTGGTGTTACCCGGGCCGCTATATCAATATGCCGGTGTTAGCTTAGGCACCGCGTTTACGTCACTACGATTCGGCGTGTATGTAGGCGGCGCGGCGTTAATACTGATTATTTTGCAGGTTCTAATTAATCGAAAAAACGTGGGTTGGGGTAGCACCTTTTTATGTGCCGTTCTGGCTTTAGTTGCCGTTGGCATGCCGGTTAGCATGATGAGTAAAGCAAGTGCAGTACCTCCCATTCACGATATCACTACTGACGTAACGAACCCACCTGAATTTGTCGCCATTGCGCCGCTTAGAGAAGGCGCGCCTAACTCTGTCGCTTACGAAGGCGGCGAGGTTACGAAGCAGCAGCTTGAAGCCTACCCTGAAATTAAAACACAACTTCTTCCACAACCTGTGAATGAAGTTTACATGGCAGCGGAAAAAGCCATTGAGGCATTGGGATGGGAGCGTGTAAGCGAAAGCGCATTACCCAATACCTTAGAAGCGACAGATACTACAGCTTGGTTTGGCTTTAAAGATGACGTAGTTGTTCGATTAACTGCCAAAAGTGACGATACGCTTGTTGATGTGCGCAGCAAATCACGAGTAGGAAAAAGCGATTTAGGCAAAAACGCGGAGCGCATCGACGCCTTTATGGTAGAGCTTAAGAACCAACTTGGTTACCACTAAGCCCAATATTTACTACTAGTCAGAAACTAAAAGCCCGTTTGTGTTCAACAAACGGGCTTTTTTAGAGCCTTCAATGTTCTAATTGGCAACTGCAATTTTTGCTACAAACTGGCCAACTGAATGCTCACCATTCCCAATACAGCCGCGTTTAGACGGTTGAACCAGCGCCAAAAATTAGGGCGCTGCATGTGATGTGCAAAGCGTGCTGTTAGCGTGCTAAGGCCTATAAACCATACTATTGAGGCACCAATTGCACCGCCCACAAACCACCACTTATTCTCTTGCCATTGACTGGCTAAGTTGCCCATAAGTAATAAAGTATCTAAGTAAAAGTGCGGATTTAGCCAAGTTACTGCTAATGCAATTAGCATTGCCTTTTTAAACGACAACTGCTTTTTCGCCATTTCAAGTACCAGTGTGTCGTTTGCCAAGGATGACTTTATTTTGTTAAATGCAATCCACAGCAAAAATGCGACGCCAGCCCACTTTGTAACCGTCACCAACATTGGGTATTCCTGCAACAGCAAGCCAAAACCCATCGCACCTAAACTAATTGAAATGGCATCACTTAGAATAAACAGTAATACGAACAGCGATGTCCACTGTCGTTTCATGGACTGCTCAATTAGAAAGCTGTTTTGTGCGCCTACTGCGATAATCAGGGTACCGCCCATCACGAAACCACTCGTTGCTGCCGCCAACATGATAAATGCCTCTTAATTAGGATAAATAAACAGTTTCAACGCTAATGCCGCCGCCTAATTTTTGGCTAAGCAATAACATTGGTAAGAATTGACTTGATTTTATACACCTTGAGCGAATAAATTAAATTAATGATATTTGTTTTAAATAAACAAAATTAATATTTATAACGTTCTCTTCACAGGCTGCAAAAAATGTTGGATTACGATGCACTGCGCTGTTTTTATGAAGTGCTTCGCTACGGCGGGTTTGAAAAAGGCGCTCAAGCGCTTAACCTTACTCAATCAGCGGTATCACAAAAAATAAAGCGCTTAGAGAAAAGCGTTGGCGGCCCAGTGATGGTGCGAACCAAACCTCTTCGCGCCACGCCTTTAGGTAAGGAACTGCTTGCGCACATTCAAAAAGTGAGCGTTTTAGAGGAAGCTCTGAATATTCAAAGCGGCTTAGAAGCAGTGGCTGCTCCAATTAGTGTTGCGGTAAATAACGACGTGCTCGCAACATGGTTTTCACAAGTCATGGCAGCGTTTAGCGATAAGCGAGCAAACCCCGTGCATATAGTGAATGCCGATCAGACGCAAACACGAGATATTCTTCAACAGGGCCGAGTCATGGCTTGCATTAGCCAAACCGGTACGCCCGTTACAGGAGGGCAATCGGTGAGACTAGGCACCATGCGATATCAGCTTTATGCCTCGCCTCGCTTTATTAAACGGCACCTTCTCAAAGGAATATCTGCTGAGAAGGTCATGAACACGCCGGGCTTACTGTACGACGAACACGACGTAACACTGCTGACCGATTATCAAAGAGAGTGTTTGAATATCGCCCCTACTTTTACCACCTGCCATTGGTATCCGTCTTCTCACGGATTTGTCAAAATGGCGCTAGATGGCGTGGTATGGGCTCTGCTCCCCACGCTGCAAGTAGAGCAAGAAGTTAACGAGGGAGATTTAATACCGCTGTTTCCTAAAAAAGAGCTAGGAGTTCCGCTATTTTGGCATTGGACAACGTTAGAGTCTGCGGCCTTGGACGATTTAACCAAAGCCGTTAAGCAAATAGCAAAAGTTCAGCTGAAATAGCGGCTACACAGCTTACGTAGAGGCTAACTCTGCGTTTTTATGTTTCTCTTTAACGCGATACATCTGCTTATCAGCTTTATTCAGCAGTGTGGTGAGATCTCTACAAGGCCTGTTGGTGATATATGCTCCAACACTGGCTGTAACGGGAATAACGGCATTATCTGTTCTGATATCCCTCTCGACCAAGCTTGCTTCGATGCGCGCGGCTAAGCGTTCAGATTGCCCTTCACTATAGCAGTGACTAAGTATTACAAACTCGTCTCCACCAAGACGGCCTACCGCATCTTGTTCTCTACACCGACTAAGTAAAATTTTTGCGATAACTTGCAATACTTTATCTCCGCAGTGATGTCCATATTGGTCATTAATGTCTTTAAAGTTATCAACATCGATAAAGAGGAGCGTTAAGTAGCCGCCTTCTTTATTGTAATTAGACAGCAGACCCTGCGCTATTCCCTCCCATCCACTGCGGTTTAACACATTGCACAAGGCATCCGTAGAGGCGCGTTTAAATGCATTGAGTCTATCATCATCTAGTTTTTTCACTTTTCGAGATGTTGCGATTGCAAAAATAAATGCTTCTATAGTCACGCCAACAACAAGGCCATACTGGAACAAGAAGTTAGAAACATCAAAGAACACTAGCCGGAAAAGCATCAAAACTACCATTACCGCAATGCCAGCCAACACCAAATTAGAACAATGCACTTTACGGTACGACGCATAAACACAACTAGATAGCGTAAAGCTCATGGTTATCAGTGTAATAGCACTGAGCATAATATTTACTCTCACCGCATCTGAATTTGGCAGAATAATTTGTATCACAGAAAGCGCTAGCCCAGCGCTTGCCAAACCTAATATTAACTGACGCAGCCAGCCTTTTAACAAGGCTTTAAAATCGAGCAGATGATCAAGAAATTTCACGCCGGCGAACACGGTTATGCCTGCGAACAATAAATGAAGCTTAAAATTTGTAAAAATCGTAACTAGAGGAAAGGCTATATTCAAAAGCCCCTCTTGCAGTGAAAAGAAAATAGCAGCGCTTAACACATAAAAGCTATATGAATAGAAACCATAGTTTCGCATGCTGGTTCCAAGCATGCCCACATACAAGGACAGTGCTAAACAAAAACCAATAAACAAGCTCATTGTGAACGTGTGAATTGACTCAAACTGCTGAAAATTAGCAAGCGAACTTACGGTTAAGGATATAGGTCGCTCTACCTGCGAGCTAATATCTAAATAAAGCTGTTTATGGGTATCATCAATCACGTACGATTTAAATGCGCCGGGCAGCGCAGGAATTTTTTGCATATCGGCGTCGTACAGCTGATTGTAGGGTATGTAATTACGAGGAAAGTATAAAACATGTGGCGAGCTTACATCACAGTAGAGGCTAAGCCGCTGTGAACCCGCTTTTAGCGTCACACTAGTTGAAGAAGACGCGTTGCTATTTGGCTGTGAAGAACACGCCGCAAAGGCATACGCACTGGTTAGCAGTAGAAGAAGGCCTATCAAGCAACGACATAAAATAAGCAACACACTGCTTGCCATAACCTAGACTTCCTTCTGAAACTGTAGCCATGCGCTTTTAGAAAGAGAGACTTTCACATGCGGCTGACTTATGAAGATAAGTGCTTCACTAGTACCAAGAGCTCAATTGTTACAGTTTAGTTTAAAAAATCTAAAAGCACCTTTAAAAAGCCAAATAAATGATAATCTGGTATTAGAGCGTGTTAGCTCAACATGCTAACGTCTTTCTATCGCTGGAATTTCAATGTAGGCGTCGGGGTCTGACTCTTTTAACGCGGCTAATTTACGCTTTCGCGTGGCCCGCTCATCTATGGTTTCACCGAATACTTGAACATGTAAATCAGCAATAAGCGCCTGCCCTTGCTCTTTACTGATGAGCCCCATTAGCTCTCCAGCACGCATAAACCCTTGCGTTCGATATTTATCGGCGTCAACGTTTTTCCCATCTTTGCTTGCGGTGTACAGGCTTATCAGCTGTTCTCTGCACGCATTTATAAACTTGGTCCTATCTCTTTCGTCGCGCATTTTCTTTTCCTTTAGTGGTATTCCTTTACGATCCACCTTAGCGACTTTTTGGCAGTGTGAAAAGATTGGAGCGAGATAGACTTACATCATGTGAAGGGTTTACACCTTGATTCACTATGATTAAAACGAGAACTATTTACGCCGGAATTCTTCATGGTATAGGCCTCGCTGTAACTGCGTATTTAAACTAAAGCGAACATTGGTAACTTTCTATTTTAATGACGTTTATTCTATTTTCTTCTTATTCTTTAATGCAAAATGAATGTTAGATTGTACAACTTGCTAAAGTTGCTATTTCAAAATTATGAGGGAAATAAAGTTGAAAGCATATGGAGTTTTTGAGGGCGGCGGTGTAAAAGGTGTCGCTTTAGCTGGAGCGTATAAAGCAGCCTTGGAAAACGACGTCGATTTTATCGGCTTCGGAGGTACATCAGCCGGGGCTATCGTAGCTCTTCTGGCTTCTTAAAACATTGATGTTAATTCAATTGAAGACATTTTAATTAATGAAAGTTTTGCTTTATTTTTCGAAGAGCGAGGAACTGCTCTAAATAGTGCAAAAGAGCAAGTGACATCGAACATAAATATTATTTTAAGCGCAAGAAAAAGAGACTTGTTTAAAGTCATTGGGGCATTAAAAAAACTTAAAAAGCTTCAAGAGCAATTTCCAAGATATGGCGTTTCTGATGGCTCTCAGTTGAAAAAAGGTTAAGTGGTATAATTCTTCATAAATATCCTCATCTTAAAGAAGAATTCACCTTCGAAGATTTAAACTCTCTATCTGAAGAATGCCCCAAAATTAAACCATTAAAGATCGTCGCTTCAGACTTAGCGACGGAGAGAGGTATTGTTTTTTCTTTTGAGTCCACGCCCAATATGCCAGTCCTTGAAGCGGTAAGAGCTTCAACAAGCTACCCTTTTGTCTTTGAGCCATTAGTGGGAGAGTTTGAAGGATTGGATTCTCCGGCAGTGCTCGTTGATGGTGGACTAAGTTCTAATTTACCAAGTTTTTTATTCCACTCTGAAGTACAAAGCACGCACTATCCAACACTAGCGTTTGATATAGTTGTAAAAAATCAGAAAAAGACTGAAGTCATGACATCCATGTCATCTTTTGTAGAAGCAATTATTAGCACCTCGGTTACTGCAAGTGACAACTTAATTCTTGAAGTTATTCGTGGTGTTTACCATATTCCAATTGCAATTGATGATTCTATTGAGACATTTGATATAGATTTAACGCAAGAAAAAAGAACAATTGCATTTTTATCTGGATACGCCTCTTGCAATGAAGCATTGGCTAATAATGAGCTAATAAAACTTAGCAAATGTATTGATGGAGATGTACAAGATGAGCTCGAATTAATGTACGGCTCACCAGCTCTTTACACTCCTGTACTATTTCATATTAAAGAGCAGATTGGAGCAATCTTAAGTGATAGTACAACTGACACTAGAGTTAGTTTATATCTACCAACACCAAATAACTCTATAATTTCACTATACTCAGCTGGTTTCGAAGAAGCGCCTAAACATCACTTTTCGTTAAATGAAGACAAAATAGTTTGCAATGCATACAATGAAAATAAATTCGATTGGAATGATATAGAAAAACAAGATGAACGCTTCGTTCTTGCTATACCAGTAGAGAGCTCTGGTCACATTGAAAGTCCACGTGACAATGTAATCGCAGTTTTATGTGTTGATTGCAAAGTAAAATTAATAGATAAGTTCGATATATTTGACGATTCTGGTGATTTATCAAACAATGTATTTAGTGTACTAGACCTTTGGGTCCCAATTCTTAAAAAACTAATTGGTCCAACGTACTTAAGTTAAAGGAGAAGTTTATGACTTTACGAATCAAAGGTGCTTCTAAGGAGCATGCTAAAGCAATGAGGAAACCTGGTCGCTCTCCACAAGGTAAAGATTTTTTTGATGCAAACCGTATCGAGAAAGCGCTGTTGAACCTCAAAAGAATTGTCGAACAAAAAGATGAGAAACAAGTTGCTTAATAAGTGACTAAAAATTTTAAAAAAGGCTTCAGACTGAAGCCTTTTTTTAATGAGAATGAGTTAGATAGTTTGTCTTTACTATAATTTAAGTAATCTTCGCTTTAATTACTTCAGATCACCTAAACCACCTGCCCTGCTGCCCAGCCGCTGCTCCATGCCCACTGGAAGTTAAAGCCACCCAACCAGCCAGTAACATCGACAACTTCGCCAATAAAATACAGGCCTTCGACGTTTTTGGCCATCATGGTTTTAGATGAAAGCTCGTTAGTATCTACGCCACCAATGGTCACTTCTGCAGTGCGATAACCTTCAGTACCATTTGGTTTTATTTGCCAGTTTTCTAACGTATTAGCAATGGCATCACATTCGGCATGCGAAAGCTGCTTAACGGGCACATTGCGCCAGTTGTGATACTCGATAAAGCTTTGAACCATGCGCTTGGGGAACACTTTGTTAAGGCAAGTGGCAAGTAATGCGTCAGGTGTGTCGCTGCGAGCACTTTGAAGCAGTGCCGTGGCGTCTTCATTGGGAAGCGTGTTAATACTTAGGCTGTCGCCCGCTTCCCAGTAGCTTGATATTTGCAGCATGGCAGGGCCGCTTAAACCGCGATGGGTGAACAACATGGCTTCTTTAAACGTAGTGTCGTTACAGGTGGCGTATACGTCCACGGCAATACCGCTAAGCTCAGCCAGGGTCTCTTTGTCTTTGTCGTGTAGCGTAAAAGGTACCAGCGCGGCGCGGGTCGGTAACACGTTAAGGCCAAACTGCTGTGCAATTTTGTAACCAAACGGGGTGGCCCCCAGCTTTGGCATGCTTAATCCGCCTGTGGCAATTACTAGTGACTCACACTGGTAATTGCCATTAGATGTAGATAGTAAGTACCCACTCTCAAGCTTTTCTACACTTAAAATTTCACAGCGCGTGGTAATGGTTACCCCCGCCTTTTCACACTCTTTAAGCAGCAAATCAACAATGTCTTTGGCACTGTCATCGCAAAATAATTGCCCAAGGGTTTTCTCGTGATAGGCAATGCCGTACTCAGCCACTAAGCCGATAAAATCCCACTGGGTATACCGGCTAAGCGCCGACTTACAAAAGTGCGGGTTTTGAGAAAGGAAGTTTTCAGGCGCAGCATACATGTTGGTGAAGTTACAGCGCCCCCCACCAGACATAAGAATTTTTCGCCCCACTTTTTTAGCGTGATCCAGCACTTCAACGCTGCGCCCGCGCGCGCCTGCTTGTGCGGCACAAAAAAGCCCTGCAGCACCTGCGCCAATAACTATAACGTCGCGTTTAATCACACTTAACCTCGGGGGAAAACAGCTAGGGGATGGGTTGTGATCAGTTGTACAAAAGCGCGAGCTCCAGGCTTTATGGCGTTCTCGTGGCTCACCCGTACCTTAAGCTCATCGCCAGTATCTAAGGCCACCGCGTAAAGTCGACTCTCACCCTCATATCGCACCCAATCAACAGTACAGTTTGTTTCGCTCAATGTAGCATCTAAACTTAAATCGTCAGGGCGCACCAATAAGTCTACATTACCACTGGCACCTTGAAGAGGAGTGCCCGGCACGTTGCCAATTTGAGTTACCACAGTTTTATCGGCGTTAGCAGCACTATTGTCAAAGGTTGCGCTTAAGAAGCTGGCTTCACCCATAAAGCGGGCCACAAAGCGGCTGGCCGGTGACGAATAACACGCTTCGGGTGTGTCTAATTGCTCTAACACCCCTTTATTTAAAATACCGATTCTGTCGCCAACGCTTAGCGCTTCTTCTTGATCGTGCGTTACCCAAATAGCAGGAACACCTGCGTTTTTAAGGGCATCGCGAATTTCCCAGCGCAAGCTGTCTTTTAGCGCAGCATCTAAGTTTGAAAGCGGTTCATCAAGTAAAACAAATGACGGTTCGTGCGCGAGGGTTCGGGCCAGCGCAACGCGCTGCTTCTGACCACCCGAAAGGCGTGCAGGCTTGGCGTCGCGGAAGTTATCAAGGCCCAATAGTTTTAACCAATGGTCGGCAAGCTTAGTATCTTTTAAGCGAAAGCATACGTTTTGCTGAACGGTAAGGTGAGGAAACAGTGCAAAGTCTTGAAACACCATGCCCACGTTACGCTTTTCGGGCGGCACATGTTTGCTCGATGTACTTTCCCACTTACCTAGGCTCATTGCACCTTCTGAAATAGGGATAAGCCCTGCTAATGCCTGCAAAATAGTGGTTTTACCACAGCCAGTTGGCCCTACCAGCATCAGAATTTCGTCTTGTCCAAGCTCAAGATTTAACTTGTCGACAACGCGGGTAGACCCATAATTCACAGACAAATTATTTACACTAAGCATTACGAACGATCTTCCTCGGTAACGGTAAATTGGGCTTTTCTTTCGCCCGACAGCATAAGAATTAACCCTACGCCAGATAATAAAACAAGCAGCAGCCCTGGTACGGCAGCACGGCCAAAATAGCCCGCCTCATATACCCGCCACATGTAGGTAGCTAAGGTTTCAAACCCAGTTGGGCCTAACATAAGGGTTGCAGGCAATTCCCGCATGGCTTCTAAAAATACTAAGGCGGCGCCTGCAATCATACCACGAAGGGTAAGCGGCAGCGTAATACGCATGAAGGCTTCGCGAGGGCTAGCCCCAAGCACACGGGCTGCTTTTACCAGCCCTGAGTCAATGTTCTCAGCGGTACTTCTAACACTTCCCACGGCAAGTGGAATAAAGCGCAGTACATACGCCATCACCAACAGGCTTAAGGTTTGGTAAAGTGTTGGAAGTTGAAGGCCCACGTAAACCAACGCCGTACCCATAACAATGCCAGGAACACCAAAACCAAAGTAGGTAATTCGCTCCATAAATCGCCCTGCTTTACCCGCAATAGCCGCATGCGCCACAGGAATAGCCAGTAGCACCGCAACGATAGCGGCAATGAACGAGGCATGAGCAGAATTCCATGCATAGCTTAATTCAAAGCCCCCCGCGCCCTCGCGCACTAACCACAGCGTGAAGATAGCAAGAGGAAGCACAATAGCCATGAAGACCACTGGCAGGGTTGAAAGTAACATTAGGTTACGCTGCCAACGAGCTGGGAACAGCGATAAATGCTTGCCCGGGCGTTCTTGCGCCCCGCTAATGCGGCTTTCTATAAATAGAATGAGCCCAACGATAACCATTAGCTGTAAGCTCAGCATGGCCGCTTGGCTTAAACCAAACGCGTTGTATTCAACAAAAATAACCCGAGTAAAGGTGTCGAAGCCCATAATAGCGGGCGTACCAAAATCAGATAGTGCGTACAGTGCAGCAAGCAGCGCACCGGCTGCAATACTATTAACCACGCGAGGTAACACTACTCGCCACAAGCTAGCGCCTAAGGTTAACCCTAACGTGCGCGCCGCATTCACAAGGCTTGCATCTAAGCTTAGTAAGCTAGAGCGAGTCGTCATCATAACAAAGGGATAGGTGTATAGGCTCATAACCAGCGCTGAGCCCCACAGTCCGCTTATAGGCGGCGTGGTAATGCCCAATACGTTTTCAATTTCGCCGCCACGGCCAAACGAAAAGTACATGGCAAATGCGCCAATGTAGCTCGGTAGAGCCAAGGGTGCGGCAAGCAATATCAGCCAGAAACGCTTGAGTGGCATTTGCACGTACGCGGTAAAAAACGCGAGCGGTACGCCAATGAGTACTGAACCAATAATGGTCAGCACTACCAGAGATACTGTATTGCCTAAGACTCGCAAATTGTGCGTATCGAATAATTGAGCGCTATCTTGGGCTAGAGAAAACAAAACGCCGACGGGCAATAAAGCGATCAGCGCTATAAGTAGTGCCGGTGGATACGACTTTGGCCATTTTGTCACAGTACGCCAACTTCCCTCATAAGATTAAGTGTAGGGCGCAAGTCGGCTAGTTTTCGCAAGTCCAATTCAGGTGGAGAAAGCGTATTTAAGCTGGCTAAGCCTTGTGGCTGTGATACACCTTGTACAAGAGGAATTTCATACGCCTCGCGAGCAAGATAAGACTGCACTTCATGAGACAGCAAGTATCGAATGAAGTTAACTGGCAAGTCGCCGTCGCTCAACGCGACAATACCCGATGCATTAACCAAACAACCTGCATCGCTCTTTGTATAAGCCAGCGCCACGTTTGCATCGGGCTTGCCAGACTGAAGACGAAGTGTGTAGTAATGATTAGCAAAGCCAATATCTACTTCACCACGTTCAACGCCCATCACTACACCAAGCTCACCCGCGTATTTCTTCGAGTGCTTGTTAATGCCTTTAAGCCACGATTTAGTCGCTTTATCGCCTTCTAAAATACGCATAGCGGTAACAAAAGACTGAAACGACGAGTAAGCCGGCGCCCAACCAATTTTTAAATCGCTATCGGCAAGTGCCATTACGCTTTCAGGAATTTGCTCTGGCTTAACACGTTCAGTGTTATACGGCAGCGTTCTAACGCGGCCAGTTACCGGAGACCACTTAGGATATTGAAAGTCTTCGCGAAGCTGCGAGGTAAGATCGACTGGCAACGGTTTTGCTGCACCAGCATCAGTCACCACACCAATTGAACCTGTGTCTACGGCCCAAAAAAGGTCGGCGCGTTTTACGCCAGCTTTAGTCTCTGCAACTATGGTGTTCGCCAGTGCTGCTGACCCGCCACGTCTTACTTTAAGATTCAGCTTAGGGTTACGCTTTTCTATGGCTTTAAGAACATTCTCGTACAAGCCGCCTTCACCACGGCCTAAATACAAAGTGAGATCACCTTCTAATTTAGGCAATGACTCAACTGACACGCTGCTTGTTTGTGCCATGGCGTGAGCAAAGCTAAGCGGCAGGCCAGATAAAGCGCCAGCTGCGGCTAAGCCTTGTAAGAATGTTCTACGTTGCATACACCTTCCTTAAAATACGTCTTTGCGGCTTTGTTCAACGTCAACAAGAATTGTGCGAGCGCGATCAAGTTTAGCCTGCATCGATTCTACCACTTTACGTACCGCGTCTACGCCTTTATCTTTTGAGATGGCTTGTGGAAGCGCTACGTTAAAGTCTTTTTCTAGGTCTTCGACCAAAGCAGCGTCTTTTGCAATCAAATCGCCTTCAACACCTTCAAAGCGTTGCAAGTAAGTGTCGTGAACAAGGGTTATTGCGACTTCATGCAGCTGCTCTGCATACTTGGCAACAACACGGTCAAGACGTGTTTTAATATCATCGATTATTTCAGGGCCTGTTGTAGGTTCATTTTTAGTTGTTTGAACCTTATCTACCAAGCCTTTCTTTTGATACTGGGACGCAAGTTTAACTGCGCCTAACGCCTGCCACAAGGCATGATTAAGTTTCTCTTGCTCCATGCGGACATCCTTTACAGGCTTGCCTTCATCGATAGCAACTTTAACACCGTAAATACCCTGCCAAATAGAGGCGTAAATAGGAACATATTGGGTTTCAATTGCTGAGTGAAAGTCCACTTCTTCCCAGAATTCAATAAGCGCATCGGTCTTCAACGACTTATCTTTTGCTTCATACGCATCAACAACACTGCCAAACTTACTTTCTAGCCAGTGAACCTCTTCCGTATATTCGTTGATATGCGCGTGAAGGTTATTCACGTGATCGCCAATTGCACCGTTTGCAAGGGCAGCGGTCGATAGCATCGACAAAGTTACGGCAGAGGCCAGTACCAAAGCACTCATTTTCTTCAGTGTTGTTGTCATAATTATTCCTAAAACGTTTATCTTTCACGCAAATGATACTTATTATCATTATGCTAGTAAAGGTAACTGGGCGAGCCTACATGTGAAATAACGTAGAGCGCTGCACCTTGTTATATTTGTGCGCCTTGCAGCAAATATGCGCCTTTACCTTCACTTTTTTGCTAAACACATTGTTCTTCAACGCAATTCGTAAATTGCGAGATCATACTTGCATGACATTTTAATGAAATTAAGCGCTAAGTATATGCATATGTGAATTAACGAATATTCACGGCTGCTCAGATACAAAAAAGCCCGCAATCTGCGTTGCGAGCTTTTATAACTGATTACGCTTTTGGTATAACTTACAAGCTATCCAACATGGATTGTGCGTCACTCACATCAAATCTACCTGGATCTTCCACGTTTAGTTTGGTCACTTCGCCATCTTCAACCAACATAGAATAACGCAGAGAACGCATGCCACCAAAGTTCCCCGTGTTCATATCCATTCCAATTTGCTTGGTAAAGAAACCATTACCGTCTGCCAGCATAATGATGTCTTCGGCGTTGCTTACTTTTCCCCATGCATCCATTACGAATGCATCGTTCACGCTAAGACAAATAATGCTGTCTACACCTTTCGCTTTTAATTTGTCGGCTAGGGCAACATAGCCTGGCAAATGAGCTTGCGAGCACGTTGGTGTAAATGCGCCAGGTACAGCAAAAAGTACAACTCGCTTGCCTGGAAATAGTTCATTAGTGCCTGGGTTCGTTATTTCGCCGTTTTCTAACAGGCTAAAATCTACCTCAGGCAAAGTGCCTCCAACTTGTATCATGCTACTCTCCTAGATTTCTTTAACACAAATAAACATCAAATCTGTGTTTTTTGCTTTCAATAGCCATTGATGCCTTAACCCCTGCCAGCACGTCTGCACTATTTGGGCGTTTAACTACCACCCGGTGCGTAGCTAGCTTCAGTGCTGGCGGTAACAGCGCATCTGCGTCTGGGTCATGACCAAGCAGTTGCTGAAACAGCCGCATTTCTTTTTTCACCAAGGCTGACTTCTTCTTATGCGGGAACATGGGATCTAAATAAACAGCGTTCACATTCTCACCCGTAAAGTATTGCATTACCTCAGCACTATTTCCATGCTGCAGTGTCATTTGAGCTGCAAGTTCTGGAAAGCTGAGGGCTAATCTTCGAATACCGTCTTCAAGCAACGCCGCGACAACCGGCGAACGCTCAATCATAGTAACTTTGCAGCCTACGCTCACCAGCACAAACGCATCGCGCCCTAAACCCGGCGTTGCATCTACTACATGCCACTGCTCGTTGCCTTTAAGGCCAATCGCTTTAACAATAGCCTCTTTCCGTCCACCGCCATGTTGCTTACGATACAAACTGGCGGGTGAAGCAAAATCCACCTCTACAGGGTGCACTTTTTTATCTCCTGCATCAGCAAGGCCAAGCACACCATTTTGCACCTGCAAATACAGGCCTTCTGCGGGCTTTTCACTACTGCTGATAACAGGAAAGCCCCACTTGTCGCTTATCGCATTAATTAATGCGGCGTCATCGCTAGTGGCGCTATCGAACATTATTAAAGGCACACTCTTAAGCATGACCATACTGCTCCTTATGCCCTATCCATCTGTTAATGATAGCTTGAGCGTGAGAGGGATATTTGTCCCAAAGGGTATAGGCTATTTCTTGTACCTTTGGAATTAAGGCGGCATCGCGCACTAAGTCGGCAATTTTAAGCTCTGCCATACCAGTTTGCTTAGTACCCATGAATTCACCTGGGCCACGAATTTCCAAATCGCGCTGAGCAATGTAAAAACCGTCATTAGACTCGCGAAGCACACCTAAGCGCTGCGTGGCCGTTTTTGACAGTGGGCTTTGGTACATTAACACGCATTGGCTTTCTACTGCACCACGCCCTACCCGACCGCGCAACTGGTGAAGCTGAGCCAAGCCCAAACGTTCAGGGTTCTCAATGATCATGATGCTGGCATTAGGAACATCTACTCCAACTTCTATAACCGTGGTAGCTACCAATAAATCCAGTTTACCGTCTTTAAAGTCGGCCATAACCTGCGCTTTTTCTGCCGGTTTTAGCCGACCGTGCACTAAGCCTACCTGTAAATCGGGTAATGCGGTTCGCAGGGTTACGGCGGCGTCTTCTGCAGCCTGACACTCCAATACTTCCGACTCATCAATAAGCGTACACACCCAATATGCTTGTCTGCCATTATCTTTACAGGCCTGACGCACGCGCTCTATGACATCGGCGCGGCGAGTATCGGGTAGCACTACCGTTTGCACTGGCGTTCTGCCCGGCGGTAACTCATCAATAACCGACGTATCTAAGTCGGCGTAGGCTGTCATGGCTAAGGTCCGCGGTATGGGCGTTGCCGTCATGATCAGCTGATGAGGATAGCGGCCCTGTTGCTCGCCTTTATCGCGCAGCGCTAAACGCTGATGTACACCAAAACGGTGCTGCTCATCTACAATCACTAACGCTAGCTGCTGATAGTTCACGCTTTCTTGAAAAATAGCGTGCGTACCCACTAACATTTGAATGTCGCCGGCTTCTAAACGCGCCAAGACTTCATTGCGAGCCTTACCTTTAAGCTTTCCAGCAAGCCAGCCTACTTCAATACCTAGCGGCTCTAACCAGCCGCGAAAGTTATTGGCGTGCTGCTCTGCCAACAATTCAGTTGGTGCCATTAACGCCACTTGATGCCCAGCACCAATGGCCGATAGTGCTGCCAGTGCCGCTACCAGCGTTTTACCTGAGCCAACATCACCTTGTACTAGGCGCATCATAGGTCGCGCGTGTTTCATGTCTTTTTGAATATCTTCTACTACTCTTGCCTGTGCCCCGGTGGGTGAAAACGGCAATTGAGCTAGCATTTTATCGATAAGCGGCTGATTCACATCTATGGGTATGCCTGGCTGTGCATCAGATAGCTTTCGCACTTTCAAAACGCTTAAGTGGTGCGAAAGCAATTCTTCAAGAATTAACCGGTATTGTGCAGGATGCAACCCTTCTTCCATTTCGTGCACGTCGACATCAGGCGGCGGTCGGTGCACCAAGTGTAGCGCCTCGTTCAGGCTAATCTGCTCGTCGTAAATGCCCTCGGGCAACAAATCGGCCAATGCGCCTTTATCTAAAAGCAGTAGTGCTTGGTCGGTTAAATTGCGAAGGGTTAACTGCTTAACGCCATCTGTGGTGGGGTAAACCGGCGTTAGCGATTCTTCGGTAGGGGGCGCATCTTCATCCACTAGCTTAAACTCGGGATGCATCATTTCAATGCCCCACTTGCCTGTGCGTACCTCACCAAAGCAACGTACTGTGTTACCTGGTGTCATTATTGAGCGCTGCACGGCACCAAAATGAAAAAAGCGCAACATAATGGTGCCTGTGCCATCGCTAAGCTTCACCACCAGCATACGTTTCTTACCGTATTGAATGTCGGCGCTCATTACCTCGCCTTGCACGCTCACATGAGTAAACGGGCGGCACTCAGCCACGCTATAAATGCGGGTTCTGTCTTCGTAGCGATGGGGAAGATGAAACAGAATATCTTGAAGGGTAAACAAGCCAATTTTATTAAGCTTTTCTGCCACCTTTGCGCCTACGCCTTTGAGCGCAGTGATCGGTGTAGTGGCCAGTGCTTGCATTAAGCGACATCCTTCTTTTATTTATTGATACAAGCGCTAAACGCTTAAATTTAAACGAAGTGTAAAGGATTGCAAGAAGGTTGGCGAGTGTGCTTTAGGTCAGTTATAAATGGAAGCTTTATAAAAGTGCTAATACACGTGTTAATCGGCGCAATCAAACTGCGGTTGCTTTCTTTTTCAATAACTTATAACTTTCCCACAGTTCAAAGTTTATAAAATCAAGCACCATGATCAGTTTGACACATTTAGAAATAGTCGATTTAGCGCTTCGCTTTGTGGCAACGGGTCAACTCATCCTCTTAATGTTTTGGTTTGCTCACAGTAAGCCGAGTGCTCAAAAACGTGCTTATCAATGCTTTCTACTTTGTATCATCAGCTACATATTACTCACGACCCCAATCGCTAATGAAGACTACGGTTGGTTGCGTCGACCGTTGTTGCTGATGACTGACCTGACGGCTTTTGCTGTCTGGTTTCTTACTTTAAAGATTCTCAAACCAAGTAAGTCTTTGCATGACTACACCAAGTGGGTGACGTGGCCTGTTGCGCTCTGGTGTACTTGGTTAGCGTATTTTTTTCTTTTTACCCCTGCCAAAGGCTTTTATCACGATGTCAACCACGTTATTGGCTTTACTATTTTGGCTTTTGTGGTGCTTAGTTGTATACACGGTTTTTTTGACGATCTCGTGGACGAGCGACGACGTGCTAGGTTAATTATTATTGCAGGTTGCAGTATTTATATGGGTGTTCTGACCCTGTTTGAGTTAGCTTTTATCTCAGTGAAAGACAATTCAATATTCAGCCTGCTTAATGCTCTTATCATTGCCCTACTCTCTGGTACTTTTACGTTTCACTATATAAAACGTGGTAACAGGGGCGATGGTACTGCTGAGAGCCGCTTAGCGGTAGCCGTAAGCGCCTCAAATGCCTCGCAAGAAATATCTCATTCAGGTCATACAGGGAAGCTAGCGGCGTTGATGGAATCAGGCATCTATAAGCAACCTTCATTTTCTATTGGCGCTTTATCAGACGCGTTAGAATTGCCAGAACACCAACTTCGAAAAGTGATTAATCAGGAACTCGGGTTTAGCAATTTCTCACATTATCTAAATAGCTATCGCATCCCCGAGGTGTGTCGAAAGTTAGAAGACCCTAAACAACGTCATGTTCCAATATTGACGTTAGCACTTGAAGCGGGTTTTAACTCAATTGCTCCATTTAACCGCGCCTTCAAGCATCATTTAGGCATTACACCAAAACAATACCGCGAACAGTTTCAAAAATGATCATGTTTTTTTAAAAACGATAAGAAAAAGTCATTAATTTTCAGTTAACTAGAACACTTAAAATTCATAAGGTTCTAGTTAATGAAATACAAAATCACAATCGTCATTGCCGTAATAACCTGCTTATTGCTGTACCTTACGCTTCCCATTTATCAATTCTATGCGCACAAGTATAAAGCTCCCATGGTAGTGCCGTGGGGCTATCTATCAATTCCCAACAACGCACCACATCAAAGTGCAATATACGACCAAGATTACACGCCCATCGCTGAGAAGGCGCAGTCTCTTTTACACAAGCATAGGGAAACTATAAATGCACCTGGGCTTTCCATCGCCATAGCAATGAACCACTCTCTGATTTGGACAGCGGGTTTTGGATGGGCTGATATTAATAGCAATACTCCTATGACGCCTGATACGTTAGTTCGAATAGGAAGCAACTCAAAAGCACTAACTGCAACAGGTTTAGCACGTATGGTTCAATCTGAAATGATTTCACTTGATGCACCGCTTGATTCCATTTTGGCTGAGCTTCCTAACCCACAATGGGCAGAAATAACCCCTCGCCGGCTCGCTTCCCACAGTGCAGGTATTCCACACTATAAAGAAAATAGCGATCTCTACGGTTTGTATAAGTCGATAACGTTAAATGGGCACTTCGAAAACGTTTATGATGCTGTTGGGTTGTTCGATGACAGTGCCCTGCTTTTTCCGCCAGGAGAACAGTTCCATTATTCGAGCCTTGGAACGGTTTTGCTGAGCGCAGCAATGCAAAGCGCTACAGACGTAACTTATCAGCAGTGGATACAGCAACAGGTGCTAACACCTCTTGCTATGAGCGCAACGCTGCCAGAGCAAAAAAACATGAAACGTCAGAAGCTTGCGACTTTCTATTGGCAGGATAGAAGTAAACAGCGCAAAGTCCGTGAATGGAGGTATGTGAATTTAAGCCATCGGCTTGCAGGAGGTGGTTGGCTTTCTACTTCTGAAGATTTAGCAAAGCTCGGACAAGGCTTTATCAATAATGAGTATATTATGCCCTCAGTACGTAAAGAGTTTTGGACGCCTCAAATGCTGAATAATGGCAAACCCAACGAGCAAAATTATGGCATTGGTTGGCGTATTCATACTTTGTCTTTAAGCGATGGAGAAGAAATAAGTTATGCTCACCATGGCGGTGTTTCTCGTGGCGCACAAAGCTTTTTAGTGGTGGTTCCAAAATATAAGCTGTCACTCGCTATTAACATTAATAGTAATACTAAAGAGTTTAGCGAGTTTGGAAGTGTGGTTGGCGACATAATTCGCCTTTTTATTGGCAAGAGAAAAGAGCAAATAAACGCTGTTTAAGACACAGAGATGTTGAACTATTAATACTAGTCGGTGTTATTGATAAATATATAAATAGCACCGATAACGTCTTGATAACTAGCAGTTAATCTGCTTCTAGTGCGCTGGCTTCCGCTTGGGTAATTTGCATTTCTTTCCACCAGCTATCGTCGGCGTCCACTTCGCCAAGTGCGTTGATGGCTGGCAATGACAAACCTTTGCGCTGGCAAAGCTTGTACAATCGCGGGTAACCATTTTGAAATGCCAATGCTTGGCACTCTTCTTCTGGCAACTGCTGTGTGTTGTACATACCGGCAATGGTGCGCTGGCGCTGGGCTTCGTATAACACTAAAGCCGCGGCAACCGATACATTTAGCGACTGCACCATGCCCATCATTGGGATAACGATGTCGTGATCGGCAATGGCTTTCGCCTCTTCAGAAGCACCGTATTTCTCTTGACCAAACAAAATAGCAGTAGGCTTGGTGTAATCAATATCGCGAAAATCCACCGCAGTATCAGACAAATGCGTAACCAACACCTGCATGCCTTGGCCTTTTAATTCAGCCATGGCGTCGCTGATATTGTCGTGATTGGTTTGGCGCACCCACTGCTGACTGCCCATGGCCGTGCCGCGACGAAACTGGTATTTCTTTTCCCACACAGTGTGAACGCGATGGATACCAACGGCATCACAGGTTCTCACTACAGCAGAAACATTATGCGGTTTGTGTACATTTTCAAGGCAAACCGTAAGGTCGGTCTGCCTTCTTTCCAGCACTTGTCTTATGCGCTGGTAACGCTCAGGTGACATGGCTTACTCCGGCAGTTCCATAACACCATCAATTTCAATTTGTGCACCTTTAGGCAGCGCTGTTACCTGAACGGCAGCGCGTGCTGGGTAAGGCTTGGTGAAATAGCGGCTCATAATTTCATTAACTTTGGCGAAGTGACCAAGGTCAATTAGGAAGATGTTCACTTTCACTAGGTCGTTCGTTGTTCCGCCTGCCGCGTCACACACCGCTTTGATGTTTTCAAAAACCTGTACGGCTTGCGCTTCAAAATCATCAGAGACCATTTCCATGGTTTCTGCTACAAGTGGAATTTGGCCTGAAAGATAAACGGTAGTACCTGCTTTTACCGCTTGGCTGTAAGTACCAAAAGCAGCAGGAGCCTTATCGGTCTGAATAATAGACTTAGACATAGTGATTCCTAAATTAGTCGTAATTAGTGTCGTGATTGACTATGACGAGACACTCTTTGAACTTCCGGCATGGTGCGAATTTTCTTCATAACACGAGCCAAATGCACACGGTTGTGCGTGGTAAGTTCAAGGTCAATAAAGTAGATATTACTCTCTTTTTCTTCAGTTTGCAGACCAATGATATTGGAATCGCACCCTGAAATAGTGTTCGTTAATGTTGCCAGTGTGCCTTGATGATTAAACAACTCAATGCGAAGCGAAGCTTTAAATTCGCCTTGCGGGTTGTCGTCCCATTGCATTGGCAGCACACGCTGTGGCTCTTCTCTTGTAAGCTTGCGAATATTGTTACAGCCAGTTTGGTGAATAGTCATACCGCGGCCAGGGCTTAACACCGCAACAATTTCATCGTCGGGAATTGGGTGACAACAACGGGAATAATGAACAAGCAGACCTTCTGTGCCGCGTATAGCCACGTTACCTTTTTTGTCTGACAGGTCGCTTGTGCTTTCGCCCAACAAACGGCGTGCAACAATAGCGCTTAATTCGTTACCTAGGCCAATATCTACCAACAAATCATCAAAGTTGTCGTGCTTAGTTTCTGCCACAACACGTTCAATATCTTCGTTTGGAATATCGTCTAACTTAACCGTACCAAGTGCATGACGCAGTAAGCGGTTACCCATATTCACAGCTTCTTGAGAATGCTGTTTGCGTAGATACTGACGAATACGTGTACGCGCACGAGCACTTACCACAAAGTTCAACCAATTAGCGTTTGGCTTAGCTTTAGGAGACGTAATAATTTCAATCGTTTGACCGTTCTCTAGGGGCTTGCTCAAACTAAAGTTGCGACGCTCAACGCGCACACCCACACAAGTGTTCCCCACATCGGAATGCACGGCATAGGCAAAGTCGACCGCCGTTGCGCCCATAGGAAGTTCAATAATGCGCCCATCTGGCGTAAACACGTAAATTTCATCAGGGAAAAGGTCGGTTTTTACCGACTCGATGAATTCGAACGATGAACTGGCAGATTGCTGCAGCTCTAACAAGCTTTGCATCCATTTACGGGCGCGAAGCTGAGCGGTAGTGCCGCTATCGCCAGGCTCTTTGTAAAGCCAATGTGCGGCAACACCCTTGTCGGCCATTTGGTCCATTTCCTGCGTACGAATTTGTATTTCTACAGGAATACCGTGCGGGCCAATTAATGACGTGTGCAGCGACTGATAACCATTGGTACGAGGAATGGCAATATAGTCTTTAAAGCGATTTTCGATGGGCTTGTATAGCCCGTGCATTGCACCTAGTGCGCGGTAACAATTGTCTACCGTATTTACTACAATGCGAAACGCATAAATATCCATTACCTCATTGAACATCAGTTCTTTGTTTTTCATTTTTCGGTAAATGGAGTACAAGTGCTTTTCACGGCCTAATACATTCGATTCTATTTCGTAGGCATCAAGACGGGTATTTAGCTCTTCACGAATGTTTTCGATAATTTCTTTTCGATTTCCTCGGGCCTGTCTAACCGCTGATTTCAACGCGCGATGACGCATAGGGTACATCGCTTGAAAACCCAAATCTTCAAGCTCGTTTTTAATATCGTGAATACCCAAACGATGGGCAATAGGCGCGTAGATTTCTAAGGTTTCTAGCGCAATGCGGCGACGCTTATCTGGTCGTAGCGACCCTAACGTACGCATATTGTGCGTGCGATCGGCAAGCTTTATAAGGATAACCCTGATGTCTTGCACCATGGCCATCATCATTTTTCGGAAGTTTTCAGCTTGTGCTTCTTGTTTGGTACTAAATGCTAATTTGTCGAGTTTGCTCACGCCCTCAACAAGTTCAGCCACCGTATCGCCAAAGGCCTCAGCTAAATCTTCTTTGCCGTAGTGTGTATCTTCAATAACGTCGTGAAGTAGTGCAGCCATAATCGTTTCGTGATCAAGGTGCATATCGGCAAGAATACCTGCCACTGCCACAGGGTGTGTGATGTACGGATCGCCACTTGAGCGCATTTGGCCGTCGTGGGCCTCTTGAGCAAGAACAAAAGCATCTTGAACCAACTGAACGCGTTCGGCTGGTAAATACTCAACAACTTTCTGCTTTAAACCTTCAAACAAATACACAGTAGAGCGCGACCCTTATCTAACGTTACAACCCTAAGAATACGTTTAATTGTGCGAGAAGCCAATACGCCAAAAGTAAAGCGCCAGTGCTTTTTTCAAAGCACTGGCGCTAAAAATCAGGTAAAAGCCCTTAAAAGTGGGAATTACTGATCAGATAAGATGTTTGCTACTGATGCAAATTCAGCATGTTCTTGCTGTTCTTGAGCTTGAAGTTCTGCTTGTTCAAGCGTTGAAGCAGTAACCAAACCTTCTTCAATTTCACGAAGCGCTGTAACAGTTGGCTTATCGTTTTGAACGTCAACCATAGGATCTTTGCCTTCAGTGGCAATTTGACGTGCACGGCGTGCAGCAACAAGCACTAGGTCAAAGCGGTTACCAATTTTATCTACGGCATCTTCTACAGTTACGCGAGCCATGTATTTCTCCGAAAATTAGGTTGAGCAAGTTATTCAAAAAACGGCCGCGTAGTATACACAGATACACTGCGCGATCCTAGCATTTTGTTTGAAATTGAAGCAGTCAGATCGTTGTCATTGCCCTTTGATCTTATGCTGTTAAAACAAAACACCTTTTTATATGGTTAAGCTTACGCGCTACCGAGCAGTTCGTCCAATAACACTTGGTGACGCATTTGCTGTTTAGACGTACGAAGGCGCTGTGCAGTAACGATGGATTCCAGATCGTTTAGCGCGGTCGCAAAATCATCGTTAACAATAACGCTATCAAATTCATTGAAGTGAGACATTTCAGCCACCGCTTGCGCCATGCGTCCAGCAATCACTTCATCTGAGTCTTGGCCGCGATTATTCAAGCGCTGCTCTAAAACATCAAGTGACGGTGGAAGAATGAAAATGCCACACGTATCTGGCATAAGTTTTTTGACCTGGCGAGCACCTTGCCAATCGATATCCAAAAACACATCAATTCCACGGTGCAGGGTTTGTTCTATTGTGACACGTGAGGTGCCGTAATAGTTACCAAATACCTCGGCGTATTCGAAAAACACGCCCTGCTCTATGAGTGCTTCGAACTGTTCTCGGCTAACAAAATGGTAATGCACACCGTCTATTTCGCCTGGTCGAGGCTGACGTGTTGTATGAGACACAGACACCTGCATCGGCGTAGCTGCGTTGCCTTCATACTTTTCCATTAATGCCTTTATAAGGCTTGATTTTCCAGCCCCAGAAGGAGCTGCAAGAATAAATAAATTACCGAGTAGTGAAGCCATAGGTTATTAAAATTCTATCAGAATGTGGTGATTTCAAGTTGCGATGATAGCATATTAAGCGGTTGTGCCGTACCTTTCATTGTTTGGCCAATCGACACCACAGCAACTCACGACTTGAAAATATTGGGGTCAGAGTCTGAGGGATCCCCACGAATTTAATTTCATACGGTTCCAGCCCAGGCCTTGTCGGTAATGGAGC
>NZ_JBHZRZ010000010.1:0-155042 GCF_043642145.1 Alteromonas gracilis
TATGAATCGTCGTTGTGACACTCTTAACGAGTGCCCACACAGATTGTCTTGTCTAAATTTTTAAAGAACATTCACTAAAAGCCGTTGCTTCTTAGTGACTCACCCTGCTCGAGTGAGGTGCGCATTTTACATCGTTTATTTTCGATGTCAACCATGTTTTTAAACTTTTTATTTACTAGAAAACTTGGTTTCGCACTTGTTGCTAAGTTGACTTTGTTTTTCTCGAAGCCCCCTCAGAACGTGGAGCGCATTATAGATACCTCCTGTAAAAGATCAACACTTAAATTGGATTTTTTTGCTTTTTAGGCCACTTTTGTCGTTAACCGCTCATTTCTGCATCATTTCTTAAGGCTTAATGCATCTTTAGACTAGTTTTTTCACATTTTATTGTTCAATTTGTTACAAATGAGTAAACTATATACAGCCTCCAACACCATAATAAACAATAGAAAGGTAGGTATATGAAAGTAGGCTTTATTCAATGCGCTGTTATTAGCGCTATTTTTGCAATCGCAGGTTACTTGTTATTTTCTTCTGCTAGTTTAAACGTTCATGTTCCGCTGACCGTATCTGCAGCTCTGCTGATAAGCGGTATCGTTACTCCATGGCTAGCGTCTCTTATTCAAAGTTCATCTTCCTCAGATGCTAGAGTACGTTCCGATGAAGGAGCAATCGAAACCCTTTATGTGGGTAATTTGCCATATAGAGCAAACGAAAGTGCTGTTAAGGAATACTTCAGCAGTTTTATTGAAGTGCAGTCTGTTCGTTTGATGAAAGATCGCAAGACCGGAAAACGAAAAGGATACGGCTTTATTGAAGTTGTAACTGACGACCTTAATAGTGTTATTGATAAAACTAACGATTCAATCTTTCAAGAACGAACGCTTAAGGTTCGTCCTGCGAAGGATAAGGTTGAGCACGCCTAGTACGTAAGATAATGCTATGATACAAAAAAGCCCGGTTTGCTAACGCTACCGGGCTTTTTATTTTTAGGCACTATGACTATTCACGTGTCTCTGCTGTTTGAGGCAATCCATCTAGTAAAGTTTGATTGAACGCTCGAAACCTATTTATCGCTGACACAAGGTCTGGAACCTGAACGTCCTTCATTTCATTGATTAAACCTGCGATTAAGGTGTTGTAGTCTTCACTACTTGCTAATTTCTTTTCTGCATTAGCGAATGTATCCATCATTTTTTCTAAATATTGAGATACTGGGCTCACCACGTTGCCAAACTTATCGTTGCCACCCTTGTCTTCGTTGTAGTGCTGAATATTTTCGTATGTCTTCAAGACTTCAGACTGAGTAGTCCTATTTAGCTGAAGAGCATAGCCAACTAACTCTTTGTCATCGAAGCCTAAACTAAGGGCCTCTTCAAAGGCCTTGTCTATATCACCCCTATAAAACGTATCTGCTAAGTCTTGAACTTGTCCAACTAAGTCTGCAATCGACTTAAGCTCATCTTCATCGAGCTCACCGTTCAAAGAAAAGCTGATACCACTGCGCTCAAAGTATTCATAAGATGTTTGCTGTGAATATGCCAGCGTAGTACCGCTTTCTGTTTGCACACCATTATCAGTCTGTTGATCTTGAGTTACCTGAGCTTGATAGGTGATTTGCTGGGTAGCTTGAAATGAGCGTAAGCTTTCGAAGCTGAGACTCACCTCATCGCCATCTTTAGTTCGAATTAACAAACTCCCGCTTTTTTCATCAGATGCCGCTATAGCCTCTAACGATGAAAGCGTTACTGCATTTGGTTGCTGGCGACCAAAAATATCGGTCTCTAGATCGTTGATACCTGTATCGATGAGATCGCGACTTTTCGTTATACCCTGTTCAATTTCCTCATTCATAAATCCTGCAAGATCTTTTTCAGCCATAGCGAAGCCGCGACTTACTCCATCCCTCGCTTGGCTAAACAAACTATTCAGCTTTTCGTCGCTAGCACCGCTATCAGCTGCCCCGCGAATCACGCCACCTACAAATTTAAGTACGTTTCTAGCTACTTTTTCAAAATCGAATAAGCTAGTTGATTTCTCTTCCAGGCTTTTCTCTTTCGTTTCTTGTGGCTTTTGCCCATCTATATCTAACGCTTGGTTTAGGCTACTACTAACCACACGTAAGCCAATACTGGTCTGGCTGCTTGAAACAGATACTGACGCCGCTTGTTGCTTTGAAAATTCAGCAGCTTGCTGTAATCCGTCTTGCTGCAACTGCTTTTTCAACGCTTCGTTTGGGTGTGTAGATGCCCTTTGATCCGCCTTTTGATCGACCTTTTGGTCGCTCATAAACGCTTTAATTTGACCCACGTTCATAATTTGATCCTCACTATCCTCTTTCTTATTATCGGCAACAAATCAGTATTGTTTAATTTTAATACAGCTTTTTTTACTACTACTACTTTGACAATTATTAATGCAGAAGTGCATAGCGTGTGTTGCAGTTATTTTATAAGGGACTACAATTCGCGACCTCAACAAAGAATGGAGAATTTTATGACCGCGACCGAACAACAACGCTATCAAAACCAGTTAGACGAGAAGGTAGATCGTCTCACTGCGTTACTTTCTCCATTCAACGCACCCAAGATTTCAGTTTACTCATCTCAGCCAACACATTACCGAATGCGTGCCGAGTTTAGGGTTTGGCATGAAGGGGATGATTTATTTCACATCATGTTTGATCAGCAAACTAAAGAGAAATATCGCGTAGATAATTTCCCTCCTGCCTGTAAAGCAATTAATGATGCAATGGAGATGTTACTAAAAGAAGTACGACCAAACGAAGCTCTTAGAAAAAAGTTATTCCAAATAGATTATCTTTCAGCGTTATCTGGCGAGCTTGTTATCAGCCTTTTGTATCATCGTCAGTTAGATGAAGAGTGGGAAATTGCTGCAAGAGCATTAAAGGCTATCTTGGAAACCCATTTTCCAAAAGTAAATATCATTGGCCGAGCAAGAAAGCAAAAGCTCATTATTGAGGACGACTTCGTAATAGAGCGCTTACCAGTAAATGGTAGAGAGTTTATATTTAAGCATATCGAAAACAGCTTCACCCAGCCTAACGCCGAAGTAAACTGTAAGATGATTGAATGGGCGTTGGAATGTGTAAAGCCACTTTCTGGTGATTTACTTGAAATGTACTGTGGCGCAGGTAACTTCTCACTGCCGCTAGCGCTTCACTTCGATCATGTGGTAGGTACCGAAATTGCAAAACCTTCTGTGCAGGCTGCGCAATTTAATATTGAGCAAAATCAGCTTAACAACGTAAAGATTGTGCGTTTAGCCGCTGAAGAATTTACCCAAGCCATGAAAGGTGAGCGTACGTTTAGCCGTTTAGAAGGTGTTGACCTTAGCACTTATAATTTCACAACCGTATTGGTTGATCCTCCACGAGCTGGCTTAGATGAAGACTCGCTTAGAATGATTCAAGACTACGACAATATTGTGTACATCTCATGTAATCCTGAAACCTTAGCACAAAACCTTGAACTACTTAGTGAAACTCACGACGTTGCGCAATCTGCGCTGTTCGATCAGTTTCCTTTTACTCACCATATTGAAGCGGGTGTTTTACTTACGCGTAAAAGCTAGAATTTAAGATGGGTCTTTAAGAAACAAGGGCCCTCGCTTATCAACCCTTGTTGTAAATTCTCTGCCGAGGGCTTTGGAAAACCTTGGCAAGACGAATATTTAAAGGTTTATTAGCCCTAGTTTCATTTTGCTTTTTTCTGCGTTGCGCCCATTTGAACAAACCGAAGCTGTGCTTTAACCCTTTCGCCGATTTCGCGACGAAGTTTATCATCGGCTTCAAGCGCTTCGGCTCCAGCACTAAATACAAGCCTTACCATGGCGTCAGCCTGAAGCTGCGCACACGTGTATTCAACACCCTGCTGTTCAATAATGTAATCAGTAAGCTCATCAATAAAATGCTGAATTTCTCTAAATACGGCCAGTCGATATGCAGACGATGTTCCCGTATGTTCACGCAGCAACAATCGGAAAACATTCGTGTTTGCAGCAATGAATTCCATAAAAGTTTCAACTGAGGTATGAATAACACCGCCGCCAGATGCAATGCGCCGTCTAGCCTGGCGCATGAGTTGACGCAATGCTAACCCCGCTTCATCAACCAGCGTCAAACCCAATTCATCCATATCTTTGAAATGTCTGTAAAACGATGTTGGTGCAATACCCGCTTCTCTAGCGACTTCCCGTAGACTGATTGCAGATAGACTACGATTTTCATCAAGCAGAGAGAACGCTGCATTGATTATGTTTTGGCGGGTTTTTAATTTCTGTTCTTGTCGACTCACATTCACACCATTAGTTTATTTGCTTTTAGGCCAGATGACTCTTAGCACTTGGATACATAAGCTTCCACGTTATCTAATTGGCCATTAACGCAATCAAACTTCGTACAGCAAAGAATAGCATGTGTAGTTTATCCCAACATATGCCAGTGGTTAAAGAGAAACAAAATCATCTCTTTTATAAACAAGCATTAAGCAGAAATTTTAATAAATTTCGAGCGATTCAGCTTAGGTTTACTATAATAAAACTTTACACTTGTAAGCAGAACTTATCTGGGTTTTGCTTGCCTGAAGCCTCGTAAAACGATAAATTAGCGAACAGTTGTAAGCCAAGTTGTATAAAATGAAAAAACCTCCTCTTATTCTAACTAATGTGCTGGTATTTATAATATCTGGCGCGATAGCATTTATTGGTGTGCCGCTTTGGGTGGCATATCAAGGCATTGATTGGGCAGAAATCGGTGCGGCAATATTTTTATTTTACTTTACCGGTATGTCTATTACTGCTGGTTATCACCGCTTGTGGTCGCACAAGACATACGATGCCAATGTAGTGGTACGCGTAATTCTTGCGATAGGCGGTGCCATGGCCCTGCAAAATAGTATTTTGCACTGGTCATCGGATCATCGCATTCACCACCGTCACGTTGATGACAACGATAAAGACCCTTACTCAGCAAAGAAAGGTCTTTGGTTTGCGCACATCGGCTGGATGTTGCGCGAATATCAAGCTAAGCGTTATGACGACTACAGCAATTGTAGAGATCTACAAAAAGACAAAGTAGTAATGTGGCAACACAATTACTATTTGCCCATTGTGTTGGCTGCCAACTTTGGTATTACTGGCCTTCTGGGTTACTTGAACGGTGATGTTTTCGGTATGATCTTAATTGCTGGTGTACTTCGCTTAGTATTGGTACACCATGTAACGTTTTTCATTAATTCTTTAGCTCACTTCTGGGGTAGCCAGCCTTATACTGATAAGAACACGGCACGTGATAACGGAATTCTGGCTTTTTTCACCTTTGGTGAGGGTTACCACAACTACCATCATATCTTCGAATATGACTACCGTAATGGTATTCGTTGGTATCAATTTGACCCGACAAAGTGGCTAATAAGAGGGCTTTCATTTGTTGGCCTAACGTCTAATTTACGTCGAGTACCTGAAGAACGCATCGAGAAGGCGCTTGCCGCTATGCAATTGCAACGTGCTAGCGAGAATGTTTCGTTGCTACCAAACGCAGAAGAGATGATGCACACTATTCAAGAAGAGTACGACCTGTTAATGCAGCGCATGAGCGAATACTACGCTACGAAAAAACGTGTAATGCGTATTAAGCAAAAAACGCTTAAACGCAGTTTAGAAGGGCTAGAGCTCGTTTATAAATACAAAGAACTGAAACACGCTTTTGCTGTTCAAAAAGAAAAGTGGACCCATTTACAAAGTTTGTCATTACAAATGGCGTAATTCTGCCGTACTTAATTTATATTAGGATCATAAAAACCACATAAGCCCATGCTTATGTGGTTTTTTTTATTCTATAGTATGAATTACAACTCGGACAACATCGTTAATCTGAGACATTGTGATCTTCAACCATTGGTTTTGCTTACACAGCACATAAACCTCTATTGAAAAGTCGTCTACACGGTTATCAACTGTACCATTGATAAGGTACGGCAGTTACTTTGGTTAATTATACCGTATTTAAAATACTTACAAACGGGAAAGCACGATGGCAACGAAGCAAAAAAACACAACCCCAACTTATCATTACGACGCTATTGTTATCGGTACAGGTCCTGGTGGGGAAGGCGTTGCAATGCAACTTGCCAAGGCAGGTAAAAAAGTGGCAGTTGTGGAACGCTACGAAGCTGTGGGAGGCGGCTGTACCCACTGGGGAACCATTCCATCTAAAGCGCTTCGTCATTCAGTAAGCCGACTCATTGAATACAACTCTTCACCATTATTTGCCGATAATCATCTAAGCAAAAGTCTCACATTTTCAGACATCATGCGCCACGCGAGTGGTGTGGTAAAAAGCCAGACTCGGTTACGTTCATCGTTTTATGACAGAAACCGTGTGACCCTATTTCATGGTGAAGCCAGTTTTAAAGATGCACACACATTAGAAATAACCCGTAAAGATGGCTCAAAAGATACGGTAACAGCAGGGCAAATTGCAATTGCGACAGGATCGCGCCCTTACTGTCCAAAAGACATCGACTTTAACCACCCGCGTATTTATAACTCAGATACGATATTGTCTTTAGATCACGATCCCAAATCTATTATTATCTACGGTGCAGGTGTAATAGGATCTGAATATGCCAGCATTTTCAGGGGGCTGGGCGTTAAAGTTGACCTTGTAAATATGCGCGATCGCTTGCTTTCCTTCCTAGATGACGAAATTTCTGACGCGTTAAGTTATCACCTGTGGAACAACGGAGTGCTTATCCGTCACAACGAAACCTATGCTTCGGTTGAAGCCACCGATGACTCAGTGATTTTAAATTTAGAGTCAGGCAAACGGATGCGTGCCGATTGTATGCTCTTTGCTAATGGCCGCACAGGTAATACAGATACGCTTAAGCTTGAAAACATTGGGCTTAAAGCCGACAGTCGTGGACAGTTGCGTGTTAATGAAAACTATCAAACCGACGTTGAAAACGTATATGCAGTAGGTGATGTCATTGGTTATCCAAGCCTAGCATCTGCGGCATACAATCAGGGTCGCTTCGCAGCAGAAGCCATGCTTGGTATAAAAACACACTCGGCCTTAGTGGAAGATATTCCGTCTGGCATTTATACCATTCCTAAAATTAGCTCGGTAGGTAAGACTGAGCAAGAGCTTACCGCCGCTAAAGTGCCCTACGAAGTTGGCAGAGCCCAATTTAAGCATTTGGCTAGAGCGCAAATTGCGTCAACTCAAACAGGTAGTCTTAAGATTCTGTTTCATCGGGAAACGAAAGAAATTTTGGGGATCCATTGCTTTGGAGAACGTGCGTCTGAAATTGTTCATATCGGCCAAGCAATTATGCAGCAGAAGGGTGAAGGTAATACCATCGATTACTTCGTTAATACCACGTTTAACTATCCAACAATGGCTGAAGCTTACCGGGTAGCGGCAATTAATGGGTTGAACAGAATTTTCTAACAGAAATAAAAAAGCCGGCGAAATTGTCGCCGGCTCTTATACGTTAACTATAAATTAGTTACGGTTCGCAGCAAGCGCATTTAGCGAATCTTTATGTGCTACGATATCAATGTGCATTTTTTCTTGATCGAAAGTCATAGTTGCAATCGCGTAGTCACCCTGACTTTCGCTTGCTATGTCGATCAACTTTGCTTGTGCATCACGGAAACGAATGTTATTGCCGATTTTGTCAGACATACATTGGTTATTCATTTCGAATGTTTTCGCATCCATGCAATCGAAAAGCTGGTTACTACCAGATTCCGCATGCGCAATACCAAAGGCAGCTGTTAGAGCTAAGGTTAGTACTACTTTACGCATGTTTCTTCTCCTGTGTTACAGTCTTTTGCTGTCACTAATAAACATACTGTATATACATGAGATAGTCAAACTAAGAACATAGTTTTATGACAAAAGTATTACAAAACGAAATATTTGGAGAAAAAATTTGGAAGGGCACGAAAAATTAGTGATCAGAGCGAAGAATTGCACGCTATGTGCCCCTCACCTTCCTCACAAGCCCAACCCTATTTTAAACACCGCCCCATCAACTAAAATACTCATTATCGGGCAGGCCCCCGGATTGAAAGCCCATGAGTGCGGCGTCGCTTTTGATGATCCCAGCGGGGATCGTTTACGCAATTGGTTGTCTGTGTCTAGAGAAACATTTTACAACCCTAGCTTAATTTCTGTGTTACCTATGGGCTTTTGTTTTCCAGGTTATAAAAACGGAGCCGATGCGCCACCTAGAAAAGAATGTGCGCCTGCATGGCATAACGAATTTCTTTTCTACTTAAAACCTAAGTTAACACTTTATGTAGGACGTTACTCGCAACAGTATTATCTCCCACAGTACAAAACCTTAACTGAGGCTGTGCGCACTCCTACCGATACACAATTTGTACTGCCCCACCCGTCTGGCAGAAACAATAGATGGATTGCTAAGAACCCTTGGTTCGAGCTAACGATTATCCCTCAATTACAGCAAGCAATTAAGTCTGCTTTACTCAGCTAGTCTTGTTCCTCTAAAAACTGCAAAAGCGCGTCAAAGGGCATCGGTTTAGCATATAAATAACCTTGGGCCTCGTCACATCCTAATTTAATCATGTAACTTGCCTGCTCTCTTTTTTCTACGCCTTCCGCTATGGTCAATAGGCCCAGTTTATTGCCTAATGTAACAACCGTCTCTGCTAGAACCGCACTGGCTCCAGGTTTTATGTCTTTCACAAACGAGCGATCTACCTTTAATCGATCTAAGGGAAGCTGCTGGAGATAGCTCATTGACGAAAAGCCAGTACCAAAATCATCAATGGCAATTTGAACACCAAATTCTTTTAACGAGCGCAACGCGTCAATGACGATTTGAGGCTCATCCATCACCACGCTTTCCGTTATTTCCAATTCTAACAAGTTAGGATCGCAGTTACCGTTTGAAAGGGCATGCTTCACTTTATCTACAAATAACCTGTCACGAAATTGAGGTATGGAAATATTCACGGCTACCCGTAAATGACCATAGCCTTTTTCTTTCAATTCTTGTAAACGACGGCAAGACTCTTCTAATACCCACTCACCGATATCAACAATTAGCCCAGAATACTCTGCCAATGGCACAAACACTGCTGGCGAGATGTAACCACCCTCGCCGTCTGGCCAACGAAGTAGCCCTTCCATACCGACGACTTTTTCACTTAATAAATCAACTTGAGGTTGAAACCAAAGCTCCAACTTTCTTGACGCAAAGTCGCTGCGTAGCCGACGTATCATGTCAAGACGCCACGTTGTCTGATCTTCAATGTCTTTTGCGTAATATTCGAAATTATCGGTGAGGTTCTTCTTGGCACGATTCAATGCGATATTGGTTCGTTTTAAAATCTCAATACCAATATTGCGCTTGTTATCTAATTTACAAAGGCCAAGGGTAATATTTAGAGGAAGTGTATGATCGCCAACTTGAAATGACGATTGAAAAATATCGTTGATTGCTTCGGGACAAACAAATTCATCTGGCCCAATTAAGCCAAATACATCGGCACCAATACGCCCTTTTTTAACAACGGCATCAAAAGATGTTTTAAAACGATCGCTAATCGCTTTTAACAACTCGTTTCCTATGTCTTGACCTAGTCCGTCATTGATATCCGAAAAGTGATTCACATCGATAAGCGCCACATTGTAATTGTCTCCAGCGAACAAATGGGGCTTATCTAACATGTTAATAAATTCGTTGCGGTTCGGCAGGCGGGTGAGCCAATCCCTAAACGCGGCGTTTCTCAGTTCATGGAACAGATTAACGTTTTCGTATCCCACAGATATGCTTGAAAGAAAAACTTCAAGCAGGTGTTTGTCTAGCTCACCAATTTCATGGGTTTGCCTAATAAAAACAGCAGCTTCAAAACCTGCGCGGCTAATGTAAAGTACAGAACAGCTCGGTTCGAAAATATGTGTTTTAAGACGTAAACAGCGATTGATATTTTCTTCAATTTCTAAATTATTCAGAGTAGTTACGGGCTTGTTAAAGTATTTTGCATACTCGCCAGCAGCTCCCAGTACATATACTTCTTTGTCTTCTTGATCTAATAACGAACCCGCTCTGGCACACAACAAGCCTTCTGAATCGAGACCAATCAGCGAACTAATTTGCGTTACCACCCCTTCGCAAAACTCTTTTACTGAGTGTTCTTCAAACAGATTAGATGAGGACGCAATGATCTTCTCAAGCCCTGCACGGCTTTGGCTAATAGTAATGATTTGTTGATAAGAGCGAAGTGAGGAAATGATGGTAGTGAGTAATTTAGCGCGAGTAAGCTCAGTTTTCGTTTTGTAGTCATTGATATCGTAAACTTTTATGACTTGCTCTTCGGGTGCATATCCCGGCTGGCCTGTACGTAAGATGATTCGCGGCTCTAATAATTTCATGTCTTCGCGAATGTATTTTACGACATCAAACCCTGCGTCATCCGTCTCCATAACAACATCTAGTAATATAATAGCGATACTATTACCGTGTTCATGAAGCTTTTCTTTGGCTTGTTTCGCAGAGTACGCATGAATGAAGTTTAGCTTGCGATCATTTACGACAAGATCAGACAGCGCGAGACGCGTTACGGTGTGAATTTCTTCGTCATCATCAACAATAAGAATGTTCCAGTCTTTGCCTAACGAGACTTGTTCTTCAACCGAGCCATCATCTTCTAAAAATATTAACTCGTCGTTATCATAATCCATTGCCGACATTACCGCTTATTTCCTCGATACATACAAAACAAGAATGTGCTACTCAATGCACAAGAGCAACGATGACATTGATAAATAGACGACGCAATGCAATAGTGCTCTCATGTTACATGCCATTTTACATTCGATCATTTAAGCATTTATGAAGATTACATCCCAGCACTTTTCTCCTGAGGTTAAAAAATCGCAGGAAACGGGAGAAAACACTACCAAGTCGGCAGCCATCCCGGTGGCAGCGGATAAGGTGACTGATACGGTAAAAACCGATGCGAGTCGCCAACGCATGCTTTCGTGGTTCGCAAGAGTGGGCATTAGCCCCTCTATGATGTCTCCTGATCCTAAAAAGCAAAAGCATGCGCTAGAACGAAGAAAACAAATTTTAGAAACCCAAAAAGCGAGCAACCTTCAAGCTGTATTAAATATAGCATTAAATGTAACAATCAACGAACAAACTAGCGATAATCTTGATCCCGACTGGTTTTTTGCTTTCAGCACAATGGCTGAAGAGATTTACAGCCCTCCGATGCAGGAGTTATGGGGAAAAATTTTTGCTGTTGAAGTTGCACGCCCCGGCAGTTTCTCTTTGCGCACCCTACAATTGCTTAAGACGCTTACACACCGTGATGCTCAAGTATTTAATAAAGCCGTAAATGTAGCAAGCCGAAGAAGTAACGATGCGGTTCCACGCATTCTTGTAGGTTACCACAAACGCAAAGGTCTACTTTCGCTTCTTAAACGACCTGTACCTGAACAAATTAATTTGGCGACGGTCGGGTTAAGCTACCCCGATTTGTTATCTTTACAAGAGATGAAGTTGATCTACGCTAGTGAAATTGAAAGTGGAGAGTATGATGAAGGTCAACAAGTGACGTGGCGTTGTGTTAATGAAAACATGACATTAACGTGCAAAACGTCAGGCGTTGCTTTGGTTTATTATAAATTTACTTCAGTAGGAAGTGAGCTTTATAAGTTAGTTACCAAATCGCCCAATGAAGCGTACCAACAGGCCATTAAAACGGTATTGGGCGAGGTATTTAACGTCAGTTAAATACCGTCACCAAACTCGTGCAAACCGCATTCTCGTTTCAGTCCGAAGAAGCGTGTGTCTTGCTCACTCATTCCCTCTTGTAGCGATTGCGTGGTATGCCAATCGCCAATTGAAACATATCCTTGCTCCCACAACGGGTGATAAGACAAGTCGTTTTCTTTAAGGTAGTAATGTAAGTCTTTATTGCTCCAATCAATGATTGGGTAAAGCTTGAACTGCTGCCCTACTTTCTGAAGTACTGGCAGCTTTCCTCTTGTATCCGATTGGCTTCTACGTAGACCGGCAAACCACGTACCTACATCAAGCTCACTCAGGGCTCGTTGCATCGGCTCAACTTTGTTCATCTTGTTGTATTTTTCAATACCTTCAATGCCTTGTTCCCAAAGTCTGCCGAACCTAGCTTCTTGCCATGCAGATGACAAACCCGCACTGTAAACATGCAGGTTCAGCTTAAGCTTTTCTACAAGTTCATCGATGAACTTGTAGGTTTCTGGAAACAGATAACCCGTATCAGTAAGCACAACAGGAATATCTGGTTGTGCTTGGGTAAGCATATGCAGCATAACCGCCGACTGAGCTCCGAAGCTCGAAGACACAATGTGAGTATCAGGCAAGTTTTCCAACGCCCAAGCAACTCGCTCTTGCGCTGTCATTTTCTCCAACGTTTCATTAATATCAGCAAGGGCTTCCTTGCTGATATCAAGCGTAAGTGGCTGCTGCTTTATCGCTGTATTATTCGTCATAGAAATCCCGTGCGGAGTCTACTACTGGTTTTACAACACCAGCGCGAACAACGTAATCACCGAATGCTTCACCCGCTTCACGCTCTTTGGCCCATTGACCAAGTAGCGTGTCCAGTTCAGCCATGATTTCTTGTTCACTAATGTTTTCTCGATACATACGTGGAATACGCGTACCTTCTCGGTTACCACCCAAGTGCAGGTTGTATTTACCTGGGCCCTTACCTACCAAACCAACTTCAGACAACATAGCGCGCCCACAACCGTTCGGGCAGCCAGTAACACGGAAAATAACGCTGTCTTCTTCTAAACCGTGTTTTGCAAGCAAGCCTTCTAACTCGGTAACGGCATCTGGCAAATAACGCTCTGCTTCAGCCATAGCTAGTGGACAGGTTGGCAATGCAACACAGGCCATTGAATCTAGTCGCTGGTTAGATATTGATGGGGCAATAAGTCCGTGTTCACGGGCTAGCGCCTCAATTTTGTCTTTGTCTTTCGGCGTAACACCAGCAATGATTAAGTTCTGGTTTGCCGTTAGACGGAAATCACCTTTATGGATTTTGGCGATTTCTGCACAGCCCGTTTTCAATGTTTTACCTGGGTAATCTAAAATACGGCCGTTTTCAATGAACACCGTCAGGTGGTACTTCCCGTCAATGCCTTCAACCCAGCCAAAGCGATCGCCACGGCCCGTGAATTCATAAGGTCGGCTGTCTTCAAACGTGACGCCTGCGCGCTTTTCAACTTCAGCTTTGAAGTTATCTACCCCAACACGCTCTAGTGTGTATTTGGTTTTCGCGTTCTTACGATTAACACGGTTTCCCCAGTCACGCTGAGTTGTTACAACCGCAGCGGCCACGTCTAACGTGTTTTCTAACGGAATAAACCCGAAATCAGACGCCTTGCGCGGATATGTGCTCTTGTCGCCATGAGTCATAGCAAGACCACCGCCAACAAGCACGTTAAAACCAACTAGTTGCCCATTTTCTGCAATGGCAACAAAGTTAAGGTCGTTCGCGTGAACGTCCACATCGTTTTGCGGAGGAATAACAACCGTAGTTTTAAACTTACGCGGTAAATAGTTATCACCCAAAATTGGTTCAACTGGCTTTTCAGTTGTTTCAACTTTCTCGCCATCTAACCAAATCTCAGCATACGCGCGAGTTTTAGGGAGTAAGTGTTCACTTATCTTCTTCGCCCATTCATACGCTTGAAGATGAAGCTCAGACTCGACAGGGTTAGATGTACATAGTACGTTTCGGTTTACGTCGCCTGCCGTTGCTATAGAGTCGATGCCTGCCTTGTTTAGCATTTGGTGCATTGACTTAATTTTAGGCTTTAACACACCGTGAAACTGGAAAGTTTGACGGGTAGTTAAACGAATGCTGCCGTAAATACTGTGGTCGGCTGCAAATTTATCGATAGCAAGCCATTGGTCGGGCGTGATAACTCCACCTGGTAAACGGGCGCGCAGCATTACATTGTGAAGCGGCTCAAGTTTCTGCTTTGCACGTTCAGCGCGTATATCACGGTCGTCTTGTTGATACATACCGTGAAAACGAATGAGCTGGAAGTTGTCAGCCGTAAAACCACCGGTTAAATCATCTTTAAGATCGGTAGTGATAGTGCCACGCAAATTATTACTTTCACGCTTTAAGCGCTCGTTGTCAGCCAGTTTGCCCTCAACGATAAATGGTGATTTTCCGTTACTCATTAATAGACATCCTTCTGATAACGTTTCGCTTTTCGTAACTCTACAACATAGGCTTTTGCATCGGCTTCAGATTTACCGCCGTGCTCTTGCACAATACTAATTAAGGCGTTTTCTACATCTTTCGCCATGTGCATTGCATCGCCACACACATAGAAGTGTGCGCCTTGCTCTAGCCATTCGTACACTTCTTTACCGTTTTCTAGTAAACGATGCTGAACATATACTTTTTCTTCTTGGTCACGAGAGAATGCCAGCGTAATTTTGTCTAGCAGACCTTCTTTTACGTAACTTTGCCATTCCACCTGATACAGAAAGTCTTGCGTGAAATGTGGGTTGCCAAAGAACAACCAGTTTTTACCTTCAGCACCTTGTACGTCACGCTCTTGCATAAACGATCTAAACGGTGCAATACCAGTGCCTGGACCTACCATGATTACTGGTGTATTCGGGTCAGTCGGCAAACGGAAGTTGTCGTTGTTTTCAACAAACACTTCTACATCGCCGTTTTCTTCCAAGTATTCACACAAGAAGCCCGACGCCCCGCCTTGATGACGATGACCAAAGGCTTCGTAGTCAACGTGAGCTACCGTTAAATGAACTTCTTCTTCCACTTCAGCTTGGCTAGACGCTATCGAGTACAGACGAGGCGTTAGCGGGCGCAGTGCATCGACCAACTGTTGTTCACTTAGTTTACCTGGATGGTCGCGCACAATATCAATGATCTGACGCTCTGCCATGTAGGTACGAAGCTGTGCTTTGTCTTCCATTAATGCCGCCAACGACTCAGAGCCTGTTGCCGCTTGATATGACTTAATGAAATTAGGGTAGCTTAAGGTCAATTCAAGTTTTGAAGTAAGTGCTTCGGTGAGTGACATGTTCGCGTCAGCCACAGATACTTCTGCATTCCCATCTACTGACAAAATGCTAATAAGCTCTGACACTAGAGATGCTGAGTTTTTGAACCATACGCCAAGCGCATCACCAGGCTTATAGGTAATACCACTGTCTTCAAGGCTTATTTCAATATGGCGAATGTCTTTTACTGAGTCACGGCCTGTAATTTTCTGCGCATCAATCAACGTTGCCTTAAATGGTGCTTTTTTGGTGTACGTCTGCGCTGCTACACCTTGCACCGCTGCGCCAGTTTGCGCCGCTACTGCTGTTTGCGGTGCAGCACTAAAATCTTCTTTTAGCGATTCGATTAGCTTACTTAACCATGCCTCGGCTTCAGCTTCGTAATCAACGTCACAATCTAGGCGCTCAACAATGGCTTTACCGCCTAATTTATTCAGGCGTTCATCAAAATCTTTCCCCGTTTGGCAAAAGAACTCGTAGCTACTGTCACCTAACCCAAGTACAGCGTATTTAGTATTAGCTAGCTTTGGCGCTTTTTTACCTGCTAAGAACTCGTGAAGTTCAATCGCATCGTCTGGCGCGTCGCCTTCACCATGGGTACTTACAAATACCGCAACGTGAGTTTCAGCTTTCAAGTTACGAGGCTTGTAATCTGCCATGCTAACTAACTTGCTGTTAAAGCCTGCTTCTTCCGCTTTAGCTTGACACTGCGCAGCTACGCCTTTTGCATTACCCGTTTGTGAGCCGTACAAAATAGTTAGCGTTGGCGCATCGCCCAATACTGCCGGCGCGTTCTGTAGCGAAGGTGCAACCGAACCGCCTTGTGCTGCTGCCATGCCCGCAGCATAACCACTTACCCATGTAAGTTGATCACGATTTAAGCCTGAAATGGCTTGCGTAATTGCATTCCATTGCTGTTCGTTTAATACCGCGCCTGGCGCTGAGTTCAAATTAGAATCTTGTGACATAGTCTTTTAGCCTTTTATCAATGGCGCTAAGGCTAACGACTTTCTTCAAGAAGAGAAAAGAATAAATGAAACTTTTTTATTACTGAAAGTGCTAATGACTAAGTGCATAAGTAATAACACTTACAAAATTTTATAAATAACTTCATTTTTGAAAATAAAAAAGGCGTGCGCTACAACAGCAGCCACGCCTTTCAAAACCTGCATTTAAGGTTTAAAAATGAAGTTCTAGCCCAGCAAATACGCCGTCAAATTCCATGTCAGCATAAACGTCATCTAAGTCTTCAATATCAACCGTTACGTTTCTGTAACCCACCTGAAGTGTCATATCAACCGCTAAGCTTTCAATAAATGAATATTGAACGGCGGCCTGATAATCACTTAACTCGTGATCGTCAAACGAAAGATAACTACCTTCAAAATAGGCTGATAAACCAGTGAACGGTAAACCTAGCTGAACCTTTGAGTATGCCATTGGCACAATGCCTGAGAATTCAGCAGAACCGCTAGTGTCGCTGTCACGCTCAACAACACTCAGTGCTCCATCGATATACTTTGCGTTAACGCCCAAATCAAAGCTGACTAAATCGTTATCGAATAGCTCGTAATACAAAATAAAATCTGTTGTATCAATTTCGATATCTGTATTTACAACAGCATCATTTCGGAACAATTCATCATCAAAAATAAACTCTGACTGAAGCGTTGTAGTACCCGAGTTATCTAACGTTGTGTGATTTACTTTAACGTTAGGTAAGAAGGGAACAGGGTGTTCAAAGGCAATGTATAGCGCCGTATTGGTCTCATCGTCAAAGTTAAAGTCAGCTGTATTGTTACTATCAGCAAAGCCACCCTGCGTATCGGTTTGCCAAACTTGTGCTCCAACGTAAACGCCCGCAATAGTGTCGGCATGAGATGGAACTGCAATTAGTGCGCATCCCAATGCGGCGGCTATTAAACCCTTTTTCATTAATTATCCTTGATTTAGAAGTTCTGAAAGTTCAATTAAAGCAGCGTTTGCGCGCGAAATATAGTTTGCCATTACCAAAGAATGGTTCGCTAACATGCCGAAACCACTGCCATTTAAAATCATCGGACTGAATACAGACTGTTGAGTCGCTTCCAGTTCACGAATAATTTGTTGAAGACTGACCAATGCATTCTTATCTTCTAGCACATCGTAGAATTCTATTTCTACGGCTTTTAGAAAATGGAGTAGAGCCCACGTTGCACCGCGCGCTTCATAGAAGTTATCGTCTAGTTTCCACCAACTTGTTTTTACAACCCGTTGATTGGCCACAGGCGAAGATTGTCTCGCATTAGAATCACCTGCCAAATCAGTATTGAGTCTAGCAGATCCCACGCTGGCACTTAATCTTTGTGAGTAACTGCCTAATCTTTTTTCTACCTGTTTTAACCACTCACGCAAGTTGTCAGCACGAGTATAGAACTGACTGTCAGAATTTCGGGTATTCGCTAGCTCGTCACGGTATTTTTTTAGAAGCTCAACACCGTCAGCGTAGCTTGACTCAGATGAAGGTAATGCCCAACTTTTGTGGTCCATATTGAACTTTGGGTGGGCTTTGGTGAGGTAAGGGTTTTCGATAGATTGAGATTGAGAGCGGCTGAAATCCTTACGCATAGAAAGCGCAAGGTCACGCACCATTTCCAGTGCGCCAAATTCCCAGGCTGGCATGTTATCTAAAAAGATTCCAGGGGGAGTGATGTCGTTAGAAATGTACCCACCCGACTTGTTTAGTAGGGTTTCAGAAACATCGATCATGGTGGTTGTTAATGTGTAGCCCGCTATATTCGTCGGGTTTTCTACTGATGAACTCTGTTCCAAACGTTTTCTTACGTCGAATGTATCTGGTGATAAACTCCAATACCATCCGACTAACCAGAAAAGTAGAAAAACTACCGCAGCGACAATCGCTATCCATTTTGCGTTAATAGATTGTCTCATATAAACACCAACCTTCCTTCTAAATAACAAATAGCCGACAACGGTCAGCTATTTGTGGTTTTAACATTATGTGAAAATTGCGAAACCTTTATGACAGAAACTTCATGTCACCACTTTTTACTACGTTAACACAACTTAAATAAAATTATGATGGTTATACATTGTGGTGCATATTTCTGTCACTTTGCTGCCTGTAGGCTACTGAGTTTCTCTTTTTTAAAACATATAGCGCAATCGCTATAAGGATAATAGGCCAAAACGCGCTCACACCTACAACCAACAAGGCAAGAAAACCAGCACCCAATGCCAATAACACCGTGCCCACAACGCTAATTGCAACCACAAACCCGACAACAACTAGCACCGCACCTACCAGCGATAATACAGCAACGTTTTCCCAAGGTTCCAGCAACTCGTCTGACATAACTAAGTGCATGCCTAACCAACTATCAACTAAGCTACCTAAACAATTCACCAAAATAATGGCGATAACTAAAGCAATCAGAAAGTTTTTCATTACACTAATCTCGGCAATAAGATTACAGCTGCAATATAAGCCACTAACGTAATAGGTGTAGCCATAAACAAACCAGCTACCGCTGCCGCTCTTACCCATATTGCGTCTATATCAAAATAACGTGCTACACCTGCACACACACCTGAAATGATTCCAGAATCAAGGTCTCGGTAAATTCGCTTTTGTGTTGGTACTTTCATCATCTTCTCCAAAATTTCTTACTTTTGATATCCACAATATGAGTTGGCGGTACGCAAGGTCGCTTAGGCGACCTTTTTCTTCTTAAGCTCAGCCAATTCTTTCTCTATAGTTTCGTCTGCTTCCATTGCATCAAACTCGGCCTGTAGCGACGTTGCGTCATTCGACTTTGTAAGATCATACGCATCCACTTGCGCTTCTAAATGATCAATTCGCTGTTCGTAACTCTCAAAGCGCATCATTGCGTCATCGATTTTACTTTCGTGATCAGCCTGTTTTACTTTTAAGCGTGTTTGTGCGGAATGCTTGCGCTGAACCAATGTTTTTTGCTTAGCCTTTGCTTCCGCCAATTTACTGTTCAATCGCGCAGTGTCGCCCTGAATTTTTTCGATGCTTTGTGCAAGGTGTGCTTCTTGTTCTTCTAGAGAAGTTAGCTTCGCTACATATTTTTGTTTTTCAATTAATGCTGCTTTAGCCAACGACTCTTTGTCGTTGTTCATTGCGATCTGAGCTTTGTGTTGCCATCCTTCTATTTCTTTATTTGCAGATGCGATATGACGTGCAATCGTTTTCTGCTGAGCGATAAAGCGCGCTGCGTCAGTACGAACTTCAACTAAGGTTTCTTCCATTTCTTGAATAATCAAACGAATGATTTTTTCAGGATCTTCTGCTTTGTCTAACATCGCGTTGATGTTTGCTTGAACAATATCGTTAATACGTGAAAACATACCCATGATTATTTCTCCGTTTAAATTTGTTTTTGGCTTCCAGCATTATTTTCGTGAAGCTCGCTGCTAGTTACCATTTACTGAGTTCTTCTCAACACCTTTAGTATTACAATGACTGTGCCAAATATTTAAAGCATTGTTTTATAAGGATTTAAATAGAATTTAAAACAAACAACAGCTGATTACATCACATACAAAAACAAATTATTAGCCGATTTAACCAATGAAATTGTTAAATTGACCACCTATAGAAGCGCTGGTTTTAGGTCCGTTTTTTTTACGTTGTTTTAGACACAAAAAAAGCGCCCTTGGGCGCTTTATTCTTCAGCAGCGTTTAAAATTAATCGGCGTCTTCTTCTGTTGAGCCACCTTCAGGCTTAACAGCGACAACCAAATCAGTCACGCTCACTTTACCGCCTGACCGTTTTTCTTGTGGGCTTAACTCAAAATGATATGTTGCGTTTGCAACCGCCTGATACACATCAGCTTTTAGCTCGTAAGTGGTTGATGCAACAGCGTTTGAAACCATGTTTGAAACGAAAGATTGAAGCACTGACTCTTCTGCATTTGCTACGCTGCTTGCCATGCTTGCTGTCAGTAAAGTTGCTGCGATTAATGAAGTTTTCATAATTTCCCTCTAATTCTAGTCAGTGCAACAACACGCCGTCGTTGCGATGATTAAAGGGTTGCGAGAGCTGTGCCAAGTTCTAAATAAACATATAAACTAATGAAAACAAAAGAATTTAACAAAAAATCTCGCAGATGTGCGAGCTTTTTCAAATTGAACAAATATTAAACTTTGGTCAAAAATACTAAGTCGTTAGTCTTTTTGACTATTGTAGGCCGCCACTTCCTTTTGCGCATTTTCAACCGCATCTAGTGCATTTAAAAGTAAATTAGGATCAGGGTTCTTCCCCGTACCATTTTGGCTTAAGTATCGTCGCCAAATACGTCCACCTGCTTGCCCTTGGTATAGCCCTAAGATGTGTCGAGCTGCATGCCACGGCTTAAAATATGGATCGTCTTGGCGTTCTATATATTGTTGCATCTGAAGCACTATTTCGCGGCGAGAGATACTCGTTGCATTTGTATCACCAAATATTTCTTTATCGACACTTGCCATAATAAAAGGGTTAGCGTAAACCTCACGCCCTACCATCACACCATCAACGCTTTCCAATTGCTGCTGCGTTTCTGAAAGTGTCTTAATGCCACCATTAATGCTAATAGACAAATCGGGATGAGCTTGTTTAAGCCTGTGAACCCTAGGATAATTAAGTGGCGGAATTTCCCGGTTTTCTTTTGGGCTCAACCCTTGAAGCCATGCCTTTCTCGCATGAACAATAAAGGTATCGCACCCTGCGTTTGCTACTGTTTCGATAAAACGGGCAAAGTCTTCATCTTCGTCCATGTCATCAATACCAATTCGGCACTTTACAGTAACGGGAATATCAACTGCCGCCTGCATGGCTTTAACACAACTTGCTACCACTTCTGGCTGCGCCATCAAACATGCACCAAAGCTGCCGTTTTTAACTCTGTCACTTGGGCAACCTACGTTAATGTTCACTTCATCATAGCCGCGCTCTTGCGACAGTTCTGCACATTTAGCCATGTCAGAAGGATCACTACCTCCTAGCTGGACTGCTATTGGGTGCTCTTCTTGGTTGTACCCAAGGTAATCACCTTTGCCGTAAATGATGGCACCTGTAGTTACCATTTCGGTGTAAAGAAGTGTGTGCTTAGACATTAAGCGTAAGAAATACCGGCAATGTCTGTCTGTCCAATCCAACATTGGAGCGACAGAGAACTTACGATTTAATGGAGTAATCGACACGACAGAAACCTCAGAAACAGTTGTTGCATTTAACCCGCACGTTTGCGCGCGCGGCGCGTATAGTACCTATGTTCAATAAAAAAACAATGTTACTGAGCAATATTTGATGAGCCCTTACAGACTCGCTTCATTGCACTTGGGCGCACTTTTATTTAAATGAGCATTCAACTAGCTGAATAAGAGGTTATTTTTAATTAGGTAATTACCAGTATTATGCTTATAGCGTATTTCAAAGTTCACAAATAGAGGCTATTGTAGATTTACTGAACATATTTATAACTTCAAGCAAAGATGTAGATGCAGCTAATTTACCTTTAAGGTGCACTATTGTGTGCCTACCGGAGAGATTTTATGGCGGACAATAAGCAGAAGGATCAGCGAGTACAAAACGCTAATCAAACAGACAGCGAGCCTCAACCAAAAGACGAGCTAGGTCAGCTAAGAGAAATTTTATTTGGCCAAACTAATCGCGCGTTTAGGGCAGACCTCTCGGCATTGGAGTCACGGGTAAATGAAAGCTTTGCGGAACTAAACACGCATTTAGACAAACAGTTTAACGATATACGCAAGCTGATTGATCAGCAAATCAATGCGCTATCAAATCAGCTAGCCAGTGCTAATGACAGCCATAGTAGTGTTCAAGCGCAACTTCAAAATACCACTGACAAACTACAAAGCGAGCTTGAAATTGCTGAGACAGCGGCCAAGAGCGATAACGATGCGCTGGAAGCTCACGTGGTTAAAGAACTTGAGTCTCTCGATAGTTTGTTCAGCAAACGTCATCAAGAATTGTTGGAAAAGCTTCAACAGGTTACCAGTGAGCTTTCAGAGAGTAAAACAGACAGAAAAACGCTGGCAAACTTGCTTTCTACCATGGCTACCAACCTTGCTACCGATCATTAATTAATGACTGAAAAAGTGCCGCCGTCAAAATTATCGGATAGCTCTCTAGACACGGTCCGAGAGATACTAATTGGACGGGACGACAAGTTCATTCAAGAAAAGCTGAAACGCGATGCAAAAGGCGTGGTGAGCAATGTTGTTTCAGAAGCGTTAATAGAGCGCGAATCAAAAGACGGATCTGTAAACAAAGTTCTAGTGCCCCTGGTCGAGAAATCGCTTCACCGGTCAATTGAAGCTAATAGCGAAAAGATAGTTGGTACGCTTTACCCTCTGGTCGGTACGCTAGTTCGAAAAGCAGTATCGTCCTTCCTTGTGGAGTTTGTAGAGCGCACTAACGCACTTATCGAAAACAGCTTAAGTCCCAAAAGTATTTCATGGCGATTTAAAGCTTGGCAATCTGGAATTAAGTACTCAGAGTATATCGCCTCACAGATCTATCAATATCAAGTTTTGCAGCTTCTCGTTATTCATCGAGAAACAGGCACATTGCTTCACAGCATTTCTTCAGACCCGGATAAAGAAAAAAATGCGGATCTCATTTCTTCCATGCTTGTGGCTATTAATGATTTTGTTGCCGACGCCTTCGGTGAAACTAGTGCCGAATCAGAAAATGAACTGGGAGAAATAAAAACAGAAGATTTCACTTTATTGATAAAGGTCGGACCACAAGCAATACTCGTTGCAGCGGTTATTGGCAGTGTCCCACCAGCGGTTAGACTTAAGCTTCAGCAAACATTAGAAGAGTTTCATCAATTTTATCAAAAGCCACTTATTAGCTACGAAGGCGACAATACACCTTTTGATGGATGCGAAAGCATACTTGCAGACTGCTTAGTAAGTGAAAGGAAGGATGGTGAAGATAATAAATCAAAACGGCTATGGGGCGCTGTCTTAATTCTGGCTTTGCTTGTGGCGTTAGTTGCACTATCTATTATGCGCCTATCTTTAAGCATTTTGAAAAATGATCTACACGAGCTCAGACCACCACCAGGCATTATCGTCACCGACGCCTATGTCTCTAATGGAAACGTGCATGCAAAAATACTACGAGATCCCATTGCGACCAGTGTTGAGCAATGGTTGAGCGAAAACGATATTGACACCAAAAGAGTGACGGTGCTTGAAGAGCCCTTTGTTTCACTTAAATTTGGTGTTATTGAACGTAAATTAGAAAAACTTGTTAGCAACTTCCCTCTTGATAAGTCAGAGAGTATTACTTTAGAGAAGGGGGAGGACAATAGCTTCATCATTTCTGGCACCGTATTGCCAGCAACCTCGATAAACTTTAACCAGCAATTAAGCGCTATTGCAGGTATCTCTACACTAAGCATTTCAACAAGCGCACTCAAGGTTAAAGCTGCGTACCACATTGACGATGCAGCGCTTCAAAAAGCCTCGCTTAACAAGCTAGTAAACAAAATTTCCTCCGAAAATGTTCTTTTTGCGACTAACCAAGCAACGCTTTCTGAAGTACAGTTAGCTAAACTGGAACTACTGGCAAACGACATAAAACAATTAATATTGCTTGCAGATAAAACGAAAAACGTAGTCAGCATTGTTGTAATGGGGGCCAGCGATAATTCTGGCTCGAGCGTTCGCAATCGTGTGTTAAGTCAGAAACGCGCTGAGAATGTCGTGAATTCATTTGTTTCACTTGGCGTAGATGGTGATATTCTAATACCCGTGAGTTTAGGAGAACTGCCATTGCAGGAGGCATCTATGGGGCGCTCAGTAATGTTAAATGTTTTAATATCCAATGAGCAATAGCAAGGAAACTTTGCGGTGATACAGAAGAAAGTTTGTATTTTAGGCCCTACTGGAGTTGGTAAAACTAGCCTAATCAAACAATTTGTAGAAGGTATTTTTTCTGAAAAATACAAGACAACTATTGGCGTAAAAATAGATAAGAAACAAGTCAATAAAGATGGTCGTGATGTGCAGCTCTTACTCTGGGATTTAGAGGGCATAGATAGATACTGTGGGTTTAACCCACGTTACCTACGCGGCGCGAGCGCTTATATTATCGTTGTTGATCAGACTCGCTCTCAGTCATTACTTGAGGGCATGGAAATTCTAGAACTTGCTAAAGAGCACTATCCCAATACTCCAGCATTTTTCGTCGTCAATAAGACCGACCTCCCTTCTAGTTGGCATTGGAGTGAAGAGGAGCTTAACTCCTATGCTCAGAAATTTACATCACTTATAAAAACAAGTGCGAAAACCGGTGAAAATGTAGAAAGCTTATTCAGTACAATTGCATTTTGGTAGGAGATTGCCATGGATATCCATTTATTAAATGCATTAGGCATTACCAATTGTGCTTTGTTTAAGTGCAACTCTGAAAAAGATATTGAATGCCTAACACCGGAACTTCCATGGTTATCCAATGTTGTAAATCTTGACAACAATAACAAGCTTAGCAAAAAGCATATTCCTTCAATATTTCTTGATGACTTTTTTAATGATGCCGATGAAGTTTGGGTGGGCGACACAGCATTTACGTTGTCTTCTGGCTTTTGGACTGAGCACAACGACAGCCAAGAACTGCGACTGGAAGCATTAGCCATCAACAGTGGTTCAGGAGCGCGGTACTTAGTAATAAAAAATGTAGAAGAGCAATTTGATGAAAAGCTCAAGACGCTACAAGCGGCCCGAGAGCTCCTGCTAAGTCATCACGAAATTGTAGGCCAGCATGAATATATAAGGCACAAACTAAACAGCGTATTACGCAAAAATACCCGACTTCAAAAGCTTGTTCCTCCTATTCAGCAAGCCATTCACAATTTAGACACTGGCGTGGTGATTCTTGACGATAAAAGCAGGTTAGTACTAGATAACGCAGCCTCTCACAGACTCTTGCTTTGTAATAGCACCACCCCAAGCACTCTAAGACTAAGCGAACTCCTTAAAAACATCGATGCCCCCGCGACATTTCTCCCTGCGCTTGTACAAAGGAAAGCGCCTTGGCAAGGTGAGATTTTTTGGCAACCTGCTGATAACTACAATGTTTGGCTTCAAGTTACTATTCATCCCGTACTACAGGGCGATGAATTAACACATTGGGTTTATCTGCTCACAGATATCACTCATATTCACAATAAGGAAGAAAGCGTATTACCGGCAAGCGGGATGGATTCACTCACTAAAATAGCAAACCGAAATTTGTTCACGAGTACGGTTCGACGTTTAGTTCAAGAAGATGTGGCCTTCAAACTATTTATTATTGATATTTGTGACTTTAAGAAAATCAATGAGTCGCTGAGTTATCAATCTGGTGATGAGATATTGAAAACATTTGCGTTTCGTCTTCAGTCTTTTGTGGGTAATAGCGGGTTTATAGCGAGAATTGGCAGTAACGACTTCGCACTAGTAAAACGTGCAGACACATTTAAAGACGAAACCGCTGCGCAATATGTTGAAGATCTTATTAAAGAAGTTACGCAAACCTACACAGTTTTAAACGGCACCGAACCTAATTTAGCTGTGAATATCGGCGAAGCAAACTTTCCTCGCCATTGCTCATCTACTGAATCTCTAATTCAATGTGCAGATATTGCTTTGCAAGCGGCTAAATATCAGGGGCGCAATGTTGCGCTCACTTACAGTGAAGAATTGCATCGCCAACACCATGCAATTAATGAACTTGAGAAACAGCTACGTAGCGCTATTGAAAAAAATGAACTTAAGCTCTTTTTACAGCCTATTATCGATTTAAATACGGGCAAAATTGTCAAATGCGAGGCATTAGCAAGATGGATAACGCAAGAGGGTAAATTTATTTCGCCAGAAATTTTTATACCGCTTGCAGAGAAAAGCGAGCTGATATTTCCTTTTGGCGAATGGCTGATTAACGAAGCCTGCAACGCAATTGAAGCGTTAAGGGCGTCGAACTTAGATATTCGACTGGCGATAAACATATCGGGCCGCCAAGTATCAGATCTTGCTTTATTGAACCAAATAAAAAATGCACTAGATGATCACCATTTGCTTGGTTCGAGTTTGTCAATCGAACTAACCGAAAGCGTATTTATAGAAAGCTTAGACACGGTTTCAGTTTTATTGAACGAGCTTCGCGCTATGGGGATCACCGTATCAATTGATGACTTTGGTACGGGGTTCAGCTCGTTGGTGTACTTAAAAAAACTACCTATTGATGAGTTAAAGATAGACCGCTCTTTTGTTAGTGAACTTGAAAAAAATACTGACGATCAAGCTATTGTGCAAGCCATACTGGGCCTGGCCAGTAACTTAAATATTAAGATCATCGCTGAAGGCATTGAAACTCAGCAACAACAACAGTTTTTGCAGCGCCATCAATGTACTTACGGACAAGGATATTTATATCAACGTCCTGTGGCAATTGAAGAATTTATCTCTTTGGCGAAAGCCTTTAAATGATCTCAGCCCAAAGTCCAAATCGTATTTCTCAAGGCTAGAGCTAACCAAGCCGATTCCGATTAGAAAAATCAGTTTCGGCTATTCGTCACCTTGCTTAAATCAAGCCCATATGCCCAGCGTGAAACTCTAAATGATCCTCAATAAACGATGCGATAAAGAAGTAACTATGATCGTATCCTTCATGCATATTTAGGGTTAATTGCGTATCAGATTGTTGCGCAGCATGCACAAGTGACTGTGGCTTTAATTGCTCATGCAAGAATTCATCTTTTGTACCTTGCTCAACTAAAAGCGGAACGCTGTGCGTTTTGCTAGCTAGCAGTACAGAGGCGTCATAATCCCCCCAAGAATTTTTGTCATCCCCCAAATATCGCCCTAGCGCTTTCTCACCCCACGGGCAATCAGATGGGTTTGATATTGGGCTAAACGCAGATACTGATACAAATTTATTTGGGTTACGCATGCCAATAACAAGAGCACCATGCCCGCCCATAGAGTGGCCGCTTATGGCGCGCTCTTTGGTAACTGGAAATTCACTTTCAATAAGCGCAGGCAGCTCGTTCACAATATAGCTGTACATTTTATAGTGCTTATCCCACGGCGCTTTCGTGGCATCAACATAGAACCCTGCGCCTAAGCCAAAATCATACGATCCCTCTTCGTCGTCAGGCACACTCTCGCCACGAGGCGACGTATCAGGCGCAACAATAGCCATACCAAGCTCTGCTGCCAGTTTCATAGCACCTGCTTTTTGCATAAAATTTTGATCGGTACAAGTTAGCCCTGATAACCAATACAGCACTGGCACCGGCTTCTCTTTTGAAGCAAATGGGGGGAGAAAAATTGCGAAGGTCATATCGCACTGTGTTGTTTCTGATTGGTGGGTATAACGTAAGTGTCGTCCCCCAAATGTTCTGTTTTCGCCAATAAGCTCCATTTCAGCTCCTTACATTCGTAAATTTCTACCTTTATTCTGGAATCAGTAAAGGCTCTATCGGATTTTAGATCAAGTTCGTTTACACTAAGCGCCTATTTTTTGAGGTAAATACGATGGTAAAAGCTCTGTTTCATCATTTTGTTGGCACTATTTCGGTCATCTGTTATTTCTTAAACACGGTTTTGTGGGCAACGCCTATTTTTATTTTGGCTGTTTTTAAGCTCATCCCTATAGCGCCGTGGCGTCGATTCATTTCCTACTTGCTTGATGCGTGTGCAACGGCTTGGATTGGTGTAAACAACCTCAATCAACGAATTAGTAGTCGCACTACATGGCATGTAAACGGCCTAGAACAACTCACCCGAAATGATTGGTATCTCGTTATTGCTAACCATCAATCTTGGGTCGACATTCTGGTTCTTCAACGTGTTTTTAACCGAAAGGTTCCTTTTTTAAAGTTCTTCCTCAAAAAAGAGCTTATCTATGTCCCCATTTTAGGTTTAGCATGGTGGGCACTCGACTTTCCATTTATGCGCCGCTACTCCAAGTCGTTTCTTGCTAAAAATCCGCATTTAAAAGGCAAAGACATGGAAACCACGCGCAAAGCGTGTGAAAAATTCCGTAATAAGCCAGTGAGCATTATGAATTTTGTTGAAGGCACACGTTTTACAAAGGCTAAGCACTCAAGACAACATTCGCCATTTGAGCACTTATTAAAACCAAAAGCAGGAGGCGTTGCCTTCGTACTGTCTGCCATGGGCGATCACTTACATAAGCTAATAGATGTTACTATTGATTACCCTGACGGCGTGCCCTCTTTTTGGGACTTTGTCAGCGGTAAAGTGAAAAACATAAGTGTAAATATTAATGTTATGCCTATTAAAGACATTATGGAAAACGGTATTTTCAACGACAGTTATTTTGAGGACCCACAGGTTCGAGCCCGTTTTCAAACTTGGCTCAACGACCGTTGGCATGCCAAAGATCAACTTTTAGATTCACTTAACGCAACACAGAAACCATTATGATTCGTGCAGTACTCGCCCCTTTTATTTTCGTAATACATACCTCACTGCAGATCCTAAATCTCGCGTTATGGGGAGGTCTCATTATTTTGCTTGGATTGGTAAAATTGATTCTTCCCAACGGCAAGGTTAGAGCCGCTTGGAACAAAGTTATGCATGCCTTGATGTTCAGCTTTGGACGAGTCAGTGTTCTGTTGATCCGATTATTCAACCCGGTTGAAATAGAGTGCTCAGTTCATGGGGAGCTTTCAAAAGACCGTTGGTATTTGATTATTGCCAACCATCTTAGCTATCTGGATATTATTCTGCTTATTGAATTTGCAACGCATCGTATCCCCGCGCCCAAGTTCTTTTTAAAGAAAGAGCTCATTTGGTTGCCGTTCGTGGGCTTGGGAGCCTGGGCTCTTGATATGCCTTTTATGCACAGATATACGCGCGCTTATTTGGAAAAGCACCCTGAGAAAAAAGGTAAAGATCTTGAAACCACCAAGGCGTATTGTGAAAAGTTCAGAACAGTCCCTACCACGGTGATCAACTTTGTAGAAGGTACGCGTTTCACTTCGCAAAAGCACTTGTCTAAGCAAAGCCCTTATCAAAACCTGCTTCCACCTAAAGCAGGCGGTGTAGCATTCACCTTATCGGCGATGGGCGAACTGTTTACCAACGTGTTAGACATCTCTTTACTGTATCCAGAAAACAAACGCCATCCTATGATGGCAATGTTGTGCGGTCGAATGACAAAAATAGTGATCGATGTGAACGTTACGCCCGTTCCTGAATTACATCAGCAGACAGAACGCACTGAATCTGAGTTTCGCCTTTATTTCCAAAATTGGCTAAATGGACTATGGGAAAATAAAGATCACCGTATAAAGAAAATGTTGGAGTCGTAATTAATGCAGGTTAGTGCTTCGGTACGCGATAATTTCATTCACTTGGTAAAAGGTATCTTTCCGAATCTTACCATTGAAGACCCGCTTTATAATGTTATTGCCCTAAGCAGTATTTTAGTTGTCTCGGCGGTGATCTATATCATTGCCAGATTACTGGTGCGCCCACAAATAGCGCGCTGGGTGTATAAGTCGAACAATTTGTGGGATAACGCGTTACAAGAGCACGGCTTCTTCCGCCGCTTAATGCATCTGTTTCCCGCATTGTTTATATACCTAACCACGCCTGTCTTAATTAGTGATGAGGCCGTGATGCACGGCATGGTTATAAAAAGCGCCCAACTCTATATGTTGTATAGCGGCTTGCTTGCTTTATACGCCATGCTTAGCACCGTTGAAGACGTTTACAATGCTTCAGCACTTGCCAAACGAGCGCCTATTACAGGCTTTATTCAAGTTACGAAGCTGACATTCGCGATAATCACCATACTGTTAAGTATTTCGCTTATTGTTGATAGAAGCCCGCTGATTCTAGTATCAGGCCTTACAGCTATTGCTGCGGTACTGCTATTAATATTCAGAGACACCATTTTAGGCTTTGTTGCAGGCATTCAAATTGCCGCCAATCGCATGTTTAATACAGGTGATTGGATTTCTATGCCCAAGTATGAAGTCGATGGTGAAATTCTTGAAATAGGCTTAACCAACGTCAAGGTCCAGAACTGGGATAAAACTATCTCTACTCTGCCAACGTATAGCCTAACCACAGAAGCCGTGAAAAACTGGCGCGGCATGCAGGAGTCTGGCGGTCGCAGAATTAAGCGCGCTATTTACATTGATGTGCACTCTATCAAGCTTTGTGACAACAATATGCTAGAGCGTTTTTCAAAGGTTCGTTATATCAATGAGTATATCGACAAAAAGAAAAACGAGCTTCGCGCTTATCATCGAGACTATTCAATTGATGAATCTGACCTATTAAATAACCGTCGTCTTACCAACATTGGTACCTTTAGAGCCTATCTAGAAGCCTACTTACGCAAGCACCCCGATATAAACCAAGAACTAACGCTTATGGTAAGGCAATTGCCTCCTAACGAGCTGGGTTTACCCCTGGAAATTTACTGCTTTAGTGCACAAAAAGAATGGGTGAAGTATGAAAAAGTACAGGCGGATATTTTTGACCATGTCATGGCGATGCTCGACCTATTTGACTTGCGAGCGTATCAACGAGACGGGCACTTGTCGCTTTTAGGCAGTCTTGACTCTGGAGCTTACAAGCGCAGCGCCGAGAGCGACAGTACACATTTACCAGAGTCGCACTCTAGCGCTAATAATGCACAAGCGTCTGAAGAAAAAAGGGAATCGTAACTTTCAAACGGCAGTGACTAGCCTTATCGTAAGGCGAAAAAAAACCGGCTATTAATGCCGGTTTTTTTCAATGCTTATCGCTTAAGCCAATGCATAGGCCATCAGTAAACAAAGCACTAAACCAGTTACGCCAAAAAAACCGTACTCGATTTTTTCCTGCATACCCTCAGCACCTGCTTTTGCAGTCATAAAGCCCATAACGATGCTGCTTAGCCCTAGCGTAAAGGCAATTAGCGCAACACCAAACATAATTGCATTAATCCAATCAGCCATTGTGATAACCCCTTAAAAATATTGGCGGTATTATGCACCAATAATTAAGTTTTGAACATGCTTGGATTGGCTTAAATACACAGCTATGGGTATTAATTGTTCTTAGTCAAAACTGCTAATTTGTTAGCATATTCACCAAATAATGTAACTCGCAACCCCACAGCTACATTAATAAAAACACTAAGTTATTGAAAAATAATGACTTTAAACATTGGCAAGCCCATTGCTCTATCTCTTACATAACAGCTTGTAACTCTAGCTTAAAACTGACAGTGACAAGACAACGCTACGCTAATTGCACGAACGTTACGCGTCACACGAAAATTAAGGAATGAACGATGTCAAAAAAACTACTACTTTCAGTTGCTGTATCGAGTGCTTTAATGAGTGGCCATGCACTAGCACATGACACAAGCTCAATAAATGACGGTTGTGACATGGAGTTAGACGGGCACATTCAATATTACCAAGGCGATTTGACCGTAAAAATGGATAACGGCTCGGTAATGACCATTGATTCGTATCACAATATGACGATAAACGGTGAGCCAGTATCTCTCAACCGTGAACAACAACACTGGGTCAGTGAATACTACAATAACATTGATATTGCCATTCCAATGACCTTAAACATTGCCAGTGAAGGGTTAGAAATTGCTAATGTCGCGGTAACTGAAGTCTTCACCGAATTGTTAGGTACAGACCAAATGGGAGATGATTTTAGTGCACTATTCGACTCTCTTGAGACGAAACTAAACACCTCATTTTATGACGAAGCGGGCAATATCCGTGTCGATTCGACCAAGTTTGACGAGCCAGGTTGGTTTGATGAAAGCTGGGAACAAGAATTCGAAGCGCAAATAGAGTCTTTGATCAGCGAGTCTATGGGAAGAATTCTGATTGCTGTTGGCACGCAAATGCTGTGGGAAGGCGGTGATATGACCGAATTTGAGCAGAAAATGGAGCGTTGGGGCGAAGACTTAGAGTATCGCTTAGAAAGCCAAGCAGCAGCATTGGAAGAAAAAGGTGAAGCTTTATGTAAAGTACTGAAGCAAGCAGACTTTGCAGAAGGCAAAATGCAGGCTTCAATTTCAGGGCTTGATGATTTAAATCTGTTAGACATTGACCAACACGGTGAAATGGATATGTAGCGTTGCACCGTGCACAACAAGCCTAAGAATTTTTTATAGGTATTAATGAAAGCCGGCTATGAATGCTATTCTTAGTCGGCTTTTTCATGTGCATACGGCGCTTTCGTTCAAGCACCGCCTCAACACTCTAATCCGTCAACTTATTTTTTCAGGTCTCCCCTAAAACACGACAAGCCATTACAAGATAATGTACTCTATTGTCTTGAAGAAAAGGTGAGCAAACTATGTCGCAGAATTTAGTAATTAGTGGTTACGGATGGTTAGCCGGATACGTAGGCAAGGCACTCTCAGGCGAGTATAACGTTGTTGGTACTACGCGAAGCTCAGAAAAGCGTTTAGCGCTAAAAGAGCAAGGCATCGAAGCCATTGAATATTCATTGGGTGACGATACTACAGCGCTTTGTAGCTACCTTCCTGAATCTACACTATTGCTAAACATCCCCCCAGGTAGAAGAAGTACCAATTTAGACGCGTTTACCAACCATATGCTGGCGTTAATTGACGCAGCAATTAAGTCTAACGTTGCTCATATTGTGTTTATAAGCACCACTTCCGTTTACGGCGATAGTTCTAATGAAACACTGACAGAAGCCAGCGCGACTAACCCTCAAACTGCATCTGGCAAAGCGCACGTGACTATTGAAGACTACCTGCTTTCAAAACGCGACCTTACAAACGTAAGTATTGTTCGTTTGGCAGGCTTGGTAGGGCCCGACCGTCACCCAGCGCGCTCACTGAGTGGGCGACAGCTTGATGCTGGAAATAAAAGAATTAACCTTGTTTATGTACATGATGTGGTAGCGGCATTGGCAAAAATAATTCGCAATACTCCGCTGAACGACGTGATTCATCTGTGTAGCCTGTCTCATCCGAAGCGCGGCATTTACTATGTGGATGCGGCTAACGCTATGGGTATAGACGCTCCTGTTTTTGCTCAAACCGATGCCCCACCTACAGGTAAAGTAATAGATGCGCAGCAGAGCTGGGAACAACTAGGGATCACACCCGAGTACGGCGACCCTTATCGTATGTTCTAAGCGAGATACCGCATGCTTTAATCGCTTCGTATTTTGCGAGCTATTAAACAGGAATGGCTTTGCACAGTTACTGCTTTCGCAAACGCTAAACAAATAAAAACGGCAAGCTTTCTATCGTGCTTGCCGTTTCTCAACTCTATTTTATCTTACTTTAGTAGACAGACTTTTAGCCGAAAAGACTCAAACCAAAGTATTTCACTGCTACCGTATTCACGAATATGACAAGCAGGATAAATGGTATAAAGGTTTTAAGTGAAATATCTACATACTTTTCAAACCAGCTGCCTTTATAGCCGTTGCTTCCCTCTTCAAGAGATGCATTGAAGTTTGCACTTTTCCAACGGTAGATAACGAACAAGCAAATAAGTAGCCCATTCAGAGGCAAAATGGTGTCGTAGAATACGTCGTAAATCACATCAAACAGTGATTTGTCTGCGCCCGCATAGTGCATAAATGATGTAAGCATTTCGACCTTGCCAAATGACAATGCGCTCAATATTGCTAGAACAATCATTATGCTGCCCAAAGAGCCCAACGCCCATTTACGACTTACCCCCTTCTCGTCCATCAATGCAGCGACCGGCACTTCGAAAATTGACACTAACGAGGTAATAGCCGCGAAGAAAACAAGCAAGAAGAACAAGCTTGCCACCACTGACGCCCCTAAATAACCAATAGAATCTTGCAACGCTAAAAAGATACTAGGAAGGTAGGTAAAAATCATACCTACTGACGACTCGCTCAAATCGTCAGGGTTGATGTCTGGGTTGAATGAAAAAATAGCAGGTAGAATCATTAAGCCTGCAGTAAAGGCAACAGCAGTATCGGTTAACGCAACCAACTTCGCTGCACTTGGCACGTCTGCGCGTTTATCAATGTAGCTGCCGTAGGTAATCAGAATACCCATCCCTAGCGAAAGGGAAAAGAACGCTTGCGACAACGCGCCATTCACCACTTCTGCAGTTATCTTTGAAAACTCAGGTACAACATAAAACCTAACGCCAGCAATGGCATTTTCGCGAGTAAGTACAAAGACAACCAAGCCAATCAACATCACAAAAAGTGCAGGCATCAGCAGCTTTGCTGCTTTCTCAATACCTTCTTTTACCCCACCTTGAAGAATGAGGTAAACCACCCCGACAACCACTGCCATGTAGGCAAAAATGGCTTCAGAATTGATAAACATTCCAAACGTTTCTGGATTCGCTAGCTTATCTAGGTTACCGCTGACGGCTTCATACAAATAACCGAATAGCCACACGGTAATAACCATGTAAAACACCGCAATCATAAACGGCGTTGCAATAGCTAACCAGCCAGCGACTTTCCACTTTCCTTCATTGCCGCTAATGGCGTTATATGCACCTAGTGGGTCTTTTTTGGCATGACGCCCAACTGACATTTCAGCCAGCATGACCGGTAAACAAATAGCAAAAACAAAAATAGCGTACATTAGAAGAAATGCACCACCGCCATTTTTGGCAGCACCGACAGGGAAACCAACCAAATTACCTATGCCCACCGCAGAACCTGCAGCAGCTAAAATAAAACCTATGCGCGATCCGAACTGTTCTCTGGCCCCGCTCATATCCCTTCCTCTTGTTGAGTTATTGTTATAGCAGCTTCGCGGTTTAATAATTTTGTCACAGCGGTACCTCTCACACGCTGTGTGCGCTTGTTAAACCCGACGAACTGGTATTATTTATTATCAGGATGGCGTTTGTTGTTATGACTCACGTGTGGCGTCAACGCGTTGTATTGCTACCTCTTAGGGCTTATCAATACGCTGCACCATTCCCAAAAGAGCATGGTAACAGCAGTGAAATAAAAAGTCTTGATGTTGAACTGGCTGAAATGACGTTAAAGCGTATTACCAAGTTACCACTTCGCCATTCCAGTCGATAAAATGACACGTTTGGTCTCGATCTAGCTCACAAAGGTGGTGAAGAAGCTGTTTTGCGGTAAACTCCGGGGTGAACAACTTTTTAGCGGCAACATTTTTTTGAAACGGCTTCGAAAGCCCCGTATCTACAGTGCCTGGATGATAACACACCAGCATGGCATCTTTTAATCTACGCTTGTATTCAACCGAGGCCGTTTTGACCAGCATATTAAGCGCAGCTTTAGACGCACGATAGCCATACCAACCGCCAAGGCCGTTGTCTGATATGCTACCTACTCTCGCGCTTAAACAAACCAAAGTTGAACCGTCTTTGCTCATAATATTGACGAGCTGCTTTAGCCATAATGCGGGAATAATGCTGTTAGTTGCAAAATAAGCCGACAAGGCCTGCTCGTTCATATCTTCAAGTCGTTTTTCAGGGTGAATGTCTTCATTTTCGTTGTGCAGAAAGCCAGTGGTGATCACAACCGTGTTTAATTTAATGTTCTGTTGAGATAAATGCTGAACGAACTCACTGATATGCGAATCGTCCTGCTGAGCCATTTGATGATATGTCACATTTTCTAATGCGCCGAATTCAGACGCTGATGTGCGACTTACAGCAATGACTTTATCCCCTGCTTGCTGATATTGGTCGATAAGTGCAGAGGCAATGCCTCCTGACGCGCCAATAATAAGCACATTATTTTTCATTCGGTTCTCCTGGCACACACCGGTCGCACTGGCGTTTTTTTCCCGTTAAAAGGTAAGAAATAGTGTATCTGTGTTTTGCAAAAACGTTGTAGAAGGCATCTGCAACGTAGCGAATGATAGGCCAACGAAGTGGCGCATAAATCCATCCCATTCCCACCGCTTTCCACGCCTCATGGGTCACATCGAGCCCTGTGATTAGCGTGCCATCTTCGCGAAGTCCGTGAATTCTTGCATTAAGCGCGTTCCAGTCCATGGAAGGAAAGCGGGAAGCAAAGTCTGGGGCTTGAATATCAACAAGCGTTAGCTTGTTGTGTTTGTCTCTTTTTCTTAAATGCCGCATTTCAGCTAAACACAAGGGGCAATAACCATCATAAAAAATAATCACTTAAAATCACCTCTGCTAAATCAGGCATTCATTGCTAATAAGCCAAGTTCGCCTATGCAATATTTGAAAAACTAAGAAGACATTTGCGTTTACCGTGCGCCAACGATTTAAGTGTAAAACCGTTTTAGACCGTCGCACATTATTCTTATTTAATATTCGTTTATACGATAAAAAAACACGCTTGGATGACTTGTGTTGTGTCCCGCACGCACCCACACTACAGTCAAAGATTAAGAGAGGTTTTTACTATGGCAAATTTACAAGTCGCTACGTTGGCAGGCGGTTGCTTTTGGTGTATCGAGTCGGCATTCAATAGTGTTGAAGGCGTTGAAAAAGCTATTTCTGGCTACGCTGGGGGTGAAAAGGCCGACCCTACTTACGAAGAAGTGTGCAAAGGCAACACGGGCCACGCTGAAGTGGTGCAGGTGACATTTGACGCCGACAGTATTAGCTATCGCGAAATATTAGAGATTTTCTTTGCGCTTCATAATCCAACGCAGTTAAACAGACAAGGTAACGATGTTGGAACTCAATATCGCAGTGCAGTGTTTTATCACGACGATGCGCAAAAGGCTGAAGCGGAAAAGATCATCGCCGAGATTACGGAAGAAGAGATTTGGCCAGACCCGGTTGTTACCGAGGTAGTGGCTGTAAATAACTACTACGATGCAGAAGATTATCATCAGGACTATTTTAAGAATAATCCACAAAATCAATACTGCTCGATGGTTGTTGCACCAAAGCTAGCTAAGTTTAAAAAGACGTTTGCTTCCCGCTTGCGTAGCGACGCGTAATCAAAGACCAAGTTTTCTAACACTTTTTGTATACGAATAAGCATCTACGAAAAGTGAATAGCTAAACAATAAGCAAAAAGGGCCACTTCACTTAGAAATCGCCCCTTTTTTGTTTTTGTGTCCCGTCTTGAAATCCGTTGCTATAAGAAACGCTTCTTATAGCAACGTCTAATACGTAAACACACTAACGCATTTATACGTTAGCTATTGCCTAGCTCGGCTGCAATCGCGTCAGCTTGGCGCTTTTCACCTTGAACAAACTGCTTCCATTGCTGCGCCATCGCGCGGCTTTTCTGGTGCTTTTCAGCCTCGGCTAGCTGGTTAAGGGCAAGGGCATATTGCTTCTTATTATAAAGTGCCATGCCTTTAATTAAGTAAACCAAACCAGGGTTTCTTAATTCGCCTTTCTCTACAGCACGGTCTGCAGCAGCAATAGCGTCGTCGAAGCGCTCTTCATTAAGAAGAATTTGCGCCAACTGTGCATCTAGCTCACCGTCTTCAGACAACTCAGCCGCTTGCATCATCACCGGAATGGCTTTGTCTTGCTCTTTAGCCAGCGACCAGCTTTGGCCCAAGAACTTAAGGTTGCGCAAGTTTTTCTCAAGCACACCGTCGTTCATTGCCTGTTCCATCAACTTAGCACCTTTGTAAGGCACACGGTGATAGTAATAAAGCTGCGCCATGTTGAATACGTCAGCCGACGTATTTACAAAGCCACGCTGATACGCGGTTTCCATTATCGCCAATTGCTTGCGCTCTTCACCTAGCTCACCATACATGCCTGCTAGCTGAATCCAATATTTCGGCTCGTCGAACAACTTAACCATTTTAATAAGAACGTCTTTCACCTTTTGAGGCTGCTTCAGTTCATAAAAAACGGCGCGTTGAAGAATCAACCAACCTTCATCAGGAATCATACCTTCGGCTTCATGGTCAGCAATGGCTTCAGAAATCCACGTAGAGGCCTGCTCGTATTGCTTATTCTGATAATACGCTTGGGCTTTAATGACCTTGTTTTTAACCGGCACCGACCCAGTGTGTAGGCTTTCCCAACGCTCTAGATAAGTGATAGTTTCATCATAATTACCCTGCATTAGGTTTAACTGCGCCAAACTGAAAAGCGTCGTCATTTCAAATTTTTCAGGTATAGGCTGCTGCTCTACCACTTTGGCAAACGATTCCAACGCTTTTTCATAATCTTCGTTGTTGTAGTAGATAAAGCCGAAAAAGTTATACATCATAGCTTTTTCGTAAGCGTTCATAGAGTGAGACTTGTCTTCTACTTCTTTCAAAATAGAAATGGCCTCTTCTACATCGCCGGCTTCATCTGCCGCCGTTTGCGCACGGGCTAGCTGCTCGTAAACTTTACCGCGTAGCGTTGGCACGCGGCGGGTTTTCTTCTCGCTCGCTTTTATCTCTTGCCCATCTTGCTGCTCTGCTTCTTGCGCAACTGCTTGAGAAGCTATGAACATACTAGGTACAGATACCGTGGCTGATGCAACTGCAAACGCCAGTGCACTAAGCAATGTATTCGTCTGTTTTCTCATCATGTTCTGTTACCCATCAATTTGGAACGTAATACGGTTTTGCACGCCAGATACCTCGGTAGGCTCGCCATTTACCACTCGCGGCTTGTATTTAAACTTCATTGCAGCGTCTATTGCCGCTTGTTCAAAAATACCCTGAGGGTTAGCTTCTACCACAATTGGGTTACGCACAGCGCCTTGTTTGGTTACCGTGAATTCAACAATAACAAAACCTTCAATACCACGCTGTAGCGCACGACGTGGATATACCGGCGCGACTTTAACAATTGGAAGGTATTCACCGTCGCCAGATTCTAGCGCTAAACCGCCTTCTAACGAAATGTCATCACCTACTTCAGCACCAAAGTCCATCGTCGTTCCGTCTGCATCTGGAGAAGGTGAGTCCATTTGAGGCTGCTCCATTTGCGGTGGCGGCTCTTCAGGCTTAGGCGGCTTCTTCGGCTTACGATCTTTTTTCTCGACCTGTTCATCCTGCTTAACCCTTACGAAGTCAAGCACGCTTCCCTTTGGCGGCTCAGTTAGTGCGCTGCCACCCATCTTGATAAGCGATTGCATCAAGAAGAACAGGCCTAACGTGATCGCAAGGGATAATGCAAATGCGATTAAATATCGTGGCATGATTTATGGCTCTTGGGCTGCAATCGAAACATCGTATACGCCAGCGGCTCGCGACGCGTCCATTACCTTAATCAAGGTTTCTGTTGTGGCCTTTTTGTCAGCCTGAATAACAACAGTTCCCTGCGGGTTTTCAGCGTGTAGTCGCTCAATGTTCGCTTGCACAGCGCGAACGTCAATGCGGCGCTTGTTAATCCAAATTTCGCCTTTATCTGAAATAGCGATAAGAATGTTCGCGCGATCCTTTTTCACAGCAGTCGCTGCTTCTGGACGGTTAACATCAATACCGGCTTCTTTCACAAATGACGCAGTCACAATGAAGAAGATCAACATGATAAATACAACGTCCAGCATGGGCGTCATGTCGATGTTTGCTTCTTCCTCATCGACTAAGTTTTGAAAGTGCTGCTTCATAATAAATACCTTACCTTAACGCTTAGCTAGCATTAACGTTGAATAATCAATGCATCCTCAAGATGCGTGCGTTCTGATTTCACCATACGAGTTAACCAGGTAGCGGCGAATACGCCTGAAAGTGCGCCAACCATGCCCGCCATTGTCGGGATAGTGGCTTTCGATACACCTGACGCCATTGAACGAGCATTACCTGAACCCGCAATTGCCATTACATCGAACACTTCAATCATACCGGTAACCGTTCCCATCAAGCCCAGAAGCGGACAAAGCGCTACCAGTGACTGAATAATTGGAATGCTGCCGTTAAGGCGCATGGTTAACTGTGAAATTGTTTTCTGACGAACTTGTTCCGCGAACCAAGAAGAGCGATCGCTACGTGCAGTCCACATTGCTATCGCTTCTTTCTTGGCTTGCTTGTGCCAAACCATCAGATACATCGCACGCTCGAGGATCAAAAGCCACATAACGAATATCAGCAGACCGATGACCAGGAGAACCTGGCCACCTGTTTCTGTGAAATCGCGAATTGCTTCTAGAAACTCGATCATGATTAGCCTCGCTCAGCGCGCTCTGCAATTACGCCAGACGCCTGTTCTTGTAGGATGTACACAATGTTCTTAGAACGTGTGTTAAGCATTGCATAAAGCAGTGTCATTGGAATCGCTACAACAAGACCTAGTACTGTTGTTACAAGTGCGGTTGAAATACCACCCGCCATTAGTTTCGGGTCACCTGTACCGAACAAGGTAATTGCTTGGAAGGTGTTAATCATACCGGTTACCGTACCTAGTAGACCCATAAGTGGTGCTACTACTGAGATAATCTTGATGATAGTTAGGTTACGACCTAGCTTAGGAACTTCGCCCAAGATAGCTTCAGTTAGGTGAAGCTCAAGCGCTTCAACGTCTGCATCTGGGTGCTCGTCACGTACTTTAAGTACACGGCCAAGTGGGTTGTTTGTGTTAACTTCTTTGCTCTTAAGCTGCTTGTTCACTTTCATACGTGTTAGCGACAGTGTGACTAAACGCTCGATAGCTAATAGAAGACCGAAAGCACCAACAATAAGAATGATATAACCAACTACACCGCCCTGCTCTACACGCTCTTGAAGGTTTGGCGCTTGAACAAGAAGACCTAGAATTGAACCACCTGTTGGGTCGATACCGAACTGTACTAGTTCGCCATTTGATGCTTGAAGCTCTGCAGCTGAGTCCATGTAACGGTCAGCTGGCTGACGCACTAGTTCAGATACTGTGCCAGTTACGCCGTTGTAATCTAGGTATTTGCCGTCTGCTACTAGCGCAAATGGACCAACACGTACAACAGTCTTATTAACTTTCTCACCACCTGCTTCAACAACGTCGGTTGTAAAAGTGGTCACCTTGCCGGCTTCAGTCATTTCACGCTGCATTTCAAACCAAACACGCTCAATTTCTTCAATTGATGCTAGCTTAGAGCTTGAACCCATGTCTTGTGCCATTTCGTCTAAGAACGAAGCACGGCCTGGGATTTGTGCAGAGATGACAGAGTTATAGAATTTATTTTTAGTGTCGCCAGCGATTTGCTGAAGCACACCGAATAGCTCTTTAAGTGAACCAAGACGCGTGTCTAGTGCACCATTTAAGTCAGCTAGTTTAAATTCGTTTTCTTCAAATTGAGTTTCTAGCTGCTCTGATTGCGCAAGCATTTGGTCACGCTTTTCACGTGTTTCGCGAAGAATGCGATCTTGCTCTGCACGTTGCGCTTGGAAATCACGCTCACGCTGTTTGTTTTGCTGTGACTGTGCGAACTGACCTTCTTCTAGTTGCTTAAGAAGTGCGTCTAAGTCCATGGCACGGTCGCTCTGTGCGAAAGCACCAACGCTGATGCTAAGGGCTGCTAGACCAACAGCGATACGTTTTACTGTGTTAAACATTCTCATCAACCTCTTAGTCTGTAATTGCCACTGGCAGCATTAGCAAGTCTGGTGCAAGTTGCTTCTTCGCCATGCGCAGACCTTTTGTAATTTGTGTACGGTAGCTGCTATCAAGCTCTTCCCACTGACGGGTTTGCTTGTTCCAAACACCCTGCATGCTTGCATCACGTGTTTGATAAATTAGCGCTGTACGACCAAGGCGTAGGAATTCAACGTCACGCTCTTGACCGTCAATTGAATGAATACCGCTATACGCTTCCATAGTTCGGCCGTAGTCCATCTCAACTTGGTACGCTTCCATTACACGACGGAATTTTTCAGACGCAGCAACGTCGGCGCGGTCCATCATTGCACGAAGGTCAGCAACGCGGTTGGCGCGCTCTTCTGGAAGGAAAGGAACGTCTAGTGCTACGAACTGCTCTAGGCCGTCAATCATGCGCATCATTAGTGGCGTGATTTGACGCTCAACAACAGAAACTTCGTCGATAGCAGCGTTTAAGTCTGCCATTTCTTGTTCTTGGTTATTGATTTGCTTACGCAGCTGAGTGTTATAAACCTCAAGACCTTCGATTTCTTTCATCAATGTTTTGAACTGTTGAAGTTTGCTGTCGATTTGATCGGTAATACCGTTGATCTTCTCTTGCGATTTCGCCGCTGACTCGTTTATTTTCGCTGCCTCATCGACAACGGGTTTTAAGACTTCATCGTCTTGTGCAAGTACGGGTGTCGCTGCTAGCGCACCTGCCACAAGCAAGGCATTGATAAGCTTCATACATTCAAACCTTTAAAGTTAAAAGAAATCGGATTTGTCCGACTATAAATTTCTGCGCGTAGGATAGGAGTTTTCTGTGACAGTTTTATTACGGAACTGTCATAAATCGAAGACAAATGTCACAAATGGGAAAGCCCAGTAGAAAAATTGGGCTTTGAAGTACAGCTGCAACCTAAAGTGAGGTTGCAGCTTAATAGGCATTTTTTAGAAGTTATAAGTAATTGAAGCGTTGAAGCCTGTACCTACCGTTAAACGGCGAAGCGTTAGGCCTTCCTGTTCAATTTCTTTTTCATCATCCAAAATGTTTTGAATACGGAACTTAATGGTCGTATTGAAATCTGGATAATAGGTATAAACCGCATCAAGTGAATGGAATGGCTTTTCGATACCGTCTTCGAAACCACGTACACCTGGCGCGATAATACGCTCACCAAACGAGTTATATACCACTGACGCTGAATGCTCACCGTTATCTGAATCCCAACCTAGCTGTAGGTTAGCAACCCACTCAGAGTGACCAACCAAACGACGCTGGTTGTTGGTGATGGTTGCCGTGATAATACCGCCGTACGCCTCACGCGCTTGCTGCTGGAACAACGAGTCTTGATCGTCTGCACCGATAGTTACTTCAGAGTCTGACAATGTCATGTTACCCGACACAAAGAAGTTGCTGAAGTCATCGCCAATAAACGCAAGGTCGTGTAGGAATTCAAATTCAATACCGTACAACTCACCTTCTTCACCGTTTGCAGTTAGTAGCTGCGGTACACCTTCACCACCATCAAACTGAACCATCTCGATAGGGTTTTCCATGTCTTTGTAGAATAGTGCTACCGACAAGTTGTTGCCCTGTGACATATACCACTCCCAACGGAAGTCGATATTGGTCAGTTCAGTTTCAACCAACGAAGGAGAACCACGTACTAAGAACTCAGTTAGCGGGTCGATAAAGAACGTTGAGCTGATATCACGTAAATCAGGACGAATTAACGTTTGGCTGATGTTAAAGCGATACTGCATTTCTTCACTTGGAATGTAAGTAAATGCAATTGACGGCAATACATCAGTTTCGCTGTAGATACTGTCAATAATGGCATCTGTTTCATCGGCAAATTGATCAGTGTGCTCAATAAACGGAATAGACACTTGCTGGAAGTCTTCAACGCGGAAACCACCGCTTACGCGGAATTTCTGGTTGAAAAACGCGTCCGTCATTAAATAACCCGCAGTAAGCTTAGTCGCCGCAGAGTATTTATCACCTTCACCGGTATTGTCTTGAAATACAGAACGACCATTTGAGCTGGTATAGAAGTCATCGTTATAAATATTTTCTTGAGAGAAAATATCGCTTAAGCGATTACCTTCTTTAAAGTCAGCAGATATGCCGAAATGACGAATCGCTAAATCGATGTTGTTACCATCACGAGTCTTGTCATAGTAATCCATACCCGCTTTAACTTCGATATCGTAACCGTCGCCAAAGAAAGCAGTAGATACGTTGAAACCGTAAGTGAACGAGTCATCGTAAAGTACTTGGAACTGACGATTTAAGTTAGTTCCAGGTGTGTCATCCAAACGCTCAAGTTCAAGGTTGCCATTTTCGTCAAAGAACTGCTGGAACGTTACTTCCATGATATCCGGAGCTTCACGAGAAGCGCGGCTTGTGCCTACGTACCAGTCGAAGAATACACCGTCCAACAAGTTCAAGAAGTTGTGCGTACCTTTAAGCTGAGATGACACCATCTCACGCTCTTCGAAAATGATGTCCATGCGGCGGAACTCTTCCACACCAGGATCTGATTCACTTTCGTCAAAGTAGAAGCCATCACGTACACGGTCACGCATGTCGTGAAGCATCATGTTTACAAGTTCAATTTTATGGTTGCTGTTGTACTCGTAACCGACATTAAACATACCGCTCCAGCGCACGTTCTGCTCGGTAGATACCATGTCGCGGAACTTGGTGAAACGCGGATTATCTTGACCGCCACCAATGTCGTTACCAAGTAGCTCTTCTGCAACGGTCCACTGATTGCTGTAAGACACGGTCGCTAAAAAGCCTAGCACTGAGTCGTTATCGAAAACGTAGTTGTTACCAATGGTAGAACCAATGCTAAAGTTTGGATCGACTGACTTCGCATCGGGGCCAATATCCCAGTTAAATGAACTAAGAATGTCTTGAGTTTCAGCCAGTGTTCTTGAACGGTCGCCTTCAAAGCCAGCAGAACCGTTTGCCGCTAGGCCAGCGCTGATTATGTTAGGTAGCGCACGGGTGCCATCATCACGGCCAGTCCAATCATCACTACCACCTGAATAAAACACGCCTTCATCGCTGTTTTGGGTGTTCCAGCCAGCGCCAAGATTTACATTAAATACAAACTCGGTAGGAATCGACTTGGTGCGAATGTTTACGTTACCGCCACCAAAATGGCCAGGCATATTTGGTGAGTACGACTTTTGTACATTCAAACTTTCAATGATAGTCGCCGGGAATAAATCAAGAGGAACAACCGAGCGAGTAGGATCTGGGCTCGGTACCGTCATTCCGTTAAGCTGAGTACTTGAATAACGCTCACCCAAGCCACGAACGTAGATGAACTTGCCATCTACAAGGGTCAAACCGGTAACACGTCGTAGTGCCGCAGCGGCATCACCGTCACCCGTTCTCGAAATTTGTTCTGCGCCCAAGATATCAGCAACGAAGGCCTGATTTTGACGCTCTTGTAGTACCGCTGTTGCAGTACCTTTTAAACGCGTTCCTGTAGCAACAACTTCTTCGATTACTTCGTCATCTGATTGCTGTGCAAAAGCAGAAAGCGGTAACGCGCTTGCCCCAAGAATTGACGCGATAGCCAACGAAAGTCCACCGACTTTAAACGCTGACATGTGATTATTTTTCATTATGAAACTCCTAAGGAACTGTAATCAGGTAGCTGCTTACACAAAAGCTAAGGCGTAAATACGCCTTAGCTTCTGCATTTATTGCAATGGTTGAATGTCTTATAGACCAACCGTTACCCAACCAAGTGTCCAATCAGACTCGCCATCGAATGCACCTTGATAGTCAGTGCTGTCGAAGAATGCATCAAGCGTAGATGCATCGAAACCCGAGCCTAATAGTACTGAATCGCTGCTTGGTACATAGCCTGTTAAACCAAGTGCAGCTGTGTTAGCAAGAATGTTATTGCCTTCTTGGCCTTCAAACCATGCTTGTGTTGTGTCGCCACCAATGGTGTCTGAACCGAACGCGCTGGTTGATTCACAAGCCACAGTAGAATGCGTAACTGTTAGCGTACCTGCTTCTGCATTGGCAATTGATTCGTCGCCATTCACACGTAGGCAGTTACTGTAGTTAGCGCCACCTGTCACAACTAGGTTCTTGATAGTACCAGCTGTACCGTTACGTAGACGTACACCGTTAGTACCTGTTGCGCCAACGATTGTTACGTTTGACACTGTTGGTGTAGTTAGTGGTGTCCAAGAAGGGTTGTCTTCGTTGTTGTCAGCTTCAAACGCGTTGTCACCGCCAGCTTCGCTTTGGTTAATGACAACGTACTGCGCTTTACCTGTCCAACCGAAAGACCAGTCTAGTGAGTCATCACCGATAGCGGTTAGAACAACGTGGCTTACATTTACTGTTCCGCCGAAGAACTCAACACCATCGTCTAGGTTTTCGTGAACTTGGATGAAGTCAACTTCAGTACCACGACCAACACCTGCGAACGAGATACCGTTTAGTTCATCACCCGCTGCTAGTGCTTTACCAGCGTGCTTAACAATTACGTAGCGAAGCGTACCAGAGCTGTCGTCTTCGTCCGCGCCGCCGTAAAGACCCGCGTCACCTTCTGCAGCAACACCACAGCTGGCTAGCTCTTCATCAGACGTGTCGCCGTCATCACCCGTATTACAAAGGTTAGTTGGTGCATTACCAAGAATTACCATACCACCCCACTGACCGATGTCAGTCTCGCCACCTGTCATATCTTCAGAAGACGTGAATGTGATAGGTAGTGTTGCAGAACCGTTCGCTTCGATTTTCGAGCCACGACGAACAACTAGGAAGTCGTTACCGTCTTCACCGAATACTGTTGTACCGCGCTGAACATATAAGGTTGCGCTGTCTGCATTGTCGTTACCTACTGCAGTACGACCTTTGATTAACCAGTGAGCATCGTTAGTAAGTGATACGTCAGATGTAAACACGGTGTCAGCCGCTAGCTGATATACCGGCTTATCAGTGATGGTAGGGAAGCTTCCCGATACGTCAGTAGCAAGACTTTGCTCAAACGCATTGGTAACTTCAGCTGGAATTGAATCGTTAACTGCTACAGTCCAACCTTCCATCCAGTTGTTGTCGCCGTCAAACGCACCAATGTAGTCAGTTGCTGCGAAGAATTCGTTCTCTTCAGATACGTCAACACCGTTACCTAGAAGCGGAGAACCTGAGCGAGGTGTGAAGCCATCTGTTGCAAGCATAAGCGCATTTGCTGCTACCACGCTGTTGCCGTCTTGACCTTCAAACCATGACTGAGTAGTACCGCTGCCAATTGCATCAGAACCGAAGTTTGAATCAGTTTCACATGCTACTACTGAGTGCTCTACTGAAAGCTCTCCAGATACTGCGTTAGCAACTGACTCGTCACCGTTTACGCGTAGGCAGTTTGAGTAGTTCTCACCACCAGTAACCACAAGGTTACGGATGTTACCCGCTGTACCGTTACGTAGACGAACACCGTTAGTACCTGTTGCGCCAACGATAGTTACGTTAGAAATAGTAGGCTTAGTCAGTGGAGTCCAAGCTGGGTTGTCTTCGTTGTTGTCTGCTTCGATAGCATTGTCGCCACCCGCAGCTGATTGCTGGATGTAAACGTTTTGTGCGTTACCAGTCCAACCGAATGACCAATCTAGTGAATCATCACCAATGTCAGTAAGTACAACGTTTCTAACGCTAACTGTACCACCGAAGAACTCGATACCATCGTCTAGGTTTTGGTGAACTTGGATGTACTCTACTTTTGTACCTGAGCCGATACCCGCAAATGAAATACCGTTAAGTTCATCACCTGCTGCTAGTGCACGACCCGCATGCTTAACAACAACGTAGCGAAGTGAACCAGTGCTGTCTTCTGGGTTGTTACCGCCGTAAAGACCTGCATCACCTTCCGCTGCAACACCACATGCCGCTAGTTCAGCGTCAGAAGTATCACCGTCGTCACCTGTGTTACACAGGTTGCTTGGTGCATTACCTAGAAGCACGATACCACCCCACTGGCCGATATCCGTTTCTTCACCTGTTAAATCTTGTACTGAAGTAAAGGTAATTGGCGCGCTTGCTGTACCGTTTGCTTCAATCATTGAGCCACGACGTACAACTAGGAAGTCATCACCTTGCTCACCGAATACGGTAGTGCCTTGCTCAATAAATAGTGTTGCGCTGTCAGCGTTGTCGTTACCAACCGCAGTACGACCTTTAATTAACCAGTACGCATCGTTTGTGAACGTAACGTCTGCTGTGAACGTTGTGTCAGCCGCCACTTCGTATACCGGCTTGTCTAGGTCTGCAAAATCAGCAGATACATCAGTAGCTAGACCTTGTTGGAAAGCGTTTTGTACATCGCTTGGGAAACCGCCGTTTACACCAACAGTCCAACCTACTGTCCAGTCGCTGCCGTTAGGGTTGAACGCGCCGATGTAGGCACCACCGCCAAGCGCCAAAGGTGAAGCCGCAGTTGGGAAGTAACCGTTATCTTCAAGAAGCAATGAAGAAGGCGTTAGTACACTGTTTCCGTTTTGGCCTTCAAACCATGCTTGCGTTGTGCCGCCGTTGATGGTGTCAGAACCGAAGTTATTCGATGGCGTTTCACATGCAACGATAGAGTCAGTAATAGCCAACTCACCAGACTCTGCATTGGCAATAGACTCTTCACCATTTACGCGCAGACAGTTAGTCGCTAGTGCAGACCCCGTTACAAGTACGTTTGAAAGAACACCTGCTGTACCGTTACGTAGACGCACACCGTTTGTGCCATCAGCGCTAACAATTGTTACGTTTGAAATAGTTGGCTTAGTAAGTGGCAACCATGCTGGATTGTCTTCGTTGTTGTCAGCTTCAATTGCGTTGTCGCCGCCGTCAGAAGACTGCTGGATGTATACGTTGGTTGCGCTACCTGTCCAGCCGAAAGACCAGTCTAGTGAATCGTCACCAATGTCAGTAAGTACTACGTTGCTAACGCTAACTGTACCACCAAAGAATTCGATACCGTCATCTAGGTTTTGGTGAACCTGAATGTGGTTTACTGTAGTACCTGAACCGATTCCTGCAAAAGAAATACCGTTAAGCTCATCACCAGACGCTAGTGCTTTACCTGCGTGCTTAACCACAACGTATTCAAGTGTACCTGAGTTATCTTCTGGGTTGTTACCACCGTAAAGACCCGCGTCACCTTCTGCCGCAACACCACAGTTTGCTAGCTCTTCATCAGACGTGTCTGCGTCATCACCTGTATTACATAGGTTAGTTGGCGCGTTACCTAGTAGAACAACACCGCCCCACTGACCGATATCTGTTTCTTCACCCGTAACGTCTTGTACTGACGTCATCACGATAGGTGCTGAAGACGTGCCAGACGCTTCGATTTGTGAACCACGACGCACAACTAAGAAATCGTTTCCGTCTTCACCAATTACCGTTGTACCTTCTTGAATAGTCAGTACCGCTGCATCTGCATTGTCGTTACCAACCGCAGTACGCCCTTTAATGATCCAATGTGCGTTATTGGTTAGGGTCATGTCTTGCGTGATAGTTAAGTCAGCATCCAAACGGTATATAGGCTTATCTGTAATCGTTGCCGAGAATTCGCTTGATACGTCTGTAGCAAAGCCAAGAGAGAAAGGCGTATCTACATCAGGTGTAGTTGGTGTTGTAGGTGTAGTTGGAGTAGTGGGTGTAGTTGGAGTTGTTACTACTTCATCACCTTCATTAATATTGATGTCACCGCCACAGCCTGCAAGGACAAGCGCAGTTGTAATAGCACTTACCTTAAATATGTTACGAATTTCCATTAAATTCTCCAGATTTTAGTAATACGGTTTCTAAGGTTTGCTAGAGAGTAAAGGAGATCGGTGACATTTTTGTTACAGAATAAAAAACTTATGGAATTTATTTGAACTTTTTTAGCTTTAGGCTAAATATAAAATTAAGCTTTTACTTTTCAACTAGATGCAACAACATCGATTAAATTTAAAACAGAAAACTAACATAAATGAGCTTAGTTTTTCGTTCTAAACCATTTGGTTATGACAGTTTTATGACCATTCATGACAGGCTCAGCAAAGTGAATACTGTTTAAGTTGGGCTCACCTGATGGCAGTAAGTTATTCCAAAATAGCGCCTTTCCCTTTTGGGGGCTGATGGCAATATCAAGTTTAGTAAACCGTGTATGACCGCCTTCGCACTCATCGTTCAAGTAAATCATACAGGTCCATGTTCGCTGACCGCGTGTTTGACAATGCTCTTTGTATTGCGGGCTACCCGGCGGGAAAAAATCATAATGCGGTTTGTAGTACTCTCCCACATTATAATGTTGCGCCTGAATTACCTCTTTCTCCCCAACACCTAAGCTTAGGGTTGAAACAATGCGGCTGTCGATGGTTTTAACTAAGTTATTGTTAAGAAAAGCCAGCTCACACGTAGTTGAGGTTCTTATTTCATCGGCGCTTTTTGCGCCTGCCAGCTTAGAAGGGCGAAGCTTATCCTTAGTAAGTGCAACAACGTCATCACATTCTTGCGCTGATAAAAAGTTGTCGATTGTGAAAAGCTGAATTTTAGAGGGCTCTGCGAGAGGCACAGCGCTCTCGTTATGGTTTATTACACTATCGGCCAATTGCTTGTAAAAATTTGAAGGCACAGAAAAGGTATAATTTGGAGATAAATTATTGCCTAGCACTTTTCTAATACTACTTGCAGTGAACCCATTATCAGATAATGTATTAGCGATGATGGAGGCGTCGGTGCCCGATAGTAGACACTTTACAACCCACTGCTTCCAAGCTGGTGGCATATAAGTCACGCTCCCCCCTATTTTTAACCTGAATGTAAAACCGTTTTCTTACTCTAGCAGTCGACGTTGACGAACTAAAACGTCTTCACGAATAGGAAAATATCCATCCCTTAACACTTGTTGCTGGCCTTCTTGGGACAAAACGTAACGCAAAAACTCTCTTTCCAATGTAGGTAACGATTCGCCTGGTTTCTTGTTTATCACCAAATAAAGAAAACGAGCGAACGGGTAAGTCTCGTTACGAACCGTATCTATCGACAAGGGAATTAAATTGTCTAGCGTCTCACCTAGAGGAAGCGCGCGAACGCCTGCGGTTTTATAGCCGTACGCTGCATAGCCTATTGCTCCTGTACCACTGGCTACTGACAACACTACCGATGCAGAGCCTGGCTGTTCGTTTACCGTATTTTTAAAATCGCCGTCGCATAAGGCCATTACTTTAAATAGGCCATAGGTACCCGATACAGAATTTCGGCCGTATAAACGAATAGGAGACCGATAACCTTCATCAAACACACCTAGTTGCGACCACATCGTAATTTCTTCGTCACTGCCGCAAAACTGCGTCTCAGAAAAAACGCCGTCTACTTGCTCAAGCGTCATGCCTGGAAGTGGGTTGCGTCTATCAACAAATATGGCGATTGCATCCATTGCAACTTTTAATACTGTCGGGGGGTAACCGTGAGCTCGTGTAAAATCTCTTATTTCACTGGGTTTCAGCTCTCGGCTCATGGGGCCAATCGTTGCAGTACCTTCAATAAGCGCAGGTGGCGCAGTTGACGATCCAGAGGCTTGTATTTGAAAGCCAACCTGAGGATAAAGGGATTTGAATTCTTGAGACCAAAATGTCATTAAGTTGGCCAGTGTGTCAGAACCTACTGAGGAGATTTTGCCAGCGACACCTGGCTTTCGCTCGTACACTGGCACTTCATAAGCGCTAGCAGAAGTTTGCCCTTGCATTGCCGCAGTTGGGGCGGCCAGCGCTGAAAATGACATAAACAAGCCTATCAAAAGCAGTACGCTTGAAAGCCTGCCATGACATCCGTTCACCTTATTTCGGCTATTACCCACTTAAAATCCTCACGCCTAGTGTTACAACTGCTCTGCAATCAACTCTTTGTCCAGTATAAAAGAAAAGTTGCTTCCCTCACCTATCGTACTGGATATATCTAAACGAGAATTATGATGACTAAGCACGTGCTTTACAATGGACAAGCCCAAACCCGATCCCCCCGTTTTACGAGAACGCGCTTTATCGACGCGATAGAATCGTTCAGTAAGTCGATTAAGGTGATTTTGTTCAATGCCATCACCGTTATCAACCACCGAAAACTGCGCGCCTGCGGCGTTGCGATGCCAGTAAACATTAAGCTCACCACCTGCAGGTGTGTAATGAACAGCGTTGAATACCAAATTTGAGCACGCGCTTCGAAGTTCTGTTTCTACCCCGAAAACAAACAGCTCCTCATCAATATGAAACTTAATGGAGTGATGCTTCTCTTTGTTGAGAGCCTGCGCTTCTCTCTCTATTTGAGCGAGAACGACAGGAATATTCACGACATTTTCATAAATTCGCTCTGAGCTTGCTTCAATTCGCGAAAGCACCAATAAGTCTTCTATTAGGTTTTGCATGCGATGCGTTTGCGACGTCATTTCTTTCATCGCTTTTTGCAAAAACGGGTCTGAACTTTCGTCAACCGGCAGAATTTCAAGGTATCCATTTATAACGGTTAATGGTGTGCGAAGCTCGTGAGATACGTTGGCTACGAAGTCCTTTCGCATTTCCTCTAATTGAGAAACGCGGGTGATGTCGCGAGCAACAAGTAGTAGGTGCTCGTCACCATAAGGCATTATTCTATATTCGAACGTTTTGTTCGGATTAGTGGGCGATGGAACTTCAATGGGGTATTTATAATTGCCCGCATGGAAGTATTGAATAAATTCAGGATGACGCAGCAAATTGTCTACACGACGACCAGAGTCCTGAGGCCATTTTAGCCCCAAGTCTAATCTTGCTAGGCGGTTACACCAAATAATACACGCTTTAGCGTCAACAACGACTGCCGCATCCGGCAGCGCTTCAGAGCCTTCTCTAAAGCGCTTAACGAGTTCACCAAGCTCTTTTCTTTTGTTGCGGTTACGTCGCTGAAGGTAATAAATCCCTTCGTATATATGCTCCCAAATTCCGCGCACGGTAGGTGGTGACATTTTACGGCTATGCCATAGCCAACGATTCAATTTATATAGGTGCCAGTAATTGAATATCAAAAGAAGCGCTGCACCAATTGCAACAGCAAGAAGCATGTCTTCCAAATACCACCCAACAAGTGCAAACGCCACAAGGAATAACACAAGGCGCAATGAACTTCTCCACCAAGAGAAAGGGTAATACATGAAAAAAACTCGCGTAGTTATAGTGAAAAGAGCAACTCACAAGACGTGTAGGGCGAATACTTCGCTATCCCCACACGACCTGCGACTGGTGCATTAAAGCTTAGTTGAAAAACGGTAGCCTGCACCGCGTACAGTTTGGATCATAGCATCATGTCCGTGACGAGAGATAGCTTTACGCAGACGTCGAATATGTACATCAACGGTCCTGTCTTCTACGTATACGTTGGTTCCCCATACGTTATCTAGTAAAAGCTCTCGACTGTACACGCGCTCTGGATGCGTCATAAAAAAGTGCAATAGTTTGAACTCGGTGGGCCCCATATCAAGTGGCTCATCATTTGCCATCACACGGTGCGATACTGGCTCAAGTTTCAAGCCATTAAATTCAATGGGCTCTTCATTCGACGTGGGCGTCACTCTTCGCATTACGGCTTTAATTCTCGCCACTAATTCTTTTGGCGAAAAGGGTTTAGTGACGTAATCATCAGCTCCAGCATCTAAACCACGAATTTTATCTTCTTCTTCGCCGCGCGCCGTAAGCATGATGACAGGAATGTCACGAGTAAACTCGTGCTGTTTTAAGCTCTTTGCTAGTTGAACACCACTTCCTCCCGGCAACATCCAATCTAGTAAGATTAAATCTGGGTAAGGTTCACAAATTTTTTCTTGTGCGATGTCAAAATCTTCGGCTTCAATTATGTTAAAACCAGACTGCTCAAGTACAAACTTAAGCATTTCACGGATAGGCGCTTCGTCCTCAACCACCAACACTGTTCGAGACATCGTTATATTCCTGCTCATTTTTAAACGCCGTTATTATTAATGTGGTCTGTGACAGTTTTATTAAAACGATTACATTTATGTGTCAAGCTTTATACAAGCCTTCGTCCAAAGTTTAAATACATAATCTTGTTTATTCATACGATTACGCATATTCTTGAGACTATAATAGCCGACTCGTGTTTGTTGCAAAGGTCTGCAACTGCAAATAGGTGTTGGTAGTTTCTAAGGTCTGATGTAACAGGGGTGTGTTTATAGATGGCTGCGGTCAAAACAGGGTTATCAAGGAAACTCTTAGCCAGAGTATTATCAGTATACTTTACTCTCACTTTGATCGTGACGGTAGGACAGATCTTTACGGAATATCTCAGCACTAAGAATCACGTTGAAGGCGAGCTTCAAACGCTAAAAAACACGTTTTCATCAAGCCTGACAAGGGCTTTGTGGGAACTTAACCACGATCAAGTTCGCGCCATTGCCGAAGGGTTAATGTCTTTGCCCATTGTTGAGGGCCTTCAAGTTCGTGGAGAAAACGGCAACTACATTGCCGAATACGGTATTCGTGCAAAGCGCTCCCCCGCTCCGGTAGATCGCGAAATAATAGAAGATCACTCTGGTGGAGTATTCAGCTATAGCTTTCCCCTTGTATTTAAATTCTCAGGTCGAGAATCTACCGTAGGCGATGTAACCCTGTACTCAAGTTTCGACACTATTTTTAGTCGCATAGAGGTCGGCGTATTTTTCTTAATTGGCAATGCAGTGGTCAAAACAACCTTTTTGGTTTTTTTATTTATGACAGCTTTTCGGACCATGCTTTCTGAACCGCTTCAAACCATGACAGAACAAATGGGTAATTTCGACCCTGAGCATCCTGAAGAGAGTAAACTCACTATCAAGCTCGAAGATGATAATGAGTTATTACAACTTAAAGAGTCATACAATCATGTGATTGACGACCTCATTATATCTAACGGCAAATTGAGAGAAGCGCAAAACGAACTTACCCATGCCAATAAAAAGCTGGACGACCAAAACCTTATCTTAGAACAGGAAGTGGCTAAAAAAACCGCTTCTTTATCGCAAATTATGCTCGACCTTGAACAACAGAAAGACGAGCTTATTGCCCACCAGCGAGAGCTTCGACAAGAAAACGAAAACCGCCAGTACATAGAGGCGGAGCTACGCAAGCGTAACCAGGAACTTGCTAGCTCAATGGACACCCTTCACCAAGCGCAAGAACAACTGGTAGAGTCAGAGCGCATGGCATCGCTGGGTGGTTTAGTTGCTGGTATTGCTCACGACGTGAATACACCGCTTGGCGTTAGCGTGACGGCAGCCAGCTTTCTTCAAGAGCGGCTAAACAACTTAAAAACAGATTTTGAAGATAAAAGCCTAACCAGTAAAAATATGGCCAGTTTCATTGATGAGGCCGAACAAACTGCGTTGTTGTTATTAAATAACTTAGAACGCGCTTCTGATCTCATCGCCAGCTTTAAACAAGTGGCAGTTGATCAAACCAGTGAAACCGAACGCGAATTTGTCTTGGGCGACTATATCAATGAAATTATTCAGTCTTTAAAGCCTAGCTTCAAACATGCTGAACACGAAATTAATGTATCTTGCCCCGATAATTTAGTGGTTTATTGTGCACCCGGCGCTATCGCTCAAATCGTCACCAACATGGTTGTGAACTCCATAACTCATGGTTTCGAAGGTCAAACGGCAGGCACAATTAACCTAGATGTTGAAGAAGATGTAAACAATGTCATTATTCACTATAAAGACAATGGACGAGGTCTTTGTGAAGAAGAGTTGAGCAAATTGTTTGATGCATTCTTTACCACAAAGCGCGGCGAAGGTGGTAGCGGGTTAGGTACACACATTATGTACAACCTAGTCACTCAATCACTTCAAGGCCATATTGAAGCGGACAGTTCAGTAGGTAACGGTTTACGATACACTATTCGCTTCCCTAAAAAGGCCTCGTAGAACACCTTTTTTTTTACTCTTACATCGATGCGTGCGTTCAGCACGCATTCAATATTTAACAACGTTTTATTCAATTGCGCAGCAAGTTTTAGATTGGTACGCTTGCGCCCCCAATTTTATCAAGAGAATGCTTACACTATGTGGTTTAAAAACGTAAAAGCCTATCAAATTACTCAGCCGCTATCGCTTGACGAAGGTGATTTAGAGCGCGCCCTAAACGAGCATGCTTTCCGCCCGTGCGGTAGTCAAGATTTGGCAACCATGGGGTTTGCATCCCCGTTTTCACAGGCTGGTAAGCAAGGCACCATGTTTCATGTTGTTCAACAGCGTTTTTGGATAACGCTAAAAAAACAAGAAAAGATCTTACCCGGTGCAGTGGTAAATGCCGAGCTTGATGAAATGGTGGCTAAGATTGAAATGGAGACAGGCTCTCCTGTTGGTAAAAAAGCTAAAGCCGACCTAAAGCAAGAAATTCAAACCCGCTTGCTGCCCCAGGCATTTACGAAAAACACCTACACTCATGGTTTCATTTCGCTTGCTGATAATTTAGTTGTGGTTGATGCGTCATCTGATGGAAAAGCAGAAGCCTTTTTAGCAATGGTAAGAAAAGCCATTGGCCTGTTGCCCGTTGTACCATTTACACGCAGAAGCCTTCAAAGCGAACTTACGCACTGGGTGACAGAATCAACACCAGAAAGCATAGGTTTACTTGAAGAAGCCGAACTTAAATCAACCGATGACACAGGCAGCGTAATCCGCTGTAAAAACCAGCCGCTAGACAGCGAAGAAATTAGTATTCACCTAGATGCAGGTAAACTGGTTCAAAAAGTTGCATTCGAATACGCAGAAACGCTAACCGCTATTATCTGTGAAGACGGTGCCATTAAGCGTATTAAGTTCACCGACCGCATTAAAGAAGAAACTGACGACGTGCCAAAAGATCAGGTAGAAGCACGCCTTGATGCAGAGTTTGCGCTAATGTCAGCCGAGATTTGCACGCTGCTTAACTTCCTTCGTGGCGCACTAAACCTTAACGACAATAGCTTGTAAAACCGTGGATGTTGCGGGAATACAATTTTAAAATTTTATTGCCGTTACTTTAATTAAAGCTCAGTTCACCCAATAAAAAGGCCGATAATAGTATTATCGGCCTTTTTAAAAGTTTTTGCTTTTTTCAAAGTGGGTCAATTACAAGAAGATTTGTTTCGCGGCACCTGCCAACTCTTCAAATTCATCAGAGTGAAGCTCGCCCATGTCTTCTACCACACCACGCTGAAACGCTAAGTTTAAAATGGCATCTTTTTGGTTATCGACAGCCCCTGAAACCGCGGCACCCACACGTACAAAGTCGATATAGTGCAGCTCTTCAGGCATGTAGCTAAGGTCTTTCCAGTGCTTTGCAACATCCACAAAGGTGTCACCAAAACTCCACTGGGTCATGATGCTCGCGCCAATTTGGCCTGCTAATTTGTCTGTGGCAACATCTAAAAAAGAGGGGTTTGCAAAGACTTCTGGATGGCGCTCTGCCTCTGTCAAAATAGGCAGTACACCAATATTGTGCACTAGTGCGGCTAGCGTCATGGTGTCCATGCTCAACTCACGTTTTTTTGTACGTGTGATATAAAGCTGAAGTACCGCCATAGAGCTCGCAACGATGTTCACGGTTTTTGCCCATTCTTGCTGTAGGTAGCGTGCGACCACGTCGTTTTTCGAAACAAATAATTGTTCCATGGCTAGTGCGGTTGAAATATTTTTTATTTGACGCAAACCAATTCGAGTTACCGCTTGGCTGATAGATGTAACCTTTACGCTACGCCCCATGTAAGCGCTGTTGGCAATTTTAATCATTCTTGCGCTAAGCGAAGGATCTTGGCCTACTACATCTCCCATATCGCTTAGATTGATGTCAGGATCATCTGCCGCTTTGCGGACTTTCAATGCAATAGCTGGAAGCGTAGGAAGGACCAGTGTGTCATTATTTATTTTTTCAACCAAAATGGTTGAAAGCGCGTTCTGTGTTGACATTTTTCTACCCTTAGAAAGTTCCAAATAGCCTAGTAAAGGCAATAGGTTGCTTTACCAATTAATCGTGTCTAGCCACCACCAAACAGCAAGAACCGACGTTGATTGAGCGATGCATTCCCTGCTTTGTAAGCATAAGCCACCAAGTGTTACGCAAAAATACAGGACGTTTGTTGTTTTCTTATGTAATTTCTATAACCATACTATAGTAGCTCTAGAGTTTCGACCAACTAAAAAAGACAGCGTCGAAGAGAATTGATTACAAAAGCATAGCCTCTAGAGCTTTCACTTAGTATAGACAATTGGTAACAAAGCACTATTGATATTAAACAAATAACTCTCATACTTTTGTATTAAATCAAAAGCATAGCTATAGTGAGCTACCTAAACACCGCCCTATATACTGTAAAAATACGGTCAACCAAACGGTAAAACGTAATTATGAAAAAAACACTTTCAACATACTCTCCCATAGCTGCGGCAGTAGCAGGGTTACTTATGCTAACAGCGTGTAGCAAAAGTGCAGATACCACACAAACTCAAACAGCAAAGCCCGAAACCGATGTAGCACAAACTCTGTTAGTCGACGAGTCGCGATTATCTATTTATCACGGCGTAGACCTTACCAGCGATTTGTCTCACCTTAGTGACAATCAACATAAAATGCTTTCACTGTTGATTGATGCGTCAAAAATCATGGACGATTTGTTTTGGAAGCAAGCATTTTTCGATGATAAGGATACGTTTCTTTCTTCAATTAGTGACGAGAAAGTACGACACTTTGCTTCAATCAACTACGGTCCGTGGGATCGTTTAAACGGCGATACCCCCTTCATCAGCGGCTACGAAGACAAGCCATTAGGCGCTGAGTTTTATCCTCACGATATGGAAAAAGAAGCGTTCGCTACTGCGGATTTTGCTGGTAAAAAAAGTCTTTACTCGATGGTTAAACGCGATGAAGCCGGCAATTTGTATTCAGTGCCTTATTCTGAAGCTTTCAAAAGCGAATTGATGAAAGCATCTGATATTTTGAAAGAAGCGTCAGAATTAGCTGAAGATGAAAGCTTCAAGCAATATCTACAGTTGCGCTCTGCCGCGTTGTTATCAGATGATTATTTGGCATCTGATATGGCGTGGATGGATATGAAAACCAACCCTATCGAGCTAGTTATTGGGCCAATTGAAACCTATGAAGACCAGCTGTTTGGTTACCGCGCGGCATTTGAAGCGTATGTGCTTATCAAAGACCTAGCGTGGAGTGAAAAGCTTGCGAAGTACGCAGCCTTCCTGCCTGAACTGCAACAAGGCCTGCCGGTTGCAGAAGCATACAAAGCAGAAATGCCAGGGTCTGACGCCGACCTTAACGCCTATGACGTAATTTATTACGCAGGGCATTCCAATGCGGGTAGTAAAACCATTGCCATTAACTTGCCCAATGACGAGCGTGTGCAGCTAGAAAAAGGCACGCGTCGCCTGCAGCTTAAAAACGCCATGCGCGCTAAATTTGACACTATTTTGGTGCCTATTGCAGATACGTTAATTGTGCCGGAACAGCGCAAGCACATTACCTTCGACGCTTTCTTCGCGAACACTATGTTCCACGAAGTCGCGCATGGTTTAGGAATTAAGAACACCTTAGATGGTTCAGGTACCGTGCGTGGTGCGTTAAAAGAACATGCATCAGCCCTTGAAGAAGGCAAAGCCGATATTCTTGGTTTGTACATGGTACAAAGCCTTCTTGAAAAAGGTGAAATTACGCAAGGTACACTAGAAGATTACTACGTGACTTTCATGGCAGGTGTCTTCCGCTCAGTGCGTTTTGGCGCTAGCTCTGCTCACGGTAAAGCAAACATGATTCGCTTTAACTTCTTTGCACAGCAAGGTGCTTTTGAAAAAACAGAAGACGGCTTGTATCGCGTGAACATGGAAAAAATGGGCGAGTCTGTAGAAGCCCTGTCTGAGCTAATCTTAACGCTTCAAGGCGATGGCGATTACGACGGCGTAGCTCAGCTAGTTGAGACCATGGGCGTAATTAAACCTGACTTAGGTTCAGACTTGGCCCGTTTAGAAGCGGCGAATATTCCAGTAGATATTCATTTCAACCAAGGCAAGAAAGTGCTTGGGCTTTCTGACTAACTATTGATGCTTATTTAAAAGGCCGCTTCATAAAGCGGCCTTTTTGGTTTATATAATTCAACACTATTCAACGTGTTGTTTCATATTTTCTGAATACGGAGGCCAGCCTAGCGGCTTACCCGCTAATACATGTAAATGAATGTGGTACACCGTTTGTCCACCATACTCGTTGCAGTTCATTACCGTACGAAAACCTTGGTCGGCAAACCCTTGCTCCTTGGCAATTTTAGCCGCAACAAAAGACAAGTGCCCCACCACTTCACGGTCTTCCTCTGTAATGTCATTCACCGTTGCAATTTGCTTCTTCGGAATGACGAGAAAGTGAGTAGGTGCCTGAGGATTAATATCTTTAAACGCCAGGGCTAAGTCGTCTTCATAAATGATGTCTGCTGGAATATCTTTATTTATAATTTTGTCAAAAATTGTCTCTGCCATGTTTCACTCCCTTTCCATTAAACGTTTATCTATCTTTTTCTAAACCCATCAGGTAGCTTGAATAACGCAACTACCCATATGACTGCCTTTTAACCCAATAACACCGCGAGCCTTTGTTTCTAGCTTTGTCGCTGTGCGATTATGCAAATACAAACCACAGCAACACTGCACCTAACATTAGGCGATATATAACAAACGGTAGCATGCCAATACGCGATATCCAGCTTAAGAAAAGGTAAATACACAGGTAAGCACTAACAAAAGAAAAAGCAGCACCATAAAGCAAGGCATACCAATCAACGGCTTCGTTTGCTTTTAGTAAGTCGAGGGTCGCTAGAAGCCCTGCGCCTAAGATTACTGGAATAGATAGCAAGAATGAAAAACGCGCACACGCCTCGCGCTTAAGCCCTAACATTAACCCTGCGGTCATGGTGATACCTGAACGGGACGTGCCAGGAATTAATGCCAGTACCTGTGCTAAACCAATATAAATAGATTGTTTTAACGTTAATCCCTCAAGTTCTTGCTCACGTTTCGCCGTGGCATCGGCATACCACAACAATAAGCCAAAAATAATAGTGGTGCCTGCAATCACCAATGCAGTACGGGCATTTTCCTCAATCCAGCCCTTCATTAAAAAGCCGATAATAACCGCGGGAATAGTTGCTACAATTACGTACCACGCCAGCTTGCTGTCTGTGGATTGCTCTTTGCTAAACCCTTGCGTTACCCACGCCACCGTCATTTGACCAATTTCTTGGCGAAAATAAATCATAACGGCGAGTAGGCTTCCTACATGCACGGCAACATCGAAAGCTAACCCCTGGCTTACCCAGCCTAAAAGCTCTGCAGGAAGCAGTAGATGTCCAGAACTACTAATAGGGAGAAATTCCGTCACGCCTTGAATAATGGCTAAAATAATAATTTCGAAAAGTGTCATTCCTTTGCTTAACTCCAAGTAAAGTCAATAGGCCATAATTGCTGTTTTTGTTTATCGAATGTTTGCCACATATGGGCATAGGTTTCTTGTGTTTCAGGATGAATATCGTTTGGAACAAGTTCGGCTAGCGGCCAAAGCACAAACGCGTTGTAGCAAATCTCTTCGCGAGGCAGTACTACAGGAGATGTCGTTATCTTACTATCATAGGTAAGCAGATCGAGATCAAGCGTTCTAGCGCAGAATTTTTTATCGGTGTGCACCCTACCATTGTCTTTTTCAATTGCTTTAAGCACTGCGCAAACTTCTTCAATGCTTTTAGACGTTTTAGCTCGTGCTACTGCATTGTAAAAGGGGCTGCCATTAAAGCCTACCGCTTCGCTTTCATACACAGATGATACGCTTACGTCAGTAAATTGCTGTTTTAGCGCAATTAATGACTGCCTAGTATAATGCTCTCGTTCAATGTTTGAGCCAATGCTAATTAAAATAGTGTGTTCAGACATCAAACCTGCTCTTTACTCATTTCAACAGCAACGGTTTTCGCATTGGGAAGAATATTAGGTTTTACAATTTTAACGGTAATCGATGCCACCGCGAAGTTTTCAAGCACAACGTCCATCACACGGCTTCCAAATGCTTCTAATAGCTCAAATGTGCTGACTTTGCCTACTTCTACAATACACTCGGCCACTTTGGCATAGTCTACCGTGTCAGCCACATCGTCACTTTGCATTGCAGCTCGTAAATCGACATCTAGTGTTATATCAAGAAGCAGTTGCGTGGTTTGTACTCGCTCCCAGTCATAAACACCAATCAGGGTGTCAACTTCAAGCCCTGTTATATAAATTTTGCCCATGGAATTTTTCATCTTGTACTGTTATCAACCAGTTTATTGTTGCCTTACTGGTCTTACTACTGCGCTTTCACCCACATATTACTGGTAAACGGTGGTATATCGCGTTTGGATGGAGTAGCTTTACGCTTGTGTGGCACAACTATACCGCTGTATGACAACTGGGAGCAACCAAGGTTTTTAATTTTAATAACAAGTATGACTAAATGAATTCGTTAACTCTTTTAATGATTGCTGTTGCGTACCTCTTCGGCTCTTTATCAAGTGCAGTAGTAATAAGCCAGTTGTTTGGATTGCCTGACCCAAGAACGGCTGGTTCAAAGAACCCCGGTGCTACCAATGTTTATCGTCTAGGCGGGCGCATACCAGCGCTGTTGGTTTTGGTTATGGATATTTTAAAAGGCACCATTCCCGTATACGGCAGCTTTTTTCTTGGGATAGACCCCATCATGCTGGGCATTATTGCCATTGCAGCGTGTTTGGGCCACATTTTTCCACTCTATTTCGGTTTTCAAGGCGGAAAAGCCGTGGCTACCGCGTTTGGTGCAATGCTTCCTATTGGTTTGGACTTGGCTGGGCTACTGGTGCTTAGCTGGGTGGTAGTGGTATTTCTTACGGGCTACTCGTCGTTGGGCGCTCTCATTGCGGTATCACTTGCCCCATTATTTACGTTTCTTATAAAGCCGCTGTATACCGTTCCAGTAGCAATGCTTTCGCTGCTCATTATCCTGCGCCATAAAGACAACATTGCCCGACTTTTGGCGGGCAATGAAAGTAAGGTTTGGGATAAAGGAAAAGTTAAAGAGTAAGGCCTTTTGCCAGCACATCAAGTTCACCATCAATTGGTGTAACAGGCGCTAATCCTAGAATTTTTGCAAGGGCAGGATACACTTCTAAATTGCTAAAAGAAGGTAGCGTTGTTTGTGTTTTAAACGCAGGGCCAATGGCTACAAACGTCGCCCCCATGTCGGGTAAGGTGTTCAAATATCCATGCCCACCTTTGCTAATGTGCATACTGTTAGCGCTAATAAAGCGTGCTGGTGGTGCAATTTCAATAATGATGTCGCCTGTTCTATTCCCCAACTCCATGGAGCGTTCACTGCGTTGCTTGTCATTAAGCACGGTAAAACGCTTTTGCGCGAGTGTATTTAGTCGCGCAATCTCATCGTCAATCTCTTCATCTTCAACGCTTGGTTTTGCATACAGGTGAATTTGAGCCCCTTCGTTTTCTATAATAAAGCTATCTGGAATAGAAAGAGATTCCACCGTTATCAGTTGACTCTTTCCGACGGGCGTCATTCCATGGTCAGAGACAATCACTAAGTTCACTGGCAAGTCTAACGCTTGAATGCGTTTATAAAGCTGACCTATAAGTGCATCGATTTCTTGTACTGCGTCATTAGTTTTGTCGGCAAATGGCCCTTCATCATGCCCAATAGTATCAATTAATGAAAAGTAGCCCGCAATAAAACGTGGGCGTGCAACCTCGGGTAGCTTCAGCCAATTTACAATTTGATCGATACGCTGCTGATAATCGGCATACTTAGAATATGGGTAAAAATAGCTGGGAAGTGAACCTGAAATGCGCGCATCGGATTCAGGCCAAAAAAACGTGGCTGCTTTCATACCGTGATATTCTACCAAGTTCCACAACGGCGTTGCGGTTATCCACGTGCTATCCATACGGCCATACCCTAGTTGGTAATGTGCATAGCCCTCTTTTGTAAGACGCGATTTATCGTAAAAACGATTGTTAACAATGCCGTGGTTTTTAGGCAATAACCCCGTAATTAACGAGATATGATTGGGAAAGGTGTTAGACGGATAAACTGGCGTCATTGACGATGCTCTAACGCCTTGCTTAGCGATAGCGCCTATTTGCTTTGCATTGTGCAGTTCAATGTAGTCATAGCGAAAGCCATCTAGAGAAATAAGCACAACATACTGTTCGCGGTTTGACGGCTTTCCGTTTTCATTAGCCTGAATTTGCTCATCAGCAGATAGCTTAAACGTAGTTAGTATTAACAATATAAACGAAGAAAATAAAAACCTAGCTAGCTTTACTATTGACGCTGATTGTTTCATTGACGTCTTTCGTTGTGTTTTTAGCGAATCTGTTCGCATGCTTTTTAATTTCCTAGTTCTTTGGTATCAAAACAAAAGGCAATGGAATATTCTTCCATTGCCTTTTATCTTTATAAATAAAATAAAGCGCTGTACTTACATAAGATTCTGCAAGTTAAATAGCCGACAGCGTATCAAGCGGCCAGCGAGGTTTGGCTTGAGAAGACAAGGTTAAGGTTTCCCCTGCTTTCAAACGCTGCATACCTGCATAGGCAATCATCGCTCCGTTGTCGGTACAATAAGCCAAGCTAGGGTAAAACACCTCGCCTTTTAATTCTTGCATCAGGGCTTTCATCTGGCTTCGCAGCATTGTGTTCGCACTTACCCCGCCAGCAATGACCAAACGCTTCATGCCAGTTTGTTTTAAAGCGCGCTTACATTTAATAATAAGCGTATCAACCACCGCCTCTTGAAACGCATAGGCAATGTTAGCTTTCGTTTGCTCTGCATCGCTGCTTGTTAAGTCGGCGTCGCGAATAGTGTTGGCCGCGAATGTTTTCAGGCCGCTAAAACTAAAATCAAGTCCAGGTCTATCTGTCATGGGGCGAGGAAACTTGTAATGCCCAGCTTCGCCCTTTTCAGCCAGCCTCGCCAACAGTGGGCCGCCTGGATAATCAAGGCCAAGCAGTTTAGCGGTTTTATCGAACGCTTCACCCGCTGCGTCATCAATTGACTCACCAAGTACTTCGTACTGTCCAATACCTTCAACTTTTACTAGCATTGAATGGCCGCCAGACACCAATAACGCGACAAAAGGAAACTCAGGCGCGTGTGCTTCAAGCATTGGCGCTAGCAGGTGCCCTTCCATATGATGCACACCTACCGCCGGAACATTCCATGCGTACGCTAACGAGCGTCCTACTGATGAACCTACAAGAAGTGCACCAACCAGACCTGGGCCTTGCGTAAAGGCAACCCCGTCAATTTCAGACGGCTGCGTATTAGCATCTTCCATTGCTTTTTCGATTAAAGGAATGATCTTTCTAACATGATCTCGTGAAGCAAGCTCAGGTACAACGCCGCCATAATCGGCGTGAAGCTTAACTTGGCTGTAAAGTTCGTGCGACAACAGACCTTTTTCATCGTCGTAAACTGCGATGCCGGTCTCGTCACAAGATGTTTCAATTCCTAAAATTCTCATGGGGAGCTACCCTTTTTACTACTAACTGCTGTGCCTAGCTTTTGAATGCGTATTACACGGTTTACAGCGCGATGCGCAGCTGTGAAGGTCGCAATACCAAAAACTGAGTAAATAATTCTGGCGATCTGTGGCGATCATCTTTATGATCTTGCCGCGATCATAACACTACCCTAAACAGGATCATCCGATTTTGCACTTTTGATCTCTATCTACATCAAAAGAGTAAATCATTCAGGAAACGTTCTGATAAGGGCGCTTGTATGAGCCGAGTTAAACTACACGATGCTTAACGAGCGCAGAGTTTACCTTTAATCCTGCATTCATGGAATGCCAGTGAACAGGTAAATGAACGGTAAATGCACAATATTGGCTATTTTTTGGCAATTCATCCTTTACTTTCTCTGTAGATATGATTAGAATTTCGCACCATTTTTAACCCGGGTGGCCTTTTTAGCGCACAATTTTACCCGGATTTACACAGTAAAAGTTTTGAGGTGAGTGTTTAATGCCTATCGTTAAAGTTAGAGAAAACGAGCCGTTTGATGTGGCGCTGCGTCGTTTTAAGCGTTCTTGTGAAAAAGCAGGTGTTCTTTCTGAAGTTCGTCGTCGTGAATTCTTCGAAAAGCCAACTTGGGAACGCAAGCGCAAGAAAGCTGCCGCTAAGAAGCGTCATCTTAAGAAGCTAGCTCGTGAAAACGCACGTCGCGTAAAACTCTACTAATATAGGGTTAAGTAACGAGTCTGAAAGGTGTTGCAATTGCAGCACCTTTCGCGTTTCTGGGCCTCTACTTTTTTGGCCTTGATTTTAACGACTCCATTTTTTCCTTTTCAAATGGTTGCATTTGATTTTCAACCTGGGCCCATTTACTAATAAAAATCAGGAAGCATCATGGCACTAATTGATGATTTGAAAGCAGCGCAAAAAGATGCGATGCGCGCAAAAGAAAAAGTACGTCTTGGTACTATTCGTATGGCAATGGCTGCCATCAAGCAAAAAGAAATCGATGAACAAATTACGCTAGACGATAGCGCAATTTTAGCGGTTTTAACCAAAATGGTTAAGCAGCGTCAGGATGCAGCGGCGCAGTACGACGCAGCAAACCGCGACGACCTAGCTAGCAAAGAACGTGAAGAAATTACGTATATTGAAGACTTCCTACCGCAGCCTTTGACTGACGACGAGCTAAATGCACTTATCGATGAAACGATGGCAGCTACAGGTGCATCGGGCATGCAAGATATGGGTAAAGTGATGGGCGCATTAAAGCCTCAAGTGCAAGGCCGCACCGACATGGGCGCTTTAAGTGCAAAAATTAAAGCGCGCTTAAACGCCTAAAATAAAATACGCTGTATAAGTGACTTCGCACTACAAAGTGTAAGCAAAGCGAAGGTGCGCATTTGCCGCGCCTTCGTTATTCTCATTTTTAGTCTTCGCTGTTACAGTACTTCACTGTTTTAATCATGTTGTGATTTGTCGTTTGACGCGACAATTACAGCGCACGCTTACGTACCTTTTTTTGAAAAAACCTCATGGCTGGAAAAATACCTCGCGATTTTATAGATGACTTATTATCACGCACCGATGTGGTAGAAGTAGTCGATAGCCGAGTAAAACTTAAAAAAGCAGGCAAAAACTATCAAGCGTGCTGTCCTTTCCATAACGAGAAAACGCCTTCCTTCACTGTGAGCCAAGATAAACAGTTTTATCACTGTTTCGGCTGCGGCGCTCACGGCAACGCCATCTCGTTTATCATGGAATTTGACCGTTTAGAGTTTGTTGAGGCCATTGAAGAGTTGGCGCGCTATCACGGGCTAGAAGTGCCTCGTGAAAAAGGCAGTCGCCCTGCCATGAGCGAAGAGAAAAAGCAGCAACAGCAAGACGACTATGCTGTAATGGAGCAAGTTGCTCGCTTTTTCCAGCATCAGTTACGCCAAAATGGTAATAGTAAGAAAGCCATCGATTATTTGAAAAATCGCGGGCTCAGTGGCGACATAGTAAAGCAGTGGGAAATAGGCTACGCGCCCGACAGCTGGGACGCCCTATTAAACACTTTCGGTAAAGACCCCCAGCGCATCAAACAGCTGGTCGATTTGAAACTTGTTAATAAAAACGACCAAGGACGTACCTACGACTTTTTCCGCGACCGCATCATGTTTCCTATTCGCGACAAACGTGGTCGTGTTGTTGGCTTTGGGGGTCGTGTACTTGATGACGGCGGCCCTAAATATTTAAACTCGCCAGAAACCCGTATTTTCCACAAAGGTAGTGAGCTATTCGGTTTTCACTCTGTGCGCCAGATGAACCGTAGTTTAGATACCGTGGTGGTAGTGGAAGGCTACATGGATGTTGTGGCGCTAAGTCAATTCGACATTAATATTGCTACAGCAGCGCTGGGCACGGCAACGACGCCTGAACACATTCAAATGCTGGTTCGTGCAATATCACACATTGTTTGTTGCTACGACGGTGACAGAGCCGGTCGTGAAGCTGCATGGCGTGCGTTAGAAAATGCATTACCCGCGCTAAAAGACGGGGTGCGTCTATCGTTTCTATTTTTACCCGACGGCGAAGACCCAGATACCATGGTGCGTCAGGTGGGTAAAGATGCGTTCATGGGAATGCTTGATGACGCCATGCCCCTTTCCCGTTTCTTCTTTGAAAACCTGTTAAAAACGCACAATGTGGGTACACCAGAGGGCAAAATTGCCCTTAAAAAAGCGGCGATGCCGCTAATTGAAAGTACCTTGGGTGAAGACCAGAAACAAATGCTTTTGGAAGAGCTGGCTAAACACACCGGCGAATTTGACCGGTTTAAGCTTCAACAAGATATTACCAAAGCCAATCAGGGGTCGAAGCAAGCTTATTCGCCGAATCGCAATCAAGTAAATAAGCCAAAACTATCACCACTTCGCATGCTGATACGCTTACTGCTTGATAAGCCAGAACTTGCGTCAACGTGTGAAGACGTGCAAGTTGACATTTTTGCAGGAAGCAATGCTGCTGGTATGGACTTACTGCGAGATGTTCATCGCTATTGTGTGGGCAATCCTCAGGCAAAAACCGCGCAACTTGTTGAAAATTTCCGCGACCATCCCCATTCATCTACTATCGCGAAATTATTGTTACAAGAACACTTAGTTAAAGACGAGGATGCTGAACGGGTTTATAACGACAGCTTCGCTCGCTTACTGGACGGGCATTTCGATAGCCGCATTGAAACCTTAATTTCACGCTCTCGGGTTCAGCCGCTTACCCAAGCGGAAAAACAGGAACTGAACCTGCTTATGAGGGAAAGGCAGAAAAGTTAACCTTGCGTGTCAGAATATTAAATTTCTGACCAAAAGGTTAATCTGTTCTAACGTAGTTGCTACCCAAAGGCCTTACTCGTTTCTTGAGTTTGCCTTTGTAAATATTACTGGCTAAAAAATCGGCCATCAATCTGGTAAAACCACCGCTTGATCTGCTATACTGGCTAATTCGCTGCAAGCATAGATATAAGTGCAATGTTCATGTTTAAGTGAACAAATTTGCAGCAGCACGAGTAGCAAAGATATAGCCGAATATAACGGGCAGAACCGAACCCGAGCAGATGTGCATCGCAACATAATGGTTTAAACCAGCGTGGCATCGAGCATTAACGGCCTTGATACAAAAGCAGTACTACAGCAGAACAGGGAACATACCTATACGTATGTTGTCTTTTCTATTGCAAACTAATTGAATGTGAGAAGTGTAGGTTATATGGCGCAAAGCAAGCAGTCTCAGATTAAACTCCTGATTGCAAAAGGTAAAGAGCAAGGTTACTTAACCTTTGCAGAAGTAAACGACCACCTGCCGCAAGATATTGTCGATTCTGATCAAATCGAAGACATAATCCGCATGATTAACGACATGGGAATTCAAGTTTCTGAATCAGCTCCTGATGCAGACGAACTTCTCATGCAAGAAGCGAATGCTGATGAAGATGCTGCAGAAGCAGCAGCTCAAGCACTTGCAACTGTAGAAAGTGAAATTGGCCGCACGACTGACCCTGTTCGCATGTACATGCGTGAAATGGGTACCGTTGAACTTCTTACTCGTGAAGGCGAAATTGAAATCGCTAAGCGAATTGAAGATGGTATCAACCAGGTACAGTGTTCAGTTGCAGAATATCCAGAAGCAATCACTTATCTATTGGACCAGTGGGATCTATACGAAGCAGAAGAGATTCGCTTAAGCGACATCATCTCTGGTTTTGTTGATCCTAACGATGAGCAAGATCTTGCTCCAACAGCTACCCACGTCGGCTCTGAATTGTCTGAAGAAGAATTAGATGATGAAGATGACGACGAAGATGATGACGATAGCGACGAAGACGATAGCGGTGTAGACCCAGAGCTAGCCCGCGAACGTTTTGCAGAACTTCGTGAACAGTATCTCAAAACTCGTGAAGTGATTGAGAAGAAAGGCCGTGCTCACGCCGACTCTCGCGCACAAATTAACGCTTTGAGCGACGTGTTTAAAGAATTCCGCTTAGTGCCAAAACAATTCGATCGCATGGTTAAGAACATGCGCGAAATGATGGACAAGGTGCGAATTCAAGAACGTCTTGTGATGAAGTTCTGCGTTGTTAACGCGAAGATGCCAAAGAAAGACTTTATCAAAGCGTTTGCTGGTAACGAAACATCGAGCGCGTGGCTGCACGATGCAGTTAAATCAGGTGCGCCTTACGCCGCTGAACTTGCTGTTAACCAAGAAGAAATTGAACGCTGCATTAGCAAGATGAATCAGGTTGAGCAGGAAACTGGCCTGGTTATCGCAGATATTAAAGACATCAACCGTCGCATGTCTATCGGTGAAGCAAAAGCACGCCGTGCGAAAAAAGAAATGGTTGAAGCTAACCTGCGTCTTGTTATCTCAATTGCGAAGAAGTACACCAACCGTGGTCTTCAATTCCTTGACCTTATTCAAGAAGGTAACATTGGTCTAATGAAGGCGGTTGATAAGTTCGAATACCGTCGTGGTTATAAGTTCTCAACTTATGCGACGTGGTGGATTCGTCAGGCAATTACTCGTTCAATCGCTGACCAGGCGCGTACCATTCGTATCCCTGTTCACATGATTGAGACGATTAACAAGCTTAACCGTATCTCTCGTCAAATGCTTCAGGAAATGGGTCGTGAGCCTACACCTGAAGAATTGTCAGAGCGCATGCTAATGCCTGAAGATAAAATTCGTAAGGTACTTAAAATTGCTAAAGAGCCAATCTCGATGGAAACTCCTATCGGTGATGATGAAGATTCACATCTTGGCGACTTTATCGAGGACAGCACCATTATTCAGCCCCTCGATTCAGCAACAGGCGGTAGCTTAAAAGACGCAACGCAAGAAGTGCTAGCAGGCCTAACAGCCCGTGAAGCGAAAGTACTTCGCATGCGTTTTGGTATCGACATGAATACCGACCACACGCTTGAAGAAGTAGGTAAGCAGTTTGACGTAACCCGTGAGCGTATTCGTCAGATTGAAGCAAAAGCACTTCGCAAGCTTCGCCACCCTAGCCGTTCTGAGCAGCTACGCAGCTTCTTAGACGAATAGTGGTAAGGCAACACTGATATTAAAAATCCCCAGCTCTGCTGGGGATTTTTTTATGTCTTCGTTTTATCCAAATTCTGTTTTACCTAGCGCCACTAACAGTAGCTTTTACGTAATCGGCGCATACAAAAAAGCCCCCTTGCGGAGGCTCAGTATTCCATTACAACTTAGAATGAATGAACGTTACCAGTTACACCCTAAACTGTTTAGCAATTGATTCTAAGTGCTGTGCTAGGTCGGCAAGTTCATTACACATTGTACCAAGCTCACCTGAACGACTTGCTGTTTGCTCGGTGCGCTCGTGAATTTCATCTACATGTCGAACAATGTCTACCGCAACAGAGCGTTGATCTTCCGTATTGTGAGCAATTTGCTCGTTCATTTGATTAATGCGCCCTATCGTACTGGTGATAGTCTCTAGGCTGCTACCTGCTTTATTCGCGGTTTCCACACTGCTCGAAGCCTGTTCAGTACCACGTGCCATCACTTCTACCGCAGAGTGCGCAGCGTTTTGTAGCTGCTCGATAGTGCTTTGTATTTCTTCTGTAGATTGCTGCGTGCGCGATGCTAGCGTTCTTACTTCGTCTGCTACAACCGCAAAGCCACGACCTTGCTCACCCGCCCTTGCAGCTTCAATGGCGGCGTTAAGCGCCAGCAAGTTAGTTTGCTCTGCAATGCCCTTAATAACGTCTAGAACTGACCCCACTTTGTTAGAGTCTGATTCAAGACGTGCTATAACATCAGCGGTCTCGCGTACGTTTTCAGCAAGTTGTTGAATACTAGTAACCGTTTGTTGAACGATTTGTCGGCCTTCGCCAGCAGCCGTAGTAGCTTCATTAGCATCGTTGGCAGCTTGTGCAGCGCTGTGTGCAACACCGTCAACTGAACCACTCATAGTGTCTACTGCGCGCTTGGCGTTAGTTGCAGATTTCTGCTGCACATCAATAGTACGTTGCGTCTCTTCTGTAACACCACGTAGGTTTTGGGCCAAGTTTGAAAGCGGTAAACTCGCTTCTACTACATCGCGTACTACGCCTTGAAGCTTGTCCATAAATTGGTTGAACCAGTAAACTAACTCGCCAATCTCATCTTCGCTTTTAGTTTCAATGCGCACTGTCAGGTCGCCATTTTCTTGCGCAATGTCTTTAAGCGAACGTACTACATCATCAATGCTTTGCTTGATACCGCGAACAATTGGCACGGCGGTAGCGAAGAGTAAAACGGTGACAACAATTGCCAGTATAACGCCGGTACTTATAAGTGAATTGTTTGCACTGTCTGTGTTTTCGAATGCTTTCTCGAATGCCGCTTGCTGCGCGTCTCTGAACTGAGACATGGCCGCAATAACCCCATCATAAGATTGATTCATTCGCGCAGACAATTCACCTAAGCGACTGAAATCAGCCGTACCATTAACCATTGACTTTGAAACATCAAAAGCAACATCGAAATAGTCGTCAAAACCCGATGAAATTCGTGATATTTCAGAACGGAATTCTGGGCTTATAGAAGCAATTTGATTAAGACCGCTCTTTGCACCCTCAGCAAGGTCTTGCGCTACAGCTAGCGTATCTTGATCGCCAGTGGTCACGGCACTAGACAGTGTGTCGCGTACTTTTTGCATTTCCACTAACGTAGAAGCAGATAGCTGTAATGCTGGAAATTGGACTTTCTGAACTTTCTCTAATGTAGCGCCATTATTTAACGCTGTATAAACAGTAATAAGCAAATAGACGATAAAGCTTAGCGCCGCTATACCCGGTATGAGAAAAATTTTAGTCGCAATTGGCATTTTTTTTAAAAAATTCATCAGCTATCCCACTGTTTATATTTGTTGGGTTTTACAACTATAGATTATCGTAAATCTAAACCCTTTCCAGTATATATCTGCCAAATAAATAAATTCTTTAGTGAGTTGGTCTCTCTAAGCAGAGAGACCAACCATTTTTCTTAGAACGTATAGTTAGCCGCTACGCGAAGTAACGTCGCATCATTTAGGTCGTTCAAATCGTCAGAGAACCAAGTTACATCGGTCTTAAGAGCGAAGCCAGGCTCAAGATCGTAACGCAGACCTAGCGTTACTGCCGATACCTCATTCTTCTGCTGAGCCACTAGACCTTGCGCAGTCTGTAACACGGTAGCCCAAGTTCCATCTATTGCAGCACTTCCAGAATCAATAGTAGATGGAAGGCCAGAAAGATAACCAACTCTATCGCTGATATCACCCTCTTCAACTTCATATGTGATATGTGGAGTAAATTTACCAAAACGCATGCCAGCGGTTACGTACCACGCATCGTTAGTTGCAATAATCGAGTCTTCAACTTCTACACGAGTATACTCTGCACCGACAAACCAATCGTATTTATCAACATCCATGGCTATTTCGAAAAATGAGCCAGAGTCTTCATTCACGCTTAATTGGTCTGCCGCTCTTGCAGCACCGTTTACAACAGCATTCAACTGACTAAAGCCATCAATAAAGTTGTCGAAATCATCATTAGTGGCCGACACCTTTCCTGTACCTACCAACGAGCGAGCGCTAAACCAGTCGCGCGTTAACTCTACTGATAATGTAACGATGTTTTTTACCTCAAGATCAGCAGGTGTCCCGCCAATTACCGTTTCTTCTTCTGTTCGACCCACGGTAAGCTGTGCACCGTATTCCCAGTCGCCCGCGAAGTTTTGGTAGTCTATGCGAACACCGTCTAGGTTGTTGTAGTCTATGCCATATACTGCGTTAGGCGGTGTGATCCAATGGTAAGCATAGCCAACATCTAACGAGGCAGAATATTTAAATAATGGCAAACGAAGACGACCAGCACTTACACTAATGTTGTTATTGACCATATAAGTTAGATAAGCCCACTCGAAATCAGCGCTGTAATCGTCTCTGCCACGTCCTACTACCTGTGCGGTGGCAGAAAGCTTATCACTTACTTCACCACGCACTTGTAGTCCGAATACGCTAGCTGGGTCAAAATTGAAATCGCTGTCATAACCGTATAACGACTCATCGTCATCCAGTGTCATACCACCAACAAGGTTGGCAAAGCCGTTAATTTGAATGTCTGCCATTGCCGGAGTAGCTAACAGGCCAGCCATAGATAAGATAGCAAGTTTGGTTTTCATGCGTGTTCCTTTAAATTCTTTTGTATGAGCGGTAAGTTAGAAAGTAGCGACAACGCGCACGCTGTCGTTTACCGCACCGGCATCAACATATCCGATAGCGCTTGGGTTGGCTGCCACTGCAGATAAAACTTCTGCGTCGCTGCCCATCGCTTTTGGTGGCTGACCTTTACCGGTAAAAACTAATTTTGACCAAAACGCAGTAAGCTGTGCTGCTGTTTTGTTTAATACTTTCCCATTGAACTCATCGGTGGCTGCTTGGCCTTCCGCTAAAGCAATTGGTTCTGCTTGTGTACCGCCAGGGAAGGCTCTTGCCTTATTCAAAAATAGGCGGCTGATGCTATCTTTATCGAGAGAGTCTGCGTTACTTGGATGAACAATAACGGCTACATCGGCAAAAGCTACGTTACAGCATAAACCTGCTGCAAGTATCCATTTCTTCATGGTATGTCCTCTAGAGTCTATTGAAATGCTTGCTCTTCGTTTATTGAAATCTTCTTTTTCACCGAGTAAATCGGTAGTGGAGTATTTAAACGGTCTTGAACAAACATGTAATTGTGTACTCATACAACGAAATAAGTATTAGTCACAATTGCCATATTCGCCAACTTGAGCAAAAAAATTTAACTTCTATAAATGAACGACTTATGCAAGCGTCCGACTGTGACGCGAAGTTTAGAGGAAGTAGAAAGTTAAGCAACTATACAATTGTCTAATCCATACTTTTTAGCGTTATAAGTGGAATAAGAAATGTTAATAACCAACGAAAAACAGGAGCTTAACTATACTTTTCAATGCGTTATAAAAAAAGATGAAATCGAGTTACGAATAAGCCACAATATTTAGGTATATAAAAAAATACCTGAAACGTGTTCGCAGCGCTTAAATTTCAATCTATTTTTCGACTAGGAAACAGAAAGTTGGGTAGAGCATTCGCTCTACCCGAAATCAAGATTCACCTTTTTTGTACTCGATAGTTTGCTCTAGTTTTTCAATCTCCATTGTCCGTTTAAGCGGAGAGCCAGTGTTGCGAGCAAGCCAACTGTAGGCGGTAGGAACAACGTAAAGTGTCATAAAAGCAGATACCAGCACGCCGGAAAATATGACCATACCGATCACCATTCGGCTTTCTGCGCCAGGCCCTGATGCCAATACCAAAGGCAATGAACTGAATACCGTAGTAAACCCCGTCATAACGATAGGGCGCAAGCGCTGCGTCGCAGCGCGCTTGAGTGCATATTCAAACTCCATACCAGCGTCTCTCAGTTGATTAGCGAACTCAACAATAAGTATGCCGTTCTTGGCAGCAAGACCAATTAGCATTACCAAGCCGATTTGACTGTAAATGTTAATCGTCATATCGCTAAAAAACAGCCCAATGTAGGCACCAACCAGTGCCAAGGGTACCGTGAGCATGATAACCAAAGGATGAACCCAACTTTCAAACTGAGCAGCCAATATCAAGTAGGTTACCGCCAATGCGAGCATGAAAACATAAACAAACGAATTACCCGCTTCCTGATAAAGCTGCGACTCGCCTTTATAGTCAATAGACACATTGTCTGGCAGTTCAGTACTTACAATGTTCTCTAAGTACTCAAGTGCCTGCCCTAACGTGTAACCATCGGCCAAGTTAGCTGAAATAGTCACTGCGCGCATTCGATTATAACGGTTAAGCTGCGCCGACGTTGCCTGCTCTTCGAACGTGAGTAAGTTATCCATAGGGATCAACTCGCCGGTTCTATTGGAGCGGACGTATAGATTTTCTATACTGTTTGGGCTTCTGAAGTCTTCTTCTATGCCTTCCATTATCACGTCATACTCCTCTCCCCTGTCAAGGAAAGTAGAAACACGACGTTGACCAAGCATTACTTCTAACGTGCCGCCTATATCGCTAATTGAAACGCCAAGGTCTGCCGCTCTATCTCGATTAATATTAACTAACAGCTGCGGCGAGGTTTCTTTGTAGTCTGAATCAAGACGAATGAGTCTTGGATTTTGCGCAGCTTTCTCAAGCACGATATCCCGCCATTCGACTAAGTTTTCATACGTATCGCCTTGCAACACAAATTGGACTGGACGGCCCAAACCGCCGCCTGATATTCCACTTCGCATGATGGCGAAAGCGCGAACGTCTGGCACCGTATTTAGCTTTGCGCTTATTTCATCCATAAGTGAAAACGTACTGAAATCTCGCTCATCCCAATCAGCTGAGCCCACGATAGCAATGCCTGCATTACCTCCAAACCCGGGGGTTCTTACCAATAGACGGCTAATTTCTCCGCTTTCACGGTAAGGCATTAATATGCTTTCTATCTTTTCAAGGTTTCTCGCGTTACTTTCAAAACTTGCCCCTTCTTGAGCGTTCATCAAAATAAAGAAGTTACCTCGGTCTTCTTTTGGCACAAACTCGCTAGGTACTTTCTCTGATAGCTGTACCAGCGCGATAACGGCAATGACAAGCATGAGTAACATTAAAAGAGGCTGATGAAGGGTTTTACCTAACGTATTGAAATATCCATTCTCTAATTTTGAAAATCGGTTATCCATCCAACTTCCAAAACCAGAAGAGCGAGTGCGCTTTTTAAGAATTTTCGACGCCATCATGGGCGATAAGGTCAACGCTGTGAAACTTGAAAATGCCACCGCAGCGGCAATCGCTAAGGCAAATTCAGTAAACAATCTGCCGATATTCCCTTCTAAAAACACTAGGGGAACAAACACGGAAATAAGCACAAGGGTGGTGGCAATAACGGCGAAGCCAACTTCTTTTGCACCTCGATATGCAGCCAGAATTGGAGGCTCGCCCATTTCAATGCGACGATAAATGTTTTCAAGCACTACAATAGCGTCATCGACCACCAGACCTATGGCTAATACCATTGCCAGCAGCGTAAGCAAGTTGATTGAAAAGCCCAAAGCATACATAACGATGAATGCTGAAATTATCGATACGGGAACGGTTACCGCTGGAATTAACGTGGCCCTGATATTCCCCAAGAACAGGTAAATGACAATCACAACCATCAACATGGCGATACCAAGGGTTTTATATACTTCATCGATAGAGGCTTCGATAAAAACAGACGAGTCGTAGCTAGGTACAATAAAAATATTGTCAGGCAGCGTAGCTTCTATTCTTTCAATCTGTGCTCTGGCAGCACGTGCCACATCAAGTGTGTTGGCCTTAGACTGTTTGATAATGCCAAGGCCAATCATGTTAACACCGTCGCCGCGAAACTCAGTTTCGTCGTCTTCAGCGGTCAGTTCAACATTGGCGATCTCACCAAGACGAACTAAATAGCCGTTGTCGCCTACCGCAACCGTAAGCGCAGCAAAGTCATCGGGAGAAAGGAACGTTCTTGCAACTCTTACCTCAAAGTTACGGTCTGTGCTTTCCACCTCACCAGCTGGTAACTCTACATTTTCTGCACGAATAACTTGCTCTACGTCGTTAACCGTAATGCCTCTTGCAGCCATTGCATTGCGGTCTAGAAACACTTTCATTGCATAGCGCCTGCCACCACCAATTTGTACGCGAGCAACGCCATCTACTATAGACAGTCTGTCTACTAAAACGCGTTCGGCGTAGTCGGTAAGCTCCATAGTGTTTAAATTGGTGCTCCGTAGGTTGTACCAAACTACTGCACTTTCATCGGAGTTCGCTTTTGACACTTCAGGAGGATCGGCCTGATCGGGAAGGTTGTTCAACGCGCGACTCACCCGTTCTCGCACGTCATTTGCCGCCGCGTCAATATCTCGAGAAAGCTTAAACTCTATCGTAATGTCTGAGCGACCGTTACGAGAGGTTGATGTGACGTTTTTAATTCCTTCTATTCCCGAAATCCTATCTTCCAATAATTGTGTGATTCGGGTCTCCACAATGTTTGCTGATGCACCGGTATAGGTAGTGCTAACAGACACAATGGGTGGATCAATATCGGGGTATTCTCGCAAGCTCAACATCGTGAACGCGACAACGCCGAAAATGATCAGCAGTAGATTAATTACGGTTGCAAAAACCGGGCGCTTTACAGACACGTCTGACAGTAACATAGCTGTATGCTCCCTAGCGGTTTAATACGTTAACCGGAGAGTCATTGCGCACCCGAAGCGTACCTTCGGTTATCACTTCGTCTCCTTCATTCAAACCACTGACAATTTGTACAAGCCCCGGGCGGCGCTCACCAATGACCACTTCGGTTTGATGGGCGGTATCGTCTTTAACAACATAAACAAATTGCTTGTCTTGAACAGGTACCAGTGCCTTTTCTGGCAACACTAAGGTGTTTAGCACTCGTTTTTCAACAATTACGGTTAGTAACATGCCAGGGCGCAAGCGATTATCTTCGTTATCGATTGTGGCGCGTACACGAATAGACCGACTTATTGGGTCAAGGCGAGTATCAATACTTGAAATTTTTCCCTCAAACTCTACGCCAGGGTAAGCCACTGAAGATGCACTAAGAGTTTGTCCCTTCGCGACACTTGCCAAGTGGTTTTCTGCAATATTAAAGTCAACTTTGACAACGCTGATATCATCTAAGGTAGTAATCGTGTCGCCCGGCTGTACTAACGAACCAATACTTATTTCTCGGTTACCTAAAAGACCGCTAAAAGGGGCGCGAATTTGCATTTCATCAAGTTGCGCCAAGGCAATATCTAGCTGGGCTTGAAGCGCTTTTACCCGCGCCTGTTGTTCATCAAGAAGCTGTTCTGACGTGGCGTTTGATTGACGCAAATCGGCGATGCGATCGAACTGGCGTTTGGCTTCATTGATATTTGCTTTAAGCTCTTCAACCCTCGCACGTTCTTCGGTGTTATTCAATTGAACGAGTAATTCGCCCTTTGTTGCTTCATCGCCATCTTCAAAGTTGATTGTTTTGACGGTGTCGGTCACTTGCGCAGTGATGTTGACTGACTCATTAGCGATAGCGGTGCCAAGAGACTCAATAGTGATGGGAAAAGCCTGTGTTGACACTAACGCGGTCTTAACGGGGGTCGCACGTGCATTGCCGTTTCTTGCGCTTTTCTCTTCGGGCAAGTTCAAATAAATTAATACACCAGCAAGCAACACCACACCAATTAACAGGGGCGATAAAGATAATCGTGAAGACATAACCATTCCTATGGGTAAAAAGTCTCCCGTCGAAAACTGCTTTTTGAGATTGCGGGAGTACTTAAGTACACAATGCAAGCTAACGATTCGCTGTTAGCATCGATAAACGTTTAATTGTGCACTGTGTAATTACTGTTTTATTTTTGTTTTTTGCTTCGGGTCTGTCGTTTACTATTGTCTACTTTCACAATTTTAACAAACAGGCTCTATAGTATTTTACCCAAATCGATGGTCATCTTATTTCGCTTATCAGCTTTATTCGCTGTTTTAACGCTTTTTGCTTGTTCGCAATCATCGCAAAACGCACCTATGTGCCGTGTTTCAGATTCACTTTCGTATAGAAAAACAATGGCAGAGTTGAACGGGCAGGTTGCCCCTATTGGTGCCGCCTGTCTTATCAAAGCTAACCAACATGTATTGCTGATTGAGCACAGGCTGTCAGGTAAACTGGATTTTCCAGGAGGTGGACTGTTAGATGGCGAGTCAATAGCTTGCACAGCACACAGAGAAACTTGGGAAGAGACTGGGTTTAACGTTGAAATTGCGCAATATTTATCTACAACTCCTAATGGCTTAGTACTATTTGGCTGCAACTTGAATGCAGGAATCGAAGCGCTACCTAACGAGTTTGATGCTCCACCATGGGCAAAACTAGAAGTCAAAAAACTGGTTAAGGCGGACCCGTTTTCGCTGAACCAAGACTCAATGCGCTTTAAAGACGATCTTATTCCCTTACGCAATGGTTATACCCAATTCGTTATAAACTCGAACTGACAAAGCATTGTTCATTGTTGCGGGTATTGGTAAATTGACTGCACTTTTCAAAAAGGAGAAATGGCTTGTTTTCACTGCCAACCCAAAGCCTTAAAGGCAAAGTATCTGAGCAAGAGTGGCAAACCCGCGTCGATTTAGCCGCGTGCTACCGCTTAGTGGCCGATATGCGGTGGGGTGACCTTATATATACCCATATTTCAACTAAAGTGCCGGGTACAGATCATTATTTAGTGAATGCATTTGGGCTTACCTTCGACGAGGTTACAGCTTCAAACTTGGTGAAAGTTGACTTACAAGGCAACATCCTTGACGACACTCCGTACGGTATAAACCCTGCAGGTTTCACCATACACAGTGCAATTCACGAAGTGCGTCACGACGCCCAATGCGTTATTCACTTACACACTTTAGCCACAATTTCTGTGGCGTCAGTGAAAGGTGGACTTAAGCCTTGGAGTCAATACTCTATGTTCTCTCTACCTTCACTGTCTTATCACGGCTACGAAGGTCTGGCCGTAGATGATAGTGAAAAGAAGCGTTTACAAGACGACCTTGGCGACACCAATCACATGCTATTGCCTAACCATGGTGGCCTAACGCTCGGCCCCACCGTAGGCGATGCATTTATGCGGTTTTACGATTTACAGCGCGCGTGCGAGATTCAACTTGCCCTTATGCAATCAAATGAAGAGGTTATTGAAATACCACAACGCATTATTGATGGCATATACGCACAAGCCAACGTAGTTCACAGCGGTGAAACAGGCGGTCAAAAAGCATGGCCTGCAATGTTGCGCAAAGCGTATAGATTAGACCCAAGCTTTTGCGAATAAGTCACGCCGCTACACGCCAATAATTTTAAACAGGAATTGTTTTAACACTATGAAAGTCACCAAAGTAGAAATTTTTGATATTGAATGCCCCAAGCGCCCACAGTGGAACCCTGTCTTCGTGCGCGTGTATACAGACGAGGGCATTACGGGTGTGGGCGAAGCTGGACTTGCTTATGACTGGGGCCATAGCGCTGCGGCTCACATGATTAAAGAAATTGCGGAAGCGATGCTTATTGGCTTTAACCCGTTTCACACTGAATTACTGTGGTCAAGAATGCTGCGTGAAGGTTTCTGGGGATTAGGCGGCGGCCCAGTAATATATGCGGCGATGAGCGCAATAGACACCGCCCTTTGGGACATTAAAGGCAAAGCGCTGGGCCTGCCTGTGTACGAACTGCTAGGTGGAAAGACCAACGGCAAACTTCGTAGCTACGCCAGTCAGCTGCAATTCGACTGGGATAAAGAAGTAACCAAGCTGAACGATCCAGCAGACTATGCCCGTGCAACCGAAAAAGCCCTTAAAGATGGTTATGACGCCGTTAAAGTTGACCCTATCGTGTATGACAAAGACGGTAACACGCACTTCGATAGAACCAAGCTTTTCACTAAGCCAGAATTAAAGCTTTTCAAAGCTCGTCTTCAGGCTATTAGAGACACCATGGGCGAAGATGGTGACATTATCTTTGAGTGCCACAGCTTACTTGGCGCATCAACGGCAATTCAACTTGGTGATATCGTGGAAGAAATAGGCTGCTTGTATTACGAAGAGCCCGTGAATTACCTTAATTCAAAGCTGCACGACAAGGTCGCCAAAAACGTGAACGTGCCCATTGCTGGCGGTGAGCGTTTGTACCACCGTTGGGATGTGCGTCCTTACCTTGAAGATCAGTCAATTGACGTACTTCAACCTGATGTTGGTTTGTGTGGTGGCTTCACTGAAGCGAAAAAAGTGTGCGACTACGCCGACGTCTACGATGTACGTGTTCAAGCCCACGTTTGCGGTGGCCCGGTTGCCACAGCTGCTAGCTTGCATTTAGAAACAGCCATTCCCAACTTTTTAATTCACGAGCATCACACTTATGCCATAAAAGACTGGAACCGTGAGCTGTGTATTCAAGACCCTCAGCCGGTAAATGGCTTCATTGAAGCACCTGACACGCCGGGAATTGGTATCGATTTGAACGACGAGATTGTTTATCGCTCGCCGCACATGACAGTTACCGCACTGAAATAGTGCGGTTAATTTGACTACTTACATTATTACTGCGTGGGGTTGATACCGTTTATTCGCTCATTTTTATCGATACTAACGGCTACGCAATGTCGTACCATTGCTTAGCATTTAAAGAAATTAACGCCGCTTTTTGCTCATTATTAAGCGGCGTTGTCATATCTAAGAACCCCTGCCACAGCTTCGCATAGGGCATGCGCCACTGACAAAGTGGGAAGTTACTGGCAAACATAAGCTTGTTAACCCCCACAGTATCTAGCAAGGTTTCAAAAACAAAAGACGCTCGCTGCCACTGCCAATTGCGGTTTTGCATTTCCAAACCCGAAAACTTAAACACAGCTTGGCCGGTTTCAGCTAGGTTATAAATGTTTTTTCGCCACGTTTTAAATACCAAACCGTTTTTATCGTGCGGGGCAATTGCACTGTGGTTTATAGCAATATTAAGTGTTGAGGTTTTCTCTAGTACACCAAGTAGTGCATTTACGGCAGCGCTATCTGCAAGGTTAAACTGCGCATCAAAGGTTAACCCTTGCGCTGCTATGTGCCCTAGCCCCCATTTCACTTTTGGCGAGCGTAGCAGTGTCTCGGCATCATCATCGAGTATATGGCGTAGCCCGCGCACAGACTTATAGCCTTTTAATTTATCGATATGGCTACCAGCAGAAGGCTGTGTTAAGTCTATGCCTGCAACAAAGCGAAAAGGCAGGGTACAGTGACGCTCTAGAAAGGCGACTTCGCGCCACGGCCTTATGTTGTCGTACCCAGCTTCTATATGCACAAACCCGGCAATCTGACCTTGGGAGGCCCGAACGAGATTTTGCTCTGTAGTGCACGTAGCAATGGCAGTTTTATCAGGCCAAAAAGGCGGGTTATATGGTTTTAGCCAATTATAATGCCCCTCTTGTAAGGCAAAGAAATGAATGTGTGGATCAATCCAAGATTGTAAGGTTTCACTCACTTTTATTTTTCCGCATTTGATGAGGCGCTTTGGGTTCGGTATTTTTAATCGAGCATTTTTTATGGTGCGCGCTTTATTGTGCACTCTCTATTGTGCCGTATAGCCCCCATCAACCGCATACAGACTTCCAGTAATAAACGACGCTTTATCACTACACAAAAAGTAGGTAATTTCTGCCACGTCTTCAGGCTGCCCTAAGCGCCCTATGGGTTGCGCCGCGGCCTCTTCTGCAACAACTTCATTTTTATCTGCGCCAGAGCGAGCCACATAATTATCTATGGCGTTGTGGAAAAGCGGCGTTTCAATTGTGCCGGGGCACACCGCATTCACCCGAATATTAAACGCGGCGTAATCAAGCGCCGTGGTTTTTGCCATAGAAGCTAACGCCCCTTTACTCACACCGTAAGCAAACGAATTGCGCTTGCCAACAAAAGACTGATCTGAGCCCATCACAACGATGGCACCGTTGCCCTGTTCTTTCATTAATGGCAAACACGCTTTAATTGCGCCATAGGCCCCTTTAACATTCAAGTTGAATACTTTATCAAGCAGCGCTTCATCGGTATCTTCAATAGTTGCTGAAACATGAATTCCCGCGTTGCATACTAACGCATCTATTCGCTGATAAGCGTCAACAACCTCACTAATGGCCGCTTCAATATTGCTTACCACGCTAACATCACAGTGCTTCCACGTTGCATTGGGTAGGCCTTGTTCAAAATCTCTTATGTCTAGATTAACGACCTGGTAGCCGTTTTCGCTAAAGAGCCTACACACCGCATAACCAATACCCAAACTTCCACCAGTAACAATACAAACTGGGCGTTGCTTGTTTTCAAATGTGTCATGAGCAGTTTTATTTATCGTGTTCACGGCAGTGTGAGTTGAACTATCTGAAGCCATTTCGTTGTATACCACGTAGTGTTTGCGTTCATAGAATGTAGGCTAAGGATGCCAGTGAGAACAAGAAATGCAAGCCAACATATAGTTGATGGCCAATAATGTTCAGCGCTAGTTGGTTCAAGCTATCTGAAAACAGCACTCACACATCACCCAAATTTATTATTAAGTTTCCGTTAGCGGGCTATTCGGACTACGCTTTTTGTGACTATAATAGACAAAATTAAAACACTTGTTTGAAAAAGGAGTCTTCCATGCCTCTGTACCACGCCCCAACAACTGATTTTCAGTTCTTATTAAAAGACTGGCTTGGACTTGATGCTCACTACCAAAAGCTAGGAATTAGCGACTTCGATAGCGATTTGGCAAATGAAATTATTGCACAAGGCGCAAAGTTTGCCCTTGATGTTGTAGCACCGCTAAACCGCGAAGGCGACGAAGAAGGTTGTAAGTTAGAAGGCGGTAAAATTACTACGCCAAAAGGCTTTGCTGACGCTTATCAAGAGTATGTCGCAAACGGTTGGAACGCCATGCTAGGTACAGCCGAATACGATGGCCAAGAGTTACCTTACACCATGGCTGTGCCCGTTCACGAAATGCTAAACGCGGCGAACTTAAGCTGGCGTTTAACCACCATGCTTACCGAAAGTGCAACGCTTGCCGTTACTAAACACGCAAGCAAAGCGTTAAAAGACACCTACCTAGCTAAATTAATTAGCGGTGAGTGGACTGGCACCATGAACTTGACCGAGCCGCATGCTGGAACAGATTTAAGCTTGCTTAGCACGAAAGCTGAGCCACAAGGCGACGGCAGCTATAAAGTGACGGGCAATAAAATATTTATCACTGCCGGCGACCACGACTGGAGCTCAAATGTCATTCACCTTGTACTGGCACGACTACCAGACGCGCCAAAAGGCGTAAAAGGCATTAGCTTATTCTTAGTACCTAAATTCCTTCCAGATGCCAGCAATGAACCAGGTGAAGCGAACAGCTTGTCTGTAGGCAGCATTGAACACAAAATGGGCATTAAAGCGAGCCCGACTTGTGTGATGAATTTTGACGGTGCAACTGGCTACTTGGTTGGTGAAGAAAACCAAGGCTTAGCGTGCATGTTTACAATGATGAATGACGCGCGTTTCCAAGTAGGATTGCAAGGCCTAGGTGCAGCGGAAGCATCTTATCAAGGTGCACTGACTTACGCTCGTGAACGTGTACAATCTCGCGCGCCGCAAGGCATTCAAAACCCAGACGGTAAAGCCGATCCAATCGTATTTCAGCCTGATGTTGCACGTATGCTGCTTACTCAGAAATCACTGATTGAAGGTTGTCGTGCACTGTCGCTTTTCTACGCTAAATTTATGGACGTAGAAAAGCTAGGTGAAGGCCAAGAAAAAGAAGATGCAGATAAGATTCTTCAATTCCTAACGCCAATTTGTAAGGCCTTTATGACTGACATGGGTCTTGAAACTACCAGCCTTGGCGTTCAAGTGTTTGGAGGCCACGGCTTTATTCGCGAATGGGGCATGGAGCAACTAATGCGCGACGTGCGAATTGCCATGTTGTATGAAGGCACCAACGGAATTCAAGCCCTAGACCTAATTGGCCGCAAGCTTACGCGTGATGGTGGTCAGATGATGGAAGCTACCTACAAAGCGTTTAATGCGCTAGTAAGCGACATTCAAGACAGTGAAGCTCAAGGTTTAGCGCAGGGCATTCTAAACGACTGGCGTGCATCATCAGCTGACTGCCTAGGTATGGACGCAACAACAGCGGCATCTGCTGCGTGCGATTACCTAGCCTACAGTGCTTACTCGCTAATTGGTGTGTTGTGGTATAGCATGGCAGATAAAGCGCAGCAGTCAGACAATGCTGTACTAGCGGCCTCTAAAGCGAAAACTCGCGACTTCTACATGGAACGAATTCTTGTACGCCGCGATGCACATAAAGCGGCTTACCAAGCTGGCCCTGAAAGCACGTTAGCTATTTCTGGTAACGAATTCGATTATCTTTAATAGTATTAGTTAGATGACTCTAGCCTGTGTAACATGGGCTAAAAATCAAAAAAGGTCACTTCAATAGTGACCTTTTTTATGTGTATATATTTTTGCTAACAACGTTAGTTAGTCGTCGCGACTTGCTGTGAGAAAGTATCTGAGAACCAATCATCAAGCATGGCCTTTTCGTAAGATAGGGCCTCTCCACGTCTGTGACGTACATGCGAATCAATGAAATCCATGTCTTTAAGCTTAACGTCTTCATCACTTAAGATAACTTGCCCTTCGGCATTGGAAAGCGTGTAGCTAAATGTCATTCTAGGAATGTCAACTCGTCTAATAATACGAACGTCATTACCGCCGCCTTGAGCAAACCCTACAAATTGACTTGGCCATACTTCACCCGCTAAATCTACGTTTGTTACCGTCATCGATAAAACCTGAGACTCAGGAAGCTCGCTCGACAGTTCCACAATATGCGCTTCAAGTTGTTTAAGGGTACGTTCACGAAATCGTTTGCGAGACTCATTCGAAGGCCTTACATCGGTGTAAGACTCAGGCTCTTCCCATGTAATTTTAACTTCCGCCGCTTGCGAGGGCGCTAAAACCGCAAGTAACCCCACCGCAGTGGCACAACTCAAACAAGATAAAGTACGTAATTTATTCACTTTTGTGCTCCTAAATTCGGTCATCAGTCTGTAGTTCTACAAGGCGCGAAAGTGTCGACTTGTCTGCGTTATTGTTTCAAATTAAACATCTTAGTTCAGATGAATTAATCTTCAATTTGCATAACTGAGGACTGCTTTATGATTAGGCACAGCTGTGTCCGTTTAGTTCCCGTAAAATTCGGATTGATATCATCATTTTCGCAGTAAGTGTTATAAAACTTCTTAACACTAGCACCATTGGCGGTGATTTGATTCGCGTACGTTTGCTGGTAGGGCTTTAACGGGCCCAATTGCGTGTTTATTTTGTCTTGTAAACGGCTTAACTCTTCACGTTCTGGAAAAGTCGCGATGGAAACAAGCCAATCAGACACAGAGTTTTGAATATCTTGGAAAAGATATTGAACGAATGGAGAACGCAACACTAAAATCAGAACAATGATTTCAGCGGCGATAATAAAAAACCTCAACATGACTTCTCAGCTAACCGGACCGACATTTAAAACAAACAGCGCCAAATTTTGTAAGCACGCCTAACAGAAAGGACCTTTACTGCTCTTTGCTAATTTACGCTTTATCCCTGTTTAATTTACGCGACTAAGACAGTAATTGACCACAATAACGTTGACGATAGTAATGCGAATTTAGTTTACCTGTAAATACAGTAATTAATACTCATGTATACTGGTGCCTATGCTTTCTTGGTTTTCGATGGACTGTTTCGTCTATTTAAACATGAGCGGCATAGAATGAGCGCCAGCCTAACATTCTGAAGTTTCAGTATTGACTGAAACTTTAAAAAGATTCAACATACGCCTCATTATTGATCTACATTAAAATTGATATTTCGAACACAGTTATACTGTGCAGGCAGTTCGTTACGTCATATAAGGTTAAGCTATGAATGAACAAATACCGGTAAAGACCGTAACACCGGTAAAAGTACATAAGCCGAAGGGAAATACCGAGGGAAAACGCCATGATTCTCGCAGCCGTGTTTACGTGCGCGCTGTTAAGGGCCCTCTAGAAACATTCAGAAGAATGTTTGGCCTTTTCTTTCTGGCCCTTTTTGCCGTAATTCCGTGGATTCAATACAACGGCCATCAAGCGGTACTGCTTGATATTGGCGAACAGCGCTTCACTATTTTCTCGCTCACGCTGTGGCCTCAAGACCTTACGTTACTGGCGTACATATTTATCGTATCTGCATTTGCGCTTTTCTTTGTTACCACCTTTGCTGGACGTGTGTGGTGCGGATTTATGTGTCCGCAAACAACATGGGTGTATATCTACACTTGGTTTGAAGAGAAGTGTGAAGGCCCTCGAAACAAGCGAATAGCGCTTGATGCGCGCAAAATGGATCTCGATAAATTTCTGCGCAAAACTGCTAAGCATACGGCTTGGGTAGTGGTAGCGCTGTTAACCGCGTTGACTTTTGTTGGCTACTTCACGCCAATTGACGCGCTGTTTATCGATTTCGTCACATTCAACACCAGCTTTTGGGCAGGTTTTTCTATTATTTTCTTTGCCGTATGTACCTACGGGAATGCGGGCTACATGCGAGAAATCATGTGTACCCATATTTGTCCGTATGCGCGTTTCCAGTCTGCCATGTTTGATAAAGACACCTTTACGGTGGCATACGATGCACAACGCGGTGAACAGCGTGGCCCCCGCCCTAGAAAGCTTAGCCACGAACAAGTTAAAGAAAAAGGGTTGGGCGACTGCATAGACTGTAATTTATGTGTGCAAGTATGCCCGACAGGTATCGACATACGTAACGGTCTACAATACGAGTGTATTAATTGTGGTGCATGTGTCGATGCGTGTAACGGTGTGATGGACAAAATGGGTTATCCCAAAGGACTTATTAGTTTTACGTCAGAGGAAGAGCTGGCCGGTGGAAAAACCCATGTGATTCGTCCAAAACTTATTGGCTACTTTGTTGTGCTTGTTGTCATGATAGGCTTACTGTTTGCAAACATTTGGATGCGAAGCCCAACTGAGGTAGATATTATTCGCGATAGAAATTCATTGTACCGCGAAACTAATGAAGGCCTTATTGAGAACGTTTATACCATTAAAGTTCTGAATAAAACGCAGCAAACTCAAACCTACTTTATTGCAATAAAGGGCCTGCCTGACTACAAATATATTGGCGAGCAAGAGGTAACGGTTGCAGGTGGTGCGGTTTACAGCACGCCAATTTCAGTTGCAACTGACGCCTATAATCTGGAAGATACGGTTACCGATATTTTTATCAGTGTAACCACCACAATTGATGGGGAAACGGTTACTGTTGATGAACCAACGAAATTCCTTTATCGATGACAGATTTTTCTTTTTCTGGCCTTAGCCCAGACACTATTTTAGATGCCCTGGAAAGTCAGGGCATTTTTCTTCAAAGCGGCCTGTTAGCGCTTAACAGCTATGAAAACCGCGTTTATCAATTTTTGGCTGAGGACGGTCAGCGCTATGTAGCAAAATTCTACCGCCCCGGACGCTGGACTGACGCTCAAATACTGGAAGAACACGCATTCGCCACCGAGCTGTTGGAAAATGAAATACCCCTTGCTGCGCCTATCGCGCTGAACGGTAGTACGCTGCACCATCATAAAGTTGAAGAAACCGATTACCGCTTTGCTCTATTTCCTTCAGTAGGTGGCAGGCAGTTTGAAAACGACAATTTAGATCAGCTTGAATGGATGGGGCGCTTTATTGGTCGCATTCATCGCGTGGCCCATTCAAAGGGCTTTGCTCACCGCCCTTCTATCGACATTGAAAGCTACCTTAACGAACCTAAACACGTACTTGAACAAAGCACGCTGCTACCTGGACATCTGAAAACGGCTTTCTTTGCCATACTTGAACCCGTAATTGAAGCGACTAAAAAAGCCTACAAACCCACGTCCAACATTCGTTTACACGGTGACTGCCACCCTGGCAATATTTTGTGGCGCGACGGTCCAACATTTGTCGACCTTGATGATTGTCGTATGGGCCCTGCGATTCAAGACTTGTGGATGATGTTAAGCGGCGACCGTCAACAGCAGCTTCTTCAGCTAGATACCTTGGTGGAGGCCTATGAAGAATTCCACACATTCGATTCATCGCAACTTGTGCTTATTGAGCCACTTCGCGCAATGAGAATGGTTCATTATATGGCGTGGCTTTCAAGACGCTGGGAAGATCCTGCGTTTCCTCGCGCCTTTCCGTGGTTTGCAGAAGACAAATATTGGGAAGGGCAAATACTTGCGCTTAAAGAGCAACTTTCCGTGCTTCAAGAGCCTGCTCTTAAACTGGGTTATTAACACTGCTTTATGAAAGCTAGGCTTTTGAGCGTCTGCTTTTAAACTTAAGCACACATGCACTTATGGGCGTTTCGATGTAAACGCCCTTGCCTTTCATCAAAAAGCGTAAGGTATAATAAACCGTATTCGCTATCATTTTTTAAGTTCTATATAATCGCCCGCGTGTAGGTGCCTTTATCTCATTTAAAGTTATTGCGCTTTTCATCAAGCCATCACTTTTAGCGAAGCACTAAAGGTTAAACGGGAAATCAGTGAAATACTGATGCTGCCCCCGCAACGGTAAACTCAACGCATCGTCGTTTTCTTTTCAAACGCCACTGTCTTTTACACGCGTAAACACGCGCCATTAGATGGGAAGGCAAAAGAGCCATTTACTTTACGTTAATGGTGAGTAAGCCCGGATACCGGCCTATGCTTTGCGGTGTCGTATGCTTTGCATTAACGCACACTTCCCTTAATCATGTGCTCGGGCGGAGCGCATCAAAGACAATAAAAAACCATGCGTACACATTTTACAAAAGCAGCCCTAGCCGCTGCGGTTATCTCGTGCTTAAGCACACCTTCATACTCTCAAAATACCAGCCAAGACATCGAGACCCTTACGGTAACTGGCACTCGATTACCGATATCGCTAACAAAACTTCCAGGTTCTGTATCGGTGTTAACCGAAAGTGATATCAAAGCGTCTGGCGCGTTGCAGCTAACCGACCTTATTCGCGGTTTGCCCGGCGTGAGCTTATCCCAATCTGGCAGCCCAGGTGGTCTTACAGAACTGCGTGTTAGAGGAAGCGAAACAAATCATTTATTGATTTTAATTGACGGGGTTGTGGCCAATGATGTTGGCCAAGGAAGCCTTGTTGACCTAGCGCACCTTACCAGTGCAAACGTAGTGCGTATCGAATTACTTCGCGGCCCGCAAAGCGCGAGATGGGGCAGCGGCGCAGTAGGCGGTGTGCTTAGCATAACCACAAAAGCTGGACAGTTTGCTAGCAAACAGCCTCACGTCGATTTTTCAGCTGCGGTGGGAAATCAAGGTACGCTGCAGGGCAACATAAACGCGCATTCGCAAAATGACAATGTAGGTGTTTCTGCTTACGCAAGCTACCTTAGAACCGACGGTGACAACGTGTCGCGCGTAGGTAATGAAGACGATGGCTACGATAATATGACAGCGGGCATTAATATTAATTATGCCGCAAGCACTGAGCACACATTCATTACCAACCTGCGGACTGTTTATTTTCAAAATGAATACGACGGAACAGACTTTGTTACCACTGGACTACCAGCAGATGCCGACAATGTCACCGACGGGAATCAGCTAAGCGCTAGACTTAGATGGGAATATACACCTGAAAACACGCGCTACAGCTCTGCGTTAAGTGCCCACTATAGAAAAGACGAAAACGACAATACAGTGTCGGGCATTGAAAACAGTGGAACCACTGGCGAACGCATAGAGTTAAATTGGACTAACTTTTACTCCTTCGACAAATGGAATGTTGCTGGTGGTGTTGAATATCTTCAGCGCCTTTTCGATCAGCGCGGGCTTCTGACCTTTGGCGATCCAAACCAGCAACAGCATGACAATACATATAGCTTTTTTGCTGAGGGTAGCGGGCAGCTAACCGAAACGCTAACCGCCACTGTGAGCGGCCGTTATGACAATAACAGCGAATTTGACAATGCAGTTAGCTATCGCGGCGGCCTTACATGGCAGGTAAATAAAGAATACGCTGTTTTTTCAAGCTTTGGCAAAGCGGTAAAAACACCAACGTTTACCGAGCGCTTCGGCTTTTTCCCCGCAAGCTTTATTGGTAATCCTAACCTTGAGCCAGAAACCAGTGAAGAATGGGAAGTTGGCGTTAAAGCAAACTGGCAAACATTATCAGGGCAAATTAGCGTATACACGGCTGACCTAGAAGATGAGATAAATGGTTTTGTGTTTATTTCTGATTTAGGTGCATTCAGTGCAGGCAATATCGATGGCGAAAGTACACGTGATGGCCTAGATGTAGAGCTTAATTGGCGTCACGATTTTGGTAATCTAACTGCCTCATACAGCTATTTGGACGCAGAACAAACGGATAGCGGCGTAACTACAACAGAGCTACGCCGAGCACGTCATCAAGGCTCTCTGACTTTCACTAGCGACTTTGGCACTGACAATTTCAGTTTTTACACCAAGCTTGCTTATACAGGTAGCCGTAATGACACTTTCTTCCCGCCCTTCCCTGAGCCTTCGCAAACACTGACGTCGTCGGCTTACACGCTTGCAACCGTTAATTTAGGCTACCAAATTGACCAGCAGTGGCAGGTTTCACTGCGCATAGATAACGCCTTTGATACCGATTACGAAGACATTGTCGGTTATGCAGGGCAAGAGCGACGCGCACTGCTTTCTGTTAATTACAGCATGTAGCTATCAGTATTAATTATTTTATTTTTAAAGGGTTACACAAATTCTGCGTAACCCTTTTTTATGCATGCTGTTGCCAAGCTACACAGTAATACCAGTCCGCATAGCTCATTACCCACTCAGCGAGATTTAAAATGTTCGTAATCACGGCGTGTTACCGCAGGTATAGTGGTTCTACATCAAGGTGACACAACAAAGAGTACGGACATTTTAAACTCGCCCTTCGGGAAGGTCTGGCAAGCTTCCTAGCTTCATTCTGGGAATTTGAAAGGGAGCAGCCATTCCTGCATTCCCACGCTTCGCTAGGTAACTTGCCAGCGCCTTCTGAGTGGGCAATGTTCTATGCGGATTGGTATAAACTTGTCTAATATAACGCTTGGTCCATCTGCATTTAAAATACCTCAAGTCACCACTTGGCTCGGTTTTCCAGGCCTTTTACCCTCTTTGAATCGCATTTTTTGGTGAGCTTATCGCGTACTAAGACATTGAAGAACAACAGGTCCTAGTTAAGCGAACAAGCCTGTGATAATCTCACCATCGATAATATTTTTTAAACATAGGATTATATTCCATGAAAAAATTAGCAGTAATGTTTGTCATGGCAATGCTTTTGCCTTTAACAGCCTGCGCTCAAGAGTCAGCGTCTAAATGGAAAGAAGGTACGCATTACAACGTACTAGATAAAGAAGCCACCGATAAGCCAGTAATTAATGAATATTTCTCATTTTGGTGCCCACATTGCTTCCAGTTTGAGCCCATCGTTGCACAAATAAAAGAGAAGAAAAGCGACGCTACTAAGTTCAACAAAGTACATGTGAACTTCATGCGCTTTACTGGTCCTGATGTTCAAGACGATGCAACTAAAGCAATGCTTATTGCTCGCGCGCTTAAGCAAGAAGATGCTATGAACGCAGCAATATTCAACTATATCCACAAACAACGTGCATCGATTACCGGTTTAAAAGACCTTCGCAATATCTTCGTTGTTAACGGTGTTGACGGTGAAGAGTTTGATAAGCTAGCAAACAGCTTTGGCGTTAACAGTATGGTTCGTAAAAACCAACAGCAAATTGAAGCGTACCGCGAGCACTTAACTGGCGTACCTACGTTTATTATCAACGGTAAATACCAGCCAACGTTCACTGCCGATATGACATTCGATGACATTGCTGATTTGATTGTTTGGCTATCTGAACAAAAATAATTTTCCACACAGGTAAGTTATTCACATACACCGCAATGGGCGCCCGGGCGCCCATTTTTATTCCTTGGAGACCTCATGCACGCAGTAAGCGATTTTGCTGACTTTATTTGTGAGCTTGATCATTTAAAAGCCGTTAAAAGGCAGATTACCCTTCCCTGTGAAAACTATCGTCAAGAAAACTCTGCTGAACACAGCTGGCATGTAGCATTAATGGCTAACATGCTAAGCCAATATGCTGTAAAACCTATTGATGTAGCCCGTGTTATTCGCATGATCCTTATTCACGATGTAGTTGAAATAGATGCCGGCGACATGTTTGCGTTTAACCATCAAAACGACCACGAGGCCCAGGCCGAAAAAGAAGTCGCTGCCGCTAAACGAATCTTTGGCTTGTTGCCATCGCCTTTAGATAGCGAGATGCTTGCGCTATGGCTTGAGTTTGAGGCCGCGGAAACAGCAGATGCCGAATTTGCTAAATCTATGGACCGCGTACTGCCTGTGTTTCAAAACATGAAAGACAACGGCGGCAGTTGGAAACGCCACGGTATAGCAAGAGAAAAAATTGAAAAACGAAATGTACATCTAAAGTCTTGTGCACCAGCGCTTTGGGATTACGTGATGCAGCAGCTGAATATTGCTGCTGAGAAGGGCTGGCTAAGTCAATAGTGACTCAGCCAGTCATTTTCTCTTTATTGATATAGCCTAGCGGCACTCGCGTTAAAAACGTGTTCCAATCCACATCCAGAAGCGGTTGGTATCTACCTTTGTATCGCCTGAATCATAAGTACCATACTTAATTCCGAAATTATATTTTCCTGCAAACTTCTTCGTATACTGAGCGTTAATTTCACTACCAAGGTCGTCAATACCATTACTGCTCTCGTCTGCTGAGAAATCGTGGTACGCCAGCAGCCATTTACCTCCGGCCAAACCGCCAGACAACGACACCCTTAAGTCTTTAAGGCCTTGCTCTGGCGTTTTTAAGAAAAGATCTGCCCAACCATTGAACTTGTGCAGCGTTGCAAGCGGCGTAGCGAACCCGTAAAGCCCATCGTCAGAGCCCAATATCTCATAATCTATTTTCGCTGTAATACCTGAAATCGTTGCTGCGACATAAGCATTAAGGTAAGACGCGTCGAAGTCTGTTGCGGTTTCACCCGACCCAGCCTCACTAGATTGAATAGCATACTCGCCACCATAGGCCCAGCTAACGCCCTCTCCTTTCGCTTTTCCGTCGTAGCTCATTCCGTAAGTATCTAACGCATTGTCTGTGTCGTTATCCACTTCCAACAAATAGGCATAGCCCACAAATTTACCCACTTTTGACATATAGCTGGCATGGACAATATGGTCTTTTGAATCTAAATCTGCCGCTTCAGCAAAAATACGATTTCTCTTGTACATATAGCTATAAAACAGCTCTAAATTATCACTTAGGTTATATTTAGCGCTTATAGCATCAAATGTCTGACGGTCTTGACGCCATCCAACGTGACCAATAAAACGATGGTCGTCCAAAGCAATTACCTGACGTCCAAGTCGGCCCGTAAACTTATCTGCTTTATATTGAATAAACGCTTGATCAACTTCTGTCGTTTCAGGATCTGCAATGACCGAGTATTCGCCAACATTAAATCCAGTCGGCCCCACGGTGAACTCATCCTGGCCCAGAACAATGCGACTGTCTTCTGCCTCTGCGGTAAATGAAAAACCATTAACGCTACCCGAGCTAAAGCCAATACGTGTGCGCAACGTAAGTGCGCTGGCATCTTCCAGTGCGTTATCTTCCTCGGCAGTCTCGTAGCGTAAATTAAGTTCTGCCCATGCTTTTGAGTTGCTTAATGCGCTATGAATATCATCCGCCATGGCGCTTGTACCCAATACCGACAATACAGATGCCGCTAGCATCTTAATGCTAAAGTTTCGTAACGTGCTCATGTGTTTTCCCTATCGATTTTAATTTCTTTTGGTCAACACTTTCCCGTCTGGCACCGAAATGCCAGTTGAAAAGTGTGTGTTGTATTTGGAAGGCGGTTAAGCTACCGCTGGGCTCAGGTGCCGATAGTGTTAGGCGGCATCTGAATTCTTAGCGTCTTTTTTTTCAGAATTCACCTCATTACTATTATGTTGCTGCTGCTCGGCTCGCGTGCCTGTGGAACTTGATTGACTCACTCTCGATGTGACCGTTTCTACCTTTTTCTGCTTATCGTAGAGGAAGGTTAATACTTCATGTCGGTAGTGGTTATATTGCTTGTTATCAGCTAGCGCTAACCTGTCGCGAGGACGTGGCAACGCAATGTTTAATATTTCACCGATAGTTGCAGCTGGGCCATTGTTCATCATTACAATGCGATCTGATAGCAGCACCGCTTCATCCACATCGTGGGTAATCATAATAACTGTGTTACCAAGGTCGGCATGGATCTCCATCAGTGAGTCTTGAAGGTGGGCACGAGTGAGTGCATCCAAAGCACCAAAAGGCTCATCCATTAACAGTACTTTGGGCTCCATAGCCAAAGCGCGAGCAATCCCAACTCGCTGCTTCATACCACCAGAGATTTCGCTGGGTAGTTTATCGAGGGCGTGAGTCATATGCACAAGTTCTAAGTTGTGCATAATCCAGTCTCGCATCTCGCTTTTACTCTTGCCACGCATGGTAGATTTCACTGCCAGCTCAACATTTTTGTAAACGGAGAGCCAAGGTAATAACGAGTGATTCTGAAACACAACAGCACGCTCTGGACCAGGTTGTTTAACTTCTGCGCCATCTAATATCACACCACCTGTGGTAGCTTGATGAAGGCCTGCAACAATATTCAATACCGTCGACTTACCGCAGCCAGAGTGCCCAATAAGCGAAACAAACTCGCCCTTGGCAATTTTAAGATTCACATCTTGTAGCGCAGTGAATGGCCCTTTGGGTGTAGGAAAGTCAATACCAACTTGTTCTAACTCTAAGTGTTTAGTGTGCATAAAATTCTCCTCAAAATTAGCGAAGTACGCTTGACTTGTCCCAGCTTACAGCTCGCTGAATTGATAACATTAAGCGGTCTAGTACAAAGCCGATGGCACCGATGGTAAGAACCGCAACCATAATTCTTGCCAATGACTCTGAACTTCCGTTTTGAAACTCGTCCCACACAAACTTTCCTAAACCTGGATTTTGCGCAAGCATTTCAGCGGCGATCAGTACCATCCAACCAATGCCAAGAGACAAACGAAGGCCGGTAAAAATCATTGGAATAGATGAAGGTAAAACAATCTTGGTAAGATGAGCGAACGGTGTAAGACGTAACACTTTACTCACGTTTATTAAATCTTTATCGATGTTCGAGACACCCACAGCCGTATTGATAAGGGTTGGCCATAGACAGCAAAGAGAAACAGTAAACGCAGAGGTAACAAAAGACTTTGAGAATGCAGGGTCTTCACTGACATAAAGTGCACTCACTACCATGGTAACCAAAGGCAGCCAAGCTAATGGAGACACAGGTTTAAACAATTGAATTAAAGGGTTAATTGCTGTGTACGCCGACTTACTTAGTCCGCACATAATCCCCACGGGTACAGCAACCACTGAGGCAATGAAAAAGCCGACCATAACGGTATACAGGCTGGTCCATATCTGATCAAAGAAAGTGGGAGCGCCAGTAAACTCTCTAATTTTAGGGGTATACGTTGGGTCTTGCGCTACGCGCGCTGCATTTCTCGCTTCTTGGCGTTCGTAGAATGCCTCTGCTTTTTCTCTTTGTGCAACGTGCTCGTTAATTAATGCGCCCGCCTGTTCGAATACTTGCGCTGGGCCGGGAAATTGACCTAGCGAGGTGTCGATACTTTTTGCTACGCCATTCCAAATAGCCAAGAACATTAGCAAACCGATGACGGGCAGCAGCAACGCAGGTGCTGATTGATACAAACGGCTAGCCATTGAGTTAGCGTTTGATGGCGATGATGGAAGGCGAAGAATGGTTGTCATCTTGCTCATTGCTTGCTCCTGACACTTATTAAGCGCTATTGCGCATTAGCGCCCCGTTGCATTTAAGGCTTCAACGGGGCAATCAACTTAGACACTTAAAGAACAGTGTCACCTTTTAGGCCAATATTGAATTGCTCTAGGTATGCATTTGGCTTACTTCCGTCAAACGTTACACCGTCGATGAATTCGCTTTGCGCAGGCTTGTAACCTGTTTCTGTGGCAAACTCTGGGAAATCTGAAGCTTTGGCTTTACCTTCAGCAATTAGCGCCATGGCAGCCTGTGCATATACTTTTGGTTTGTACACTTTTTTCGCAGTTTCTTTGTACCAGTCGTCAGACTTGGCTTCAGAAATTTGGCCCCATCTACGCATTTGTGTGAGATACCAAATTGCATCGCTGTAATACGGATAAGTCGCGTTGTATCTGAAGAACACGTTAAAGTCTGGCACGTCGCGCTTATCGCCCTTTTCGTACTCAAACGTGCCCGTCATGCTGTTTGCAAGTACGTCTTCATCTGCACCGACATAGTTGCTTTTTGCCAGGATTTTCACTGCCTCTGGTCGGTTGGCATTGTTGTTTTCATCAAGCCACATTGCTGCACGAATTAGTGCCTTAACCACGCGAATATGCGTATTGGGGTATTTATCAGCCCAGCCTTGGCTAACACCAAATACCTTTTCAGGGTTGTTTTTCCAAATCTCATAATCTGTGATCACTGGAACACCAATGCCTTTAAATACAGCCTGTTGATTCCATGGCTCACCCACGCAATAGCCGTAAATGGTGCCGGCTTCCATGGTGGCTGGCATTTGTGGAGGCGGCGTAACCGAAAGAAGCGCTTGAGCGTCTATCTGACCTGCAGTATCACCTTTGTGCGGCGCATAATAGCCCGGGTGAATACCACCTGCCGCTAACCAATAGCGAAGCTCGTAGTTGTGGGTGGAAACTGGGAAGACCATGCCCATGTTAAACGGCTTTCCAGCATTGCGATATTCATCAACTACAGGCTTTAAGTAATCTGCTTTAATGGGATGTACGGGTTTACCATTTTCTTCAGGGATATATGCTTTCATTTTCTCCCAGATTTCATTCGAAACCGTTATGCCATTACCGTTGAGGTCCATACTAAATGCGGTGACAACATGAGATTCAGTACCAAAGCCAATTGTCGCGCCTAAAGGCTGACCCGCAAGCATATGCGCACCATCTAACTGGCCGTCAATAACGCGATCTAATAGCACTTTCCAGTTAGCCTGCGCTTCTAACGTAACGTAAAGCCCTTCGTCTTCGAAGAAGCCTTTCTCATAGGCAATCGCCAGTGGTGCCATGTCGGTGAGTTTTATAAAACCAAATTTGAGCTCTTCTTTTTCTGGCCAGCCCACTGCAGGCGCTTGTGCTGCAACGCTAGCTGAAAAACTCGCTATCGATACGGCAACTGCCGCGCATACTCCAGCGCCTACTGTTCGAAAGCGCTTTAGTAATGATGTTGTCTTTAACCCAGTCATACGTGTTCCTCGTAGCCAAAAAAAAACCCACCAGCGTTCGACGTTTACCGTCGAGCATGGTGGGCTTCGTTGCCGTGTTTGTAATATCGGAGTTCTTACAAACGCTTCAAATTGTTAATGGTAAGTCAGGAATTCCCGCTCACACACCTCATATCTGAGAGATGATTTATCTCAAGCTCTAGGCTTTTTAAACCGTTTTTTATTATTATTCACTTGCCAAGAAAGAAGATGTCGAAGCTTCCATACCGCTCTTCGCTAATCCTATTTTTTGTTCATGGTAGTGATGTGCAGTCCACAATGACATATTAGTTATGTAAATTGTGTCTTGCCTTGATGCTTTAGATAAAGCACATTCGTTATTGTACGAATTTGCTTCAGAGCACACGCAGATAGATAGCACTCATCATGCCATAATCGTAAGCCATTGAATTTTCCATAAAAAGAAGAATCCCAACTCAAAAAGAAAGAACATAAATGTGACTTCGTGCACCAAAACAGGGGGAATGTTCTCGCATGGTGCGCTTTAAAACACCTAAAATTTCGTTGTAGTTTCTGTCAAAATTAGTTTGATTCCTTTTTTTACAATATGTTAACACAACTAGTTAGCTATAAACGTTTAGTGAACTGACCTATTGCATTGACGATCTTATCTGCTCCACTTTGAATTTCCCCAATAGCTGTCCCCGATTGAGTGGAATATTCCAAAGCTTCGCGTGCTTTATCTTGTCCCGCCTCAATTAAATGCACTGCATTTTCTGTAAGCTTTCTGTTTTCTACCACAACGTTTACAATTTCTTCTGTGGTGCTGCTTGTACGAGATGCCAGCTGCCTTACCTCATCCGCAACCACGGCAAAACCTCGTCCTTGGTCGCCAGCGCGAGCAGCTTCAATAGCAGCATTTAGCGCAAGTAAGTTAGTTTGGTCGGCAATACCACTAATGCTCTTTACAAGATCTGCTACTTTTTGTGACTGCTCTTCCAAATCTTTAATACCCTGACTGGCACTTTTCATTTGCACAGTCAGTTCAGTCATGGCTTTTACGGTAGCGTCTAGCACTTGGTTACTTTTTCGCGCTTGTTCACCCGTTTCTTGTGAGATCTTAAAAGCGACGTTAGCTGCCTCAGAAATAGCGACCTCTCTTTGCATCTGCTCTGTGATTACCGTTGCAAACTTTACCACCTTGTAGAGTTTCCCCGACTCATCTCTAATTGGGTTGTATGATGCCTCTAACCAAACATCGTTTCCTCTGCTGTCAAGTCGCTTGAATCGCCCAGATGCAAGTTGACCTTGCGCTAATTCGCGCCAAAAGTTTTTGTACTCCTCCGAATTCGCTTCTTGCTGTGTACAAAACATGCGGTGATGTTTGCCCACAATTTGATCTAAGGTGTATCCCATTCCCTGTAAAAAGTTGTCGTTGGCTTTTATGATAGTGCCATCCAAGTTAAATTCGATGACAGCGGAAGAGCGATGAAGCGCCGCAATCATGTCACGTAACTCGTTACTGTAAGTTATATTCCGGGTCTGCTCAGCCATGTAGAAAGCGATGTGCTTAACGTTCCCCTGTGTATCTTCAACAGGTTGAATTATTCCTCTAACCCAAATTTCTTGCCCTTTGGGGTTTAAGAAGCTAACAGCACCATGCCAATGACGGTGTTTGTTTACAGCACTTAGCATATTTTGTGTGTCGGTCTTTTTAAGCGACTTTGGATTCAGTAAACTTTCTAGCGTTTTACCCTTGATGTTTTCAATCTTGAACCCCGTTGCCTGTGCGTACAAATTATTCGTTGCAGAAACTCGCCCATCTGCACTTAACTCAATGAATAACATTTCCTCACGCAGTTCTTCCTGAACTGTCTGGTACGCTTTAAGCTCCCTCACTAACCGCTGATTTTCTGCCATCAACTCGTTGTTTCTGAAAAACATCATACGCTCCTTATGAACTTCGTTTCATTTATTGTCTGTAGCAAGCACCTTATAAGAGGCGTATTTATCCACGCGTGATGGACCAAAGGCGCATCAATTGGCATTACTATTTGTGGTATGAAACGACATGCGATTTTTTCTTGATTTGATTAAAGATAGCAGAGGAAAAAAGGTTTATTGGCGAATTTCAAAATAAAGTCGTGGTTTTCGGGGCGCTACACGAATGCAACGTCGAAATGGTGTGTACCTCATCGCCTAGATGCGTTATCTGCAATTAAGGTTTGGAAGCAAAAACGCATCGATTTCGCCCTTCGGTCTTTGCATCATAAAGGGCCTTGTCTGCAGTGTTCAAAATTGAAGTTAATGTCCAATTTTTGCGGTTTTCGAAGTTAAAGGTTGCCACGCCTAGGCTCGCCGTCACCACCCCTGAAATACTGCTTTTAACATGCTCAATGCCCAGCCCTTCAATGGTTTCCCTAATTTCTTCAGCTTTAACTTTCGCCCCAACGGCGTCAGTATTAGGCAGTATGGCAACAAATTCCTCTCCACCATAACGCGCACAAAAATCAGTATTTCTTGTGATAACTTCGTTCAATCCTTCTGCCACAGCTTTGAGGCATTCATCACCTTTGAGGTGTCCATAATTATCGTTGTACGACTTAAAGTTATCGATATCTAAAATAACCATTGTCAAAGACCAGCCGTATCGCTTCGATAAAGCGATTGCCTTTTCCATTTCCATTTCGAAAGCACGTCGATTGGGAATATTTGTCAATGGATCGCTGAGCGATAGCCGAATAAGCTCTGTTTCTTGGCTTTTTACCCTTTCAAAATACAGCGCAAAAGTTTTAGCCAACCTAGAAATTTCATCACTCCCCTCAAAAGAAGCAACTTCATCGCTGTTAGTTTCTACCATATTCGTTAGCGCTATAAGCCTCAGAATGATTCGCTTATAGATATAGAATATAATGGCACAGCATATTGTCATTACTACCAGCGACAGGCCAAGCGACAGTGTTATTTGCTCAGACACCGCTTTATTAGTAGAAGAAGCATACTCTGACGTACCTTTTGTTATCGAAGACGCCCTAAATTCTATATTTGATGCTACCTCTTGTGCTAAATGCTCTACGAAGCTTCCTCTTCCGCGAGAACGACCGCGAGTGCGCATTACATTAGCTTGTTTATCTATCATTCCCTCCTGACCGAGAACCCCTTCCTCAAGCACAGTCACCAGTTCATCGCTAAGTTTATCTTGTATAGACGCTTCGCGAAGAGCTTGAATACTCTTTTCAATATTGCCTTCTAACTTTCGCAATTCGTGCAGTTGAAATTGTTGATTTACCTGCGCGATTTGCAAGATGACGGGAATAAGTACTTGTGAAGACTGTAGCTTGGGATACTGTGAATGGCTGCCAATAAATACGTCGTTGAGGTAGCTAAAAAGCACTTCCCTTTCTACCCGCATTTCTTTTTCCAAATCAATTTGCTGACGAACAAGTGTATCGAGCTCCTCGAGTTCCTGCGCAAGTACTTTTAACTGCGTTGCTAGATACTTATCACCGTGTTCAAGGCTTAAATAAGGAGAGTTCAACCGCTCTATGGTTTCATCTAGCTGGCTTTTTACGATACGTCGGGATGACTGGTTTTCAGATGATGTCAATTGCGCAGTTAAAGAAATAAGATGTTGAACTTCCCGCGTAATCTCAGTGGCCTGATTAAGTGTTGGAATTGAAGAAGAAGTAACATCATCAAGCACTTCTTTTACATCATTTAACCGAAGTAAAGATAGCAAAAGGATAAGTAAGAAAAAGCCCATCACACTGCCTTGAGCAATAATGAAAAGAAAAAGGGTCTTTTTCTTGTGCTGCATATTACTTCCCGTCTCTTGAAACATCGCGTATGCGATTGTTCACAGTGGGCTTTATATCGTATTGCTCAACAATCGCTTGCATGACTAGATCAGAAATTTGTGGAGGCCTAGTACTTTGCGCATTACGACGCTGGGAGTTTTTTAAGGCATAATAACCATCACCTCCATTAGCAAGAAAATTACTTGTTGCAAGCGAATAGAGCTTCGTTCTATCTATTGACCGACCATTTATTGTAACTTTCTTTACACGCTGAAAAGCTTTAGCCGTAGAATCGAAGGTGTACGACATACCAGAAACATGGGGGAACCCGCCTTTTAAGCTTTGGTATTGAGAAAGTCCTTCTTCGAGCGCTTGAATAATTTGGGCCCCAGTCATTTCCAATGAAACAACATGTGAGCGAAAAGGCAATTCAATGATAACGTCTTGCCGGGTGATAGGCGACTCAGAAGTATAAGACTTATCGCCTCTTATGCTCCCGCCGTTTATAAGCGCAATGTCTGTATTGGCATACCGTTTTATGGCGTCGGTTACAAAATTGACAAACGGACTCTCCTCACTTCTAACCTTATTTCGCCTTGTCGACACATCAACTTTCCACTCGCCTATTTGAATATTGAGCAGGCGCTTAAGCCGCGCTTCATATTCTATTAGCTGCTGGTCTATCTGTGCGTCGGTGGTAATTTCATCTAGAGGCTGTTCAACATAAGAAACCGCTTTCCATGCGATATCCTTTTTGAAGCTCGCAATAATTGCGGTTCCTTGTTGAGTAAGCACCATATTATTGGGGTGGCGAGTAGATTCGAAAAGGCTTTCTTCTTCAATGCGGCTATCTGTTATAAACGCAACATCGATAACACGCTTATTGAGCATGCTGTTGATAAATCGGAAGGGATAAGAATAATGAAGTAATATAATATCTACTCCCTGCTGACGCAGCAGTTTAGACTCCTCCATTATAGCTTTTTGAGGGGGTGTTATCGATATATCAGATAGCTGATACTCTTCAATAACGCGCTCGTGAAGAACAGAAATAACCCCCAGCGTTAACTGGTCTTTCTCAATAATTACCGATGTGTGAAGGCCGTCAGGAGAGCGACCAAAACGCTTATCTAATGCGTTACTGGCAACTAAGGGAAAAGCGGCCTCATAAGAGCGAAGCGAAAGCTCGTCTTCGTAAAAGCTAAATTCCCTTTTGGTCACGCCCATCACGTCGGGTTCAAGTGAGTTTAAAATGTCTATGATATGTGACCCACGGTCAAATGAAGCCAGTGCACTTGGTCCAATTGAGCCACCACCGAAGATGAAAAACACCGTATCGCTACTTCGTCGTTGTTGTTTTACGAGTGTTTGCAGGTTTGCGTATCGGCCGCTACGAGCGTCGCTAATATTAGGCATGTCTGCGGTCAGCACGAAGGTTACGCTTTCTTGTGCAGACGAAACTTGCTCATCACTTAGCGCATCGCCCACCTTAAAAGCGAGCAACGTTCCTATAAAAAGTATAAGCTTTACAGTAAATCGCATAGCATCGCTTAGGGAAAGAAAGTTGATATTATTAATGAGTATAGCAACGATTTAGTCAATGCTACGATAGGCTATGTTTACGTTATTAGTACGATTTTAATGAATGGATAATGCTTACCAAAGTAAGCATCATTGGCAGGACTGGTGCTTCATACAAAGGCGTGTTCAGCACAGAAATGCATGCTGTGAATTTGGCGCTAAAATGGCAAACTGTTTTTGTTGCGTTGAGCCCATAGCTGTCTAGCTTGAGAAAGCGCTTCGGCTACATCACAATTTTGAAGAAGCACTAGATAGCTTGCAAGTGTACTTAAAACAGCCTGCTCACCGTAAAGGCTAGTCGCTTTTCCCGACCACACATCAAGCATGTCATTTATGTTCATGTCTTTATCTTTAAGTGCCCATTTATCAGCAACCACCGGCATTATTACCTCGTCGGTCTTGCCGTTTCGAGTTATGAATAGCTCAGTTTCTCGTTCACCGTTTACTTCAGGGTCGCCGCCATCTCCCCGAAAACAGAGTGCGTCTATTGAAGGGTAGTTTTCATTTACGCGGCAGTGCTTGTGATCAAGATGCATGTGGTAAACACCTTGAACGCAAAACTGGGCTGCCGTAGGGTTCAACAGCCTTGCTAGCGTGTTCGCACACGAGCGCAAGCCAAACACTTCTCGAAGCTTGATGATGGTATCAAGGGCGGGTAGCAAATACGACAAATCTAGGTAAGTAACACCCTTATCAGTAAGCTGCTGTTTTGCTTCTGAAATGCTTTTAACTTCAGGTAAGCCTAGCTGGGGTAACGCTATACTAGCGTAAAGGCGTCCAGAGCCAGGTTCGTGAGCGCCGTGTAGCATAATTGAATAACCATTATTAACCAGCACAGCGACCGCTAATAAATACCAAGGCAATTGACGACGCTTTCCTGCATAACACCCAATATCGAGCGTAGGTGCTAGGGTTTTAATCTCTGGTTCAATGAGTTCTCTGCACGCGTCAACAAAGCCAATCACTTCTTCAGGTGTTTCTTCACGGGTGCGAAGCAACATAAGAAAAGCCCCGCGTTGATCACCTGTGATTTCATTCGCCAGTACCATCTTCATGGCGTGGTAAGCTTCATCTCGGGTAAGGCTACGCCCCCCTTTTTGGCCCTTACCGATAATTTTTATGTATTCACTAAATGGTTGCTGCATGCTTAGAAGGATGTAGTAGAAGTGTATTAACCTGTTGACGAGACTCTACCACCTTTCCAAATATAAGTAACGTAGGCCCACTTAAATTCGCAGCCTCTACTTTGCTATGAATATCCCCAAGCACACCAGTTATGACACGCTGTTGAGCAGAGGTAGCATTTTCAATTGCCGCCACTGGCCACGTACGTGGCACCTTGTGTTGAACTAAGCCTTTGCAAAGACCTTCAAGTCGGCTTAGCCCCATATAAACCACCATGGTTTGTTTTAATACATTTTGCGCCATAGGGGCCATATCAGGCCATTGGTCAACGTCTTTAAAATGCGCTGTCATAAAGCTAACCGACTGAGCACAACGCCTATCGGTCAATGGTATACCCGTATAAGCAAACACGCCCGACGCCGCCGTAATACCTGGAACAATTGCAAAAGGGATGTTGGATTTTGTGAGTGCATCGGTTTCTTCGCAGGTTCTTGCAAATAGGGCTGGGTCACCGCCTTTTAACCGCACGACATTGTGACCGCTGCTTGCCAATTCAACCACTCGCTTGCAAATTGCCTCTTGAGTAAAACTGTGCTTTTTACAACGCTTGCCCACGTACTCTTTCACTACCGAAGAAGGAATTAACGCAAGAATTTCCTCGCTTACCAATGCGTCGAAAAGTACGATATCGGCTTGCTGTAATAAACGAAGGGCTTTTAAGGTAAGTAACTCTGCGTCTCCCGGGCCAGCGCCCACTATGAATACCTGCCCCTCGCCCTTAGCCTTACTTTCTCGTTTCAGTGACTTAAACCACTTGCTCAAATAGGTGTCTTTTTCTGAAGCACCCGCGTAGTTAGTTTTTTTAGTGGAAGGCGCTGTATTTTTAATGACGTTCGTTAAGCTTTCAAAAGCGTGGGTACTAACTAATGCCGCGTTAGCTAAGTCAGTCTTACGTAATTCTGTGTTAGAAGCGTCTTTTTTAAAGTGCTTAAATTTTAAAAGTCTTGTTTTAAAAAGCTTTGCTTTGAAAGATACCGGTTTAAAAAAGGTGCGCAAAAACGGTAAAGACCAGCTTGATGCTAACGACATAGTTTAACGCTCCTAAACAGATTGAGTTTCAATGACTAAATGCTTTTCAATAAGCTGAGACAAGGCGGGTTTGCACGACCCACAGTTCGTACCGCACTTTAATTTTTCGCCAAGCTCAGTCACCGATGAGCAGCCCATATTTAACGCGTTTGTGATAGTTTTTTCGCGCACTTCGAAACAGCTGCACACCACGTCACCATTTAAAAATACCTCGTCGACCTTACCTTGCAGCAGCATACGCTGTGTGTCGATATCAACTTCAGTATTAAGCACACTGGCAATCCATGCGCTTGGCACTGCCCATTGCGATTCGTCCTTTAACGGTGTTTCACCTAAAAACATGGCTATGCTCAGCTTACTGTCTACAAAGGCCAGAAAAACCGAGTAGCTGTGGTGGTAAAACTGCAAGACAACCGCGTTACTTGGCACCAAATCGGTAAGGCGTGAAAATACTTGGGTGAACTCACGACGATTTTGGTTTGACGCAATATTAAAAACCGCGGCGGTCTGAGCACGAGCAGCCGCGCTTACATCAAGCGTCTCGCCTTCAAGCGGTACTTTAGCCCAATAATCACACGCCGCTTTTAGCTGTGCTTCATTAGCATCTTCACATGAAGCAATGAACACCTGTCCATAAGTAGCGAAACTTACAGGTGTTATTGCTACCGCTGCGTGTTTTAACTCTGGCTGCCCTGAAATAGGGTCAACGGCGCTGGCGTAAAGGGCACCAAGCTTACTGTGAGACCCCCACTGCGCTGACCAATGAATGGGAATGAAAACTTCGCCATTGCGCATGTCCGTATCTACTTTCACCGGGTAAATTACTGGTACATCTTTGCAGACAGCACTGGCTAGGGAAACATAATCGCCATTTTCAACACGCAAACCTGCGGCATCATAAGGCGCTATGTGAACATAAGCGCTCGGCATATGAGCAAGTAGCTTTGCGGCCTTGCCCGTACGCGTCATTGTATGCCACTGATCCCTAGCACGCCCGCTATTTACAACAAAGGGATAGGCCGTTGACGTAATCTGCAATGGCGCTTTGTAAACAACCGGAATCAGTTTAGCTTTGCCATTGGGCGTTGAAAACTGCTTATCTTCAAAAGGGCGCTTGCTGCTTAAGCTAGTCTTGAGACTACTGTTAGGTGCAGGCGAATTCACACCATTATAAATAATCTGAAACGGCCATTGTTGTGGTGATAGTGCGTTATATTGAGCTTCACTTAAGTGTTGTAACGGCGATAAATCTAGCTGACGCTTACCGTGATTTTTGTAACCTGTAAGCCCAGCATATTCACAAAAAATTTGCGATGGATGAGTAAAGCTAAATGCCTTGGCAAATCCCATTTTAGCGGCGACATCACACATTATTTGCCAATCGTGTTTTGCACTACCTGGCGGGGGTAACATGCCACGTTGGCGTGAAATACGGCGCTCTGAATTGGTTACGGTGCCGTCTTTTTCTGACCATCCCGTCGCTGGAAGCGCAATGTGTGCATATGTGAGCGTGTCGTTAGATTCAACAATGTCTGAAACTACCACCATGTCACATTTTGACAGTGCGCGTTCTACTTGGCTGCGATTTGGCATACTTACCACAGGGTTGGTGCCCATTATCCAAATGAACTTTACGTCACCACGCTCAATTGCTTCAAAAAGGTCAACCGCTTTAAGCCCCTGCCCTTTTGGCATAACAGGAGCATCCCAGTAAGTTTTGACCGCCTCAATATGCAAAGCGTTTTCAAGGTCCATATGTGCTGCCAGCATGTTTGCCAGCCCGCCCACTTCACGGCCTCCCATCGCATTCGGTTGACCTGTAATTGAAAACGGCCCGCAGCCTTCTTTCGCAATTAAGTCGGTTGCTAAATGACAATTAATGATGGCTTGGGCTTTATCTACCCCAGCGGAAGACTGGTTCACCCCCATGGAATAAAAGGTAATAGCGGTAGTGGCTGTGCAAAACGCATCAAAAAAGGCCTTAATACCATTTATGTCGACATCGCAAATATCTGCAACGTCACTAAGCGTTAGCGTATTTGCACTTTCAATTGCATCTTCTAATCCGTCGGCAAAGGCGTTCACACAAGCCCTGTCTATTCTACCTTGTGCATTTGCATAGCTAAGTAAACCGTTAAAAAGCGCCACGTCGCTACCGGGTTTTATGGGAAGATGTAAATCGGCAATGGTACAGGTTTCTGTTTTGCGCGGGTCAACAACAATCACCTTCATGTTCGGGTTCTTCAGCTTCGCTCGCTGAATGCGCTGGAAAAGCACAGGGTGCGCCCACGCTGTATTACTGCCAGTGATCACTAACAAGTCTGTGCACTCTAAGTCAGTGTAATCGCAAGGCACCACATCTTCACCGAATGCACGCTTGTAAGCAGCCACTGCTGATGACATACAAAGGCGAGAGTTGGTATCAATATTTGCACTGCCGATGAAGCCTTTCATCAGCTTATTGGCAATATAGTAGTCTTCTGTTAGAAGTTGTCCTGACACATAAAAAGCAACGGCATCCGCGCCATACTGCGAAATGGTAGACGTGATTTTTTCCGCAATTACATCGGTGGCCGTGTCCCAATCCACCGATTGACCTGCCATGGTTGGGTGAAGCAAACGCCCATAAAGGTCGTTTGTCTCAAGCAGGTTTGTTCCTTTAACACACAATCTACCATAATTGGCGGGATGCTCTGGCGTGCCTTTAACAGTGTCCAGGATTATGGCACGCGTGCTTACGTTGCAACTAACATCTACACCGCAACCCACGCCGCAGTAAGGGCACGTTGTTTGTCTTAGTTGTTCAGACATCATGTTGGGTTGTCGTGTAGCCATATTCATTTCATTACCTTTTTCGTTTTCAAAGCATGTGAAAGCCGTGTTGACTGAAGGCCTTACACTTGGACGACTTTGTTATTAAACGCCGCTTCCTTCGTTGCCAATAAAAACTTTATCGCCCTCTACCTTCACAGGGTATGCCGTCACCGACACGTCATCGTGCTCTTTGCACAGGCCGCTTTCTAAAAAGTAATGTTCTTTATACAACGGCGATGCCACAACAGGAGCGCCGCCTATCGACCCTAAAAGTCCACGGTATAACACGTTAGCTTTGCCGATAGGGTCGTAATTACTAATAGCAAAAACTTGAAGTTCACCTTTTATTTTCAAGCAGAAGATAGCCACCTGCTGCGAATCAACAAGGGCACACACTCCGCTATTGGTTACCAAGTCACTCGTCTCACATACATAGTGCCATTGCACGGCTTGTTGTTCTGACGCTAGTGCGTTTTGCGAAGCTGCCATAATGTGTTTCTCCTAATAGGTTGAAAAGTCAGTTGCTACACCATAGAGACAGGAATGAACTGGTCTTTCCCAGCCACTTTTTCCGCGTCTGTAGCAGGGCGAACTTGACCGCGCTCTGAAACGAATTGGATGTTGGTATCGCTTGCATTACTGTTAACAAACTGACGGAAACGCTTGCGCGACTCAGGGTTTTCAATGGTGGTTTTCCATTCGCACTGATATGCATCAACCACGTCATCCATTTGTGCTTCAAGTTCAGCATTAATGCCCAGTGCGTCGTTTATTACGACATCTTGTAGATACGCTAAACCACCTTCTAAATTGTCCATCCACACCGACGTGCGCTGTAAGCGATCGGCGGTTTTAACGTAAAACATCAACACACGATCGATGTATTTGATAAGGGTTTCAGTGTCTAGGTCGGTCGCGAAAAGATCGGCATGACGAGGCTTCATTCCACCATTACCACATACGTAAAGGTTCCAACCTTGCTCGGTAGCAATAACACCAATGTCTTTGCTTTGGGCTTCGGCGCATTCACGCGTACACCCTGACACAGCGAACTTAATTTTATGCGGCGCGCGCAAGCCTTTGTAACGATTTTCTAAATCGATAGCAGTGCCTACAGAGTCTTGTACACCATAGCGACACCAGGTACTTCCAACACAGGACTTCACAGTACGTAACGCTTTTGCATAGGCATGGCCAGTTTCGAAACCGCCAGCGACAAGCTTTTCCCAAATATCAGGAAGGTGCTCCACACGGGCGCCAAATAAATCGATACGTTGACCACCCGTTATCTTGGTATACAAGTTGTATTCTTTGGCGACTTCACCTAGCAAAATCAGTTTTTCCGGCGTAATTTCACCACCGGGTACGCGCGGCACAACCGAGTACGTACCGTCTTTTTGCATATTGCCAAGGTAAATATCATTAGTGTCTTGCAGCGGAAGGTTTGACGCGTTCAGAATATAATCGTTGTAAACTGACGCTAGAATGGAGCCCACTGTAGGTTTACACACTTCACAGCCTAAACCTTCGCCGTGCTGTTCTAGCAGGTCATCAAACGTGCGAATACCGTTAACTTTCACAATGTGAAATAGCTCTTGTCGGGTATAGTTGAAGTGTTCACAAATTGCTTTTGATACTTCTACGCCGCGCTTTTCAAGTTCGCTATCTACCACGTTTTTAAGTAGAGCTGCACAGCCGCCACAGCCCGTACTCGCTTTGGTTTCGCCTTTCACATCTGCCACGCTGCAACAACCACCTTCAATAGCTGAAACAATGTCGCCCTTTGATACATTTAAGCATGAACAAATAGATGCAGTTTCTGGTAGTGCATCTGCTCCTAACGCAGGCGCTGCAATTGATGAGGGAAGGATAAGACTTTCTGGGTGCTCTGGTAGCTCAATGCTGTTTAACGCATATTGTAAAAGCGTGTCGTAGTCGCTGGTATCACCAACAAGTACGGCCCCAATCACGTGCTTTTGGTCGCTATCTACCACCAGCTTTTTATACACGCCTTCAGGCTGATTTAAATACGTGTAGCTAAGTGCACCTGCCGTGCGTTCGTGGGCGTCGCCAATTGAACCCACTTCAACGCCCATTAATTTTAATTTGGTGCTCATATCCGCACCTGTGAACTCGGCATCTCCACCGATTAGGTGACTAACTGCCGTGCGTGCCATGGTGTAACCAGGTGCAACAAGGCCAAAGATTTTGTTGTCCCACAACGCACACTCGCCTACAGCGTAGATATTCGGATCAGACGTAACACAGTGGTTATCAACAACAATACCACCACGCTCGCCAAGTGTGAGGGAAGACTTTCTACCAAGCTGATCAGATGGGCGAATACCAGCAGAAAATAAAATCATGTCAGTTTCTAATGCCGTACCGTCGGCAAATACCATTTTGTAGCGACATGTTTCACCCGCTCCTATGGTTTGGGTGGCCTTTTGTGTGTGAACGGTTACGCCTAATGCTTCAATTTTGTCTTTCAGTACAGAGCCACCAGCCTGATCTAGCTGTACGGCCATAAGCTGGGGTGCAAACTCAACCACATGCGTATCTAGACCAGCTTGCTTTAATGCGTTTGCCGCTTCCAAACCCAGCAGGCCGCCACCAACAACAACACCTACCTTGCTCACTGCAGCAGATGCTTCAATGGCAAGTAAGTCGTCAATGGTTCGGTATACTAAGCAGTGCTCTTGGTCATTGCCTGGAATAGGGGGAACAAATGGGTAGGAACCTGTCGCCAGTATTAATTTATCATAGCTAAACACCTGCCCTTCTGAGGTCGTTACATTATTATTGCTGCGGTCAATGTCTGTTACTATTGCATTGGTAACGACATTCACACCCCACTGTGCATATTGTTGAGGCGTGGTAAGCGCTAGGTCGTCAGCACTCGCGCCGCTAAAAAATGATGACAAATATACGCGGTCGTAAGCGAGGCGAGACTCGCCACATAAAACGGTTATTTCTACATTGGCGTCGCTTTGGTGAAGCTGCTCAACAAAATGATGCCCCACCATGCCGTTGCCTACGACAACAATATGCGTTTTTGAGTCCAATGAAGTCATTGTATTCCCCTTTTTTCGGGACAAAAAAAAGCCCGCTTCAACTTGCGTTGATGCGGGCTTCGTTGCCTATTTTGCCAATTTTTTAAATTGACTAACACATTTTACGGAGTGTTATTAATCACACGATTTTTAGTGATTGACAGAAATCACCAAAACACACTTTACCTAATTACCTATGTAGCTATCCAAGTTCAGTGCCAAAACCGTAAGAACATGTTTTTATTAAACTTAATCCCAAAAGAGCTTTTTCAACACTTCACAATTGCACCAAACAAACGCAAAACTGTGTTCACTTGGTGCAGAGTTTAAAATGAAGACCAACGCCCAAGCTTCACATTACGCGAGCTTGTCGGTTGCTACTCGGTAACGAGGGTCTTCAACCACGTTAATTTCAACGAACTTGTCTGCTTTGCGAAGAAGCGATCGACACTCATCGCTAATATGACGAATGTGTAACTTCTTACCCTGCTCTTCGTACTTGTCGGCAAGCGTGTCTAGCGCATCGATACCTGACGAATCCCAAATGCGAGAGTCTTTAAAGTCAATAACTACATCTTCAGGGTCGTTGGTAATATCAAACAAATCTTTGAAATGAGATACCGAACCAAAGAATAAAGGGCCATCAAGCTCATACACTTTCCAACCGTCGTTATCGATATGCGATTTTGCTTCAATGTGGCGCGCGTGTTTCCATGCAAACACAAGAGCCGAAACGATAACCCCAACAACCACAGCAATTGCAAGGTCAGCAATAACCGTAACACCGGTTACTAGGAACAATACAAACGCATCTTCTTTGTTTACGCCGCGAATAATTCTGAACGACGCCCACTCAAAGGTAGCGATAACCACAACAAACATAACCCCAACAAGCGCAGCTAGCGGAATCATTTCAATCAGCGGTGCAGCGAATAGAATGAAACCTAACAGTACGACTGCTGCAGTAATACCTGACAAGCGACCACGCCCACCAGAATTAATATTAATCATGCTTTGGCCAATCATGGCACAACCGCCCATGCCGCCAAAGAAGCCGTTCACGGTATTTGCTACGCCTTGACCCACACATTCTTTGTTGCCGCGGCCACGGGTATCTGTCATTTCATCAATAAGCGATAGCGTAAGTAGCGATTCAATTAAACCTACTAAGCAAAGAATGATAGAGGTAGGCAAAACAATCATGAAGGTTTCCCAGGTAAACGGCACCATAGGAATGGCAAAACTTGGAAGCTCACCCGCTAACGTTGCGGTATCACGCTGGTCTGCAGGAAGTAGGTCGCGAACAAAGTCGATAACCGTACGTGCTTCTAAATCAAGGCCGTGTACTAGCAACGTTACTGTTACAATGGCAACAAGCGACGCTGGTACAGCTTTTGTAAGCTTAGGAAGCAAGTAAATAATGGCCATAGTTAGCGCCACTAATCCCAGCATCCAGTAAAGAAGTGTACCTTCCATCCACTGCAACTCACCTGCAGCGTTAGTCACTTTAAACTGGCCTAACTGCGCAAGGAAAATAACAATAGCCAGCCCGTTCACAAAGCCCAGCATTACTGGGTACGGTACCAGTCGTATGAATTTCCCAAGCTTGAATATACCGCACATTATTTGTAGCAAGCCCGCGAGGATAACCGCAGCAAATAGGTACTGCACCCCGTGTTGAGCAACCAATGCCACCATAACAACCGCCATGGCACCTGTGGCACCAGAAATCATTCCCGGACGACCGCCGATAGCAGAAGTAATTAGGCCCATCATGAAGGCCGCATACAGACCTATCATTGGCTCAACGCCTGCTACGAATGCGAATGCCACGGCTTCAGGGACCAATGCTAGCGCCACGGTAATACCTGATAGCACGTCATTTTTAACGTTGCTGTCTTTACTGTTAATTAAATCGAACATGTTCTCTCAGAAGCTAAGATGTTAAACACAATAACCCACCGTGGCGTATGCTGCGAAATAGCAGAACACCCAGTAGGTAGGAGAATTTTTCGGCGATTCTATCACCATTGATACTTAAAATCTTTTAATAGATTGTTACGAGCGCAAGTTAGAACTTGGCTTTTTTCATATTAAGCGTTTCTTTCAACACATCAAAAGGGGCTTTGTTGAAAGTTAGTCTTTACTTTTCCTTAGTGCTTTATTTAGTGGCACATGCTGACAAATGGCGCTGCACATGGCATCGTATTAAGGTTTTTAGTTCACGATGTCAGTAGGCCCATCTCGCTTTCTGGCGCTGCGGGCTAATGATAAACTGCGGCTTACAAACATGGCCCCGATTCTACGAGGAGTTAAAGTGGTACCTTATATTCTTACTATTTTGTGTGTGCTAGTGGCTGGCGCAATTCATTGGATGTCACCTAAGGCGTATTGGAAGGCGACCATTGTGTCCACCGCGGTTATTTTATTGTTTTCCGTTGCAGCACTTTTCATTTTTCAAGCCTCAGGCATGCTAGTTAGCGAGCATACTGGTGAAAATGCTGATTTTTCGGGGCAAATGCTTACCATTACGACCATGATCGCATTTTTTGGCTTCTTAATTTCACTTTTCGTGGGATGGTTTCTTCGCGTAGTAAGAAACTAGTTTACCAGACTACCCCATAAACTACTTTATTTTGAACTTCGCAGCGTTGCACCATTTTGGCGCAACGCATTCTTCCTGAACTGATTTACTTGCCGTGCCTCGTATCCTTTATTTGTAAACATAGAACGTCCCCCCTTAACAAACCTCTCTGTTTTATTGCGCCTTACGCTTGTTCAGCTTTAACATTTTCTATTTTTCAATGTTTCTTAAACAGGGCATAAGTGTTGCTTAGCTAAGGTTGTACCAAACCGTGTTTCGCGAATAAAAACGTTAACCTTAAAAACAATGCGAACACCAAAGATCAGCAGGCCTTATTATGCTTCATGAACCTGAATCTACCATTGCACTTTGTAGCGACGCTACTAAGCGCTTTTTATTAGCAGCTAAACACGCTGAAATAACTGTGCTTGAACAGCTATCTAGCAATTGTCGAATTGTTATTGCTGTGCGCGAGCTAATTCATGAGCTACAAAAAGAACGTGGGGCTAGCAATATCTTCCTTGCCTCTAAAGGTGAGCGCTATAACACCGAACGAATGCAGTATGTCAGTGCGAGTGAGCAAGCAGAGTCTACCCTTAAGAGCCACCTTAAATCACTTTACCTTGTTGATGGAATAACAACGGGGAACCCAAGGTTACTCAGCAGCATTACGCTTGCCATGCAGGCTACTGATTACTTGCCAAGACTAAGGGAACAAGTCGCTAAGCAGCAGTTAACCCCGCTTGAGTCGACAAGAGCGTACAGTCGTTTAGTTGCTAGTTTGCTTACCGTCATTTTTGAAGCCGCGGATATTGCCAGCGACCCCACAATTACGCGATTACTTGTTGCGCTTTTTAATTTTATTCAAGCTAAAGAATATGCAGGTCAAGAGCGAGCGTGGGGCGCTATCGGTTTTGCAGAAACCAACTTCGACGCACGCCTTTGTGAAAAACTTACCGCGCTTCAACATGCGCAAGAACATCACTTCAGCATATTCTGTGAGTTTAGCTGTAGAACACACAAAGACGCACTGCATGCATTAAACAATAGCCCCGCAGCGATGGATGTTACGCAACTTAGAAATATGATTGCACAGCTCAGTGATGGAAGCCCTATCGCAGGGGAAATATCAGAAGTGTGGTTCGACGTTGCAACACGGCGCATTGACGCAATGCAGGATATCGAAGTTGCATTAACCGAAACGCTAAATCAGCAAACGAACACAAAAGTGGCCAATGCAAAAAGTGAAATGGCCAACCATCAGCAGTTACTCACTAGTTTCAACGACGAGCACGCCACTGACGGTTCACCGCTCACCCTACTTTTTGACCCGACTATGCCGGGCTTGGCCGAAGATTCAAAAGAAGATGAATTGAAGACAGTTTCACTTAACGCCCAAACTAAGACGTTGTCTGCCCACCGTTCGTTTTACGATTTACTTCGTTCGCAGGCTCAGCACATTGAGGATATGGGTAGAGAGTTAGAAGAAGCCAAACGCGCCATTGTTGAACAAAAGCTAATAAGCCGCGCAAAATTAGTTGTGATGGAGCAGTTTGGTTTAAGCGAAAATAACGCTTACCGTCGATTACAGAAACAAGCCATGAGCGAAAACACAACGATAGCAGCCATTGCATCTAAAATTGTGGATATCACAACGAAAACAGTAGCGCGGAAATAGGTAATAGTGGGTATAGCGTCTAAGTTCTTAGCTACACCGTAGGCTCCACTACGTTAAGCAAAGGCCAATTACGCTGCCAGTTTTTAGCAGTGATACGTTGTTTGAAAGCATCGGCGCGAGGAAAAGCGGGGTTGATGCTAATAGTGCTTGCAAAGTTAGCACTTAAACCAAATGGCGCTAGCACATCTATATCGTCGTTAGCGGTAAGTCGCACCGCCACACAGGTTTCCCGCTCTATCCAATAAGATATGGCTTCACAACAGCTCCTATAAGGGGAGTGGCTATGAGCTAGGTGCATTCTCGCTTGATTTTTTACCTGCCAGTTAGCCTGCGGCACTACCCGGGCGAGCTCGCGCTCTAACTTAAACTCTTGCGCCTTTGCCGTAGACAAGTATATTGAGTAATTTAATGATTGAACTGCCGATTGAGACATTGATTGAGCTGCGTGCTCGGTGGTGGCACAGCTTCGCGGCGCATCACGTTCGCCATGAAAATAAACTACGTCGATATCGTTAAGTGGTGTGGTTGTGGCTCTATTATGCAGTTCATCCCAAATGGCGTTTCGCACGAAACCCGCTCCAATGTATCCTTGTGGTAAATCAAGGTCACGTAAAGCTTGAAGACAACGCATTCTAAACGGGTCGCGTTTAAGTATTTCGCTAAGCCTTTTTAATAACACTGGCTCTGCTGAATTCGAAAAAGCGTTTAGCACGTCAGTCACTCAGCGGCACCTTCAATGACACGTCATTTTTATTGCGAAGTGTTTTACACATTGCCTAACGCGCAACTTGCGTTAAACAAAACACTATTTGTCGTGTTTACTGCCACCTAAGCAGTTTGGAGATACTTGAGACTGTCCACCTCGCGCTTCCCACTCAGCAGGCGTGTATGTGTGAAGAGCTAAAGCATGAACAGGCCCATGTAGCGCTTCGGCCGCAAGGCCGTTAATTTCTCTGTGTCTTGCAATCAATCGCTTGCCTTCAAAGGCATCGCTCACCACAGTTACTTTGAAGTGACTTTGGGCGCCTTCTGGCACATTATGCATAAAGCTTTCATCCACTACGTCAAGATAACTCGGGTTAAGTGCGGCTTCAATTGTGGTTTCTAGAAACGCTTTTACTTGCATAGGTTTACTTCGCTCTTTGAATAAGCTGTCGGAATGTGAGGTTTATTCTACCACCAATCGATTTAGCCGTCTTTGCAATACCGTGCACGTAATGACTTTGTGTAGCACCAGCCATTATCAAAATACTGCCGTGCTCAAGCACCTGAGTATACTTTTCTTTAGTTTCTTTATGCTTAAAAACGAACGGCCTTGCCTCACCTAAAGTGACAGACGCAATAACAGGGTTAATACCTAGTTCAGGCTCGTCGTCTGAATGAAAACTCATGCTGTCTTGCCCGTCGCGATACCAATTCGCTAACACGCTATTGAATCTGTTGCTGTGCTTTTGTGCACAAAGCGCCTCACAACGTGCTTTTATGCTCAATAAACTTTTAGTCCACGGATTTGGAGACATGGTTAAATTTGAATAGGTGTAGGTGCAATCTTCATCGCCATGCCAGCTTTGAAGGCGTGGAATTTTTACTGGCTTCCCAAACAACCGAATGATGTCCTGACGCCAAGGTAACTCGGCCTGAAGACGTTCAAAGAAAGCATCTGCGTCATGTTGTGATAGCGCGTTTGGAAAATATGTGACATCACCCTCAGATAAAGGAAGGGTGTAAGACGAACTGTTGTCATTGGGTGTTTCAAACAAAGAAATTTGCATGCGTAAGTAAGTACTTCCGTTCGTTTTTGTAATACTGGCTGCGAGCAAGTGCCCTCAACAGGGCTGTAAACACCTGAAGTGCTAGCTTAATTACACCTTAATTACGCATGCTTTGCTATTGTGGATTGGTAATAACGATTACAAACGTGCTTTTTCCTTGAAGTCGTCATCTGCTGGTGTAGCACTCCACGCGCCACTGTCTTGGATGACACCTTTGTTTTTGTTCATCCATGTTGTAATCACACTATCACTGGCTGAGGCGCTTGGTACCTGTGTACTGCTGCCGTCTAGTGTGAGCGGGTTAAACGCGCGAGACCAAAAATAATGAGTTACTGCTGCACCGTGCTTTTCCACAATTTGCCACCAAGCAAAATTCCAAGGCTTTAGCTCAGAAAATGCAATGCTGTTCATAAGGCTGGCGTTATTGTCGCCAGCAAGAAACGTGCTGGTTACTGGTGAACTGCGATACGCTTCTATGGCAATGCCTTGGGCTTTTAGCGTGTCTACAATGCTTTTACTTCTTTCCCCGGTCCACTCATTATTGAGATATGACTTTTCACCAATTGAGTAGAAGGGGTCGAGTAATGCAATACGGTTTGGGCGATATGATGATGCAAGCACTCCACGATTTACCGCATCGTCTAATTTTTCTGAAATAGTTAGTGCTAGCTGATTCCCCAAAGAGTGGCCTGTGATGCGAAGTTCATTGCCAGTAAAGTTGGGCATTCCGTTAGTCAGTGAATTGTAAAGTAACTGCGTTACTGAAGAATTTGGACCTGAACTATAGCTGCCATTAGACGATTTCCAGCGCATATTTCGAGGTCCAGTAGCAGAATGAATCTTTGCTTCAGCATCTTTTACTTCAATTTCATCGGCGAACTGATTCCAGTACAAAATTCCAACGTTATAACCTCTGTCTAGCCAATACCATGCTAAATCTTCATCTGGTCCGCCGGTACCTGATCGATTTAGCGTTTCTCTAGAGCGGCGAGTTACAGAGCCGTTTTGCCACCCATGAATGTAAATTACTGTCTTCTTATTAGCATTGTAGTACGGATTGGGCTCATTAATATTCGCTTTCTTCGCGTCGTTATAATCAAACCAATACAAACCATAATCTAAACTGCTAAAAACAGAATCTGGAAAAGTGATTTCAGCTTTAACATTTAGAGAGAGTATTGCAAAGGCAATAGATAGTATAAGTGTCAGGCGTTTTTTCATTGTGTTCTCAGTGCATTGTTAAGTGGTCGGAAAAGGCTTATTTAACAATATTTTCACATTATTAACACAAAGTAAACGTTTCACCTTATAAGAGCATTTAAGTATTCATCATTTGATCTATCATCACAGTTAGAGCCGCACGGTCGATATGGTAAGATAGCGCCGAAAACGTAACCCAATGCACATTTACCTATGGTGAATGTCATGAGCCTTTCCCTGAAAACAGATTTCCATGAACACAGAATTTATTTTTGCCGACCGACAATTCTCGCTAATTCGCTACCCTGAAAAGCATCAGCACGTCAGCCTTCAGGCATGGGATAGCGCAGATGAGCTTCTCATAGAGCATATTGACACCCTACTAAGTGAAGAAGCACTTTCAATTGGCAGCGGTGAAAACGATGGCACAATGATGATCTTTAACGACGATTTCGGCGCGTTAGGCTGTTGGTTTTCACACTTAGCGCCGTATTGGGTATCGGACTCGTATATATCGTTACGTTCGTTTCACGAAAACTTAAAGGCCAATCAGCTACTTGATGCATCAACAAACGATAACGTAAGCGAACCGCAAACAGCACCGGTTCAAACACTAACCAGCGTGCAAAGCTTAACGTTTACCCCGGAAAAATCACCAAGTATTGTTGTACTAAAAGTGCCCCGGGCCCTTGCGTTGCTTGAACAGCAGCTTATTGATTTACAGCGGTATATCACACCAGAAACGCGAGTTGTGGCTACGGGAAAAGTGAAAGCCATTACAAAATCTGTACTTAACCTTTTTGAGCGTTACATTGGCCCCACCACCACATCGCTTGCCAAAAAGAAATCGCGACTTATCTTTGCTACTCCTCGCACGTCACTCAAACTCGCAAACTCGCCTTACCCTACGCGATGGCAGTGCAAGAGCACCATGGGCGCGGCATTAACCATAGACAACCTTGCGAATGCATTTTCAAGGCAGTCTTTGGATATCGGCGCCCGCATTATGCTAGAGCACATGACGGTGAGTGCTAACGACGTAGTTGTTGATTTGGGTTGCGGCAACGGCGTATTAGGGGTTAACGCGCTTTCTCTTGCCCCTGATGCCAAAGTGATTTTTGTAGATGAATCGTATATGGCGCTGGAAAGTGCCAGGCTGAATGTACTGAATAATTTCCCTGACAAAATCGAACAGTGCGAATTTGTGGCAAGTAATTGTCTTGAAACACTACTTAATCGCGACAGTAAACCTGCTGTTACCAAAATTCTGTGTAACCCGCCATTTCACCAACAAAACGCGATAACTGACCACATAGCGTGGCAGATGTTTACCGACTCACGAGACCTACTTATAAAAAGCGGTCATTTGGTGGTGGTGGGCAACCGACACCTCGACTACCACATTAAACTTAAAAAGTTGTTTGGTGGTGCCAAGGTACTTGCCAGTGACAAAAAGTTCGTTATCTTAGGCACAGCGAAACGCTAAGCACCAAAATAAAAAGCGCACAACACCCAATATATTCAAAGGCATTTTTATGAAAAAAATACTTTTACATCTTCTTACTGCCGTCTTGTTGATAGGAAGCAGCGCGTCGGCTATGGCGAAAAAAGACGACGGCTCTCATGTTCAGCCTGATAACTATTACCCACGCGTTAAAATTGAAACCTCTATGGGTGATATTGTGGTTGAGCTCGACAGACGCCGCGCGCCTATAACGGCTAATAACTTCTTACGCTATGTAGATAAACGTGCTTATGAAGACACTATTTTTCATCGCATCGTGCCAGGCTTTGTTGTGCAAGGTGGTGGTTATACGGCCGACTTCAACGGCAAGTCAAACTTCCCAGACATTTTTAACGAATCTGGCAACGGTTTACTAAACGACCTTCACACCATAGCGATGGCAAGACAGAGTGACCCGCATACGGCGAACCGCCAATTTTTCTTTAATGTGAACGACAACACCAGCTTAAACCCCGGTAGAGACTGGGGCTACGCAGTATTTGGGGTAATTGTAGAAGGTGAAGACATTGTAGATGCCATGTCAGAGGTCGAAACGGAATATTCTATTCACTTAAACGCCAACAACGTGCCTGTTGAGCCCATAATCATTAAGAAAATGACCGTGCTGCCTCCGCTGTAGTTTTGCCGTTACCGGTAAATGAAGAGCTGGGTTTGATGGGTGAATGTGCTAGGCACGAGGTGGCATTTCCAACCTATATAAGTGTTGACCGGGAAAAGCTTTGTCAAAGTATAGGCCCTGCTTTTCAAACCCTAAGCGCGACAACAGGTTTTGCGAGGCCACGTTTTCTGGGTGGGTCATTGCGGTTAAAAAGCGATACCCTCTTGCAGCTGACCAATTGATAACACACTGACATGCTTCAAGACACACGCCCTTTCCCCTTGCTTCTGGCAGCATAGCGAACCCCAAATCTGGGTAAACAAAAGCAAAACGGTTAAACAGCCCACAAACGCCCAGCGGCTGTTTTGTTTCCTTTAGCTCGACCGCCAGTAACCCGTACCCCCACTCTTCTCGCTGCGCATTGGTTCTGCTAATGTAATCGCATGCATCTTCTAAGCTGTTTACGTTTCTGCTGCCAATGAACTTTTTCCAAAGCGCGTCTTGTTGAAGTGCTAGTACCCAATGCTGATCGTCATAAGTCAGCGGCCGCAATGATATACGCTGGGTTGTGAAAGTCGATGAGTCAGTATTCACACTAATCCTTCTTCCAATAAACTGCCAAGTGCCTCTTTATAGAGTAAATCAGTTCACGTGTTAAGCGAAAGCACATTCATAAGAACTTAGCATGAAGAAAATCGCACCGTTGGCGCAAGTTATGTATCGGCCAGCAGCTTGTCTATATCGTTAGAAACATCACTTTCTACTAATGCCGCGCGAGGGTACTTGGGGTTGGCCCTGTCGTTCACTCTGGGGTGATCCCAGAGCGACGTATGCGCCACAAACCGCTCTGCCTCTTCTTTGCCACCGTGTTCCAAACACCCTGCTATACAGGTATCGATATACGTTTGATGTACGGGATACTCTTCGCTTGCAGGGGCGCAATCAAGGGTTTCACAAATCCAAAAAGTAAACGCAGAAAGCCGCTCTTCTAGCCACGGTGTTGCATCACCATGGTGTGAGTGAAAGTTTAGGTCTTGCGGGTTTACTGCCACAAATTGATAGTCTTTTTCGCGCTCTTGCAGCGCAGGGTTAATTTGTGTGGGAATAAGCTGAGCGTTCAATTGACTGCGGGCATTAGCCACAGCACCTACATAAGTCTGCTTTTCTTGCAAACTTCTGGTCACCCACGCTCGCTCGAACCCTGAAACAGTAACAGGAATACCCTGGGTATAAATGTTCGAAAAGCGCTCTCGACTATTTTTGCTTAGCAAGCTTCCATAACCTAACACTATGTGCTTTTCGGTTTGCAAATTCAGCCATTGGGCTAGTTCATTCATTTACACCTCTACTCTACAAAAAGCTTGTTCATGATTCTTCTAGTCTAAAAACGCAAAAGGCGGTGTGCAAGACACCGCCCTTTATTTTAATTTAAACGTTTATTAGAACAACGCTCTCACACCCATTGTAAAGTTTCTACCTGGAAGTGGTGCTTGATCCTTCAAGAACGACGTGTGAACTCGCGCTTCTTCATCCGTCAAGTTTTCACCTCGAGCAAACACTACCCAATTGATGCCTTGCGCGCCAAATTCATATTGCACGCTAGCATTTACTAAGGTGTAGCCGTCGGTCGTGGTTTCAAACGACGCCACTTGAATTTGCTCGTCATACCAAGTAAAGCCCAAGTCCGCGCTTAAACCATCGTTTACATAGCTCAACTCACTTCCAAAACGCATGGGAGGAGTGCGCGGAAGATTGTCGTCTTCAATTTCAGCGCGAATATAATCGCCAAATACAGTAAGACGTAATGTATCGCTTAAATCGAAATACGTTTCTGCTTCAAAGCCCCAAATATCAGCATCGGCTTGCTGGAAGTAGAACACTGGCAAACCTTCCTCATCCCCGTGCTCTTCGTGCTCCCCTTCCATTTGCTCTTCTTCGTGCTCTTCATGCTCGTCGTCATGACCGTGCTCGCTGAGGGCAACAAGCCCTGTATTGGTTTGGAAAATATAGTCGTCAGCCTGGTTGTAGAAGAACGACACGCTGTAGCCCCAATCCCCCGTAAACTTACGGAATGTTAAGTCTAAATTCGTGCTAACCTCTTCCTCTACGCTGTTAAGCGTTTCTTCAATATGGCCCTCTTCGTCCATATCGAACACTAGGCCAACTTCGTAGTTTTGAGTCGCTAAATGCTGGCCCGCAGAAAACAGCTCTTGCTGACTTGGCGCACGTTCACTGCGTGACAGCGTTACGGCAATAGAGTGGCCTTCTACGTATTCCCAGTTTGCACCGGCTGATAATGAAAGGCTGGTGAAGTCGTATTCAGGGAAACTAAAGGCTAGCTCGTGCTCTTCGTGCTCCTCACCTTCGTGCTCGTCATGTTCTTCACCTTCGTGCTCTTCACCTTCATGTTCATCATGCGCAATTTCTAGTTCAATTTCACTGTCGTCTGCATCAATACTGGTACGCTCTAAACGGCCGCCCAATTCGAACGTAACGTCACCCACTTTCTTTTGTTCAACAACGTAAAGTGCAAAACTTGATGTTGTATTGGCAGGAGTAAACGCCTCTTCACCCACGGCGTTGTAGTCGCTGTGGTTGAACTGCAAGCCAAATACGCCGTGCCAGCCGTTTATCTCCTCATGGTAAGCCGAAAGGCGGATGTCACTGGCTTCGTTTGAAAACACTGTACCCGGCTCGCCATCTTCAATCTCAGCGTGCTCATAGTCTGTGTATGATGCGGCAAACTTCAGGTTTGTTAGTCCACGGATAGGTGAAAGCCACTCTCCAGCAGCTTGGTAGCGAGTCATATCAACGTCTAGCAATACACCTTCTTCGCCATGCTCTTCATGGTCATGCTCGTCGTGTTCGCCCATGATATCGTCTTCGTGATCTTCATCATGTTCGTCATGCTCTTCGCCATGACCATGGCTATGACCCGGCACACCGTACTCGTTATTTAGCTTTTCAACAGCAAAACCGAAATACCCTTCATCTGCTACGTAAGATAGACCAGCAACTACATTTGTCGTTTCCATAGCGCTGCTTTCAAGCACGCCATTTGGCTCATCGTCATCAGGCTCTACCGATGCGAACCCTGGAATATCAGCGTTTTCCGTATCGCGATAGAAGCTATCTATGTGCCATGCCCAGTTACCGCTGCCGCCGGTTACGTCGCCGCGCGTGAAAGTGCCCTCGTTTACTGTGCTGTAACTTACTTCAGCTTCACCTTCCACACCGTCAACTTGGTACTGAGGAATACGCTTGTCTACCACGTTAACTACACCGCCGATAGCGCCGCTGCCATACTGCAACGTTGCTGGGCCGCGCAATACTTCAACTTGTGTAGCGCTGGTAAGTGTCGATGCAACGTTGTGATCAGGGCCTACGCGCGAGACGTCTGATACATCAAGGCCGTTTTGTACAATTCTTACGCGAGGGCCATCGTTACCACGAATAATTGGGCTGCTTGATACGGGGCCAAAATAGGTGCTGTGTACCCCAGGGGTGTTTTTAAGCGTTTCACCTAGTGTAGGCGCTTCAATTTTACGAAGCTTATCTTCGCTGATAACCGTCACAGGCGTGACTGATTCAAGTACCGACGTTTGAAGTGCATTAGCCGTTACAACGATATTTTCAATTGAAGAAGGCTTAAGTACAAAGTCAACGTTTTGATCGGTAGACACGTCGCCAAGGTCGTTGTCGCCATGGATATAATCAGATGAATAAACATGTAAATGAATATGAGGCTGCTTCACATCGTCAAAACGATAGATACCGTTTTCATCGGTGTAAGCGACGCGGCGAGTGCCCTCAATTTTAACTTCTGCTCCCTCGACAGGCTGGCCCGCGGTGTCGGTAACCTTGCCTGTTACAGTGGTGGCATATACTGGCGCACTTAACAGCCCTGCTATGGACAAACTTAGCAGCGAACGCATTTTCATGATGATTCCTCTGAGGATGTTATAACGTATTTCTAGAGATGTTATAACATTTTTCAGTATCAGTTGCGAAGTGTCAACGTTTGGAAAGCTACTTGCCGAGTATTCAACAAAATTTAATGTTTTGTGATTAATTAGGGGCAAGATTGAGGCATTTGCTCACTTAACCCCTTTTATTTGTTTTGTGTAGTTGAGTAAGCAAGCTAGGCGCGGCTCACCGGAAAGCTAATTACATCGCGAATGTGCGCTGCCTCAATCTTAAGTATAAGTAATCTGTCAACGCCAAGCGCCACTCCTGCGCACGACGGCAAACCAGCCTCTAACGCACTTAAAAAGTGTTCATCAATGGGTTTCACCGCTAGTCCACTCGCTTTTCGCTTTTCATTGTCGACTTCGAAACGAGCTCGTTGCTCTTTTGCTTCACTAAGTTCGTTAAACCCATTTGCTAACTCAGCACCTTTGAAGTACACCTCAAACCGCTCTGCTACACGATTATCCGCTGCGCTAAGTTTCGCCAATGCAGCTTGAGAAGCGGGAAAATCATAGACAAAACATGGTTTTTCACTGCCTATTTTCGGCTCAATACAATAACTAAACAGCAGCTGCAGCTTACTGTCGAAACTTAAGTCTTGCGGCTCGTGAATGTCTATCTTTTGCTCAAGCATGGCAGTAAGCAATTCATCATCGCTGGCGCATAACGGGTCGATGTTGAGGTATGTTTGAAAAGCTTGCTGATAGGTCATCTTATCTGATGGCAGCGTAGCGAGGGTTTCTTGCAATAGCGCATCTACTTCGTTCATTAGCGCGAAGTGATCAAACCCCAAACGATACCACTCAAGCATAGTGAACTCAGGGTTATGCCATCGCCCTTCACCTTCATGACGAAAAGCCTTACAAATTTGATAAATAGAGCCACTTTGTGCGCATAGCAGCCGCTTCATGGCATACTCTGGCGATGTTTGCAGATATAGCTGAGTGGGTTGACCTGACGCAGCAAAATTGAACGTGGTGTTAAACCCATCAAGGTGCTCATCAGTTACAGTACCACTTGAAAGTAAGGGTGTTTCCACTTCCAATACTTTCCTTGTATAAAAAAACTCACGGATAGTACGAAGAAGCTCGGCGCGAGCTTGGCGGGCTGAATGAGTGGTGGTTGGTTGCCAAGATTGCATAGTTTCAAACCTGAAAAGTAAAACAAAAAACCGGTACGCTCAGGCACCGGTTTTAAATTCAAACTGCGCGCAAAAAGCGCGTATGTTTCAGAAATTATTTTTGTGCACGAGACACATATTCGCCAGAGCGCGTATCTACACGGATAACTTCGCCTGTCTGAACAAAAAGAGGAACGCGCACAACTGCACCAGTGCTAAGCGTTGCTGGCTTGCCGCCTGTGCCCGCTGTATCACCTTTAAGGCCAGGATCTGTTTCTGTGATTTCTAGCTCAACAAAGTTTGGTGGTGTTACTGTGATAGGTGAACCGTTCCACAATGTAATAGTACAAACGTCGTTTTCTACCAACCACTTTTTGTTCTCGCCCACTGCTTTTTCATCTGCAGCGATTTGTTCGAATGTATCGTTGTTCATAAAGTGGTAGAATTCGCCGTCGGTGTACAAGTAGGCAAGCTCTGTATCCATTACATCAGCGCCTTCTACTGACTCACCTGAGCGGAAAGTTTTCTCTAAAACTTTACCTGAAATAAGTTTGCGGATTTTTACGCGGTTAAACGCTTGGCCCTTACCCGGCTTTACGTATTCGTTTTCTAGAATGTTGCAAGGTTCGCCGTCCAGCATGATTTTCAGGCCGCCTTTGAACTCGTTGGTGCTGTAATTAGCCATAATTCCTCTGTCTAAACATAAGGTACAAAAAGTTTCGTGGAACAAATAATACCTAAAAAACCGATTTCTGTAGAGCATAACTGGCAAAAAGAATTAGCTAGTAGTTTCACTGACCCTGCAAAACTGTTGCAACACTTAGGTTTAGACGAAGAAAAATACGCGCAACATATTAAAGCTAGACGACTTTTTCCCATGCGTGTTCCACGGCATTTTGTGAATTTAATGGAGAAAGGTAACCCAAACGACCCGCTTTTTTTGCAAGTTATGCCGCTAAGCGACGAGTTTTTAACCTCTCCTGGTTACAGTGAAGACCCACTTGAAGAACACGATACTGCCGGCAAAGGTATTCTTCACAAATACGACTCTCGCGTATTATTAATGGTACGCACTGGATGTGCGGTTAACTGCCGTTATTGCTTTCGCCGCCATTTCCCGTATGCCGACAATTCAGTAAGTAAACATCAGTGGGTTGATGTGCTCAACTACATTCGCGGCAACGGCAACATTAACGAGGTTATCTTTTCAGGCGGCGACCCACTCATGGCGAAAGACGACCATTTGTCGTGGTTAGCCAACGAAATTGCCGCAATACCTCACATAAAACGCTTGCGTATTCACACTCGACTGCCTGTTGTACTGCCTGAAAGAATTAGCCATGAGTTTATCGATTGGTTTACCGCACTGCCCATTCAGAAGGTCATGGTACTTCACGCAAACCATGCTAATGAAATATCAACGTCGCTTAAAACTCAGCTTCATGTACTTCGAGAAAAAGGCGTAACCCTGCTAAATCAATCCGTACTATTGAAAGGGGTTAATGATTCAGGCGAAGCGGTGAGTAACTTAAGTGAGACACTGTTTGAGGCGGGCGTGTTGCCCTATTATTTGCACGTGCTAGATAAAGTGCAGGGCGCAAGCCACTTTTATGTCAGCGACGACAAGGGCCGAGACATTATGGAAGAAGCGATAAAGCGCCTGCCGGGCTTTTTAGTGCCAAAACTTGTGAGAGAAATTGGCGGGCAACCCGGCAAAACGCCTATCGACTTAAAGTTGCATCCCTAACTCACGCGAAGGTATCAATGTTGGCGCCTAACGCGGGGTTTGAAGATGACGATTTTGGTACGTCAGAGGCTGATTCCAGCAACTGAAGCGACGCTTGTCCCTCTTGTTGTTGTTGGCTTTTAGCCAACTTAAGAGAGGCCAACTCAAGTGACGCACCGGACGTTCCAGAGGCACTAGCACCTTGTAGATCCATACCATTTTCCTTTGTTGCTTGTAGCAAAGTAAAAAAATGGGCAGAATTGCCCACCTTTACCGCATGTTGAGTATTACGCAAACGATAACGTTGCGCAAACTACAACACTCTTTAGGGTATCGACCTTTATAGTCGAAACTTTAATCATTTTTTATCGAATAGTATTAATGTAGCGCAAAAGCCAAGCGCACTAGTTACACAGTTAACGAATAATCTAACACTCAGAAAGAAAAAGGCGTGATCATGCAACAAAGCCAAGAGATGCAAGCTGTACATCAACAGCTTCAAGAAACCCTTCAAACGCTACACCGCAAAGCCGTTGATGCTGATCAAATCTTAGATAATTTGCAGCGGGATCAAAAAGGTAAGTTTGCAGCCGTGTTTGCAGATGACAGTGGGTTTACTACCTCAGCTAAGCGCTTCGGGCCCTACGTACAAGAAATTGCTAACGACTGGCAAGCGCTGAAAGAACTTGATGACAATGCAGCAAAACAAGCACTGGCACCGTTGATAAAAAAATTAGAGCTAGCGCTAGTAACCATTGCCCAGTTTCAGCAATCACTCTCTAAGAGCTAGAATAAATAGGAATAAAAATAAAAGCCCGCTTCAAAAAAGCGGGCTTTCGTTTTACTGGGGTAAGTTCATGCTTCGTTAACAGGTTTTGCTCTTTTACTCTTCGTTGCTCCTGCTAACATTTTCACGATTATAAAGCGGCATTAAATCAATTCTGCGTCTAATTTTGTTTACCTCTTGAAGATAAGCCTCGCTGTCTACCCGTTGGTATTGTTCGGTAAATGCTTGTTTACTCAATCCTTCAGGCAACCCATCTATAGGTGGAATGATTTCAAGCTCACTTCGAATGCGCGCTATTGAATTTTGCACCGCCATAGCGGTCGCGGGATTAGTTGCAACTTGGGCAAACTCAGTGCCCGATATATCTGCCGCCAAATCCACGAAGCTGTAACCTGAACCACCATTTCCACGGTCCATCAGCTCCTTAAACTCTCCAATAGCCATTGACATACCTTGCTCGGCAAGTAACTCTAGCGCCGCGGAAATAATAAAGTGCCGAGCCAAGTCATTGCGCTTGTGCAGCACTGCACCTCTGCGCGGCTTCAATGCTTTATCGGCGTCGGGCTGAATGTTGCCCACCAAGGTGCCAATACGATGGTGACCTACATAAACTGCCAGTGCCAACACTACCGCTTTATTGTGCAGCACCGCGTCTTGTGGTGTGTCACTTTGTTCACGCGCCCTTGCCATGCCCTCTCGCAAATACTCGATAAGAGAAACTGGCTTGTTCGATAGCGCAATTTCTCTACCTGACAAATAACGCAAATAGTAGGCAGACAGACGTTGAAGTTCAGTTTCATCACTCACCGCCATGTTCGATGCCACAACATTCAGTTCACTTAGCAGTTGATCTAAACGCCCCACATCAAGGGTTAGTTCACCGCTGCGCATGGTTACTCTTTCCACCCGCGACAAAGCGATAGTGGCAATCTGTGAATTGGTGTAGGAGTTAACTGTACGCTCGAGAAAACGTAACAAAAAACGCCCAGGAATAGTTAAATCGCCAACTTGAACTTGTTCAATGCGTAAGCTGTCACCTGGAAGCACTAATGCCGACGCGTTGACATAGTAGCCGGTGTCGTTAATGGCGTACGTCACGTTTACCGTTCCGGCAATCGGACTGATATTTACCAAGCCTTTAAATTCAGGCAAAGCGCGCTGCAAAACCCCCACTAAACTTTCAACTTGGGTTTCAGATAACGTTATCTGATGACCCTCTTCCCGATGAGAAAAAGCTTGTTGTAACTGACTCAGTAACTCGTTAACGCTGTCGGCCCCATCAAGCTGCGTGGGGGCGGTAGACGCAACCAGCGGTGCTTTTTGCACAGCCATAATAGTAACGGCAACCACACCTACAACAAGTAGGAAAACTATGAAGGCTATACTAATAAGAAGCCATTTTACGCTACGCATCATCATAAGACCGCTGCTTTATCCGTGAAAAACCTAGATACTTCGTAGGGTTAAATATTGGTTATACTACGTTATCTGCTTACATGTCACTAGGCCATAGTAAGTTGATGGTCATTCGTCTTATTTGAAGACAAGTAACAAATCAGTGGATGAAGCTTTGTTATGTATGTCTCTAAAACGTTTGGGGCCTGCGTATGATACACTGCATAACTTTTAACGCTGTGTACATTTTCGAATGTGGAGCTATTTGAGTGCTTTACCATGTTTTAGGGTTTGCAAGTGCCGCACTATTTTTACTCACGTGGCTAGGGCTTTGGTCACAAATAAAAGCCATGGCCCGCTATCAGGTCGCTCTTGGAAATAACAATAGCGATGATGCTAACTATAGCCTTTCACTAAACCAATTTGGCTCTAGCTATTTCGCGTTTTTTTCCATTTTTTTATTTGGCATTTCAGTAGAGCCATTTAACCACTATTTGGTATGGACGCGCTTCGGCGCGCTCATACTGACGCTAGTTATCATCTGGAAAATATGGCAACACAGACGCACGAAGGTTTCCCGTTATGTCGCATTTATCGCCCTTGTGGCCCTAATTGGCGGCACCGTGTCTATCGCTTTTCGCCCGTTCCCTTCTTTAGCCCAACTGGGTGCCAACACATTAATGCTGGTTGTAACCGTCATCTTATTTCAAGGCTCACTGCATCAGTGGTTGGTGCTTCAGCGAAGGCAAAAAGTGGGCTCGCTGTCGTTTGCGCTTTTTAGAAATATATTAATAAAAGACGTCAGTACCTTAGTGTTTGGCTTAACAATGCCCTTAAGCCAAAGCTGGCCGCTGCTCATCTTAAACGGCACCAGCGTAATTATGCGCGGTAGTATTCTATTGCAAATGCACAAACTAAAACGCCGAGAACTCCCTGTATCAGGGTAATATCTCGGCGTTTCTTAACCTCAAGTTTGTGTAGCAAGGCATTTTTGTTTAGCACTTTCTGTACGGTTACCATACAAGTGCCTAAGCTGTATTACAGCGCCACTTCAGCCATGTTGCCTTTGCTTTCAAGCCATGTCTTTCGGTCGCCCGAACGCTTTTTCGCAAGCAGCATATCCATCAGTTCCATCATTTCATCTGCATCTTCAATGGTCAGCTGAACAAGGCGACGTGTATTTGGGTCCATTGTAGTTTCACGCAATTGAAGCGGGTTCATTTCACCCAAGCCTTTGAAGCGTTGCACATTCACTTTGCCCCGTTTCTTTTCGGCTTCAATACGGTCAAGTATGCCCTGCTTCTCGCCTTCATCCAGCGCGTAGTACACCTCTTTGCCCACATCAATTCTAAACAGCGGCGGCATAGCTACGTAAACGTGCCCCTGTTCTACCAAGGTTCTAAAGTGACGAACAAACAATGCACACAATAGCGTGGCAATATGCAGACCATCTGAGTCAGCATCGGCAAGAATACAAATCTTGCCGTAGCGTAAGCCCGACAAATCTGTTGAATCAGGGTCTATACCCAGTGCCACTGAAATATCGTGAATTTCTTGTGACGCAAGTACCTGAGAAGAATCTACTTCCCAGCTGTTAAGAATTTTTCCGCGTAGCGGCATTATGGCCTGAAATTCTCTATCCCGCGCTTGTTTAGCCGAGCCACCTGCAGAGTCACCTTCTACCAAGAACAATTCTGAATAAGAAATATCTTGCGACGAACAATCGGTAAGCTTCCCTGGCAATGCAGGGCCTTGAGTCACCTTTTTGCGGGCAACCTTTTTAGTTTGACGTAGACGGCGCTGGGCATTGTTAATACACATTTCTGCCAATGCTTCGGCAATTTCAGTATGCTGGTTTAACCATAAACTGAAGGCATCTTTCACTACGCCCGATACAAACGCACTGGCTTGGCGAGAGGACAATCGCTCTTTGGTTTGCCCTGCAAACTGCGGGTCCTGCATTTTAGTCGACAGAATATAGGCGCAGCGATCCCAAATATCATCGGGCGATAGTTTTACGCCTCTAGGCATTAAGTTTCTAAATTCACAAAACTCACGCATTGACTCAAGTAAGCCTTGACGCAGCCCGTTCACGTGCGTTCCACCTTGTGCGGTTGGAATAAGGTTCACATAGCTTTCTGTCACTAAATCGCCACCTTCCGGCAACCACATTACTGCCCAGTCAGCAGCTTCGGTATTGCCGCTAAAGCTTCCCACAAACGGTGTATCTGACGGTAAGGTTTCGAACTCTTCTACCGCTTGGTATAAGTAGTCTTTAAGGCCGTCTTCGTAATACCACTCTTGGCTTTCTTTGGTTATTTTGTTGTCGAAGCGAATTCGTAAGCCAGGGCTTAACACCGCTTTCGCGCGTAAGTTGTGAACAAGACGACTTACAGAAAACTTTGCCGAGTCAAAATACTGAGGATCTGGCCAAAAATGCACGCGGGTACCGGTATTGCGCTTACCGCATGTATCAATAACTTGTAAATCTTCTACTTTATCGCCGTTTTCAAAGGCTATTTGATAAACACTGCTGTCTCGTCGAATGGTTACCTCAACCCGCGTAGAAAGGGCGTTCACCACCGAGATACCTACCCCGTGTAAACCACCTGAAAACGCGTAGTTTTTATTTGAAAACTTACCACCTGCGTGAAGCTTACATAGAATTAGTTCTACACCCGAGATCCCTTCTTCAGGGTGAATATCCACTGGCATTCCACGCCCATCGTCAATAACTTCTAACGATTGGTCTTCATGCAAAATAACTTTGATGTTAGACGCGTGCCCAGCAAGCGCCTCATCCACACTATTATCGATAACTTCCTGCCCTAAGTGGTTCGGACGGGTTGTGTCGGTATACATACCGGGGCGACGTTTTACGGGGTCAAGGCCGTTTAAAACCTCGATAGCATCAGAATTGTATTGATTTGACATAGTTATGGTTGTTATTTAAGCCAACGACGAAGAAAGAGGCACGCAGTACTCTAGTTATAAACAATACCGCGCAGCGTATGAATGATGTTAGCAGGGCTAATGAAGACTGGCAATGCGCTTATTTCAGCAAAAACTCGGCAATGGCTGGCAGGTGATTTTCATAGCCGACAAAGCTGTGATCGCCCCCTTCTTCAATGACTAAGTGACTTTGCGCATATTTCTCGGCGGCTAAGCGATAGTCTAGCGTTTCATCTTCGGTTTGCAGCAACACTTTATAGCTAGCAGGTTGCTTGATTGTTTCTGCTTCTAACGCTTGTATAACGCCCATGTCGCTTTCCACAATTTCAAACTTTTCTTTGCTATATGGGTTTTCATGAGGACCAATAAAGCTCTGCAGTAGTTCATAAGGTCGCACAGCAGGATTTATTAACACGGCTTTTCCACCAAACTTTTCCAGTAAGAAAGTAGAAAGATAACCGCCCATGGAGCTACCGATGAGTTTAAGCCCGCCTTCTAAAAGCGCGGGTGTGCTTTCAATCAGTTCTAATAGCTGACTTTCAACTTTACTAGGAAAATTAGAAAGTTCAGGAATATGCAACGTAACGTTAGCGTGATGCTGCTGGAAGTACGCATGTGTAGCTTGTGCTTTTATCGATTTGGGGGAGCTTAAAAAACCGTGAAGATATAGTATGTGCTGCATGTTGTTCTCTTTTTTTGTTCTGGTTTTCACTTGAAATTGCTGTCTTTTCGTTGTGATTTAAGCACGTCACTTTTGCCAGACGTTAAAAGCTTCAAGGCGCAAGAGCTACCCGTTCTATCGACACCGTTATACCACCGTCGTCAAACAAACTAATCACTTGGTATCCGGGCAGTTCATGACTGACACCAAATTCTTGCTGCATTTCCCACTGCCAACACGTTGAGGGGCTGCCAAAAGAAGGCGTGGCACCCTGCCCTATGTGTTGTCGCAGAGGCGAATGCACGTGACCATGAATCAACGCTTTCACTTGCGGATATCGCTCTGATAGCGACACAACACGTTTTGCGTTAGCTAAGAAGTGTTTATCCATCCAACTGTTTGAAGGCAGCACATGATGATGCAGCGCAATCACATGATTTACAGTAGAAGACGCTTTAAGCGCATGCTCAAGGGCTTGTACATCGCTTTCACTTACCTCGCCACCCGACGTATGGGTATTTCCATCTACTCGCGTGTCCATGCCGTGAATATGCCAGTGCTCAAACTGAAGCGATTTATCACGCTTTAGATGACGATGTCCCAATGCTTTTTCGAAATACGGGTTATTATCGTGATTCCCAGCCAACACAAACCAACTCAAATTTAGCGGTGCAATGTATTCGTCCATTAAGTCTAAAAAATGCTGATAGCTTTCAGGCGAGTGGTCTCCGCTTATGTCTCCGGTAACTAGCAGCGTAGTATTGGTTATAGCCTCACCCGATACTTCATCTTCCGCTTTTCCTGAAGGCGCTTCTTCAATATGTTTGTGTTCGACACTTTTAAAGCCTCGAGCGATATCGGCCACTACACTTTGAAGCACATTTTCTAACGAATGATAGGGTGCTATGCCACTATAGGCCGCTTTATCTTTGTCTTTTAGTAGGTGGCAGTCACTTAGCTGTATAAGGGTAATCACGCTTCAGACGTAACGCTTGAGGAATGCTGCAAACAAAAGTTTAGCCACTCGGCCAAAAAGATATTCACCATATGCTTTTCGTTTCGCTGGCGCATTTTCAAGTTCGGATAATCGTAAGACGGCTCCAATGCCCCTGTGTTCTGACTGTTTATTACCTCAGCCATTCTAGCATCGTGATAAAGGCGCACTGTCATGGTTGGCGTTAAGTAAGCGGGCATGTCTTTGGTGGTTTGCCTGATACTTAACGTACTGGTGTAGCGAGCAGATTCCACTATCTGAATCTCGTAAGACAGGCCAACACCAATTGAAAATTCATAGCTCAAATCTTCCGTATCACAGTCGGGCAAAATTCTCAGCACGTGCGAATAGTTCAGTTCGCACAGCGCCTGCATTGAAGGAAGATGAGGTACATATTTTCGTTGATTGCGTTGAGTCACGATGTCTGCCATTGCTCCAGAAGTTGTGTTTTATGCATAAAGAACCATTGTAGCGCAATTAGCGCTGCGGCGTTGTCAATATGGCCATTTTCCAACCATTCAAGGGCAGTGTTCTCTTTAATGCGGTGTACTTTTATATCTTCAGACTCGCTTTCCAGGCCGTGTACACCATGTGCCTGGCTAGCATCTGTTTTTGCCATAAAAATATGTAATCTTTCTGTGGTTCCGCCAGGGCTTGATAAATAACTTAATGCTTTCGTTAACTTATCTAACGTGATGCCAGCCTCTTCCATTGACTCTCTATGGCATACTGCTTCCGGTGTTTCGCCCTTATCTATCATGCCTGCAATAATTTCTATCAACCAGGGGCTTGAAGATGTGGGTAATGCCCCAATTCTTACTTGTTCAATAAGCACAAACTCTTGGAGAACAGGGTCGTAGGGCAATATGCCCACTGCATGACCGCGTTCAAATATTTCTCGCGTGACGGTATCACTCCACTCTCCATTAAAACACTTATGCTTAAATTGATACTGATTCATGGTAAAGAAACCACGATACACTGGCTTAATGTCAATGATTTCGACGTCATTTGAGGTAAATGAAAGGAATTCCTTGCTCATTTGCTGACACTTATGGTTCAAATACATTTATCATACATAGTACATTTACACACTTACCATGTATATGCGTGAAAAAGCACCATGGGGTGTGAGCGAATAACAGAAAACTCATATTACAAGTCGTCTATTACTATAATAATTGCGTGGGTAGATCACATATTCTGTTACAGTTAATCAAATACTGTTACGAGTTTGGACTTTCGGTTTGTGGTTGAATTTTCATACACTTGGTTTTATTAAGTCGTCCCTTAGAACAAATGACGACGCAACTTGAACACAACAGGAAGACGTAAGCATGAAACGAACACTTCTGTCGCTGGTTATCGGTGTTTCGATGACAACGGGTGCGCTGGCCGATGACCTTATGCAGGTATATCAACAAGCACTGGCGAACGACCCATTGGTTAACCAAGCGAAAGCGCAACGTGATGCTGCGTTTGAAGGGATTAGTATTAGCCGCGCAAACCTTCTACCACAGATATCTGGCTCGGTAGCCTATACAACCTCAACAGCTGAACGCGCGCAAACGCTAGGTGCAAACGCTGATGACCTTCAAATTGTGGTATTTGAAACAGACGCAGACACCATTGAATATGGTTTACAAATGCAAATGTCACTGTATGACCACGCGAACTGGCTAGGGCTAGATCGTGCTGAAAAAGTTGCTGAGCAAAGTGACGCCCAGCTTGCTGCTAGCATGCAAGACGTGATTGTGCGTACGGTTACGGCCTACTTTGACGTACTGCGAGCACGCGATAACGTTGAATTCGTCGGCTCAGAAAAACGTGCCATTGAACGCCAGTTAGAACAAACTCGCCAACGATTTGAAGTGGGTTTAACAGCAATTACCGACGTACATGAAGCACAAGCCAACTACGACAGTACCGTAGCACAGGAAATACAAGCTAAAAACGAGCTTGAGTTTGCACTTGAAGCACTGCGCGTTATCACTGGCAAGTATCACGACCGTTTGTTTGGTTTGAACACTGAAAACTTCTCAGCAACAATGCCTGTTCCTGCAGTCGTTGATGAGTGGTTAGAAACTGCACAGGATAAAAACTTAGCACTTCTGGTTGACCGACTTGCTATGGACATTGCAAAAGAAGATATTTCGATTGCACGTTCAGGCCACTTACCAACACTTGGTTTAACGGCTGGTGTTTCAAGAAACAAAGACGATATTTCGAACCCATTTTTGCAGTTTGAAACGCCGTACCTTGATAGTCAGTCAATTAGTGTGACGTTGGATGTTCCAATTTATCAAGGCTCTCGCGTTTCATCGCAAACCGATCAAGCTAAATTCAATTATGTTGCAGCAAGTCAAGCAGCAGAACAGACCTATCGCCAAACCGTGCAGTCTATTCGCAGCTCTTTCAACAATGTAAAAGCGTCAATTTCTACTATTCGTGCTTTAGAGCAGTCTGTTGTTTCAGCTGACAGCGCACTTAAAGCAACAGAAGCCGGCTTTGATGTGGGTACGCGTACCATTGTGGATGTACTAGACAGCACACGTAATTTATTTGACGCTCGCCGCAATTTAGCTGGTGCGCGTTACGACTTTATCCAGTCTGTAATTACGCTAAAACAAGCTGCAGGGACATTGAAGGGTGAAGACGTAGCAATGATCAACCGTGGCTTAAAGCCAGCAGACACAAATACAAACGGTTAATTAATCTTTTGTTGTTATAAAATGGGTAGCTTTTGCTGCCCTTTTTTATGTCAGCGTAAGTATCACTAGAAACTATAAGGCGATAGTTCAAGAGTGTTAAGAAGGAAATTTAGTCTACAGGCCTAAACTTTTTCAATGCGCTTAACAACTGGCGATATTCGAAACACAGCGCCTCTGCGTTTTGTTTCGTAAGAGCAAAATTCGACAGCCGTGAAGAAACCAAGCGTAATTTCTCTTGCAACGACCTTAATTCATCATCCATGATTATGCCCTTTATTTTAAAACCGCGTATTAAGCTGCCTTTGCTAGCCGTTTTTAGGCTTTATATAAGCTTAAAGCGGCGCCTGTAACCCTTAGTGTTGCTCGGAATAAGCATTCCTTCGCAGCCATTATGAATTTTTAGTATAACGCCAAAAGCGCCTTCCACAAGCATTTTGGCTAGTTGATTTTCCTTTGAGTGATAAGAAAAAATGCAAGCCTCTGAACTTCAAAACAAATTTGAACGAATTCGTGCTAACAAATGGTTTGAAGCCTTTGTTATCAGTGTAATTGTTATCTCTGCGCTGCTCGTGGGCGCAAAAACCTATGAACTTCCGGCAGGTGTTTCCTCAATCACCTTGTTCTTAGATTGGTTTATCAGTGCGTTTTTCTTAACCGAAATCACCATTCGATTTTTAGCAGAAAAACGTAAACGCTACTTTTTTAAAAGTTTCTGGAACTGGTTCGACACACTAATTGTGGTGATTAGTCTTATTCCCGCAGACGATACCGAACTGGCGCTCATAGCGCGTCTAGTGCGCGTGTTTCGCGTGCTACGCATGATATCTATTATTCCTGAACTCAGAATTCTATTGGTTTCTCTGGTTAAAGCATTGCCTCAGTTAGGCTATGTAATGCTGTTAATGTTTATCATTTTTTATATCTACGCAGCGGTAGGCAGCACGCTATTTGAAAATATAAATCCTGTTTTGTGGGGAGATATCACCATCTCCATGCTGACGCTATTTAGAATCATGACATTCGAAGATTGGACTGATGTTATGTATGAAACTCAGGAGGTTTACTCATTGAGTTGGATTTTCTATCTCACGTTTATCTTTTTTACCGCATTTGCCTTTTTAAATATGGTGATTGGCATTGTGGTTAACGTGATGGAAAGGGAAAACGAAAAAGCGCGTGAAGAAAAAGAGGCGGCACTCAAAGCAGAGCAAGCTGCTTTAGGCACAGCAGAACCAACACTCTCAGAAGTAATAGCTGAAATAAAAAGCCTAAAAGCAGCATTAGCTGATAAGCAAAAGTAGTATTTTGCAAACAACGCGTTAAACGGCAGCCCAATGCGCCTTCGAAAGTGAACAATCATGCGTGTTTGCTTCCACTACTTCGTAAGGCGTTTAACTCATTTGACCAGTTGCAATGAATATTAAGAAATGCTTAACTACTTGACCAATTTTTAATCTTACCGTTGCTTCACACATTTGCGTGAAAACAATGCCTTTTAATAAGTAGCTCGAAGAGAACGTTGTATGAAAAAAGGAATTTTAATTTCTGCCGTAATTTTATTATCAGCGTGCGGTGGAGGCAGCGGTAGCAGTGATGTCGAACCAACGCCTACACCACCGCCACCGCCACCGCCAAATTCTGCGCCAACGCTAACAGGCCAATTAGTATTATCAATAGATGCAAATACTACTGGTGACTTGGTGCTAAATGTACAAGATGACGACGACGATACGATTTCGGCGTCGTTACCAAACAACGAATCTTGGGTAACCGTTTCCGTAGACGGCAATCAACTAACTGTAAGTGCAGCGCCTACGCTTTTCAATGCGGGTAATCAAAGCGTTGCTCTCAGTCTGTCAGATGGTCAAGAAGAAACAAATTACACGCTTTCAATAAACGTTGACTCACCCGAATCATCATATAATTTCATTGAGGCAAATGAGCAAATCGTTGTTGGAAACTGGTCGTTGTCTGATGGCAGAACAATGATATTTGAAGAGAATAGAGGGCTACTGAAAAATGCAGAAGCCGACTACACACCGTTTGAATGGAAAATATTTGATGGTGAGTTGGAACTCAGCTTTTATCCTTTTGGCTGTTTCAAAAATTGCGCGCTTGAGGATTATGTAGAACTTTTTATTGTAGATGAAAACGACAATGGCGAGTATGTATTTGCATTAGAAGGCGATAACTTAGCTCGTCAGCTTGCGATAGCTTCGCCTATCAACAATACACCAGCTAAAGCTGGTGCATATTCAGCTATTTCACGACATTCAACAACAATTATCGATACAGATCTTGCCCCAGAAAACACACAAATAGTGCTAGATATGTACCTTGATGACAGAGAGACACAACAGAACTTTACGGCAACAGTAGACTTATCTGTTGATGAAAACGATAACATCGTTTTTAACAGCCTTGCTGAAAATGCTGCTCCACCGATGGTATCTCTCAACTTTACAAACAATGACGATAACTTTGTGAATATTGATATTAGGGTTAATTTTGAATCATTCGAGTTGGTTTCAGTTGATGATTCGCTAGTACAGATTAAATCTAAAGTAAGCTTTTCTCTAGTTGATGAAACCCAGCTAAATGGCGAAATATCAGATTTTACAGGCTTACGCGATTTTCTTGATTCTTCCACATTCGTCTATGGTTACTACAGCCGATTAACTAAGAGTAGTTTCTCTGCTTTTTCCGAAGGAGATGTGCTTTATTTTCGCAATTATATAGAGCATGAGGCGCTACCCGAAAGAAGCAGCGTCGGCAAACTCGTGTTCAACAGTGCTAACGAAGCAAACTGGATAATCGATATCCTTGACCCCTTAATGCAAAGCGAACTAGTTATTCCAGCTGAAGTTGAAATCAGCAGCGGCAATATGATTTTAACGGTTGATGACATACCCGCAACCTATAAAAAATACTTGAATGAATTTGGCAATGAAGTAGTGATATATCCTTTTGAAAGAAATGGCACAACCGCAGCATTTGGCGGCATGCTGTTTACCCCAGAAATAGGAAATGATGAAATTACACAAGAAGCCCTTACTAAAACTTGGCAACTTGAGAGCTTTATCCACGTTTTTGATACATTCCCTGAATACATGAGCTTCGATGGCAGTGGGATGATGGACAGATCTCATTCATATGCTGATACTCCAAATTACACTGAGTTTTATCAAATCTCTGAACAGAGGAATATCGACATATTACGCCCATTTGCTTGCCAAAACGCGCAAAATTACCAAGAGTGTGACGCTCAAAATATCGATGATTTGATCGCAAATGATTTGCCTGGTGATGTTGTGTTCCGTGAACGCTTTGAAGTTATCGAATTAAGTAGCACTCAATTAACGGTACTAAGAACCATGTGGTACAAAATTGAAGATCTACATATCATCTTAAGTAGTCCTCGTCGTTACCAGCTTGCTGAACAGTAGGCTCGTGATAGCGCGCTTCTTAATATTAAGCCGACAATAAAAAATGCCACGCTTACGCGTGGCATTTTTGTATCAAACAAGCCTTTATTAACTTGATAGCCATATAAACTCGGCGCTCCTGTAAAACAGGAGCTATTACCAAACTAGATACCAAATTGCCGCTTCAGTTCAGCTACCCTGCTTTTAGATAACTCTCTGTTAAAGGAACGACTCTCAAGTTTTCGCTTTGCCAGTGCTGTTTTTTCCATCGACAGCAGCAGCTCCACATGGTTTAAATACACTTCATCGTTAGCAATTGGTTGTGCAGATACTTTTTCGTAAAGTGCCAATGCCTTTTCTTTTTTACCCTGCGCGATAAGGATCTGCGCTAGCGTATCGACGGCTTCTGGGTTATCGCTTTTAATATCGACTGCACGCTGAGCAAGCTCTTGAGCTCGGTTATAATTTTTATCTTCAAATGCTAAATACGCTAAATTGTTCAGCACCACAAAATTATCTGGCGTTTGCTTTAATATTTGCTCGTAGGTCTTGATGGCCGCACTTTTGTCTTTGCCAATTTGACGCTCTGCCATCAGCATTGCACTTTGCACATCATCACTGTGTTTGTTGACATGCTTTTCAAGAAACGTAAAGGCTTGGTCTTTGCCTCCCGACATTTCATACGCTACCGTCAAAAGTAATGCATTGTCTGAATTCTCCGTCGCATCATAAGCCGCTTTGGCATGCTCAAGTGCTTGTTCTGGTTGCCTGTCAATGAGGTGCAAGCGAGCAATAATCCCTCTTACGAAGGGCAATGCTTTTACGTTATCCGCTGTACCATTGATAATATCCCACGCAGGTTGAGCCTGCCCGAGACGCGCATGGAAGTATGCTTTTAATAGCGTTAATTGGGCATCTGGGCGCTTTGCGAGTACTTTATCGGTTAATGCCAACCCTTGCTCAAATTGCTTTTGAGAATCGGAAATTAGTAGCTTTCCTAATACCGCGTTTTTATCTTGAGGATAAAACGACAGCCAGCGGTCAAAAAACGCTGTGGCGTCTTTTACACTGTTGGTAGCAATTAACGCCTGCCCCTTCAAATTCCAAAACGCTTGTGGCGATGTTTCATCACCCTCTACTTGAGCCAAAAGAGAAACCGTTTTATCGAGCTGTCCGTTTAACGAATACATTCTAGACAGTATCAACCTTAAATTAAGGTCGTTTTGATTGTTATTGAATTGCGCCTGAGTGTGCTCGATAACGGGTTCCACACTTCCTTGCTCTGAAGCTAAAGCAAACCAAAGTGCCAGAGCTTGAATATCGGCCGGATTGCTTTTGATAAAATCTTTAATCAACGCGGTCGCTTCTGTTTTCTTATTTTCAGCAACCAACAGCTTTGCTCGCGAATAGGCCACTTCATTCGCAGCGCCTTTTAACGCACTCGCCTCTTCTAAATACTTTGCTGCTACTTGATATTCGCCTTCAGCAATGGCGATGTTACCCAAGTAAATAAGTGGTGTGGCCTCCTTCGGCGCTTGCTCATTCCACTCTTTAGCCGCACTTTTGGCCTTATCTAACTGGTTCGTTGCTATATAAGCGCGTAATAGGGTGGCCTGAGACGTAACTGAATCTGGAGCTTGTTGCACGGCTTGCTCAAGGTTTACTAAACCGTCAATATCGTTAAGCGACAGCTGAAGTACGCCTAAGCGAGATAAGTCCTCTGCGGTAGTGCTCACCGCTTGAGATTTCTCTACCATTTGCTGAGCGCCTACTACGTTTCCTTCTTTCAGCAATTGATAGCTTGCTTTTGAAAATAGTGCTGCGTCAGTGCCTTGTTCACCCTGAACTCGCGATAATACCTCTAACGCTTCATCATTTTCGCCAAGCTGTAGCATACTGTCTGCCAGCATACGTAAGCCAGGATGATTGTCTGGCAAACTAGAGGCAATCATGGTCAAGTGACGCTGCGCTGCCTCGAAATCTTGTATTTGATAAGCGCTAAACCCTGCTACTAGGCGAACCACTTGATCGCTTCGACCATTTTGCACTGCGGTTTCTAGGTGCTCCAATGCTTTAGCGTAATTCTCTTTGGCTGCCTCGATAATACCTTTAAACGTGTTCAGTAGCGCGTGGCTTTCATTTAATGAAAGGAGTTCATCAACCACTGGCTCTGCTTTATTTAGCTCTCTTAGTTCAACTAAAAGCGCGGCATAAGCAAACTTACTGGTTATGTCGTCGGGAAAGTGATTTAAATAATCGGCATATACATTGGCAGCTTCTCGGGCTTCTCCCTTTTGCAAATAGAGTTTTGCCAGCTGTTGCAGTACGTCTTTGTTGTTCGGAGCCTGCACTCGTAATGCCTCCGTTGCAGCCAATGCCCCTTCCATATCGTTATCTAAAACGAATGCGTAACTCTCTATCAACCCTTTATACACAGAACTAGTGTCTAGCGTAGAAAGTTCTTCTAACAGAGCTTGAGCTTCATCGGTCTTACCAAGCTTCATTAGCGCTTGGAGTTTATAAAAACCAACCTCAGCAGATTCAACTGCCGTCATTCCCTCTGCGCGATAATCTACTTCGGCAAGCGCATTTTCCGCGCCCGACTGCTGATAAGCTAATGACAAAAGTGGAATAACCTGACTCATCGGATGCCCAAGCTCCATTGCTTTATTGAGCTCTTTCTCAGCGGCTGGAAAATTCTTTGCTTGCAAGTACAGCTTGCCTAATTCAAAGCGAGGTGCTGCGGCGTCTGGGGCCTTCTGAATTGCATTTTTATATTCAACAATGGCAGCATCAATTTGTTGAGAAGAAGCATAATTCCTCGCATCAGCCAAATGGCTTTCCATTGATTTTTCTGTACATCCTGATAACAGCACACTGCTCAGTATTACCGCCAACGTTGTGCGTTGAATAAATTTGTTCGGGTTGTTTTTTATCATTGTAATTCCTTGGCCTCGCTCATAAATTTTGATGCCATGCTGCCGCCATCAGTATATAACACGACTTACACTGTTTATTATTTCATCATATTTGTGCAATTTCGTGGCAACCTTGCCATTATTCGAATATAATACGGTTTTTTGCAACACTGCTGGCAAGCATATCGCGAAATACGCTAAAAATACGCTTCATAAACTCGCCCGAAAGGCCAGTTCATCGCTGTATAGCGTCTTGCGATAATAAACCGAAAAAGTACGGTTTAATCGTATGCCGCACCCTCCTTACTTAATGCACCAGGATCCTTAATGACCACAACTGTCGACATGACATTTAAAGACCTCAATTTACCAGAACCTATCTTACAAGCCCTTGAAAAAGTTGGCTACGAGAAGCCGTCTCCAATTCAAGCAGAGAGTATTCCTCTGTTGCTTGAAGGGCACGATTTACTCGGTCAGGCACAGACAGGGACAGGAAAAACCGCTGCGTTTGCCCTGCCTATGTTGGCAAACATCGATCCTGAGCAACGTAAGCCGCAATTACTGGTATTGGCCCCAACCCGTGAACTAGCTATACAGGTTGCAGAGGCGTTTCAGGTTTATGCGAGCTTTAGTCAAAAAATTAAAGTACTTCCAGTATACGGCGGTCAGTCGTACGACAACCAAATTCGCCAGCTTAAGCGTGGCGTGCAAGTTGTTGTAGGTACACCAGGCCGTATCATCGACCATATTAAGCGCAAAACACTAGACCTAAGCGAACTTAAGTTTCTAGTGCTAGACGAAGCTGATGAAATGCTTCGCATGGGCTTTATTGACGACGTTGAACTTATTCTTAGCCACGCACCAGAAGAGCGTCAAACTGCGCTGTTCTCGGCAACCATGCCTGGCCCAATTAAGAAAATTACTCAGCGTTATTTAAAAGATCCTAAGCACGTTAAAATTGCGTCTAAGGTAAGCACTGCTAGCACTATTCGCCAGCGTTACTGCCAAATTGCACCTCACCACAAGCTTGAAGCGCTTACGCGCATCATGGAAGTGGAAGTGTTCGACGGTATGATTATTTTCGTACGTACTAAAACGGCAACGGTTGAACTGGCTGACAAGCTATCTGCTCGTGGTTACGACGTAGAGCCGCTAAACGGTGATATTCCTCAGGCAGCCCGTGAGCGTACCGTTGAAAAGCTTAAGCAAGGTCAAATCGACATTCTTGTTGCTACCGACGTAGTTGCTCGTGGCCTTGACGTTGAGCGTGTAAGCCACGTTATTAACTACGATATCCCTTACGACAGCGAGTCTTACGTGCACCGTATCGGTCGTACAGGTCGTGCGGGTCGACAAGGTGATGCGATTCTATTTATCTCTCACCGTGAAAAGCGCTTGTTGTTCTCTATCGAGAAAACGACTAAGCAGCCTATTGAAGCAATGCCAATTCCTTCAATTAGCGAAATTAACGAAACCCGTTTAAGCCGCTTTAAGCAATCGGTTGCTGAAGCAACCCAAGACGATAGCATTGAATCACTAATGCCTATTGTTGAGATGATTAAGGAAGAGAACGAAGCGTCTCCAGAAGTATTAATGGCAGCGCTTCTTAAAATTGCTCAAGGCGATGAGCCGCTAATTCTTAAAGAATCAGATCGTCCTGATATCAATAGTAAGCCACAGCGCGATAGCCGTGATAGAAACTCTCGTGATGGCCGCGAAAGAAAGCCAAAAGTACCACGTGGAAACCGTAAGCCTGAAGAAGGCATGCAGCGCTTCCGCATTGAGGTAGGGCACGTTCACGGCGCTAAGCCTGGCAATATCGTAGGCGCTATTGCTAACGAAGCTAACATTAACTCGAAGCACATTGGCGCTATCGAAATTTATGACAACTTCAGTACGGTTGACCTTCCTGAAGGCATGCCTAAGGAAACCCGCGATACGCTACAAGGCACCCGTGTTGCTGGCCAACGCTTGAACATTCGCGAATGGTCTGACACACCACCACCTAAGGGGCGTGGTGACCGCGGTAACCGTGGCGACAGAGCGCCTCGCGGAAATCGTGAAGACCGAGGTAATCGCGGCAACCGCGATGACCGAGGCAATCGCGGAGATCGCGAAAACCGTAAGCGTAAGAACTAAATAGCAATACATTCAGCCTTTATATAACTAATTGCAATATGAAGGCTGTTTTCGTTGTTTTCTAATTAAAAAGAATTGGCGCAAAATAGTGTCAGTTCTTTTTTTGTATTTGAAGCTAAGAAAACCTTTATGGATTACTTTCCGTTATTTCTAGATGCCAGAAAACTACACGTACTTATTGTAGGTGCAGGTGAAGTGGCAGCCCGTAAGCTAGAGCTAATTATGAAGACGCCTGCCACCATTACCGTAGTGGCGCCTTGGGTTTGCGATACCGTAAAGCAGCTTGCCCAGAACGAGAAAGTAACACTTATTGAGCGTGAGTTCGAAAATAGCGACCTCACCCAAAAAGATATGGTATTTATTGCCACCGATAAGGGTGATGTTAACCAGCATATTCACGATCTTGCTCGCGCTAACAAGGTATTGGTAAATGTGGTGGACAACACGCCTCTATGCCAATTCATTACCCCCTCTATTGTTGACCGCTCGCCCATTGTTATTGCCATGAGCAGTGGTGGCGTAGCGCCAGTGTTACTGCGCTATTTACGTCAAAAGTTAGAAACGGTTTTGCCTGCGAATTTAAGTCGACTTGGCGCATTTTCTGAAAAATTCCGTGAAAAAGTAAAGCAAACACTTAGCGGAGTTACCGCTAGACGCTACTTCTGGGAAGACGTACTGGACGGCGACATTGCTGAAATGGTGGAAAAAGGACAAGACAAAAAAGCCGACGACGCCTTTGAACTTGCACTACAAGCGGCAGCTGAAGATAAAAAAGTTGAAGGTCAGGTGTATTTGGTTGGCGCAGGCCCGGGCGACCCTGACCTACTTACCTTCCGCGCGCTTCGACTAATGCAAAAAGCTGATGTAGTGGTATACGACCGCTTGGTTTCCCCTCAAATTCTTGAACTTGTGCGCCGCGACGCAGAGAAAATCTACGTAGGCAAAGCCAAAAGCAATCACACGCTTCCTCAGGACGACATTAACCAGCTAATGGTTGACGAGGCTAAGAAAGGCAATCGTGTTGTGCGCTTAAAAGGCGGCGACCCGTTTATTTTTGGCCGAGGCGGCGAAGAAATTCAAACGCTGATTAAACACGGTATCGACTTTCAAGTGGTGCCGGGCATTACTGCTGCAAGCGGCGCATCAAGCTATGCGGGAATTCCGCTTACTCACAGAGACCACGCACAGTCGGTCGTGTTTGCTACCGGCCACTTAAAAAATGGCACTATCGATCTTAACTGGCCAGCCCTTGCCCAAAAAGGCCAAACTGCAGTGTTTTATATGGGGCTAACGGGTTTGCCAATCATTTGTGAGAAGATGATTGAGCATGGACTAGATGCCAGCACGCCTATCGCGTTGGTTCAGTCTGCCACCACAGAAAAGCAACAGGTGCTAACCGGCACCCTTGAAAACATTGTTGCTAAACAAGAGAAAGCACAGCTTCAGCCTCCTACACTTATTATTGTAGGTAGCGTAGTGAGCCTTCACAATGAGTTAAGCAGGTTTCAAGAATAGGCGGCGTTAATTGCCTACGTATTTCTTGAAAATTGTTTCAACTAAACTCTCTCTTCTTGGGCTATCTCCTATCGAACTATCCCTCACCCTTGTTTTTTACGATTAGGCGCGCATACTCAATAGCATGACAAGTTTGTAGAGTACGGTGCACTACCCAGTGTTTGAAAAAGCTCTGTGCAAAAAAACCTTTTTATCTGACGTTTGCTTGAATTATAAAGCGAGCGCAACTGGCGTACTTCTGCTGCTTTCAAGTTGTCTTTTATCGCCAGTAGCACAAAGCGAACAGCTTAAATACAAGAAAGTAAAAACCGAAACAGGTACTCAATTCAGCTACGAATGGCTAGATAGCGATAATGCCCGTCAGTCTATCTCTTTCGAACTACCAAAAAGTGCAATAAAAAAAGCCCCCAAAAGACAAGCCAATTACAAACCTAAAATAGCGCAGCGTTACGTTACAGTCGCGCTTATGGAAGAAGCTAAAAAAGTTAACCCTAAAGATGCCCGCGTAAAGATTACCCCTAAGCGAGATTCAATTGATATCAACGTACGCGGGGCCAATGAAGACGTTGTTGAAGAGATTCTTGATAACTTGCAAGCAGTGCAGCAGCGTGAGTACGATAAGTATCTGCACGATCATTACTTCACTCGTTTTACTACCCTATTCAACCAACAAGCCATAAAGCCTGACCATGTAAGGTACGTGTCAGAGTCGGTAAAGCCGTTAGTCGCAGCGTCGCAAGCCTTTTACGAAAAAGTACAATCGGACTCAGACTACCGCGCATATTTTTCATTACTTTTAAGTTGGCTTCAAAGTATTCCCTACGACACGATAGAAGATAGAGTGGTGAGCAACGGTTCAGGTTACGCCCCTCCAGTTACCGTGCTTACGCAAAATTTAGGGGACTGTGATAGCAAAGCAGTACTTGCCTCTTCAATGGTAAGGGCATTCCTACCCTCTACAAAAATGATCATTGTTTTTCTGCCAAACCATGCTCTCCTTGGCATTGGCTTAACCGCCAAGGCCGATGACACAACGATAGAGCACGAGGGCGACACCTACATACTCTATGACCCAACTGGCCCTGCGCTTATTCCTTTTGGCCAAGTGTCAGAAGACACAGAGCGCTATATCGCAACAGGTCGGTACCAAGTAGAAATTGTAAGGTGATAGTCAGCTACATTCGCGCGCTTTGTCCAGAATAAAACGTAACTTCACTTTCAATTGCGCTCCCATTCTCCCTGTCGATTACTTCAAATCTAAGTGACCGCATCGGAATATTAGAAAGTGTAAGGGCTTCTACAGAAAAAGGTACAATCCGTTTTTCACCTGGCGCTACCCGAATACTCGATGCGTTAAGTATGCGCATATCAGAAGTGCCAATAAGCCCAATGTCATAAGTTTTGAAAACACGCGTTTTATTAAGCACCGTAAGCGTATAGGTATTCTCAATATGTCCGTCAATGTTTTCTCTGTAGAGTGAATTTCTATCACGACTAATTGAGGCCTCAAAGTCTTGCCTGTCTAACGCCCAACCAACCATCGCTAGTAAAATGGCAACTATGGCAGCACCATATAAGTAATTGGTAAACTTGCGCCCTGCGCTCTTACCAGCGCGGGTATAGTTAATGAGTTTTTGTGCGTAACCAAACTTGGTCATTACCTTATCGCACGCGTCGATACACAATCCACAGTTTATGCATTCGTACTGAATGCCGTCGCGAATATCGATGCCCGCAGGGCACACCTGAACACATAGGTTGCAGTCAACACAGTCACCCAGCTCTTTGTGCTGAGAAAAGCGTTTTCTTGGGCCACGACGCTCTCCTCGCGTGTCGTTGTAAGTAACAAGCGACGTACTGTTGTCAAACATTGCAGCTTGAAAACGTGAGTATGGGCACATATGGGTACACATTTTTTCCCTAAGCCAGCCCGCATTTGCATAGGTGCATACGGCAAAAAATATTGTCCAGCCTGATATTAGCGCAGGGGCTGTGAAAGTAAAAAATTCTCCATACAGGCGTGTTGCTGGATAAAAGTACGACATGAAAACCAGCGCTGTAACAGTACTTACAGACAACCACGCACCATGCTTTAAGATTTTCACTCTTACTTTTTGCAGTGAATTAGGCTGCTTATCTAGGGCTTTACTTTGATTATGCGTGCCTTCAATACGCCGTTCTATCCAATTAAATGCTAGCGTCCACACCGTTTGAGGGCAGGTGAAGCCACACCACACCCGACCAAAGTGACGGGTCACTAAAAACAAAACAAAGGCAGCCAATATAAAAAGCAGCGCAAAAATCATGAGATCTTGCGGATACAACACCCACTTAAACAACGTCAGCGTTTGGCGCCCAACATCAAACAAAATGGCTTGCTGCCCTTGATATTGCAGAAAAGGCAGCGCAACAAAAAGGGCAACCAACATTACATTCAAGTAACGGCGTATTTTTTGAAAGTGCCCCGTTTCCTCGCGGATATAGATTTTGTTATTGTCTACGGGCGTGCAAGCAATGATGTCTTCTTGCCTAACTTTGACTGCAGTCATTAGCTTTCTCCGAAAAATTTTGCGCTAATGGTATGATTTCAAAGCCATAAGAGTAGAAACAGATTGGGGATTTCTTTATAGATCAGTTGTCATGCTTTTGAGGTTCAGCAAAGAGAGTAAGCAGCACAAAAACGAGTTTGTTGTATAGGTTATGTGCGACGCAACTTAAGATATGCTTTTAATGAAAAGCGCTAACTTTCGCAGCTGATTACACTTGGCATCATTGAGTTCAAAAGACGCATTTAGGCGAAAACAATGATTAAACTCATCGGTTAGACTAAACAGTTTACCCGGAGCAATGGTGATATGCAGACGCAATGCTTCTTTATAGATCACCATAGTGTCGATTGAATGCTGACACTCAACCCACAGAAAGTACCCTCCTTTGTGCGCATGGATGGTAGCTACCCCTTCGAAAATATCGTTAAGAAATGCTGTCATTGCCCTTTTACGCGAAACAAGCTTTTTTCTAAGTTGCTTTAAGTGCAGCTCATAATTCTTTGTCGATAAGTAATCTACCAATGCAAGCTGTATGGGGGCGCTAGTAGCAAGGGTGCTCATAATTTGTTGCTTTTGAATATCAAGGGCACGTTTTCCCGCAGCTACCCATCCTATTCTGTACCCTGCTACTAACGACTTTGAAAACGAAGAACACAGCATACTGTTACTTTCTTCCATGAAGTGCTTAATAGGCAGTGGCGCGCGTTTTTCTGTGTATAGCTCTGCGTAAACGTCGTCTTCGATTAACGCAACTTCATACTTACTCAGTAGCGCTGCCACTTTCTGCTTTTCAATATCACTCAGCGAGTACCCTACAGGGTTTTGAAAGTTACTCATTAACCAGCACGCCTTTACGTCATGGTTTTTAAATGCCCTCTCAACCGCGGCTAAATCTAACCCGTTTTCAGCCGATACGGTCACGGTAATGGCTTTGAGCCCTAATCGCTGTAACGCTTGCAATGTGCCATAAAATACAGGCGATTCAATCACTACCCAGTCGCCAGGCATGGTACAGGCCTGCAAACTTAAGTTCAAAGCCTCGAGAGCACCGGCGGTAATAATGATTTCGTCAGGTGAAATGTTTATGCCTTTTGCGGCGTATCGCTTGGCAATAATTTTTCTTAGCTCAAGGTTACCTGGCGGTAAATTATCCATAGCACTTGTTAAAGATATTCGCTGTGCGGCAGCAGCAATAGATTTGTTTAAATGCTGCCTTGGATAAAGGCCCGGGTCGGGGTAAGCAAACCCCAAACTGAACATGTGAGGATCACGGGAGGCTTGTAAAACTTCATAAACAAAGTCATTTACGCTTACTGCGTCTGTGGCTTGCACACGCTCTTTTGAGACACCATTAGCCTTCGCTGTCACCAGAAAGCCCGAACGCTCTTGCGAACTAACTAGGCCCTGGCTTTCCAGCATCTGGTAGGCGTGCAGCACCGTCATCAAGCTAAATCCTGTTTGCTCAGCTTGTTTTCGAAGCGACGGTAGCTTTTCATTTTCTATCCAAACGCCGCGTTCAATCTGCTCTTTGATTTGGCGTGCTAAAAGCTCGTACTTAGCCACGTATCACTCCGATGTTTTCTTACCACCAGAGTATAACAACGACCGAATCATTCTGTTATAAAAAACGATATCGACCTCAGGAAAAAAAAGCACATCATTCACAGACAAATAGAATATTTGAACACTTCTACAAAACCATTCTCAAGTGTTTTATCAAGTCACACTCCGCAAAAAAATTTATGATTCGCTGGAATTGTTGCAGAAAGTCCTAGACGAAGGCTTGGTCATTAGAACTATGAATAAACTCATCAGGGCAAATGTGCTGTGGCAGAACGCCACAGGAAACTTTAATCGATGGCAAATAGACTAGGGCCAAGAACAACCTAGCTCAAATCTAATCTTACAGCGGCATCTGAAAAACCGGGCAACCGTAAGCTCGAGTGTGAGCTAGTATTGATTAACTAAAGCACGTTGATTGCATTAATTGAATCGTTGCTTAGATATTGGTTAAGACGTTCTGTTTGAATAACCATACCATCGATCACTAGCGCAATTTGAGCACCCTCAGGTACATCCATTAGGAGTCTCAGCTCCGCCGAACGATTTGATTCTTCGTCTTTTGAACAATCTTTGTTTTTACAAGTACTCTTTGCAAGATGCCAGTTGTAGCGAAAGTCATTTTCAAGTGAAGCAATAAGACTCTTGTTAGAAGACAACTCATCAGATACAAATAAAATGGCGTTAGCCAGCCCTTGGTTTCCACTCTGCTTTAAACGTAATGTCTCATAACGGGTCCAATCCAGTTGTACTGGTGTAATACCATTGGTGAGCTGTTGCTTAAACTTTTTCAACGAGCTCAAATATACTTTTTGCCCGCCGAAATAATAAGAAGGCACCGACTGAGGGTTGTAATTTTGAACAATTTCTTTATTCAGTTTTTGCAACCTAGTATGTCTGAGATTGAGTGCATCCGAACTTTTGCATTCAATTGGCGTGCGAGTAATAACGTCATCAAAAACTCCCTGACTAATCGGATCATCACACTCCATAATAGCTGCAACACGTTTGTCACTATAATCGCCCAAAATTGGAGACCAAAACATAAAGACATTGTAGTCTTTGTATTTATCTAGCGCCTTGAGTGCACGAATACAATAACCACAATTGGGATCTTTAAAAACAATTACACTGGGTGCGTTCGGTTTCCAAGGCTCTATTAAAAAGTCACTATAAACCTCTGGGGTAGGGATTATTTTTGCATTTAATGCGCTTGTGTCATTTGCTCTAGCTAAACCACTATATCCAAGCAAAATACTTAAAAAAAGTACCAGGAACTTCATGCTACTATAAGTCTCCATTTTTTAGCTTCTGCAAAATCGCCTTTTTCTTTGCTTCACGTGCTTCTTTGTTTTGTTCTATTATTTCTCTTTGTGCCGTTGGATCATCTAGTACATCGTTGAAGGAAATAATAGCCGCTGCAAGCTTTTCTTCAGATTCCTGTAGTGTTTCATCGACATTAGCATTGTTCGTCTCAGTTCTATCTCTCGTATTTTGTTTTGCAACTTTCGGACGATAATCAGGAGACTCAACAGTAACATCTACGATATTACTGTCTTTCTCTTGGTCTTTGATTTGTTCATCAAGTAGTTCATTACCAGTAAGTGAATTCGTATTTTCGCTATGGTCGCTCTTTTCGCTCTTTTCGCTGAAAAACAGGTAACCCAGTACCGCTATAGCTACAACACCTACACTTAATACTATGACGCTAGGCTTCTTTGTTTTCATTACCTTTCCTTAAACTACTTACAAGGTTTGCGTTGTGAAAGAATAACTTCTGCAACAATATGAGTTACCAACGCGGTCTTTAATATATCGCAAATTAATCGTAATTTGCGTATCTTGCGGCAAAGGATTGGTCGGCGTGAAGGTAACAACATTACCATTGAATGAAAAAATACCGTCGAAATAATTTGACCCCGAATAAATTCTAATCTCACCACCTGAATGATTAGACGCGATATTTCTAATATCAAGTGGCTCACTGAAGGTCATATCGATAGGTGCATTGACTGCGTTGTCTTGTGAGCCATGTGCTGGTGTCATAGATGTAAGGGTTGGGTAAGAATTATCTACTGCACCCGTGTTTTCAGTGGTAAACGCCAAGCGGTACTCTGCCACGGCATTACCCGCGACATCACACACGCCCGCAACAACCAACTCATAGTTTTCACCCGCCACCAGATAGGCATCCGGCGTAAACGTAATCGTTCGGCGGTCGCTGCTCAGCGTCACGCTGCCCGCTACTGCACCTGTACTACTGTGAAGCGATACCGTCTCTTCATTCACACAGTGTGCCGCCAGTGATTCATTCAGAAGCAGTCTCACCGGGGCATTTATTGGTACATCTGTGAGCCCTTGCGACAGGTTGTTTGATAACACACTCGGCGCCTGTGCGTCTTCAACGTCACCAGCCGTAAACGTATACTGATGATAACTGCCCACGTTATTACCTGCGATATCCTTCAGGTAGGTACCCCAACTGATATACACGTAATAATGATGCCCCTCTTCTAACAATGCATCTGGGGTTAACGTCACGCGCTTACCGTCTGCACTTAAGCTCAGTGTCGCAGCTTCATTACGCCTTTCCGTATTGTTATACAACCTGAATGACTCACTGGTCAGTGATGTCGGGTCAATACGCTCACTGAAGTCTGCCGTAAACGCCGCATTTAATGCCACGTCCTTTGCACCATTATTCGGGCTGTAGCTTATCAATGAACCGGTTTGTGTGTCGATACCCAACTCTGTGGTGAAGTTGATATTGACGTCTTCTACCTGCACGTTATCGGCTAGGTCTTTCACACCGCTTACATTCAGGCTTAGTGTCTCACCTGCTGGAAGCAGGGTCACAGGTGTGAGCGTTACCAGCGTATGTGAGCTGTCCAGTGTACGACTTACCGCAATCTGCTCACCGTTATGAATCAGGGTAATGCCACCCAATGATAAATGATTTACCGCTTCATTAAACTTCACTCTCACTCGGGCATTTACCGCCACATCGGTTAAGCC
>NZ_JBHZRZ010000011.1:0-131516 GCF_043642145.1 Alteromonas gracilis
GAAGCGTTGTAAGGCGTTAAGCTAACCTGTACTAATTGCCCGAGAGGCTTAACCATACAACGCCCAAGAAGCTTTAGGCTTTTGCGTGTTGTAGACAAGCTAAAGAAAGTAGAGTGAAAAGTAGTTACTCACTGATTGAATTAATATTATCTTTCCCAAATTGTTACCAGTTTTTCCTGGCAGCCATAGCGATACGGTACCACCTGACTCCATTCCGAACTCAGAAGTGAAACGTATTAGCGCCGATGGTAGTGTGGGGTTTCCCCATGTGAGAGTAGGACACTGCCAGGTCCCATTAAAAGAAACCCGCCTTACGGCGGGTTTTTTGCGTTTGGAAGAAAGAAAAAATTGGGGTCAGAGTCTGAGGGATCCCCACGAATTTAATTTCATACGATTCCAGCCCAGGCCTTGTCGGTAATGGAGCTGAAACGCTACACCCCATACCCCTCCAACCACGAAAATTAGGGGCAGGATACTTTAATTCTTCAACCGGCTTCAAAAGTGGGGTCAGAGTTCATTAATTCTCTAACTGGCTCAGTAATCACATAAATGTACTCTGACCCTAATATTTGAGGCGCTGACTATTCTTCGTTTTTAGTTCGGAACGATGCGCTATAACAGAAGAGGCTCAATACGTCTGAATATTCGTAAGAAAAACCTATGATTGAGAAATGGGGTCAGAGTACTTTAAATCTCAAACAGGATCTGCAATTAGATAAATGTACTCTGACCCTAATATTAAGAAGCCTCGCAGCAGGGCTAATAGCTGATAGTTAACAACTAACAAGAGTTAACTATCAATTAGATTCTAAGCCTTCGAAATAAGCACGGTATTCCATACGTGTTACGTATGAATCACCGTTTTCATCCATCATTTCAAAGTCACCTGCAACATGCGCTATTTTTAATTCATCAGCGGTAAGTTTTCCGTCGCTGTTTACGTCTATCTTGGTAAACTTATCGTCTGCAGTCGCTGACATCTCAGTACGCAGTTCTTTGTTCTTTTCTGAAATCATCTCACCATCAGCTTTTGAAAAGAGCTCAGGATTCCCTTGTTCAGTAAGAAGCGCATCGTTGGTACCTTCGGTTTTTACCTGAGTTATGATGTCGTCACTAAACATAGCGGGTTTTTCATCAACGAATTTATTAAATTCAGCGCGACTGATCATACTGTCGCCATCCGTATCCATCTTAGAAAGTAGTTTGCTGTCGATGACACCAGAGGTTTCAGAACCAACAATATAACCGTTACCGTCTTTGTCCATGGCGCTAAATCCCATAATGATCTTTTCTTCATGATGGCCCGCTATCACAGTTGCAGATAATGTTGCAGCAATAACAGCACTGGTGAGCATACTTAGTTTTGCGATCTTCATAATCAAACTCCTTCTGGCTTTCACGATGAACGCTGACGCTCAATCGCCTTGTCCACTCGTTTCACAGATTTTTAAACAAACTTGACTGGGTAAAACATACGCCCCCAATACGCTTCATTACACAGTTGAAGGTATTCACGGGTTGTGCCAACTGCCTAAGCTGTTGATATGAAAAGTTAAAAGCTCTCGATTCTTTTCAGGAAAGTATTTCTGCTATGTTAAATTGTCGCAGTAGTTGCAAGATCTTCATATGCTGTGACATTTGAACACTTTCGATAGTTAAAATAGCGATAATTGATCGTTAGCTATCCCTTCGAAATTTAAACCTATAAGAGGCAAAATGCTGTCAGCGATAGGTTGGATCTGTTTTTCAATATAGTGATCGTAACGTAGTGGAGCGGTTGCAGTTTCTACGGTTTGAGGGCCTTGCACTGTAATTACATAAGCAATTGTTGTATTAAACTGATAGCGCAATGGCAAACCTTGTTCTTTGTTATATTCATCGGCCAATCGCGCGGCCTTCACATGGGGCGGCAGTGACTTCGTATAAGAGGAAAGTGGCTTTCTTAGGCGCTTTTTATATACCAATTCATGATCTACTTTTCCTGCTTTAATGTCCGCTATGGTTTCATTAATGTAGTCTTCAACAGGTTGGCCAGTGAACACTTTTTTATAAAGTTCATACTGAAATGTTTTGGCCATTACAGTCCAATCTGAGCGAACGTTTTCCAGCCCTTTGAATATGAGCTCTCCGTCTTTCATTCCCGCATAACGCTTTTTGCTACCCTCTGACGAGCCTCTTATTGTCGGCATGAAAAACGTAGCAAAATGCGATTCAAACTCAATTTCCAAATGGCAATCGATATCGAATTGACGTTTTAGCAATTCGTTCCATTTTTTATTTATGATTTCAGCTAATCTAAGCCCTGTTTCTGATGGCGTTCCCAATGCATTATTTCCCTCTACATGAACAAATGTAGAGTCGGTATCGCCATAGATGACAGTATAACCAAGCTCCTCAATCCATCCTGCGGTAGTTTGCATGATCTCATGCCCTCGCAGTGTAATTGAGCTTGCAAGGCGTGGATCGTAAAACGGGCAGCCTCCGCTACCTAGCACACCGTAAAATGAATTCATCAATATTTTGATCGCCTGAGAGCGCGGCGCATCTTGTTGTTTTTTTGCTTCATCACGCTGCTGCCAAAGGTTTTCAATGATAGAAGGAAGAAAGTGAGAGTGGCGACTGAACACGGCACCTTTAAACCCATCTATGGCTGTCTCGGGCGATTTAAGACCTTCAGCAAGCCCAAGAGGGTCTATTTTAAACGTGCGAATGATAGAAGGGTAAAGGCTCTTAAAATCTAGAACCAAAACGTCCTTATAAAGACCGGGTTGAGAGCGCATTACATACCCACCAGGGCTTGCTAACCCTCCATTTTCCGGTCTTACTCCTGCTACATAAGACATGCGGTGTAGCTTGGGTAAGTATACGTTGAGAAAGGCTGCCACTGAACCGCCAGGTCTGCTCATATCTAACCCTGTAAGAATGCTTCGCAGTGCTAGAAAATCAATAAATTGCGTCTTATCTTGAATTCGATTAACTAATTCGGTGTCTTTAAAGTTGTAGTTAGCAAGTGCAACTGGGTCGGTGTGATATAAACGCTTAATCGCTTCCAATTTGTCGGTATCTTGAATCAGTTTGTTCTCGCCAAGAAGCTCCTCGGATACATGATCAAGCGAAAATGATTCGAAGTGATACGTCATTGTTTTAAGCGCTTCAATACCGTCAATAACGCATCGACCTGGAACGTCAACTAAGGTCTGATCTTCCCAGCGCCTAACCGATGCTTCTCGATTGTGTCTACCAATCGCATATTTAAGGTTATTCTCTTTAGCCCTTCGAGCAAGCACGGCCATGTCGAACTGTTTAACGTTCCACCCTAAAATAATATCGGGGTCGTAGTCGGTAACCATTTTAAAAAAACGCGCAAGTAACTCACCTTCAGAATCAACGGTAATGAGCTCATAAGCACTATCCTTTTCTTGAATAAAGGGCTGGTTAGCAAAGTCAGGTGGGCGTACGAGAATTACCACATTTAAGTCATCACCGGCTAATGCAATACTGAATAGCTCTTCGTGCTCATTGCATTCGATATCTATGCTTAATGACGTGAAAGTGGTTCGAAACTGACAAGGTCTAATTTGTGCGTTTTCTATGACGATGTTTGGGTTATCGCCTTGCAATGCGGGCGCGATAAATTCTACAGCCCCATAAACAAAACGCTCCATTAAATAGCGGTCAGCCACACGAATGTCAGCTTCATAAAGCACAATGCTTTGCTCTTGTGCGTGCTGGCGAAGGTGATGCATGTGCGACTCGGTAACCGTTTTTACCGTTGCCACTTTAGTTTGCTCAAGCGTATGAAAACCGTCGTCTGAAATGGTGATGGTAGCAGGAATTCGTTTTGCAATTTCACGCAGAGACTCGACCTGTCCTACTGGCACAAAACACGTTGGCTTTTGCTCTGTAGATACAAGCCTAACGGTAGCGCGAGGTGTTTTAACCCAAAGCTCAACATACACTCTTCCTCGCTTAGAGAAGGTGCTTTTATTGAGTATAAACCCTTGTTGTATCGTCGAGGCAGGCATGTATCTGTTTGAATGTGCGCGTGTTCGTAGGTATTTAAAGCACTAGTATACCGCTTGTTATCATCCACTCCTATAGATCTCTATTCGACAGATATGTTTGTCTTTATGCGCTAGGCGAGTTAGAACGACATCATTACAATTTATCTTGAATAGACACAGCCTTTAGCGACTATATTTTCTTTTCGCGTAAATGTCTGTTCATGTGGGGCAGAAACGGTGAGGGCGATTTGGAATATCTTTACGATAAACAGGTGGAACCTGGTGAGCTTATAGAAGTTGCTGACGGAGTTCTATGGCTAACCATGCCGCTTCCTTTTGAGCTCGATCACATAAATCTCTACCTGATTCGTGGTGAGGGGGGCTGGGTTGTTGTTGATACGGGTATAGGTACGTCTACTACAAAAGCATTGTGGGAACATATTTTTAAAAAGTTAGACGGGCCAATTGTAGGCGTAATCGTTACCCATTTACATCCAGACCATATTGGGCTTGCAGGATGGATAGCCGACACATTTAACGTGCCTTTTTACATGTCGCAAACCGAATACTTTACTGCCCGAGCTTTTGCTGCAGGAAGAAACGGTGCGACCGTTGATAGAGATGTGCAGTACTACCAGCGTGCCGGGTTAGATGAAGTAATGATAGCGAAACTTACGTCTGGAGACGGCAAAGGCTACAGTAGCGTGGTTTCTCCATTACCAATTAGCTATACCCGACTTAAACAGGGTATGGTGTTATCACTAGGTGATAATGAATGGAATGTGATGATTGGGCGAGGGCATTCCCCAGAGCACGCCTGTTTATACAATAAAAAGAAAAATATCCTCATTTCGGGCGATCATATTCTGCCAATAATCACACCAAACATTGGCGCATATTCAACTGAGCCTGATGCCAACACCTTAGATGATTACTTAGATACGCTGCCACAATTTAAAGCGTTGCCTAACGATACGACGGTATTACCGGCACATAAGCTTCCCTTTATCGGGCTGCATGAACGAGTAGATTCACTGATGGCGCATCACCATGATCATTTAGAAGCGCTGCAAATTGCGTGTGAGAGGTCACAAACCGTAGTGGAACTACTACCTGTCATGTTTAAACGCAAATTGTCCAGCCGAAACATGGTTTTTGCAGTCGCAGAGTGCCTATCGCACCTAAACTATTTACACAGTAAAGGCATTGTCTCTCGCACGCTTAACAGTGAAGGAGTATTTGAATTTAAAGCAAGTGAAGCTAAGCGTCTTTCATGACGCCCTGTTTGCTATGTGACTGGTGTAATCTGCATTACGTCGAATGTTTTCAACGCACGTCATACGAAACCTTCAAACTATAAAGAGCACAGGTAGCCGTAAAATGGTACAGCAACGCTTTACAGCCCCTAGTCAGTGCAAGAGAAGGCGTCACTAAAGGCTAGCTGCGCGCTCTCTGTCATGTAGTCTGCGAGTTGGCTACGCCTTTTTGAACATTTGAGGTATCGCGCTGTGCTAGTTGTTTTGGCACCATTATTTCTACCACTGTCCCTTTCGCTTCTTTACTGCTTATTGAAATTTTACCTTGGTGCTGTTCAATTGCTGAATAGGCCACAGACAAGCCCAACCCCTGACCTTGTCCTTCTGGTTTAGTCGTAAAGAAAGGTTCGAATATGCGATTCATATTTTGTGATGGTATTCCGCAGCCTGAGTCCAAAATTTTTATTTTTACTGACTCTGTAGTGTCAAAAACCGTAATTTTAATAAAGCCCTTATCACCTATAGCTTGTGCAGCGTTAATAACAATATTCATTAGCGCTTGCTTTAATGGCCCGGGGTTTCCCATCACCTCCACCTTTTTGTATTGGCATTCAAATTTATATTGAGGCTTGTTGTATTGCGCTGAAATAAGAGTGATAAGCTGATGGCATACGGCGCATACATCTACTATTTGCAAGCCCTCTGTGGTTTCCAATGAAAAATTTTTTAAGTTTTCGACTATATCTTTTACTCGTGTCAGGCCATCGGTAGATTCTTTAATTAATTCAGTGATGTCCTCTTTTAACAACGCGTAGTGATTAGCTTCAAATAGCGCGTCAATTTGCTCTTTAAGCTCGTCATTAAAATTCTCAAGTGTGGCTTGCACACCATCGCAAATTGTAATTAAGTGAGCGGCGTATTGTTCAAACGTACTAAGGTTGGCGTTTACAAAACCAATAGGGTTATTAATTTCGTGAGCAATGCCAGCGGCTAGTTGACCAGTCGAAGCCATTTTTTCTGCTTGAATGAGTTGGCTTTGAGTCGTATCTAATTTTCGTATTAGTTTGCGCTGAGCTTCGTGCTCCTGCTTTAGTGCTTCACTCAGCTTTTGCTGCGCTCTAAAATAACTGGCCTGGGCCGTTACGTCCTGAAGGAAGATACACGCCAACTTTCGCCCCGTACTCTCATCCTTAATGGGCAGAATTTCCATGTTTTGAAACATTTGTGTTTCTTCACCAGTAATTGGGCGAGAGCTTTTAAATGGAAAAATATGCGGGCGTTGCTCCCAATAACTAAAGCTTGGGTGTTGTAGTACAAACACCGACTTTAATCTGCGCCTAAGAAATTTACCTTGCCCTTGAAATAAGTCGGTGACAGGCTTCTCTTTATAATTTTCGCGTAAATTGTGAGGTAAGCGGTCTAAAAAGAAGTCGTTAAGGTATACAACGTTAAATGCCTCATCAACAACGCCTATTCCAACAGGTAGTTTTCCCACCAATTGTTCAAACATTACTCAAGTAACTCATTTAACGTATTTTTCATTCGTTCTAGCGACTCATCGTCTAAGCAAAAAACAACGCGCATGCTGAAAGATGAGATAGCAATAACGAATTGAACTTCCATTACTAAGCTGTGCTGCCACTTAAATGCATCAAAATTAGTCTTGTTGGGCTGAAACAAGGTGGGCATGTTTAAGTTCGTTGTCAGCTCTAGCTGCTGTGAGAGACCTGCTAAACAAGCGCCCGCTAAAATATTGCAAAGCTCCAATATAATTTCTTGAATGTCCTCTTTGCTAAGTGGCTCGTCATAGTCCATTAATAAAGCAACTTCTTTTAAACCCGCGCGTGATAAAACAGACATCACTTCACCGTGAACATCGCCTAAAAAAGACTGACGGGTGTAAAAAGCATCTTCTGTTTCAAATAAAAGGCTATAAAGTTGAGTGGGCGTGACGGCTGAAATTTTAGGAATTGAGATATCAATTTTTGTCTCAATTAACTGAGCGAGAGAATTAGCCGCTTGACCCATCGAAATGTTTAACAGCTCTTGCAGCGCGTCTCTTTGCTCTTCGTCTAGTGGAAGTACAATACTCATAAATACCCCAGCTCAAACATTGTCATCGCTAACTCTTCTTTATCGAGGGGTTTGCGCAAAAATCGCTTGGCGCCAAGAGACATCACAATCTTTTGTTTTTCTGGCTGAAAGTCGGCACTGATCACTATTACATTAGGTGCGTCTGGCTGTTCGCTTAGGTATTTCAACACGCCAACGCCGTCAACCTCAGGCATCGTAAGGTCTAAAAGGATCAGCGCGAAATCACGTTCTGATAATGCATTTATAGCTTCTTGCCCGTTTGTTGCTTCAGTGATGTCATAGTTTAAATCTTCTGGTAGCGATCGAATAACACTTCGTCTCGATAATTTAGAGTCGTCAGCAACTAAAACAGAAATTGACATGTATAGCCTCCTAGAACGGCATGTAAGCAATACCTTTTTTTAAGTAAAGTATGTGCAACTTTAGCGTTACTGCAACAATACCGAAAAATTTTTCTGATGAATGCTTTCTTAGCAGCTAAGCCTTAAATTGAGTATATGTTAGGAGCGTTTTTCTGTGCATTAGACTTTTAAATAAGATATTCGATGCGAGATAGATAGTGAAATGAAGGGAAGGTGCGTATCTAAAAATGATACACACCCTTTAGATTAGCTTTTTTGTAGTGTGTACATTTTCTCTAGCGCAATCGGCATGGCGTCGACGTAGCGTTTTACATCTGCGATTTTTCCCATGCTTACCCGCGACCAATTATCATACGTACGGTAAATACCCCGAATGAGCACATCTTGCTGTGCCATAGCCTGACGAAAATACTCTGCGTTTCCATCACCTAAGTTCACAAAGATAAAATTCGTACTCGAGGGAAGTGCTGTTAATCCGTTCGCTTTCACCGCCTCCATTACCATTGCCTTTCCTTCGTAAATTTTTTCCTTAGAAAAGGTTAAAAACGCGTCGTCGTTATAGCTGGCAATGGCGGCAGCAAGGCCTGCTTGGTTTAACGTATAGCCACCCATGCCGTAGCGATTTATCCATTCTGTGTTTTCTTCTGAAGCGATAAGGTAGCCCACACGCATACCTGCCAACCCATAAATTTTAGAAAATGTTCTTGCCACAATAACGTTGTGGCCTGCTTTGACAAGCGGGATCATAGAATGCTTTGGAGGTTCGTCAGTCAATTCGTTATAGGCCTCATCAACAAGCACAAGCGTTTTCTTCGACGCCTTAATGCAAAAATCGCGTAGCTTGGCGGGGTCCAGTATTTTACCTGTGGGGTTGTTAGGATTGCATATGTGAACCATACCTATTGAGTCATCAATAGCGGCGTACATGGCATCAAGGTCTATATCGAGCTCTGCGGTATTGGCTATTCTTACTATTTCAGGAGCGCCTTGTTTTTCAGGCGCTTTAGATGTGGTATCCCAAAAGAGATCGGGGCCAAGAATTTTACCATTTTTACTCGCTGCAAGAGCGGCATAAGACAATATCGGGCTTGAGCCTGCGCTTAACGAGATATTCTTGCGTGTTATGCCGTAGCGCTCTGCAATCATGTCCAACAGGGTCATAGCCGCTGGATAAGCGTAGTAGGCCCCACCTTCTGACGATGCTTTTGCAATAGCTTCTAGTGCTTTAGGGCTGGGGCCAAACGGGTTTTCGTTTGCGTTGAGCTTCGCTACACCGGGTTTAGGGCCGTACATTACGGATGATGTTTTGTCAGATGCGCCACTCACTGTTTGTGCGCCAACAAGGCCGCTAAGTGCACTTGCACCTATCGCTGATGCTGCTACCGAACCGCCGATAAATAAGCGTCTTGAACGATTGTAACTCACGGTTTGTCTCCTTTATTTTTTTAAATGGCTTTATAGAACATTGCGCTAGATACAATGACGAGATAAATACCAAACAAGCGCTTTAACTTTTTTTCACTAAAGTTATGCGCCATTTTAGCTCCAATAGGAGCGGTGAAAATTGCACCTATACTAATTGCGATAAGTGCCGGAATGTTGATGTAGCCAATGGTGCCAACCGGGAGTGATGCCGTGTCTGGGTGTTTCATAAATAGAAAGCCTATCGCTCCAGGCAAGCCTATCAGAAAGCCTACACCCGCAGCGGTTGCAACAGCTTGCTGAATGGATCGCTGGCACATCACCATGGTGATGACAGTGGGTGTACCGCCACCTATGCCAAGTAACGCCGAAAAGCCACCAAGAACAAATGCCAGTACCGCTTTACCAACGCCCGTGGGCATATCGAAAACAAGTCCCGGTCGAACGACAAACTCTGGAAACAGGAAGTACACGGAATAAAGCAATACCCCGGCGGCAAAAACGACGGTAAGACCGTTTGCACTCGTGTTGTTGGCAATCAGTACACCGCCACCAACACCAAGCACAAGCCAAATACTCCACGAGCGAAGAATGTCGAAATCCACAGCACCTTTCGCGCGATGGGCCATTACAGAGCGAGCACTTGAAACCACAATAGAGGCTAACGACGTTCCTATTGCAACTTTCACCAATGCTTCAGAGGGTGGGGTAAAAAATGGAAAAACAGCCAGCAGGGCGGGCACTACAACAAAACCTCCGCCGTTGCCGAACAAGCCAGCCGTAATACCAGCAATGGCACCAGTTATACATAAAGTAACTACAAACCACAGTAGTTCTATTTCCATTTGTTTTTTACTCCGATTAACACAGCTACTAACATGAATGACCTTTTATATTTTTCTTATATACCGGTGACTTAAAACACAAACACCGACGATTGTCGGTGTTTGTTTATACCAAGTTAAAATCGGGCGGCGAGGCGGGTGTAGTAATATCCACCTTGCCAGTCGACAACTGAGCCTGAGTCGTATACTTGACCGCAGCACGCATCACCGTTGGTACTCACGTCAGGGTAATTGTCGAAGAGGTTTCTAATTCCTACTGACAGCGTGAAGTTTTCATTGATGAGGTAAGAGCCTTCAATGTCGAACATGTATTCGTCACCGAACGTTTGAATGCTAGTTGCATTCACGCCATCATCGCTACCTGCATTTTCGTACTCGCCAAAGTAACTAAGGCGAGCAACGGCAGACCACACGTCGTAGCTGTGCGTTATTGAAAACACGCCACGGATTTCTGGGAGGCTATTTTCAAAATCGAACTGATCTTCAGCGTCTAAGTATTCGCTTGGATCAGAATCGAACTCTGTTTTGTTGTAGTTCACTGAGCCAGTAAACAGGGTTGCGCCGTACTGTGATTCCACTTTGTATGTGGCAACAACGTCTAGGCCCTCTGTTACAGTATCGAACGCGTTCTGAAAGAAGAACACACCGCCAATCGACTCTGCGCCGGAGACGTTCGCACCAGATAGCGCTAAATAATTTTGGTAAGCATCAAAGCCTGGCGCATCAGGATCGGTGACTACTGTGGTTGAAACATCCCGTGTTGAAACCGAATACAAACGGTCCTCTAGTTTAATGTTGTAGTAGTCAACAGTTAGCGTTAAATCACCATAGTTGGCAGTCATACCTAGCGTGAAATTTGTAGACTTTTCTGGCAGCAGTTCGTCAGCACCAAGAGCCTGTGCTACCTCGCCACCGGCAGGGAATAACCCTGTTGCTACAGGAAAACCATCTGGAAGGCGGGTTGAAACATTAGTAGTACCTTGTTGGCCAGGCGTTGGCGCCCTAAAGCCAGTACCAAAAGACGATCTGAACCCTACTTCATCAGTAAGTTGATAAAACCCTGCTACCTTGTACACAACCTCTGAGCCAAAGTCGGAGTAGTCCTCAAAACGCAATGCTGCCTGTGCAAACAGATCTTCGCTAATATCGCCAGAGATATCAGTGTACACAGCGTATGAATCGCGCTCGTAGGTGTCAGAATAATCTGGTGAGTAACCAGGAAATCCATTGGAGCCTACGCCTACCACGGTATACACTGCGTCGTCTGGATTTGCGCAATTTAATGTTGAGCCTGCAGCAATTGCCGCTAGTCCTGCTGCTGATGCGCTTTCTCCGTCACAAAATCCCCAAGGATCAGATGTCGCGTATGGGCCTGCGAAATAAGAACTAACCTCACCTTCTGAAATTTCATAAGACTCGTCGAGATAACTAACGCCAAACGCGAGCACGTATTGATTTAAGTCATACGTAAAATCAGCCTGAATCTGTGTTTCTTCATTGATTAGATCGCCCGGCTCAAATGAGGTCGGTGATTCATTGCCAAGCGAAGGGTTAATTGTGTTTGCTAACGTATAAGAAATCTCATTGTTGCCATAGCGTCCGCTAATATCGTATGTCAAATCGCCAGAAACGCCTTTGATCCCACCCACCATCGAATAATCGGTAACATCACCAAAAAAGCGCGGAGTAAAACCACCGGGGAAAAACGTTAGCGGATTCCAGATTGAGCCATCTTCAAGACGAATATCTTCAATGGTGCCGTTGCCCGGATAACGGTAATAAAATGAACCATCGCCCTCACTTTCTGAATAATTACCGAAGGCGTAAAGCTCTATCTCGCTTGACAACGTGTAGCCAGTGTTGAAGAAAATACGGGTGCCGCTTGTATTTGGCTGTCCCCACGGTTGAACAATATCAGACCCATGTACTCGGTTTGCCATAGCGGTAGCGTCAGCAATGAATTGTTCAGGTTGATCGTCAACACAAAACCAAGGCTCGCAGTATTGCTCTCCTCGAAAGGTGGCATCGCTATCTGAATATTCGGCTGAAATACTGAAGAAGCCATCACTACCTAGTGCAAAGCCTTTGTTTCCCGTAACCGTTATTTGGTCGCCATCACCTTCGTAAAACGTTCCATAATCGGCAATTAGCGAGCCACCCTCAGTGTTATTTTTTAACTGGAAGTTAATAACACCTGCAATGGCATCTGAACCATATTGTGCCGCCGCACCGTCTCGTAATACTTCTACGCTTTGAATGGCTGCGGTTGGAATTGTGGCAATGTCTGGCCCCTGCGTACCCGAGCCACCAATGGTCACAAGCGCCGCTCTATGGCGACGTTTGGAGTTCACCAGAACCAAGGTTTTGTCAGTGGGCATGCCGCGAAGTGTGGCTGGGCGAATGAATGTACCACCATCAGAAATAGGTTGGCGAGCAACTGAGTAAGATGGCACCAATGTCATAAGCACGTTATTCATGTCTGTGAAAGCTACAGCTTCAATGTCTTCTGCGGTCAGTACATCAACGGGCACGGGAGAGCTAGTGACAGAGCGCGGGGCGCCTCTGGCGCCAACAACGGCAATACGTTCTAAGTTTTTGGCTTCATCGGTCTCGTCGGTCACTTCTTGCGCATGGGAAAGCACAGTAGTGGTAAAAAGGGTTAAGCCTGTGAGGGCATTACAAACTGCAGTGTGAAGTGTTCTCTTTTTCATGTGTGTTCCTAATCGTGCTTATTGTTGTTTGGTTTGGTGAGTAGAGATGGTGAAAACCTGCACTCTTATTAGGCACGTACGAGCACCACTTTGATGCGAGGCGCATTTTCTTTTTGTTGTTTTTATAGTTGCTCGTGTACAAGGACTAGGCTAAGAGCTCTTTTGCGTTGCAGGAAGAAAGAAGATTATTCAGGGGTATAAGAAAAACATTGAGCCTTCTTGAAGCTCGCTATTTTCTTGCAGTTAGACCTAAGTATTAAGTTTTGAAAGAATTTTATCGCCATCTTAAAAATGCGAATTTTTACATTTTTGCTTCATTTGATTCCTTTAGATGGCATATTCATTGCTGCAGACCGTTGTATAAAACGTTAATAGACCCTCCTTATTTAAGTCACCAACTTAGGATAGTGTGTGCATTCAAAACAGCTGTATTTTTTTGTGATAGCCGTACAAAAAGGAAGTATCGCTGCAGCAGCGCGAGCACTTGATATAGCGCAGCCTGCTGTTAGTCAGCAAATTGCTAGCTTAGAGCGAGAAATGAAAGCAAAGTTGCTTGATAGAACTTATTCTGGGGTAAGCTTAACTTCTGCCGGTGAGGTATTTTATAAATATGCCGAAAAACTATTAAGTGAAATAGATAATATAAAAGCAGCGTTAGAAGCGTTTCAAGCTGAGCAGCACAAAGTGATTAAAATAGGCATGTTACCGTCTATAGGTAACGTGCTTTCACTACCTTTACTTACTGAAATATCTAAACATCATTTGGGGCTTAAAGTCGAAATTAGTACCGGGCCTTCCCATACTATCAATAATTGGCTCGAATCGAAGCAGGTGGATATCGCACTTACCTATCAACAAGCCGTCCAGCCAAAATTGATGCGAGTAATGCCCCTTATACAAGAAGAACTTCATCTCGTTTTTTCGGCTTCATCGATGTGTTCGCAATATATTAAGTTGCGCGATAGGAACACCATAAAATTCTGGGAGATCAGTGAATTGCCTTTGCTCTCACCAGGAAAGAATGACGCACTAGGCCAGTTGATAGCCGACTATGAAAAAGCCACGGGGGTGAGTTTACAGCACGACTTAGTTTATTCAGGGCAGCTGATGACAGGGTTAAGACAAGTTATGCAAGGGGAAGGGGTAATGATACTGCCCACCTCTGCTATTTTTCATTTGAAAGAATCGGGATTGGTATCAACGCTGAAAATCATTCAGCCAGAGATGCACAGAAGAGTACTTGCCGTTACCAATAAACACGTTAATGTTAACCTAGATCACGAACGCATTATGAACCTTATTAGAAAAATAATTGCCCAAGAAAACGCGCGTAATCATTGGTGCGGCTCGTTAGAGTTTGCTGCTTCAACATTTACCACTCCAAGCGCTTGATAGTCGAAATTCACGCCGTGTTTTGACTGCGTTATCGTGCGCAAACCTCTTAATTTAATCTCTCAGGCAGCTCGATATCAACAAGCACTGGCAAGTGGTCGGAATATATTCTTGTCTTTGCATTTTTGAGTTTTCTACACGCCTTAACATTGATGTCGTCGGTTACCCAAACTCTATCAAGAGAAAACACTGGAAAATGGCTTGGAAATGTGGGGCCAACTTTTTGCTGCGACAACAATTCGTTGAGCGATTTGAAGGCTTTTGAAAAAAATTGCCACTCGTTGAAATCCCCAGCTAACAGCAGCGGGGTATGTTTTTCTTTAAGCCTAGCTGAAAGGTGTTCATGAAGTAGTGAAAACTGTGAGCGGCGCTCTATTTTTTTCAAACCCTTGTGAGTATTAACGACGGTCAGAGGTGTTTTCTCCGTTTTTAGCTCAACAATTTGGACGTTTCGAGGCTGTCGTCCGTGTTGGCTAACGTCCAATGTGTCATGGTCCAACACGTCAAAGCGAGTGAGTATGGCATTTCCGTACCAGCCATCGGATTCTCTAATCGCGGGGGAGGGAATAAGTTTGAACGTATTATTGGCGCATATGTCTTTAACATCTTGCGCGGTCTCACGTTCAAGTGGGCGCGTATCCATCTCCTGAAGCAGCACAACATCTGCGCCGCTGTTTGCTAGGAACTGTCCGATGCGCTTGTAGTCGTGCTGTTTATCTCTACCTATCCCACTGTGAATGTTGTAGGTTACTACGCGACACATTTCTCTACCTCGTCTTTATTGCTTTCACCACTTTCAGTATCGTCTCTACGCGACTCCTTTCTAGCTTGGTAATAACGGGCAAACTTTTGCGAACCCCAAATCATAACGCCCCAAAGAATAATTCCTCCCACTAGGTAGCTAATGGTTTCAGGAGATGGGTTTTTCCAAATCTGTGCGATTGAATCTCCTACCAACCCCTTTGCAATCATGGGGGGAAACATGCCTAGAAAGGTGCCGATTAAAAATTGAAAAATACCAATTGATGAAATACCTGCAACCAAATTAACTAAGCTGAAAGGGGCAATTGGCAGCATACGAATGGCTGCAACGCCAACAATCCCACTGCGCTTTAGCTTGGCATCGACAGCCGCAACTTTAGGGCCACCTATTTTCTTAAGGCCAGCATTACCCAGAAATTTCCCAATTCCAAAGGTAATTGCCGAACTCATTAGTGCCCCAATCATTCCGTAAATCGGGCCCCAAATAGGACCAAAAATAGCGGCCACAGCAAGAGACAATACAGTAACCGGAAAAAACAATATACCGCCGACAACATAAACCAGTAGTACGGTAGGAAGTGCAAAGTAAGTGCCGCGACTCTTTTCTAAGAAAGCGTTTATACTCTCTGAACTTAACCAGGATATTGACTGGCTAGCCCAGAACATCAGCCCACCTAAAACTGCAATAATGGCCAGGCCAATTAAAATCATAATACTGCGACGTCTTGGGTTTCTAGCGGGCAGCGCTGCGCCATCAAGCGTTGGCACCGATATTAGCGGTTCTTCGGGGTCAGACAGAGCGCGAAAGACATTTTTCACCGATTGCTCAGTAAAAACTTCGTCATTTACTTCGGTAAGAATATAACCATGCGCTATCTGACCATGCATTAATGCTTCAACAGGATTATTGCTGTTAAATATTTCCGGCATTGCATCAATGTCTCTTCCTGTATGTTCAGCAAGTAAGTCGTTTCTCACATGTTCAATACAGGCTTGATTCTCTTTATTGTTACCAAATAGCACTGTGTCAATCTCAGTATCCAATGTCATTGAACGGTTACTAAGATTTGAAGAGCCAATAACAAGGTACTTGTTATCGATAGTCATAACTTTTGAATGGATACGTTTGTACGCGCGACGCCCCTGCATATCTTCAATAGAAGAATAAGTGAGCTTTACCCGTTCAGGTTCAATACCCTTTTCCAAAATGCTTTTGAATTCAATACGGCTTGCCCAAAATGCCTCGCATTCAAATTTGCCTTTTGGCTCGTAAGAACTCACGATAATAACCGAAAGGTCAGGCTTTTCTTTAAGCTGCTTATTAAGTGCTTCGGCGATCTCTAATCGAGTAGTAAATTGATTTTCGATAAAGATTACTGACTCTGCTTCGCTAATAAGGTCAAGCAGCATATGTCGCACTTCTTGCGCCGGTTCAACTTCGTCCATAAATGGAATGGTTCGGGCAAGTGCGCATTCTACGTTTTCGAAAAGTGGCGGGAAGTCCTCTGGCCAAGCGTCAGGCAATGGCGCGTTTTCATCAATATGGGCGTCTTCACGAATGTCTACCGGAGATGTTTCAGCAACACGTTGCCATCTCCACCTAACGAGTTTTGAAAAATCAGCAACCACCGGGCCACTAGAAACCATCTGTACGTCGTGAAGGGGGCCATATTCGCCGTCTGGACCATTTCTTTCGTCTGACAAGACAGGGTGATCGCGAGTATCCCAGCGATTTGTTGATACATCCATTCCGCCAGAGAATACTAATTCGTCATCAATAACCACAATTTTTTGGTGCTGACTGCCGCCCATCGGAATGGTGTCGTCTAGCTCTGTTTCAACGTTGTCTGGTGTTTTTTCTTCCCACACCTCTTTGGCCCACATTTCACGCTGTGCGAAAAATGCCAACGAAGAGTCCCAGCGCAACAGATAAATCTTAATGTCTGGGTTTTGCTCTGCCTTCCATTTAAGCAAATCGCTTATAACGCTTGGTGCTTCGCTGTTTGCCTCATCATCGCCTCGTAGTAAACGAATTCGACTATCGATATCCCATCCAACAATGAAAATACTGTGTCTGGCTTTAACGATCGCGCTATGTAGGGCTTTATAATAATTTGCGCAATCAATTAACGGTGTGGAAAAGCGAGCTTTGCTCGCTACCCAACAGTTCTGACCTGGTTGAAAAATACTCTTGTTTGATTGCATACCCTGCTACCCATCCTAAATACTTATCAAGGAATAATGCAGTATCTATACCTCAACATCTCTAAACGTTAGCGATCTAATCAATTGATTTAATTATATTTATTTTAATTTGTTTTATTGGGGAAAATGCGCTTTTCAAATTTGTGTAATATTTTCACGACACAGTGAGTTTAATGTTCACGGTTGGCAAAAAGCAGAAATAACATCTTTATAAAAGCAAAAACACGTATGGGACGAAGCTTATGGTGCTGTGCATTCCGCGCATTGAAGGTGAAAAAAAGCCTTTGTCGCGTGACAAAGGCTTTTATTCAAAGTAATTCACGCAAGGTTACGTGAAATGTGCCTTGTACGATAAATTAAAAACGATACTCAACACCGATGCTTGCTTGTTTAAGGTCGGTTTCAAAATCGGTGTCGTCAATATCGTCAAATGCTTCATCTGCATCTAACTCAGTATCGTAAACAGTGTATTCTGCATTCACTAAAAAGTTACTTGTGATGGCGTAGCTTAGACCCGCACCTACGAAAAGGCTCTCGTCGTCATAGTCACGCGATACACCAACAAAGTTGTATTCAGTTTCAGACCAAAGTTGCCCGGCTTTGGCATATAATGAAAAGCGTTCTGTCAGCGGCAGGATGCCTTTAATGGCTGCAGTATAGCCGTCTGTTTCAGCACCAGCGATGTCATTGCCGTAGTCGCCAAAATCGATGTAACCACCTTCTACAGCTATCCATTCGTTAAACTTGTAACCAACAAGACCTTGCCAAACATCTTTGTCATCGTCAAAGTCGTCTTCTCCTTCAACGCGCAGGTAACCGTAATTACCACCCACATAAAACCCACTATCCTTTGCTTCAATTTGGCTAGACTGAGCGTTAGCGCCAAACGATGCCATGGCGCTGATTGAGGCAATTGTTGCTAATCCGGTAAGTGTCTTAAGTGTGTTTTTCATAAGTTCATCCTCACTACTTTTGTAACATTCCATCGACTTCTTTTGTGAAGTAAATGTGTCTTCAATTCACTAATGCTTAATCAATTGCTGTGCCATGGTAGAAATTGCAAAAATCATTTCAATTAGCTGAAAAACTTACCGATTACGCCATCTCTTAGTTGATTAATTAACCACTTTTGTAATTTAAATAGAGCGGAAGAAAAGCTGGGGGCGAAAAAATTTCTCATGCTCTGAAAGAGATTCACACCGTTTATCTAATTTTATTCTCAACTAGCTCAAAACACCCAGACCATCGAACCAAATCTCGAAATGTTCACAACATATTGAATTCATGAGCTTTTCATTTGATTGGATTTTCTAATCAGCTGAATTTGTTTTATCAACTGTCAATATCCAGTAAGGCTGTCTATCTTTTAGGTGTTTGTTAGGTAGACAAAATGTTAACAAGATGGTGGGCAAGTACACACCGCAGTTTGATAGCAGAAACAGACTCAGACGGGAAATAATCATGACTATAAATAGGTTTAGAAAAACCACGCTTTCAGCATTAATTGCACTGTCGTTAAGTGCAACATGTGCCGTTGCCAACGACCAAATTAGTAAGCCAGCGGGTGCAAAAGGCACTGGTATGGCAAAAGCATTTCAAGCAAAGAGCAACCAATTTTGGTGGCCGGATCAACTCGATTTATCTCCACTTCGAGATCACGACAATCGTTCAAATCCACTGGGCGACAATTTTAGCTACGCTAAGGCGTTTTCAAAGCTTGACCTTGACCAAGTTAAAAAAGACGTAAATGAACTTCTTACCACTTCACAAGACTGGTGGCCAGCAGACTTCGGTAATTATGGGCCGTTCTTTATACGCCTTTCATGGCACAGTGCAGGTACCTACCGTACCTTAGACGGGCGCGGGGGCGGCGATGGTGGTCAAATGCGTTTTGATCCCCTTAATAGCTGGCCTGATAACGGCAATCTTGATAAAGCGCGTCGCTTGCTGTGGCCCATTAAGCAAAAGTATGGGGAGAGCTTGTCATGGGGTGACCTGATGATTCTCGCAGGCACTGTAGGAATGGAAAACATGGGCTTTGACACCTATGGCTTCGCGGGTGGTCGTACTGACGATTGGGAGCCAGATATGGTGTACTGGGGCCCAGAAGTAGAAATGCTAGCAAGCGATCGCGAAGAGCAAGACGGTAAACTTCAGCGTCCGCTAGGTGCTACGCACATGGGCTTAATATATGTAAACCCTGAAGGGCCAAAAGGGGTTCCTGATCCTATGGGATCAGCCAAGAACATTCGCACTGCATTTGGTCGCATGGCGATGAATGATGAGGAAACCGTAGCACTTATTGCCGGTGGTCACACATTTGGGAAAATGCACGGTGCACACAAACCAGCAGATTGTTTAGAGGCTGAGCCAGGTGGTGCAGGATTAGCAGAGCAGGGGCTGGGTTGGAAAAATAACTGTGGTAAAGGCAACGCTGAAAATACAGTAACAAGTGGTCTTGAAGGAGCATGGACACAGGCACCCACAAAGTGGACAAGTTTATACCTTCAGAATTTACTTGGTTTTGAGTGGAAGCAAACACGTAGCCCAGCAGGCGCTATTCAATGGATTCCTACGGATGAGTCTCTACACAAAGCTGTGCCAGATGCACACGTTGAAGGTAAGAAGAATCCTCCTGTTATGACAACCGCTGACTTGGCACTTAAATACGACCCAGAGTATCGCAAAATAGCTGAGCGTTTCTTAGCCGATCCTAAAGCGTACCAAACGGCATTCGCTAAAGCGTGGTTTAAGCTTACGCACCGCGATATGGGGCCTAAAGCACGTTATTTGGGTAATGATATTCCAGAAGAGAATTTCATTTGGCAAGACCCTGTACCAAAAGCCGACTACAAAACGATTTCTGAGAAAGACGTTAAAAAGCTTAAGGCTGACATTTTAGACAGCGGTTTAACCGTTCAGCAGCTTGTAAAAACAGCGTGGGCGGCTGCAGCAAGCTTCCGTGCCTCAGATTTACGTGGAGGTGCAAACGGTGCCCGCGTAGCCCTAGAGCCACAAATGAGCTGGGAAGCGAACGAACCTGAAACCGTTAAAGCAGTGGTAACCAAGCTTAAAGAAATGCAAGAAGACTACAATTCGCGCATGTTCTCTAAGAAAAAAGTATCGCTTGCTGACTTAATTGTTATTGGCGGCGCTGCGGCTATCGAGAAAGCGGCTGCCGATGCGGGTGTAGAGGTAACGGTTCCAGTGGTTCCAGGCAGAACCGACGCTACTCAAGAACAAACAGATGTGAACTCGTTTGCGTTGCTTGAGCCTTATGCCGATGCGTTTAGAAACTATTATAATGCAGAAGCAAGCTATCGTTCGCCTACGGATATGCTAGTAGACAAAGCCGATCAGCTAAATCTAACCGTGCCTGAAATGACGGTACTTTTAGGTGGTATGCGCTCTTTAGGCGCAAATACAGGAAACGCTAAGCATGGTGTATTTACCGATAAGGTAGGCACGTTAAACAACGATTTCTTCGTTACGCTACTTGATATGGGTGTTAAGTGGAGAAAAACCGATGATCCATCGGTTTACGAAGGTGTTAGCAGAAGTTCGGGTGAAGTAATGTACACAGGTACGCCAGTAGACCTTATCTTTGGTTCAAATAGCGAGCTTCGAGCGGTGTCTGAAGTATATGCTTACGACAACGCGAAAACCCGTTTTGTTGAAGACTTCGTAGACGCATGGACAAAAGTAATGACGTTAGACCGTTTTGATTTGCGTCACGACTTGAACGCCAGTTTACGTAAATAACATGCACTAATGCCGCAGCGTATTACTGATACGCGAACAGACGTTAGCAACGAAGGGGCGCCGGTGGCGTCCCTTTTTTATAGTGAACTTAAATCTGTATTAAAGATTCGCAAATGCGCTATAAAACAAAGGGAGGCCATCGCAAACTTCACGTTAATTCGATACACTGAATGCTTATTTTTCGCTCTGACAGATATACTCAACAATGGCAAGCCTTCAACGCTCTTTGGTGAATTTAGAAATGCTAAGTGACGATATTAATGCGCTAGACGCCAATGCGCTTAATACCGCCGCGCACATAAGGCTTTTGCATAATGTGTTAGAAGAGTTAAAAATTGCTGAACAGTTTGCAGCACAGGAAACAGAGGCGAGCTTTCACAAAACATTACTGGGCTCAATGTTCGAGAACATTTTCGAGCGAAAGCGAATGGTGGGAGTATATATCAAGTTGCTTGGGTACGTATTAACAGCATGGGAAGCGACGAATAAAGCCAATGCAATTATCAGTGAAAACTTTGATTCAAGCGCAGACAAGCGACTAGAGCTTCTTCAGGTAAAGGCCATAAAGGCAAAATCTCAACTGAAAACGGTGGCAACGGCCATGGGGCAGGGCGACTATGGAAAATTTACTCAAACGCTAGGGCTTACAACACCAGAGTGGCAATGGGATACACTTCGCGCCAGATTTTAATCCAGCGCGAAAGTAAAACATGGTGAGCTAAGGTGTGGTGTTTCGAATTCCAATACCTTGTTCATTGATAACGCGAACTTCACGTTGAGGAAACGGAATTTCAATATTGTGCTCGCGCAGTGTTTCAAAAACCGTAAGCAGCAAGTCGCCACCAACGCGGTTTTTACCGTCATCGACACCTTCCATCCAGAACTCGACAAACATGTTTACACCAGAATCACCAAAGCTATCTATCTCGCAATCAGGTCGCTCTTCAAATGGAACATCATCGCCACTGATCACTTGAGGATGTTCAGACACTGCCTCTTTAATCACTTCAACCATTGCCCGAATATCAGTTTTGTAGGCAACGGAGAAGTCGATGCGATAGCGCTGCATTTGGTTTTTATGTGTCCAGTTTATCAACAAAGAGCTGATAAATTTTTCGTTTGGTACCAAAATGTCTTTACCGTCGAAAGTTTCTAATACGGCGTAGCGCATTTTGAATTCTCTTACGATACCTTTTTGCCCGTCTTCAAGCTCAACGTAATCGCCAACAGTTAACGATTTATCCAGCAAAATTATGATGCCAGAGATAAAGTTCGATGCAATTGACTGAAGACCTAAGCCTAAACCAACACCTAAAGCACCACCAAACACAGCCAACGCGGTTAAGTTAATTCCCATTACGTTAAGTAATAGAAGAAACACAACACAGAAAAGTGCAACTTCAAAAAGCTTTGCAAAGACTTCTTTTGTCGAAACATCTAGCGATTTGTGATTTCTTATGATGTCTTGACCTATTGCATTAGAACTGCGCCCTAACCAAAACAGTAATGCGCCAAATAACAGGACGCGAGTAACGCCATAGGCTGAAATTTCAACGTTACCTACCGAAATAGAAATTGACGCTAGTGCAGAAGTAATCAGTGGGAGCACACCAACTAGGTGTAAAAATAAGATAGGTAAGCCGACCCACCGCATGAAAGCTGCAATAGTATTGTTTTCAACAAAGCCTGTAATGAGTGAATTTACAAATAGCATGAGTGCGACAACCACGGCTATCTCTAATAGCCAAGCATCGAACTGAAATTGCGCGCCAAGCACAGTTGTTAGCTTTAGCATGCTTATTGTAATAAGTGGGAATAGTGCTTCACCTAGGTTATACAAAAAACCGTGCATGGTATGCGCACCTTGCTGGGGTTTTTCTCGCGTGAACTTAAATGGCTTCTTTACTTGTCTAGCAAGCAAAAACGCTACGCAATAAATAACAGCAATTGTCATAAGTTGGATGACGAAGCTGTCAGACATTACCGATGCTTTGACTAATGCCAACTTTTCTTCAAAGTGTTGGGTTAAATTATCAACATTCATGTTTTCTACTTCACTTGTTTGCCACGTTAGTTCACGCGGATAGTTTAGGTCGTCGAATATCTGAGCGCTTTTTATCTGTTATAGCAAATATGGTAAAGCTTTTTTTATTTATCGTGCTGATGCTATTTTGTTATCTAATTAAATGTTGAACAAAAAATGCGCTGGTGGCTTCCCACGTTTAGTGGTAGACTCCGCGCGCAATTTGTAAGAGTAAACACCTACGTTCTTTTCTTGATGTCAAACACCAATAAGCCAAGTTGGCAATGGCGTATCTCTTTAGGTTTTCCCAGTAATCTATAACCCCCACGGTTAGCAATAACGCACTAGCGCTTATACCTTTGCGGTATGCAATTTTTATAAATACCTATGACAGGAGTTTGTTAATGTCATTTACCCAATTAGGGCTCGCTGAACCCTTGTTAAAAGCCATTGAAAAACGAGGATTTAGCACACCATCACCAATCCAAGAAAAAGCAATACCAGAAGTGTTGCAAGGAAAGGATGTGTTGGCAGCTGCGCAAACGGGAACAGGGAAAACCGCGGGATTTGGACTACCCATTTTACAAAGATTGATGTCAGGGCAACCTGTGTCTGGCAATAATGTTCGTGCTCTTATCTTAACACCTACTCGCGAGCTTGCCGCGCAGGTAGAAGAAAGTATTAGAGCGTTCAGTGAATTTTTGCCATTAAAAACTGCCGTGGTATTTGGTGGTGTGGGCATTAACCCGCAAATGATGAAGCTTCGCAAAGGCGTGGACGTATTAATTGCAACGCCTGGAAGATTACTTGATTTGCACCAACAAAACGCAGTTAAGTTTTCTCAACTTGAAGTGTTGGTGTTGGACGAAGCCGACAGAATGCTTGATATGGGCTTTATTCACGACATAAAAAGAGTGTTGAAGCTATTGCCACAAGAGCGTCAGAGCCTGCTGTTCTCGGCGACCTTTTCTGATGAAATTACAGCACTGGCGAAAACGATTACGCGCAACCCTGTGAGTATTTCAACGGCGCCGGCTAACACCACGGTTGAAGCCGTACAGCAGCATTTAGTAACCATTGATAAATCGAAAAAGACCACTGCGCTTATTTGTCTTATCAAGCAACAAAAATGGGAACAAGTGTTGGTATTTAGCCGCACTAAGCACGGAGCGAACCGCATTGCTGAAAAGCTTACTCGTTCAAAAATTCCAAGTGCTGCAATACACGGTAATAAAAGCCAAGGTGCAAGAACCAAAGCCTTAGCTGACTTTAAAAGTGGTGCAATCAAAGTGCTAGTAGCCACAGATATTGCAGCACGCGGCATCGACATCAGTGAATTACCGATTGTTGTTAACTTAGACTTACCTAATACGGCTGCTGATTACGTTCACAGGATCGGTCGCACGGGGCGCGCTGGTGCAAGTGGGCAGGCGTGGTCATTCGTGTGCGCTGAAGAGTTTCAAAACTTAAAAGATATTGAAACGCTTATTCAAAAGCTGCTTCCTCGTGAAACTCTTGAAGGATTTGAACCTCAACAAGCTGTACCACCTACCACACTATCTAAGCCGAAAAAGCCAAAAAAGCCGAAGAAACCAAAAGCGCAGCAAAATGAGAGCGGTGGAGAAGCAAAGCGTTCTGGTCAACACAAAAAGTCGGGTCCTCGCCAGGGAAACCGCAGTGGGAACGGCAACTCTCATGGTGGGAAGTCGAACTCGCGACACAACGCTAATGGTAAGCCAGCAAGGCAACAAAAAGCAGGCAGCGAAGGAAGTAATGCGACAAAGCGTCCGCCTAACCGCAGAAATCACTCATCAAATAAAAGCAGAGCAAGTCAGGCAGAAGCATAATTCTGTTACAAAAAAGGGCCTTATCTTTATAAGATAAAGGCCCTTTAGCTTCACTATCGTTTAAATAACTGCTTCTTAGTTGTGTTCCCATGAAAATGGGTTGTAGTGGCGTAATAACGGTGCGGTCTTAACATCGTCAGCATTTTCAGCGTCAAGTGTCAGCTCAGCGCGTTTAACGAGTGTTTTCTGCAGTTCAGTGCGAAAGCCTTTAGTCTCTTTCCATAGTGCATTTAGCCCCTCTGGCGAATTGCCGGCTAAATCCTGAGCCAATAATGGGCCTAGTTTGTCGTAAGCACTTTGAAGCCTAGCCGCTTGCTCTTTATTGTAGGCAATTTCCTCATTGGTGGCTGCCCAGTTAATTAACGGTACTTTTTCGGCTTGTGTCATCGCGGGAAAGCGCGAAAAGTAATGCATATATTCAGACAATGGAATGCTATCGGCGTGCCCCCATATATCCATGGTCGCTCTATTTAACAGGGCACTGGAATTAGGCTCTACAATCATCACGGTAGGCGTTGCGTAATAGATAGGGTAATTGAATCGCTCAGTTATGTTTCTTCTATCTTTTAGGGTTCCAACATCAACAAAAACGACTTCGTAATGGGCTGATAGAATAAGGTCCATCTCTTTCGTTGCGAATCGTTCGGCCAACCCGGTGCTGTCGTGGCACCATTGTGCACCCAACACCACCAGAAGTAAGTTATTTTGTTGTACTGCCTTTTGCTGCGCATTTACTACATCTTGGTAAGGTGAAACCGATGGAGTGTAGGAATAAGGGCTAGTATCTTGAGTGCTCACACAACCATTTAGCGCAAAAATGGTGACGAAAAAAAAGATCGCAGTTAGGCGATGTTTAAAACAGTGAGCACGGCGAGTGAATGGTAGCGTTCGAGTAAGAAAAATGTTTTGCATAAGTTTGTCAAAATTTGAGTCAAATCAACGACAATGTAGCATAAAAAGAGAATGTAAAAGCGGAAAAAAATCGCAATAATGAAAGGCATGGTAGTGGGACAGTAGAGAAGCTACCGGTGTTTGGTTCTCGTTAATCTGGTTTAACACAATGTGTCGTCATTGATCACGTCAAAAGCATCAAGGTACCCTGTTTCTAATGCAATTCTAAGAAGGCCAAATTGAGACGTAACGTTTAGCTTTTTATAAATATTTGTTCTGTGAACCATCACTGTTTTTGGGGCAGTATCTATATGATAGGCAATTTGCTTAGGTTGAAACCCCTTTGCTAGAAGTAAGAATATTTCCTTTTCTCTTTCTGTAAGAATAGACGTTAATCGCTTATCGCCAAACGCTAATTTCTTACTGATATCGCGACTTAAGTAGTTTTCGCCTTTCTCTAGCGACGTCAAGGCATCCATTAATTCTTTGGTGGCCGCGTTTTTTGTCACGTAACCATCGGCCCCTAGTTCGAGCGCCTTACTGATATAGCCCACATGATGATACATGCTTAATATTAAGCACTTTATAAAAGGCGCTTCTTTCTTAAGTTTTACAAGTGTGTCGAAGCCACTTTCTTGAGTTGGAGAAATATCCAGTATGGCCACATCAATTTCTTCTAAAGAGGCAAAGGAAGGCAACGCGCTTAGAGAGCTCACAGCATAAGTTACGTGCCAGCCATACTCTTGCTCGATGAGTGTTTTAATGCCGTCCCTTACAATCTCATAATCGTCAATGATGAGTATGTGCATAAAAAAATATTTTTTATTCTTAATGCATCAAGTTTACGTTGTATTTGGCCTATAGAAAATAAGCCGATGGCTTAGATTGATGTTTTTAGAACTTTTTAAGTAAAAAAAAGCCGGCCTATCCCTGGCCGGCAGTGACTTAACTTTGATACTTCTTTTTATTTATTCTGTCTTATAAAGACAGGGCATCGCTTACATACTGCAATGCGTGAAGTATGTTAAAGGTTTACCGTTACTGGAGCAGAGCATGCAGAAGTTTCGTCACACACCATGTACGTGAATACGCCAGGTTGAACGCCTCGGCTTCTATCGCGATAACGACCAGTGTTGCTTACCTCTTCAAGTAACTCACCGTTGCGATAAATCATAACGGTGTCAGCCATTGAACCGCTGTACGATAAATCTACGCGAAGCGAGCCGAAGCGGGATAACATAGCGCGATCAATTTCTGCAACAATGTTGCTGTCTGAAACCGATACAGTTTCTGTTGATACACCCGTTTGACCTTCTGAGTCTGTCACCGTTAGGGTTACATCGTAAGCGCCAGTGCTAGCGTAAACGTGTGTGGGGTTTTCTTCTGTTGAAGTAGCGCCATCACCGAAGTCCCAGCTGTAGCTAACAATGTCACCGTTAACGTCGTTACTATTGTTTGTGAAGCTTACCGACAAGCCTGTAGCATCATAGGTAAACGCCGAATTAGGTGGTGTAGGGCCAACTTCACCAATCCCCGTAACTACTAGGCTCCATGTGTTTACGGTTCCATTGTCACCATCAAAAGTGTCGAGAACATTTAATGTCCAATCACCCGTTGCCACTTCGCCGTTGAATGCATCTGAATTGTAGCTTTCAACGATATCATCAGTGCCGCCACCTTGGTTTTGGCGCAGAACGGTTGTTGTACCCTGAGGTGATGTTAGCGACAGCACGAGGTCTCCGCTGTAGGCGTGCGTGATGTCTACCGACGCCTGCATACCAAATACGGTGAGATCATCTGGTATATTGATCACCAAATCCACGCCTTCATCATCTGGATCTTCTTCGTTAGGCAGTGTAGGCACTGCATCACCAGAGTACGCATAAGGGAACTCGTTCAGTCCTTGAGGGTAAACATAAAGATTCGCCGATTTAGACTTTTCAATATCTCCACTTACACCGTTAACCGTAAAGCTGTAAGGGCCCCATGGCGTATCTTCAGCGGTGACAACGGTAAGCGTTACAGTATCACCAGGCATTGCGATGCTTGCACTTAACGAGGCGATGTCACTTGGCTCTGCAAGTGCTAATTGAACTTCTTCGTCGTAGCCTGCAATAGAGCCCACTTCAATAGTGAAGGTGTAGGTTTCACCCGCTTCAATCTCAGCAGAACCTGGTGTGATACCTAGTTTGAAACCTGGTGTCGGATCGGCTTCTTCCAAAGCATTAAGCACATTCAAGCGGTTGCCAGAAACGGTGCGGCCATCAGCCCAAAGGCTTGTTTCACCCGTAGACATTAACAGTTCTTTCATTTCAGAAGGCGTTAGCTCTGGGTTTAGTGACCACACAAGTGCCGCCGCGCCAGCAACATGAGGCGTTGCCATAGACGTACCTGAAAATGCTGCATAGCCGTTACCTGGAACAGTAGATAAAATTGCTGTACCTGGTGCAGCAATGTCCACTGTTTCAATGCCGTATGAGTAGCCGCTGTCTCCGTCGGTACGGGTATGACTTGCAACCGCAAGTAGACTGTTGGTAGTGGTCACATAATTAGACGGGTAGTTGTCTACGTTATCGTTGTTCGAACCAGAGTTTCCTGCAGCTGCAACAAATAAGATACCTGCTTGACCCGCAACTTCAATGGCGGTCTCTAATGCTTCACTGTAGCCACCGCCACCCCAGCTGTTATTGGTCGCTTTGATGTTTATACCGCGGTTTTCTTTCAAGTCGGTGAAATAATCAATACATTCGATGGCACCAGCTGTTGACCCCGTACCGTCGGCACCCAAGAACTTACATGCAGCAATTGACACATCGTGGTTTACACCAACCACACCGATACCGTTATCGCCTACAGCACCAATGGTGCCTGCAACGTGTGTACCGTGAGAGTCGTCATCCATTGGATCGGTATCGCCGTTTGCTGTATCAATACCGTAAACGTCGTCGATATAGCCGTTACCGTCGTCATCAACGCCGTTTCCTGCAATTTCGCCAGGGTTTACCCATGCATTGTCGGCCAGGTCTTCGTGGTTGTAATCAACACCTGTATCAATCACGCCAATGACAACATCGCTATCACCCGTTGTAATATCCCACGCTTCCGGCGCATCAATGTCTACATCATTTGTTCCGCCAGCTTGACCCGTGTTATTCAGCCCCCAAAGATCACCATATGAAGGGTCATTCGGCACTAATGCCTTGCGATACAGAAAATTTGGCTCTGCAATTTTAACCGCTGGGTTCTTCTTCAGTATTTCAATGGCGTCTTTAACTGACTTACCGCGAAGTTGAAGTTTAGCAATACGGCCATTCAAAAGGTTTGAGAAACGGTCGTCTATTTCATCGCGGTTTGCGTCGCTAATACGCGCTCCCACTGATGAACGAGCGCGCATTTTCTCAGTTTTGCTAACATTTTCTTTGTACACAACAATAACGCTATCGTCGAAAATTTCGGCTTTTGCAGCGTGTGCATGGCTAGATACCATTAGCGGTAGAAGGGCTAATGACAGTGCTGAAAGACCTGTTTTAAAAGGCTTTGTTTTCATATTTAGATTCCATAACTAGCAATAATACTTAAATCACGAAACCTTCTCACTCGGTCTGATATAACTAACGGTTAAAACTTATAACGTAAAATTTAAAGCCTGCAACCCTTTATCGTAAGGAATTGCCTAAAAATACAACTTAACCACTAGGGGAAAATGTAAATTCGAATCTAAACTAGTACTTAATTACTAAACACGCTTTGTGCATTTGCTCGAGAGTACCCCCACAAAAAGTAGGTGGTCTTACCAATAACATTAAGACGCCCGTTTTCATGCTGGATCTAGCACTATGGTATGACTCCCTACGAATAACCCGCTGATTTAACGTGTACTTCCTGTATTTGAACAGAAATAAATACAACTTATTGGTGATAGATTCTCGCCAGTTTAAGGAGTGTTATAGAGGAGTCACCTTTGTTGTTAATTAAGGAAGTAGTCGTTCTCATGGACAAGAAGTTACAGGTTAAAAAGAGCCAACTTGCTAAAAAAGTAGACAGATTTAAAGCTGCTACATTAGTAGCCATTACGGGGTGTAGTCTTCTAACCGTAAACCTTCCTGCTTATGCTCAACACTCCGACTTATCAACAAGCTCAGACATGGTGGAATCTTCTCTTTCAATGAGTCTGAACGCTCAAGCTATCACGATAGACGATGAAACGGTCTTCATTGCTGTCAGTCAGTTTGGGCTAAATAACATAACTAACATAATCCAAAGCGGTAACGGCGCTAACCTATCAAATGTTGTTCAAAACGGCAGTAATAATGAAGCAATGATCACTCAGCTGGGTGAGGGAAACGTTGTTAACTTATTGCAGCAAAACAACAATAACTATTTCGAGATTATTCAAGATGGGTTCGACAATGTTGCCAATGTTAATCAATTAGGTGAGCAGTCTTTTACTGTTTATCAAATAGGGAACGAGATGGTAATTAACATCACGCAATACCAAGAATGATGTAATTGCCATAGGGAGACAAACGTGAAAATGAGAAAAACAAAAATAGCGAGTGCTTTGCTTTTAGTGGCTGCGACGGGGTGGGCATCAGCTCAAGAAATTCCAGCCAGCAAGACAGTAGACTTTAATGCATCAGCAGATTTTGTTGCTGCGTCAGAAGGCAATGAAGTTACGCTGACTCAAACGGCTCCGGAAGGAAACGAAGTCGGCAATGAATCTATTCTAAGTCAAGAAGGCGATTTAAATGCGATTGTCGTTGAAGTTACTGGAGATGCGAACGAAGTACTTTCGTCACAAATGCAGGCAGGCAACACGTTTTTTGCAAGTGTAACGGGTAACGGTAACGTATTAGAAGCTGAACAAGATAGCCTAGATAGCACAGCAGAGGCTGTTGTAGAGGGCGACGATAACACGGTATCACTAGTGCAGTTAGGCGATGGTGGTCCTATCGGCTTTATCTTTAATCGCACAATAAACAGCATCACTGGTAGCGGCAATACCTTGTCAGTATATCAAGGCGACGGTGGTAACTGGGCTGATAACGTAATTTCAGGTAACGACAATACGGTTTTTGTTGATCAGTCTGGTGATTGGCACGAATCTTATGTTCGTGAGGTAAATGGTGATGCCAACGTCATTGATGTTGTTCAGGCTGGCTACTACAACGTGTCTGACTTGACTGTTGTTGGTTCAGAGAACGAGATTGAGATAGACCAGGATGGCGACCAAAATGCCGTGAACTGGAATATGGTTGGCGATGCCAACATTCTTGAATTCGAACAAGATGGTAACGGAAATGAAATTACCACTGGTGCATTTGAAGGTGCTGGAAACGAAGTAAATATCGATCAAATTGGCGATGTTAACTTGGCTACGGTAGAAACCATCGGCGGACAAGCTAATAGCTTTGAAATTAACCAAGTAGGCGAAGGTAACACGGCTTATGCAGGTGTGATTGGCTTATTCAATGAGTTCGATTTAACTCAAGTGGGTGATGCCAATGAGATTAGCACGGTTAACTTCGATGGCCTGTTTAACACGGTAAAAATTGAGCAAAGCGGCGACGCTAACTTAGCATTAGCTCAAGCTGGTATCGGTGACGCTACATTTTTTGCTGACGCTAACGTAATAGATATGGCACAAGAGGGTATCGAGAACGTAGCATCTGTTGAGCTAGCCAGCGATGTATCATCAAGCGGCAACGAGATTATGGTAGCGCAATCAGGCGAGCTAAACTTACTCGACTTACTTGTTAACGGCGATGACAACATGATTAGCGTAATGCAAGAAGGTGTAGGTAACTGGGTGACGAATGATGCGGGTGGTCAATTCGTTGTCTCGGGGGATGCAAACACGTTCGAAGTTTCGCAAATGGGCAACGATAACTTAGTGACAGGTAGTATCACTGGTAACGGCGGCACGGTAAGTGTGACGCAGGTTGGTGATTACAACGTGGCAACTGTAGTCCAAATGTAATACGGTTGGCCGGGCGTTCGCCCGGCTTTATTCAATACAATGAAGTACTTGTATCGTTTCACTTTCATCACACTCATTACGGGTGTGCTCTTTTCTCCGATTCACGCAGAAGAAATTCGGTTAGGTGGACTGTTGCTTGATAATAGCATCAGCCGTCAAGGTCATGAATTTGCCTCTCGCATCAGCCAGTACTGGCGAGAAGTTCCTGATAGTTCTGGTAAAAACTTGGTTGTTAAAGAAGTTATTGTTCCTCAGGCTGGAACATTACTTTCGGTGATTTACGACAATAAGGTGGTTTATCAAACATACATGGGGCGTAGGCAAGTGCCGCTTGATGAGAAAGTGCAGCAAGCCATTATTTTGGTCTTAGACGCGGTAGCAAACGCAAGTATAGAAAGTAGAAGCCCAGACTTAGCAGGGGACGAATGGTAATGAAAAAAGGGAAGGCGTTAACCGCACTGATGTTCGCCGGAGCGTTAGCATTGAATATGGCTCAGGCAACTGAATTGGTTTATGAACCAATAAATCCTTCGTTTGGCGGAAACCCGCTAAACGGTTCATTTTTATTGAGTAAGGCAAACTCACAAAATGCACACACGGCGCCGTTCAACGAACGCTCTTACGACGAACGACTTCAGGAGTCATTAGAACGTGCCTATATAAATCGTATTGTTCGAGAAATTACTGATATTGCGTTTGGCGAACAAGAGTTCGATGCTGACGGCAATCCGATAGAGAGTATATTTAATCAAGATAGCATTTTTGTAAGCGGTGATTTTCAGGTTGAGCTAATAACAAGTAATCCAGACAGTATTGTCGTAAACATTACTAACTTGCTGACAGGCGAAGTAACCGTCGTAGAAATTCCACGGTTTGGGTAGGGAAATTCATGAGAAGTACCGTTTTTTTAATTCTAGTGTTGGCACTATCTGGTTGCCAATCTATCACCAATACGTTGCCCCCTGACACAACAGCTGCCGACGTTATCAAAGATAGTGCCACGCTATCTGAAGTGAAAGCTTTGCCTGCACCTATGGGGCAAATTCCTGTCTCAGTATATGCATTTAGAGATCAGACGGGGCAATACAAGCCGAGTACAGGTGCAAGCTCGTTTTCCACAGCGGTCACTCAAGGTGCAACGTCTATTCTTGTACAAACCCTAAGTGAAACATCGTGGTTTCTACCGGTTGAACGTGAAGGGTTACAAAATATTCTTACCGAACGAAAAATAATTCGAGCAGACGAAAACAGTGGCGGCGATTTACCCCCTTTAACCACCGCAAGAATTATTATTGAGGGCGGAATAATTAGCTACGATACCAATGTTCGCACCGGTGGCGCAGGGGTCGAGTATTTTGGCATTGGCGCCAGTGAGCTGTTTAGAGAAGATCAAATTTCAATTTATATGCGTGCAGTAGATGTGAGAACGGGTCAAGTGCTGGTGTCGGTTTCAACATCTAAAAAGGTGCTAAGCCAAGAAATCAGGGCCGGGCTGTTCAGATATGTTTCACTCAAGCGTTTGCTTGAAGCTGAGACTGGTTACACTACCAATGAACCCATGTTTGAATGCGTAAAACAAAGCATAGAAAAAGCGGTAACCGAATTAGTATTACAAGGAATGGAGAAGGGTGTGTGGCGCGCTAAAGCCTAGGCGCCATGCAAGCGCTGCAATAGGGTTTAGTAGTTAACCTGTTGCGGCTGACTAAATTGATGATCAAACCATTTGATAAGCTCAACGCGATTTCGGCACTCAGTCTTTCTAAAGATACTATATACGTGTGTTTTCACTGTATTCACGCTGATATGTAAGCTGTCTGCAATTTCCTGATTCTGCGCTCCTTCTGCAATTTTTCGCGTGATGGCAAGCTCCCGCTTAGTTAAAATCGCAGTAGACGACTGTAGTGCCGCTATAGACTTAGTTTTGGGCACTAAATTTGCGTCTATATAGCGACTCATAATTTCGCGACTAAACCATTTGTTGCCTGCCTGCACTTGCTGAACGCCACGTACCAAAAGCTCTAAGTTATCTTCAATGTGAAAAATACCATTTATACCGTGTTGAAGTGCTGCGTAATGAAAGTCAACGTCAGATTCACGAACATTGAAAATGACTTTGTTTAACTCAGGATAATCATGTACCACGGGCAAATTGAGAATTGCCGCTGCACTACAGTATTGCGCATCAATGAAGAACGTATGGGTATTATTAAGCACACTTCTAGGTGGATGAATTGCGCCCGTTGTAACAGTAAATCCACAAGATGGCAAAATACTAAGGAAGCGTTCGTAGGCCTCGTCTTTTCTCGTATTTTCACCGAAACTATTTCTTGTTAGTACGAACGCTTGATGTGACATGAAGGCTCCTTTTCGTGGCCTTCAACCTTACGAACTATACCATTGCTTTACAATACTCCTGAGGTCTTACTTGCAGTAGCAAAGCGTAACAAAATGTAACAGCAAAAAACGCGAGTAAATTTTCTAAAAATGCAACACTTTTTAAGCGCTCAGCGTATTAAATATAAGTAAATTATCGCGATAAAAACTGCTTGCCCCCTTTGTTAAAAATGACGTTAGTGTATAGTTCATCACCAAGTTCATCCTTCGATAATTTCGACACACAGAGAGTACCATGACCGTAAACGTTGACACACAGTCTTTGATTGCATCTATGCGCGATGTAGTAGGGCAAGCCTATTTGTTAACAGATAAAGCGAAAAAGCAGCCTTACACTAAAGGTTTTCGTTTTGGTGCAGGCGAAGCGCTTGCGGTTGTGCGACCAGGCTCATTAATTGAGATTTGGCGAGTGCTTAAATTGTGTGTTGAAGCCGACGTTGCGGTTATTATGCAGGCTGCGAATACAGGTCTAACAGGCGGCTCGACGCCTGATGGTAAAGACTACGACAGGCCGCTTGTGATCATAAGCACCATGCGTATTGATGATATCCAGCTGGTAGACAGTGGTAAGCAAATTGTTGGGTTAGCAGGCAGTACGCTATTTGGATTGGAAGAGACACTCGCACCTTATGGCCGCGAGCCGCACTCTGTTATTGGTTCTTCATGCATTGGTGCCTCTATAGTTGGCGGCATTTGCAATAACTCGGGTGGCGCATTGGTGAAACGTGGCCCTGCTTACACCGAACTTGCATTGTTCGCACAAATAGATGCCAATGGTAATTTATCTCTGGTTAATAACTTAGGTATTCACTTAGGCAGTGACCCAGAGGAAATCTTAAACAACCTTGAGAAAAAGCGTTACAAAGAATCTGACGTATTCCATCCCGATGCTCGAGCGTCAGACAACGAATATGATGAACGAGTGCGAGACGTAGACTCAGACACGCCATCGCGCTTTAATAACGACGGCAGACGGCTTCATGAAGCCTCGGGCTGTGCGGGTAAACTTGCTGTGTTTGCAGTACGACTAGACACATTCCCGATACCTGAAAAGAAGCAGGTTTTTTATGTCGGCTCTAACGATGCCGCTGTTTTTACTAAAGTGCGTCGCGATATTCTTTCTACTTTTAAGAACCTGCCAGACTCTGGCGAATATCTTCACCGCGACTGCTACGATGTTTCGAAAAAGTACGGCAAAGATATGTTCATTGTTATCAGTAAGCTTGGCGCAAAATTTATTCCTAAGCTTTTTGCTTTTAAGCGCAAGTTCGATGCATTTACCGACAAGTTGGGCTTTTTACCTAACAAAATGTCTGACCGAGTAATGCAGTACATGAGCTATATTTTTCCTAATCATTTGCCAAAGCGCATGGAAGAGTACAGAGACAAGTACCAACATCATTGGATTTTAGAAATGAGCAACGATGGGGTAGACGAAGCAAAAGCCTATCTTGATGAGTTCTTTAAAACGAATGAAGGCAGCTACTTCGAATGTACAGAGGAAGAAGCAGATAAAGCTATCTTACATCGCTTTGTTGCAGGTGGAGCAATTGGTCGCTACCACGTTATGCACAGTAAAGAGGTGGGCGCAATGATGACCATTGACGTAGCACTTCGCCGCAACGACCCCGATTGGTTTGAAGTATTGCCTAAAGAAATTGACGAACAAATAGATACTAAACTGTATTACGGCCATTTGTTTTGCCACGTTATGCACCAAAACTATGTGCTAACAAAAGCCGCAGATGCCAAACTGCTTAAAGGCAAAATTCTAGAGACCTTTGACGCAAGAAGCGCCGAGTATCCAGCGGAGCACAATGTGGGCCACGAATACTTCGCCAAAGATGCATTGAAAAACTTTTATCGCGAACTGGACCCAACCAATAGTTTCAACCCTGGCATAGGTAAAACCACTAAACGTAAAAACTGGGCTGAGCATGATGGAGGTTGCTGCGGCGGACATCACTAAGGCTTCGCTTAAAGTAGGAGCACTCGCGCCTTATTTATAGTTATGCTGAATGAATGCCTTCTTTCACCTAAATCCTACCCATATTGATATGTTATATTGTAGCCATCACTAGTGGTAAAAATTATCACTAGTGATGGCTATATTAACAACAAGTAGGAGTAATGAAGGAAGGAACTTCTGCGAGAGAAGGGAAAGCAAGACTGCTCCCCCTAATATCCCCTGAGGTTTTACTTAGTAGTAGTTAGCGATTTGATTGATTACCGCATTCACTGCGCGATACGCGTTTGACACGTTCTCTACACCACAGGCTTGGCCATTACAGCCAGACCAGTATGGATCTGAGAAGTAGTCTAGTTGAGTTGCGCTACCAAATGCTTGCGGGTATGCCATAATAGTTGAGAAGTTGTTATCAACGCCGTGACCAATACCATCATTGTATACACCACCTACTGAACCTTGACGAACAGAGTGACCTAAGCCCATGTTATGACCTAGCTCGTGTATGAAAGTAGAAAGGCCACAGTCAACGGCACTAATGCTATACATACGGCTTTGCGAGCTTGAGTATAACGTTCCGTTGTTACCTTGACCTACCCAGCCAATACCACATACGTAGCCAGTTAATTGACCATTTTGGTAGATGTTTTCACGGTTACCTAAAAGTACCACCATGTCAGCACCGTTAGACGCTCTTGCGCCTTGAACACCGCTGCTGTCAGTAAGTAAGTTCAGTGCACTTTCAGTTGGCTGAAGATCGCTAGATGTTGCAGCAGCTGACTGAACGCCAACTAAGCGCAACTGCAAATCTACAGCGTTGTTGCTATACACGCGGTTGGCGTGAGAAATGTACTGATTAATTTTTGTGTCGATATTAGACACATTGTTAGCTGCTGGTTGGGTATAAAGCACCATCACATCGATGGTTGCAGCTGAAGCTGTCGTTGCACAAAACAACGATACAGCCATTGCCGTTAAACACTTAAATGTGTGTTTCATTTTATTTCCTTCTTGTTGTTTTATTTGAGCTTGTTGAATTTCCTGTGAAGCTCAACAGGCGTCAGGGGATTAGTTTTGCCCGAGGTCAAAAACCTCTTCAGCATTGTCATCACTGAGCGGGCTTGTACTATCAGGCTCTCGCTCGATATGGCTCTGCATCATTGATGACTTTGGCGCGATCCACGCGTATTTGTCGTTCCCTTCAAGCACAAAAACGTCTCTTGGGGTAGCAAGGTTTCCGTAGGTTGCGTTTTCACCAATGGTAATAACTGCAGCGTAAAGAGAACCAGCGCCGGGAATATGGGCTTCAACGGTGCGATCGCCGTTGGGGTGATTTTGAATGTGGTCAACTTCGCCCGTGTAACTGCCGCCAAACTGAGGGATGTATAAATCTAGATACTCCCCGACTTCGACAGTCATCAGCTCTTCGCGATCAAGTTCAATGTAGGCTTCGTCAACAACATCCGCGGGAATATGGCCTTCAGCTTCAAGAACACGCTTGCCCTCTTCAGAGGTTTTCCACACGATGGTGTCTTTTTCTGCTTTTGCGCCGCTGGCATCAACAACATTTCCTTTTAGCTCAGACTCACTTTTGGGCTTGAAGTTATCTACACCTGTAGACAGCACCTGCCCATTTCTTTTCTTTTCAACTACTGGCGTTTGTTTAACGCTTTCTGTTTCAGAATTGGCTGCTACATTCTCATTTTCCTGCGACGGTGTGGTGTCGAGAAATGCGAAAATACAACCAATAGCTACAATTGCCGTTGAAGCGGCAATAATGCGCTTTTTCATATTATGTTCCTTTTATTATTACTTACTGAATTTAGGAATTTGAGCGTTAGAAACTAGCGACACATTCACTCCTTTGTATTGAGCTCCCTACAGAGCAACAAGAGAAAATGTGTTTAGTGAAATTGCTTTGTGAATTTAGCAAGTGATTAAAACTTATTACATTTTATAGTAAGTAAAGGTATTACCTTACATAAGGGTGTATAAAAAATAAACCCCTTTCACAGTGTAACTTTCTAAGCGAATACTGACTAAAGCAATAATTAGACCGAGTACTTGAATTAAGGGTCTAGCAGCTTGCCATTAGTAATGCGCAAACTAGGCTTTAGTGGATGATAAATGCGCAAATTATGAAGTTAAATGAGAGTAATTCTGGGAAGTACAACTAAAAAAAAGAGCGAGTAAAAAAGCTTTACTCGCTCAGTGCAAGGGCCGTAGGTTCACTAAGCGGCCCTAGAAGAAATCTACAGTGCTTTCGCTACGCAAGTCGATTGATAATCGATGAGAAGTCCATACCTGCATTGCCTTCTTCGCAGTGCATTTCAAACCATTTAGCGGCAAGCTCGCCCATGGGTACTTGCGCATTTACGCCTTGTGCGCCTTGCATAGCTAGGCTCAAATCTTTAAGCATAAGTGCTGAAGCGAAGCCGCCGGCAAAGTCATTATCTGCTGGGCTTTGTGGGCCCACGCCTTTAACGGGGCAGTAGGTTGTCATAGACCAAGTTTGTCCAGACGCATTCGACGCAATATCGAAAAACACTTGGGCGTCTAAACCCAGTTTTTGAGCCAATTGGAAGCTTTCGCAGGTAGCAATCATGGTTGCGCCAAGTAACATGTTGTTACAAATTTTTGCTGCTTGGCCCGCACCGTGACCGCCTGCATGTACAATTTTTTTACCCATAGCGCTAAGAACGCCATTGGCTTTATCAAATGCATCAGCATCGCCGCCTACCATAAATGTTAATGTGCCCCCAGCTGCGGCAGTAACACCGCCAGACACTGGCGCATCAAGCATTTTAAGGCCTTGTTTTTCCGCCATTTCTGATACGGCTTTTGCCGTTTCCACGTCAATTGTGGAACAGTCAATAAGCAAGGTACCTTTGCTAACGTTAGCGAGTATTTGATTCGAATAGATGTCCTTAACATGCTTTCCAGCAGGCAGCATGGTTATAACAATATCAGCCTTGGATACGGCTTGCTCTGTATTTAGTGCAATATCGCAGCCTGCTGCTTTGGCCTTAGCCAATGCAGCTTCGCTTAAATCGAAAGCCAATACTTTGTAGTCGTTTCTAACCAAATTATCTGCCATGCCTGAGCCCATATTACCTAGGCCAATAAATGCAACTGTGGTCATAATCGTCTCCTTGCTTAGCCCATGGTTGGAATAACAAAAGCGTTGTCGTTGGTGTCTGAGCCGTCAGGCCAGCGCTGCGTGATAGTTTTAACTTTGGTCCAGAACTTCACGCCTTCCATACCGTGTTGATTGGTATCGCCAAACGCAGAGCGCTTCCAGCCGCCGAAGGTGTGATAAGCAACAGGCACTGGAATTGGCACGTTAATGCCAACCATTCCCACGTTTACGCGGTGAGCAAACTCCCGCGCTGCATGGCCATTACGGGTGTACATGGCAACGCCGTTACCATATTGATGATCGCTGGCTAGGCTTACCGCTTCATTGAAATCTTTTGCGCGCACCATTTGCAGTACCGGGCCAAAAATTTCTTCTTGGTAAGACCGCATATCTTTAGTGACGTGGTCAAAGAATGTTGGACCAATAAAATAGCCATTGCTGTCACTAGGAATTTGTGAGGTTCTACCGTCGTATACCAGTTCAGCTCCTTCCTCTATAGCAAGGTCGATGTAGCTTTCAACTCGTTCTTTATGCGCAGCGGTAACCACAGGGCCATAATGAGCGTTTGGATCTTCACTGTTGCTCACCATGATCTCTTTAATAGCCGGAATAAGCTTGGCTTTAAGTTTTTCAGCTGTTTCTTCGCCTACTGGAACCACAACGGGTAACGCCATGCAGCGTTCGCCGGCACTGCCGTAAGCTGCGCCAACAAGGTCTGTTACCACTTGATCTAAATCGGCGTCAGGCATCACGATACCGTGGTTTTTCGCGCCACCCATTGCTTGAACTCGTTTACCTGCGCGCGCGCCGCGCTCATATACATAGTTTGCAATATCAGACGAGCCCACAAAGCTCACAGCCTTGATAGTTTGATGGTCTAAAATGCCGTCAACCACTTCTTTGTTGCCGTGAACAACGTTAAGCACGCCAGCAGGCAGGCCAGCTTCAATCATAAGCTTTGCCAGTTCAACAGGTACCGATGGGTCGCGCTCTGAAGGCTTTAGAATGAACGCGTTACCACAAGCAATGGCCACACCGAACATCCACATCGGGATCATGGCAGGAAAGTTAAATGGCGTGATACCCGCTACCACACCCAGTGCTTGGCGCATTGAATACACGTCAATACCTGGGCCTGCGCCTTCGGTGTATTCACCTTTTTGCGCGTGAGGAATACCACACGCAAACTCAATAACTTCAAGGCCGCGTTGAATATCGCCTTGTGCATCAACCAGCACTTTTCCATGCTCGCTTGATAATAATGCAGCTAATCGATCGCGATTTGCCTCAACTAGCTCTTTGAATTTAAACATCACACGAGCACGTCGTTGAGGGTTTGTCGCCGCCCACTCAACCTGCGCGGCTTGCGCGGTTTCAATTGCATGGGCAAGGGTTGAAGCATTAGCTAGGCTTACTTCGGCTTGAACTTCACCAGTATTAGGCGCAAATACCGACGCGGTATTCTCGCTACTATCTTCAAAATCTTTACCTGCAATAAAGTGAACAATTTTTCTCATGACATAGCTCCTGTATTTTTTAACAATATTGAAACCTTGTGTTTGCAATAGCAATACATATACTTGCAGCAAGGTGCTGTAAAAATGCAGGTGATAATGTGAATTGGGATGATATGCGGTTGTTTCTAGGATTAGCCAGAAATGGGCGCGTAGCTATTGCTGCAAAAGGGTTAAAGGTTGACCCAACAACGCTTATTCGTCGTGTAAAAAAACTGGAAGACTCGCTAAATTGTAAATTGTTCGAGCTGACCAAAAAAGGTTACGTACTTACTACTCATGGCAGTGAGTTAGTGAATTACATCGAAAAAGCCGAGCATTACTTCTTAGAAGCACAAAACGAACTCAGCGATGAGCGTTCGCATCTGGCTGGCACCATTCGGGTGAGTGTATCAGAAGGCTTTGGAAGCTGGTTTTTAGCGCCACTACTACCTGAGTTCAAAAAGCAATATCCGGGCATTAGCATTGAATTGGTGGCTACCAGTGGTTTTCTTAACCTAAACAAACGGGAAGCCGACATGGCTATTTTGTTGGAAAAGCCAAGCCGGGGTTTATTGGTTACGCAAAAGCTCACCGACTACAACCTTTACCTATATACCCATCAAGACCTTGTTAAAGACAGCACGCCTAGCTCATTACAAGAACTCTGTGCATTTAATTTAGTCAGCTACGTGCCAGATTTGGTCTACGCGCCTCAATTGAAATTTATTGAAGAAACTGCATTGTCACAGTTGAGTGCGCTTCGTAGCACCAGTATTAACGCGCAGTATCAGATGTTAATAAATGGCGCTGGCGTCGGTATTTTGCCGAAGTTTATGGCTGAAACACAGCCAGGCTTGGTGCGGCTAGTTGAAAATGAGATTCATATTAAGCGTACCTTTTGGTTGGCCACGCACAAGGAAACGCATTCTCAAGCCCGTTTTCAGGTTTTTACAAAGTGGCTGCTAGATAGCGTAAAGCGCAATCAATCGAGGTTTATAGATTGACAATGCTGTAAAACACATTCTGTTTAAGAAATTTAAGCCTTGCTGCTTTAATCTATTAAGATCAATAATTTTTGAAATCGTTGAGCGTACCTCACTGCCTTGAACTAGATTTTTAAAAGGGTACAGCCCTTCTTATCGTGACTGTTTGCCACTTTCTAAAAAATGCCGCTGATAATTAACGAATTCAAATTCGCCTAACGAAAAGTGAACCACATTGAAGATTAAAAGTTATTCACAATTGAGGTTGATAAGGGTAAGTTAATATTTATGTATGCGAAAGATCGTGCCGCTTTGGCCTCCAACGCTTTGTTTTCAGAACTAATAGAAAGATTTGATGTATGAGAGCATTTCTTTTCTTTACTGGTTTTGTATTAATGAATTGCCTAGCTGGCGGGCTGGTGCACGTGTACGCAAAAGAAACGGCTTCAATTAAAAAGATGCATCTGGTTAACAGCAGTTTGTGGATTTTTGAAGAAGATGGCAACGCGTTATCTGCAGAAGACATTCTGTATAAGTACGAGCAAGAACTTCTTGAAACAAACGCAGAAGGGCGAGTCAGCTATGGCTTCACCAACAAAACAGTATGGGGCGTGTTGCCTGTATCGCTAAATACTTACGGGTTTCTTGTTACAAGCGTTTCCAAAGACAGCCCGATAAACATTCCCTTTCTTCCTTTAAAAATTGAAATAGACAATGCATGGCTAGACGACATTGATATTTATTTTTTTGAAAACGGTGTGAGTAAACGTCACGTAAAATTAGGCGATAATCAAGTCCACAGCGCGCGATTTGAAAACGCGAGAATGCCTTCTATTTTTTACCGCTTTACACAACCTGAAACAATCCTCATTTTCAGGTTCTCCACCCAAGATCCCATGACCATTCCGGTTTTTGTAGGGCCACCTGTAGCTGCTAAAAATAAATCGATCGAAAACGCGTATTTCTATGGTGCGCTATATGGTGCGCTGATTATATTGCTAGTTTACAACCTAGTTTTATATTCTTATCTCAAAGAGAAGCGCTATCTGCTTTACTCTTTGTACCTTTTTTCTTTTTTAATTTTCAATTTTACCTATACAGGGCATGGATTTTGGTGGGTTTGGTCTGAATCTGTCCTATCGCAACAATGGCTAATGCCAGCGTTTATGTTTTTATATTTATTTAGCGCCGTTAGATTCACTATAGAGTTTTTGAACACCCAGCATTACTTACCCAGACTATATCGAAGTAGAAAATATATCTACGGAGCATTAGGTGTGCTCGCAGTGGTTATTGTGATCATTGGCAGCCGTTCTTTTGCCGTAATGTCACAGCTGGCTATCCTTACAACGATAGCGCTGTGGATGCTGTTTATCGGTGCTTTTGCCTATAGAAATGGCGACACATTAGCAAAATTTTTCTTACCTGCTGTTTTATGTGGAACAGGTGGAGCAACGGTCTCTAGCTTAGCTACGTGGGGGCTTATTCCCTATTCGACATGGGCGTTCCGAGCAATCGAAATTGGAATGGTTTTAGAGATGTCGTTACTGTCGATTTCGTTGGCGTTCAATTATAAACAGGTCCAGCAGGCGCGCCGAAACGCAGAACGTGATGCGCGATTAGACCCACTCACTTCACTGTATAACCGACGTGCTTTTGAAGACTTGGTTTACCCGATTTGGGAGTTAGGCAAGCGTAGCAATAAATTTATGTCAGTTATTCTTATTGATATTGATTGGTTTAAAAGTATCAATGATAAATACGGCCACGACATGGGTGACAAAGTGTTGAAGAAAGTGGCAGAAGAAATAAAGTGTCAAGTACGAGCTTCCGATATTACGTTTCGCTGGGGCGGCGAAGAGTTTCTAGTTTTTCTACCTAACACTCGCGTTCAATACGCAAAGCAAATTGCTGAAAATTTACGAATGCACCTTTTTGCCCATGACATCAATAAATTGGTTAGCGTTACCGTGAGTATTGGCGTAGCTGGAACGTCGCCTGGCGATGAAGACGTTGATATTTTAATAAAAGGTGCCGATCAAGCACTATATTTGGCGAAAGCTAGAGGACGAAATAAGGTTGTGCTGTGGAATGAAGGTGAGTTTCTTCGCTGATTTGTAAATATAGAATTCTCACGTATTATTCTATTTTCGTTTTTTCTAGGTAAGTTCTTCATGTATCAAGATTTTCAAGCAGAGCTGGCGTGGGCCAGTTTACATATGCCGCGTACTCGTGAGGCTATCGCATCTTTACCTGACCTAACTAACGTTAAACTTGCTTGCAACATGCATTTGGACTTAAAAATGGCGCCTTTGGTTGAAGGGCTGCTGTCACGGGGTTGCGATATTTTTCTTACTACATGTAACCCAACGACCGTGCAAGACGATGTCGTGTCTTACCTTGTTGATAAAGGCGCAACAGCCCATGCATGGCGTGATATGAGCGAGGCTGACTGGTCTGAGTCATTCGACAAAGCGCTAGCGTGGCAACCCACCCATTTATGTGAAATGGGCGCCGACCTCACTACCCGACTTCATGAAAATATAAAAGCAAAAAAGCCAGTGCCTAATATTGTTTCGGGTTTGGAAGCAACGGGCTCTGGCATTAACCGATTAAACGGTATGGCGCCAAACTACCCAATTTTTAACTGGGATGATTTGCCAGTGAAAGAAGGGCTTCACAATAGACACATGGTGGGCTTAAGCGCATGGCAAACTTTCTTCCAAACCACCCATTTAACCCTGCACGAAAAAGTAGTGGTGGTCATTGGTTATGGTTTGGTAGGGCAGGGCGTGGCGGCGTCGGCTAAAGCCTTCGGTGCACAGGTCCAAGTTGCCGAACTTGACCCAGCAAGGGCGCTACAGGCGAAATACGACGGTTGGCCTGTAGTTAGTCTAAGTGAGGTCGCTGGCCACGCCGATGTTATTGCCACCGCAACGGGAGCCTATGGCGTGGTAAATTCGGCTCATCTGAGCAGCATGAAAGATGGTGCGTTTATTTTAAATGTAGGTCATGTGGCACAAGAAATTGATATGCCATACCTTAAAAACAACGCAAGTCACAGTGAGCCCATGCCTTATGTGAATGCTTATAGATTGGGCGATAAAACACTTTATCTTCTTGCAGACGGTTCTATGTTTAATTTAACTGCTGGATATGGCGACAGCATTAACGCGTTTGACGTCACTTTAGCGGTGATGGCTGCGGGTATTGGCCATATTGTGAATGAAGGTGCAAAAAGCGAGAAAGGCCTTTATTTATTGCCAGAAAAAGCATGGAAAAGCGCGCTGTGATTAGTGGTGCTCTATGAATTCGGTATTCGATTAGAAGATCATTTTTATATGACTGAAGAAGGCCCTGTGTGGTTTGCTGAGCCTAGTGAGTCGATTGACGCGCTTTAATAACGTTAAAAAAACGTTTAAAGGGATAAAGATGAGAAGAACGTTGGGCAGGTTTTTAAGTGCGCTATTGGTTGCGCTATCTTTTGGCAGTGCTAATGCATCTGATAAGCTAAAAATAGGCGTGGTGGGGTTAACCCACACCCATGTTCATTGGATTTTCGAAAGCGAAAAGCAGGGTGAATTTGAGATTGTTGGCATTGTAGAGCAAAACAAAGACCTGGCTCAGCGTTACGCAAAACAGCACAACTATTCCATGGGCAAAGTGTATGACTCTATGGAAGCCATGTTTGCTGCGCAAGATGTTGAAGCGGTAACTGCGTTTGGCACTATTTTTGAGCATTTAGAAGTGGTGCAAAAAGCAGCCCCGCGCGGTATACATGTAATGGTAGAGAAGCCACTTGCCATTAATATGGATCACGCCAGCCAAATGAAGGCACTGGCGAAAAAGCACAATATTCACCTGCTAACCAATTATGAAACTACGTGGTATCCCACTAATCATAAAGCCTATAGCACGGTTAAGAGTGGTGACGTTGGAGACATTCGAAAAGTCATCGTTAGAGATGGCCATAAAGGCCCGTCAAAACTGGACATTAATAGCGAATTTTTAGAGTGGCTAACAGACCCAGCAGAAAATGGAGGCGGTGCCATTGTCGACTTTGGGTGTTATGGCGCAAACCTGATGACGTGGCTGATGGATGGCAAAAAGCCGCAGAGCGTAACGGCAGTTACGCAGCAGCTTCAAGCAGAAAATAACCCTCAGGTAGATGATGAATCTATTATTATTTTGGGCTACGAAAAGGCCAATGCCATTGTGCAAGGTTCTTGGAACTGGCCTATAGGACGCAAGGACATGGAAATATACGGTGAAACCGGTGCCGTATATGCGGATAACCGCCATAAATACCGCAAACGCATTGCAAAAGGCTACGATGACTTCGACGAAACAGTACTTACATTGTCTGAAAGAGAAGCGCCTTACAACGACCCATTTCACTATTTCAAAGCGCTTATCAATGAGGAAATTAGCATTTCGCCACATGATTTATCAGCATTAGAGAATAATATGGTGGTGGTCGAAATTCTTGATGCGGCAAGAGAAAGTGCTAAAACAGGTAAGACCGTATATTTGAAGTAGCTAAACTGAGAAGTGGTTTCACCGCGCTTTAATAGACGTTCATTAAAAGAACGAAAGTAAAAGCACATGTGATTTAACTTAAGCAGAATGAAGGCAGCGGTTTTACCTCCGCTGCCTTTTTTATAAAGCCGTTATTTTGGAGAAGTGTGGTTTTAGCAGCACTTTACTTCAAAAAGAGAAATGCGCATTTATGAAGAGCAGCTGTAATGGGCCACACCGCCCGCACTGAAAAATTCAAGCGGGCGTAGCTGATAGTATTTATTCTCTATCTCTTCTGATTGTTCGTCATAAGGCGCGGTTAGTGTCTTTTGGAGCGCGTGAATTTGCGAAAAGTCGCCTTTTTCTGCGGCTTTATAGGCAGGTACAATTAGCCATTCGCGCCATGTGAATTTAGGGTTTGCTTTGCGCATGTTTTTTGCGGTGGCAGCAATAGCATTTGCTTTATCGCCTTGTGCCTCGGCGTCCTTTTCAATACGCTCGCGCCACGTTTGCAGCCACGCTTCCCACTCCTTCATTGCGTCTTCTTTTGGCGGGTAGTAAAAACTCTTGGTCAAACTCGCCATATTTTTAGGTACCGACGATAGCTCTCGGAAAAACATTGAGTAGTCTACACCAGTGCGCAACATCAGCTGCAAAAGCTTAATTAGCAAATCGTGATCATAATGAGTCAAACCTAGTTTTTCTGCCCACATGCTTTCCATCGCTTGCTCCATAACGCCAGAAAAGCCGTCATTAATATCATTAAGCTTTGAAAGGTGCTCGCTTTTGCCTTCAAGCAGAGGCATTAACGAACGACAGAACATATCAAAGTTCTTTTGTGCAGCAATGGGCTGATTTAAAAACGAGAAGTGACGGCCGCCGCCTGTCCAAGGTTGGTAGTCTGCTTCAAAAAATTCACAAAAGCCGAATGGCCCATAATCTAAAGTAAAGCCGCCAGCAGCACAGTTATCGCTATTAAAATTGCCCTGACAATAACCTACGCGAACCCAACCAGAAACAAGACGCGTTAAGCGGTTTCGAAATAGTTCAGCCAGCGTGACCAATTGCTCTTCAAATGGCGTGTTTGTGTCTATTTCACTTGAATACTCTCGCTCAATAAGGTGCTTAACAATGGCTTTGAGTTCATTGAGCGCTTCGCTGTGTTCATTGCAGCGAGCACGTCTTGCAAAAAGCTCAATTTGCCCAACGCGTAGAAATGAAGGCGCAACGCGGGTGGAAATAGCCGTTATATTTTCAACCATCACTTCAGGTTCATATGAGTGAGAACCTTCGCGATACCATGGCCTGTCTACTGTGTCTGATTCAGACATAAACAAACTCAGCGAACGTGAGGTTGGAATGCCAAGTGCGTGCATATGTTCTTGCACTAAAAACTCGCGTACGCTTGAACGCAATACGGCGCGCCCGTCTGCGCCACGGCAATAAGGCGTGCGGCCTGCACCTTTTAACTGCATTTCCCAGCGTTTCCCGTTTAATACCGCTTCAACGATAGAGATAGCGCGGCCGTCACCGTAGCCGTTACCCGTCCTAAACGGGCACTGCTCTGTGTACTCCGTACCGTAAATAGAAAGCGCGTAGCCGGTTGCCCAGCCGAAAGGCTGCATTGATGCAGGTACATCAGACATGTCGCCTGAAAATAAGCGCGTAAACGCCTCGGTTGCCGCCAACTCGTTATCCAAGCCTAATTCGGCAAACAGGGTTTCGCTATGAGCAATGTACGTGGGTGCAGTTAATGGGGTCGGAGTAACCGGCACATAGTGACCGGAGAAAACTTGGCGCGGGTCATGGTCGCTACCATCGCTGGTAGACTGTGGGTCGGGAGTGAGTGTATTTAGCAAAGAGTAATCTACGTGCTTTGCGAATTCATCTAGTGTTTTGATACGTTCTGTCACTTCCATCACCTTTTTCATACTAGCCGCCCGTTACTGAGCTGCCACGTGCCTTCGGGAACATAGACTTGCCGACTTACAGCGCCAAGCGCAGCAATTTTTCTTTATTGTTTGACCAAGAACAAACAATGCAAATTACGCCCATTGTACTCTTATCTACACTTTTATGCAGGCATACAGCGCTTGTTGAATGCATAGCACCGCTTGTTCAGTGCATAGCATTCTAGTTTACAAATTGGTGACCGTTGCGGGGGCATTATATGCAACACCCTCCTAACGAATTCCTATTAGTAGAGAGTGTATTACGAATTGCTTTTGATAAGCGATTAAAAGACAAAGAAGGTGGTAGATGGATAGTATCGTACTGCTTGGCAATATTATTGGTGGCTTAGGGCTTTTCTTGCTCGCCATTGGCATGATGACCGACGGGCTTAAACTGGCGGCAGGAAACGCTTTACGTACGTTACTTGCTAAGTGGAGTAAAACGCCATTTAGAGGTGTGTTGTCAGGTGCGGCGATGACCGCGTTAGTCCAGTCTTCAAGCGCCGTAACTGTGGCATCGTTAGGCTTTGTTAACGCAGGCCTTCTTAGCATGCGCCATGCTCTAGGCATTGTTTACGGTGCAAACATAGGTACAACCATGACCGGGTGGCTTGTTGCCTTAGTGGGTTTTAAACTAAATATTCAAGCCGTTGCATTGCCTATGATTGGTGTAGGCATGATTTTAAAACTACTGAAACCCAACAGTCGATTAGCATCACTGGGTATTGCGATTGCTGGGTTCGGCCTGTTTTTTGTGGGGATCGACAGTTTAAAAACAGCCTTTGAAGGAATCGTGAGCACCTTCGATCTCAGTCAGTTTCAATCCTCTGGTATTGAAGGCTTTCTGATGTATTTAGTCATTGGCTTTATTATGACAGTGCTAACTCAGTCATCTAGTGCCTCCATCGCTTTAACTATCACCGCTGCGTCCTCTGGCATGGTGGGCATTTATGCCGCGGGTGCAATGGTAATTGGTGCAAATATTGGCACTACGTCTACCGCTCTATTCGCCTCTATTGGCGCTACATCCAGTGCTAAGCGAGTGGCAACGGCACAGGTGATTTTTAACGTTACTACTGCCATTGTGGCTGCCTTGGTTTTACCCCTTCTGTTTGCCTTTATTAATTGGATAACCGCTGTTGCCGACGTAGAAGCAGCTCCGGGCATTACACTTGCTATCTTTCATACTTTGTTTAACCTGCTGGGAGTGGCGCTTATTTTGCCCCTAAACGACAGGCTAACACGCTTTCTCGAGCGACGTTTTGTATCGTTAGAAGAAAAGGCGTCTAAGCCTAAGCACTTAGATAAAAACATTGCTCAAACTCCCGATTTGGCAGTGAACGCGCTGATCCTAGAATTACTATCAGTATCAGACCGCTTCTTAAGCGTTTACCCCAAATTGCTTTCCCAACAAAGCAGCGAAAAAACGGCCGTTGAAAACGATTTACATAGTGTTGAGATGCTCTGTAAGCATATTTCGCAGTTCATTGTTGAAGTAGAGCGCGAAGCCTTAAGTGAACAAACCACCGAAGCGTTGGCATCGCTTATGCGAGTAGAGCACTACATGTTATCGAACGCACAAAAAGCCGAAGCCATTTCAGCACTGAGTAGGCGTCGAGAGGTGCTCGCTCAGCCAATGCTTGAAGGGCAATTTACCAACTATTTATCGGTGACCAATGAGTTCATGAAAATGGTGCGTTGGAGACAATTTGATAGCAGCGACGCGTTAAACGTTCAATTCGATTTACTTGATAAAGAGCACCACACACTGAAATCAGCGCTGGTGCTGGGGGCAACACAAGGTGATATTTCTGTTACCCAAATGACAGACGCCACCGAGTGTATGGAATTGCTATTACAAATCGTGCAGATGTGGATCAAGGTCTTTAGTCACATTCAGCAGGTCGAGGACGGCATTACCACGGCAAATTTAACGCACGGTGATAGTCAACAAAACGTGGAAGGCGATTAAAGGAGCATACTATGGCAACACTTACCTTTTTAGGCGCAGTTGAAGGGGTGACAGGGTCAATGCATCTGCTTAAAACAGCGCACAGCACCTTGTTACTCGATTGCGGGTTATATCAAGGCAGGCGAGATGAAGAAGCCAAAAACCACGAACCCTTGCCTATAGATGTCAGCCAGCTTGATGCGGTGATATTGTCTCATGCACATCTTGATCATTCTGGCCGTTTGCCTATTTTACTAAGAGAGGGCTACAGTGGCCCAATCTACATGACTCGGCCAACCGCCGATCTCATTGAAGTCTTGTTAAAAGATGCTGCGTCTTTACAAGAACGAGACGCCGAATGGGAAAATAAACGTCGTCAGCGTTCGGGCAAACCCCTCATTGAACCGTTATATCGCAAAGAAGAAGTTGATGGCGTGTTAAAGCAGTGCATACCCACTCGCTATCACACCAAACGTAAAATAACCCAAGACGTTGAAATTAATTTTGCCGACGCCGGGCACATTCTTGGCTCGGCGATAGTAGAGATATGTATTACTGAAAACGGTGACGTTAAAAAGTTAGTCTTTTCTGGCGATCTCGGTAATTCGCAAGCCGCGTTACTTCGCGACCCGGATATTATAAAAGAAGCGGATATCGTACTTTTAGAGTCTACCTATGGCGATCGCAACCATCGTTCAATGGAAGCCACCCTAGATGAGTTTGAACAGGTCATTTTACAAGCCAGTGAAAACGGCGGAAACATTCTTATTCCATCATTTGCAGTAGGGCGAACCCAAGAGATCATATTTCGATTAGGCGAGCTATATCAACAAGGCAAATTAACGCAGCAAAGGGTATTTTTAGACAGTCCAATGGCGATTGCGGTCACTGAAATTTATCATCGCTATCAAGATGTTTATAACGAAGAAGATCTCGATGCTATTTCCGATAGTGCCGAGCGCGTTCATAGCCAAAATCAGAGCTTACATTCACTATTACCCATATTAAGCTATACCACATCAACAGAAGAATCGATTGCGCTTAACAAGGTGGTTAGCGGTGCCATAATTATTGCGGGCAGCGGTATGTGCAACGGTGGGCGTATTCGACACCATTTAAAACAAAATTTATGGCGTAAGCAGTCCCATGTGGTGTTTGTAGGCTTTCAGGCGATGGGGACACCGGGACGAAAGATTATCGACGGAGCCACGCATGTAAAAATGGCGGGAGAGGACATTGCCGTTCGCGCACAAATCCACACGTTAGGCGGGTTTTCAGCACACGCTAGTCAAGAACAACTTATTGACTGGTTGTCGCACTTCAATTCGCCTCCCAACATTTACTTAATCCACGGAGAGGAAGGCGCTAAACATACATTGCAAAGTGCCATTAAAGAAAAAGGATGGAATGCGTTTATTCCGCATTTCGAAGAAACAATAAGATTTTAGAAATTAGACGTAAAAAAAGCGCCCTCAAAAAATGACGGCGCTTTGATAAAACGTTAAAAGCAGTACGTGTTTGCTTTGTCTGCTATTAACTTGGGTTTGGTCAGCTTAGAAGTGATAGTCGAAGGTCACTGTCACGTTTCTGCCTTCGCCGGGTAAACCACCCAAGAACATTGCCTTTGAGTAATAGGTTTTATCAAACAGGTTGTTTACGTTAACGCGTACCTGCCATTCGTCTGTGGTATAGCCGGCAGCCGCATTCCACACGCTGTAGCTTCCTACCACAGAAACGGGCAGGCCAAACGAAGTTGAGTTAATGGTTCGCTCGTCTTCGTAGGTTAAGCCAAGGCTTGCATTAATTTGCCCCGGCAAGCCGAATACGGTGTCGCGATATTCACCCCATACGCTGGCAAACTTTTCTGGAATACCTTTAACTGGGCCTGATACCGGCGTGTCAGTTCCACGGTTACTGTTTCGAATAGTTTCAGCGTCTTGATAGGTTCCGTTAGCATTCATCGAGAACATTTCGTTAATGTCGAAGTTCACGTCAATTTCCACACCACGGGTTTTGTCTTCGTCATCATAGAAGAACTGCGGCACGTCGATATTGAACTCTGGATCGTCAGGGTTATCGTTAAACAACGGGTTACTGTAGCGAAGGTTAGTTCTGCTGGTGTCAAAGAAAACGACTGACCCAATCAATTCTTCATTCAGTGCGGTAAAACGCACACCAATGTCGAACGACTCAGATTCTGAATCGGGGCGATTGTCTTCTTCTGAGCTAGAAACGCTCCCTAAAATGCTATAAGCCGTGCGCCCTTTAGCAACATTTGCAAACACGGAAAATTGCGGTGTGATGCGGTAGTTAAGGCCAAGGTTATAAGTAACACCTTTATCGTCGGTGTCGGCTTCTTCTGTGCGAAGTGGTGAACGGTCAGTACCCAAGTGTTGGTATTCTTGCTCAATTTCAGTAAAGGCTGCACCAAAACGCCCAGTGAGGCTTTCTGTGAAATACACCACTTCTTGTAGGCTTATGCCCATTGCGGTCACTTTTTTATCGTAGTTACTGCGAAGTGATGGTGCGTAGTCGTCAAAGTTTCCGGTTGGCCAGTTTGGATTTGTGATATCTAAAATATACGGTATCGCATTGTCGGCACTGGTGCCATCAGCGTCGTAAATAGACCAAGACTTTAAGTGAATATCGCGAGATTCAAGGTTAGCGCTAACCAAATGCTCACCGCGCACACCGCCATAAGACCAGTTTGATTTCAAATCGGCAAAGTACTGAAAAGACTGTTCATCGGCATATTGGCGACGGTACTCTTGGCGGCGTGCAGCAAACGGATAAAGCACATCGTCGATTACAAGCGGTGCGCGAGGGTTTGCGTTAATCTCGCCATTTCGGTTCCAATATACATAGTTGTACGCCCCTGTTTGGCGAACAAATTCAGACTCATAATCGCGATACTGTAATTGCTGTATTAGCAGCGTGTCGCTAGATAGCTGCCAATCTGACTTTATTTTGATGCGTGTTTCTTCACCTTCATTAGGTTTTGAAAGTGGCGAAATGACCGAACCACTTCCCAAATCGTAAGGGCGTAAGCCATCGGTGTCAGTGATAGTGTTTGCAAGTTCTTGTCGCTGTGCATCGGTTAACTGAATGCCAAATACGCCGTCGCCGTCCGTATCACTGTCGTTAACAAGTGCAGTCCAATCGGTTTGTGAACCATTAATACTGTCTTGATTTACAATACGAACAGGATGGCCCACCGAGTCTATTTGAACACTATCGTCGATGTAGGCACCAGAAAGGGTAAGGGTATGTGATTTGGTGTACTCAAAGCGAAGGGTAGAGTAAACTTCGTTTCTTTCTTGACCCAGACCTCGGTAGCCATCACTCGACTCGTGGTTTGCAACAAGGCGATAGGCTAAGTGTTCAGACAGTGGCCCTGTCGCATCGAACATGATTTGTTGAGCGTCCCAGCTTCCTGCGCGAGCGCGAACATGAAATGCGTCTTCAAACTGCGGTTTTTTCTCAACTAGGTTAATAATACCACCGGCAGCACCAATACCGTAAAGCCCTGTTGCAGGGCCTTTCAGCACTTCCACGCTTTCCACGTTGATCATAGAGCGAGTAGGGTTAAAGCTATTACCGAAGTCACCACCTGCATACATTCCGTCCAGCGTATAGCTTACACCTAAGCCACGAATAACTAAGTTGTCGCCAACGCCGTAATTGTTACCAGCTTGGTTTAAGCCACTAATATTATTGATGATTTCTTGCAGGTCAGTTTTGCCTTGCTGATCGACAAGGTCTTTACCTATCACCACAATAGCCGCTGGAATTTCAATTAACTCCATGTCTGACTTGGTTGCCGTTCCAGAATTTAAAATAAGCTGATTTTGTTGACCATAAACGCTAATGCGCTCAACTTTTTTCTCGTCGCTATCATTGGCTGCAACAGCGTTTAACGACATTATCGCCAATGCAATTGGTGATAATTTTAATAACTTCATAAAGCGTGTTTTCCTACTGTGTGAGAAAAAGAAAACCGTCACAGCACTTACTGAGACTAAGTGTTTCCGTGTTTGATTAAGTTAAAAAAGCAGTGAGGAGAAAAGCGCGATTAGGTTTATTGCTTTGGCTTTAACTGCTGGGGCGGCATTATAGTCACACAAGTAAATGATAATAAGTCTCAATACTGTTAACATACAATTAAGTAGCACTTAAGTTTATTTATCATGTCTCAACAATTTTTAAATCGCTTGAAGTTGATTGGCGTTTTCTGTCACGTGGTCGACTCTGGCTCTATGCGAGAAGCCGCGGCACAGCTAGGTATAAGTCCAGCGGCCGTAAGCCAGCAAATGAACCAGTTAGAAAAGGAATTACAAACCACCTTGCTATATCGCTCTACTCGCCGAATTAATTTGTCTGAGGCTGGGGAGCAATATTACGCGTGGGGTAAAAAAATGCTTATCGCTGCCGAGCAGGCAGAAGAGGTAATACTTCAAAGCAAAAGCGAAATAAGCGGAGAAATTAAAATAGGCGTACCTGTAGGGCTTGCCGCTCGCCCGCTGGCGCAAGCGTTAAAGCATGAATTCGATCAACACCCAGATTTGAAGTTATCAATAATCGCTAAAGATCACGACATTGATTTTATTCAAGAACGTATCGATATTCTTATCGATTGCGGAAAGGCGCCAGATTCAAATTTTATTTATCATGCGCTGGGTAAAAACACGACAGTGCTTTGTGCTAGCCCAAACTATCTAAAGCGAATTGGATGCCCTTTGTCGCCTCAAGAGCTGCAAAGTTATGTGTGGCTGGGTATGAATTTACCTCAAGCGAAAGGGGTGCTTAGCACAGTGAATCTTACCCATTCAAACGGCGAGTCATTCTGTTTTGCACCTAAGCTTCACTATAGTTTCAACGATTTAAATAGCCTGATAAGCCATGTACAGGCGGGGTATGGTTTAGCCTTACTACCATGGCTAGAAGTTGAAGAGCTTATTTTTAGAAGCGAACTTGTAGCGCTGCTGCCAGATTGGAAGACTAGCGAATACGAGATTTATGCGTTAACCGCTGATAAACAGTACTCAACAAAAGTAGAGTTGGTATTAGCGGCATTAAAACAATTTTTTGATGGCAACGCCTAAGTAGACAATTCACCGCAATGAAAATTAACGCAGTATATAGACCCAACACCAATAATTAAGGCTTAGCGCTTAACCTTAATTTACCTTCTTCAACGGTGAGCTGCATTGGCACCGTTGAAAGTAAGTTCACGGCTTTGTTGGTGGCGTCTAGCCGATATACCGGGTTTGAGGCCAAATATCCGTTGATAAGCTGCATGAACTCACCGCTGACAGGCGCCAGGTTTCCTTTAAAACCGCCAGCATCAATTGTGCTATCAAGCAAAGATAGCGAACGCACAAAAATGGCCTTTTCTTCGCTGTCGTAATAAGGCGTGCCTTCAAGCGCCAAGCTTACCTTGGCAGGGTAATTCAAACCAAATGCGCTAACACGAGCGATGGCAATAGCGCCTAGCTGAACTACGTCTCGACCGTTTGGGCCAATGGTTGCTGTCATATCTTCAACATCTAAAAACAGCGGAATGCCTGCCAGTGACGTTTGCTTCTGAAGTTTACTTACTTGAGCATCAAGTACTTGTTCTAGCTCTGCGTTAGAAACAGTGTATGAAGAAAGCTGAGAAAGCGTTGCGCACCCTGCCGAAAACAATACTGCGACCATTATCAAAAAGCGTTTCATTAGAATTACCTGTTAGTAAAGATATCGTTTAATACTAGCACTTGGGGTGTTTTGGGTTAAACGGGTAAACCAAAACCGGGGCAGCAGAGATTATGTTGTTTTTGCTAATGCAGGAACTGGCATTTCAACCCCGGGCACTGAAAACGGCGATCCAGACGAGTGGAAGCGTGTTATCGATATAAACGTAAACGCGTTATTGTGGACAGCGAAACTAACGTTACCGCATTTGCGCGCTCAACAGGACCACTTTGTTCTAACTAGCTTTGTTGCTGAACGTACACTGCATAAAGGCTCTATTTATGGTACGGCAAAATAGTTTGCCTATGGGTTTGGCATTAACTTGGCCGAAGAAATGGCCCAGTGGAATGGCCCAGTGGAAAGGGCGCTGTACCACAATAAGCTCAGGTATAGTGAATACTCCGTTTTTCGATACACCTAAGCCGGATAAACTTGACCCAGAAGATGTTGCTGACGCAGTGCTATATGCGGTATACGCACACCCGAGAAACTACGTGCGCGAAGTGTTTTTGATGCCTACTAACTAGCGTAAAAGCGAGAGCAAGTCAGCTTAGCTTTAATCAGCTAAGCTGACCGCACCTCTTCTTATCTCTACATATGGCAGAAAGCACGAGGCTTAAAAGTTACCGATTACCTTAACAGAATCGTTAACTAAGCTTTCATCCACAAACCCGATGGTGTTGGGGTTTGTTCCAACTAGCTTAACCATTTCCTCTTGCGAAGCTACTGACTCGGGAGGTGTACCTCGGCCAGTAAAAACAAGCTTCGACCAAAATGCTGAGTATTGGCTTTCTGACTTTCCTAGTACCTCGTTATTGAATAATTCACGTAATGCGTCGCCTTGATCGTACGTGAGCGCCAAGGCTCTGCTGCCATCTGCGAAAGCTTTCAACTTACCAAGGTAAATTCGCTGAACGGTTTCCATGTCTGTTGCGGAGGTGTTATTGGCATTAATAATTACCACATTAGCCGCAGTTACAGGCATTGCTAAAGCCATAGCCAAACATAATATTAAAATTCTTTTCATGATTGTCAGACCTTAAAAAACGAAATCTAAAGAAAATGCTACGGCTGTTGCGTCAGTGTCGCCGTCTCGGTCTTCATCTATGAAAACAGCGGCATCGCCATCGTCATTGAAATCGGTTATTTCAAACTTCAACGCCGTGCGCGGATTTAAGTTATAACGAACGCCGATACCAATCGAATTATAGTCATCATCTAGTGTCCCTGTTACACCATCTTCAAAACCAGCTGAAACACCGCCTGGCGCAATGAACCTTAATTCTCCCTCAAAATTGGAATAAAAGACGTACGGCGTCCAATCACCAATGGTTTTGGCTATCGAGGTAAACCACGAGGTGTAAATCGTGTCATACTCGTTCCATTCGGCAATAAAAAACCAATTGTTATAGTCGATAGACGTCGATACATCGATAAATTGGGTATCTACCCACTGGTCACCGAAAAGCGGTGTAGACGGATAGCCGCCTTCGGCATAGAAAGTGAAATTCTCTTTACCTTCAAGATATGACAACCTCAAATTAAACCAATCAATTTGAGTATCAACGACTATGCCTTTCATGTCTTCATAGTCTTTGGTGGTGCGAATACCTCTTACGCCTCTAAACCCACCATCTTCGTTGTACAGTTGTTCAGTTTTGTACTGCTCAATCGTGGTGATTAAATCATTGGGATCTGTGTCTTGTTGTCCGCCGTAAAGTAGGAAGTTTGTTGTTCCTGAATTCCAGTCGAGCATATAGCGTAGGCTAATGCCGTGATAGTTTGTGACAGCCAACGAATAAGCGTCAGACGGCACTCTCAACCATGGGTAGGCTATGCCCACATCCATATAATCTGAAAAGTGATATACAGGTAAGCGCATTCGCCCCGCGTTTACTTCCAGGCTCGGCGTAATTTCATACGAGGCATAAAGCCATTCAAGAGAAGGTTCGAAGTCGTTTATCCCTCTAAAAATGGCCTGAGCAGTGACAGAGAGTTTTTCGCCTGCTTCATAACGAGCTTGCAACCCTAGTCTGGACTCTGTTTGAAATTCTAACCCAGTGTCATATTGACCCGCAGCCTCGGGCAACCTTGCCCAATACCCATCTCCATCTACAACCGTACCACCTACAAGTGATCCAAAACCTGATATATGAAAATCATCATTGGCTTGCGCGAGTGCAGGTAAACTCATCTGCACAGCTGCAGCCATCATGTATACCGCAACTTTTTTCATGTGTGTTTCCTTAGACATCATTTGTGATGAAATGATGTAGTTGAGTGATGTGTTTTGCAGTGTTACTGCCTTATAAAAGAAGTTTAAGTATTGGATATTGTCAAGATTTCTTGTGGACTAAAGCGTCATTCAGCGTCACTTTGAAAACGCGAGGCCTCAAATAATAGAACCATGGTGACGTAAATTCATACAGGTAAAACCTTTGCCAATTTGCGCGTGACAGCGCAGTATAAGAGCTTCATTTTTAAAACTAAAATACACATTAAGGCACCCAACTATGAATTCACGGAGGATAGGTGCGGCTATTGCTATGTGCATTAGCTCGCTTTTTGTTTTTTCTCACCCTGTTTATGCGTTAGAAGACACCATTAACCCTGAGCTTTTCAACAAAATGGAATACCGTTTTATTGGGCCATATCGCGGTGGTCGCTCTGTGGCGGTAACTGGCGTTGAAGGCAATTCTAATCTTTATTTTATGGGAACCGCAGGTGGCGGCGTCTGGAAAACCGAAAATGCAGGCTTATCCTGGAAAGCTATCTCAGATAAAGATTTTGCTGTAGGAAGCATAGGCTCTATTGCCGTTGCACCGTCAGACCCTAACGTGATTTATGTTGGTACAGGTGAAGGGCCTATTCGCGGCGTAACCACAAGCCACGGAAAAGGTGTTTATAAATCTACTGATGGCGGTGAAACATGGAAGCTGGTGGGTTTAGATAAACGAGGCCAAATTCCGAAAATTCGTATACATCCTACAAACCCCGATATTGCATGGGCGGCAGTGCAAGGCAATATATGGGCAGCAAATGAAGATCGCGGTATTTTTAAGACCACTGATGGCGGTAAAACGTGGCAGCATGTTTTAAAAGTAAACGCCGATACGGGCGCTGCAGACCTAGCTATTGACCCTACTAACCCAAGAATTCTTTATGCCAGCATGTGGCATCACGGAAGAAAACCATGGTTTATTAAATCAGGCGGTGAAGGCGGTGGCATTTATAAATCATCAGATGGTGGCGAAAGCTGGGACAAACTAGAAAAAGGCCTGCCAACGCTTATCGGCAAAGTGGGCGTAGATATTTCAGCATCTAACCCAAAGCGTGTTTACGCCATCATTGAAGCCGAAGAAGGTGGCGTGTATCGCAGTGACGATGTCGGAAAGTCGTGGTCACTTATGAACGGCGACAACATTCTTAAAGCCCGCGCGTGGTATTACAACCACATTAAAGTAGACCCCAATGACGAAAACACGCTTTATGTGATGAACGTTCAGCTACATAAATCCATAGACGGGGGCAAAACCTTTGAAACTATATCGTTACCGCATGGCGATACTCACGATATGTGGATTAACCCAGAAAACAGCCAAAACATGATTAATGCTAATGATGGTGGTGCAACGGTTACTTTTGATGGCGGCCAGTCGTGGTCTAGCATTTACAATCAGCCAACCGCACAGTTTTATCGCGTGATCACCGATAACTTAGAGCCATACTATGTTTACGGTGGGCAGCAAGATAACTCGACCATGGCAACGCCTTCTGAAACGTGGGGCGACGGTATAGGCATTGAAGATCAGTTTGCCGTGGGCGGCGGGGAAAGCGCGCATATTGCGTTTAATGCTGATGATCCAACGCTTATTTACTCTACTACAATCAATGGTACATTAACCGAATACAACCGTGATACTGGGCTTACACGCCCCATCATGCCTTACCCTGAATATGTGTTTGGCAGAAACGCACGAGACCAAAAATATCGCACTAACTGGAATGCCCCAGTGTTAGTGTCGAAGCACGACCCTAACACCGTTTACTACGGTACTCAGATGATTTTGAAAACCACGGACCGTGGCGTTAACTGGCAAGAAATTAGCCCTGATTTGACCCGCAATGAGCCGGAAAAACAAGGCCTAAACGGCGGGCCAATAACCAACGAGCAAGCAGGCGCTGAATACTACAATACGGTTTTCTACATAGCCGAGTCTGCAACAAATAAAGGCGAGCTTTGGGTGGGTGCCGACGACGGCAAGCTTCACTTTACTCGTGATGAAGGTAGAAACTGGAAAGACATTACCCCACACAAAAAAGAAGCACAGGTAAACGCCATTGAGCTAAGCCCTCATTCAGAAGGCAGCGCTTACGTTGCGGTAGCAGGCTATAAATTAAATGACTACACGCCTTATATTTACAAAACCGACAACTACGGCAAGCGTTGGAAGCGGATTGACGATGGGCTACCAGAAGACGCTTTCGTTCGCGTGGTAAGAGAAGATACGCAGCGCGAAGGCATGCTATTTGCTGGTACAGAAAGCGGTATGTTTATCAGCTTCGATGACGGTAAACATTGGCAAAAATTAGATTTGAACCTTCCACCTGTCGCCATTACTGACATGCAGGTAAAGGGCGATGATTTAGTGATAGCAACGCAAGGAAGAGGCTTTTGGGTTTTAGACGACATCAGCCCGCTGCGTGAAGTAAATAAATCGCTGGACGATGAAGCATTTTTCCAATTTGAGCCTGTCGATGGCGTGCGCCTTTTAGCGGGCAGCGGTATGACTAATCAGCCACAAGCGAAAAATCCAGCGCGCGGTGCCACGTTCCGCTATTACTTAAAAGAAGAACTGGAAGAAGAGCAAACCCTTTCTATCGACATATTTAGTGAAGATAATGAGCTGGTTCGCTCGTTGTCATCTTCACCTAGTGCTTTTGAAAAATGCGCTAAAGGTAATGAAGACGTACGTAGCCCGATTAAATTCAAACACCCTGAAACAAAAGCAGGGTATAACGAATTTATATGGGATCTTCGTCGCCAGCCACTTAACTGTATCGAAAACGTAAAGCTATTTGGCGGTTGGAATGGCGCGCGTGTTATGCCCGGCAAATACAAGGCGAAAATTACCGTTGGCGAGCAATCACAAACTCGCGCCTTTGAAGTGCTTCCAGATCCAAGAGAAGAAGCAGACTTCGCTCAGCTTCACGTGGTTGAAAAAAGCATTCAGGCGACAGAAACACTACTTAATGACCTGTTCGCGTATTTACAAACAGCCCGAAACGTTCGCTCAAAGCTAAACAGCGTGGCAGAGAACAACGTCATGCTTGCCAGTGATGTGTCTGCCTCAATCGAGCGAATCGTTAGCGCTATTGATGATTGGGAAGCACTGGTTATTCAGCCCAAACACCAAACTTTCGAGGACGATATTAACTGGCCTAACATGCTAGACAGACAAGTTCGCTTCTTGATGGATAACTTTGATAGAACCGGTGCACCTGCTCAAGCCGGGGCACTTAAGCGTTTGGAAGATCTAGAGACAAGGTGGAAGCAGTACAAAGTACAGTTAGAAACTTTGTTTGGCGAAGAAGTAAAGCCTTTGAATGAAAAGCTATCTAAGCAGGGCGTGTTTGATTTAGAAAGCCTTTAACGTTCAACGCTAGCTCTAAATAAAAGTCGGGCCCTGCATCAGCAGGGCTCCTACTGGTCTAAACACACAGAGTATTACTGCATTTTCTGGATATTTGTTTACAATCCTCGCCCGTTAAATTAACTACCTATCAAAAGCAAAACAAAATGAAAATTTTAGCTAGCGTTACGGCATTAAATCTTTTAACTGGTTTATCAGCAACCTCATTTAGCGCACATTCATCAAACGATGCACAAGCGGCTTTAGCCGATATGTCGACTTCAAGCTTTGATGTAAATGCTTCTAGTCGGGCAGAACGAGCGGTAGAAAAAATTACCATTGAAGGCGCCGCGACCGCGAACGACAAGCCAGTTGGAACATTTAATTCGCCTATCTCGAATTTGGAATATGACCCAAGGGTTGATTTACAATCTCGAAATATGGCTGAGGCGCAAGCTGATGTTACTATTCGTGGCGGTATTTTTGAAAACACAGGCTTTCGTGTAGGAAGCGCTACCCTTATTGACCCTCAAACAGGGCATTATTTTGCTGAAATTCCTATTGCGCCAGAAATGCTTAGCAATCCAAGTATCTTCACTGGTGTTGATAATGCGCTTTACGGCGTAAATAGCTCTGTTGGTACTGTGTCTTACGGTTGGCGTCCTGTTCAGACGGCAGGCAGTGTGTCGGTCGGGGTGGGTAACAACAACTTTAATTTGCAGCGTGTACATGGCGCGGTGAAATTGCCCATAGACGGAAAACCAGCGTGGCACGTGGGTGTTGAAGGCGAGTACTCGCGCTCTGAAAGCGATGGCACCATTGAAAACGGCGACCATAACTTTGAGCGAGCCTCTGGCCGCGTTCAGCTTACAAGCGAGCTGTCGCAAACCGATCTATTCTATGGCTATCAGCAAAAGTTTTTTGGCTGGCCCAATTTATATACCCCTTTCAATGTAAATGAGACCGAAGATTTAGAAACGCGCTTAATAATGCTAAATCATTTACAGCGCTATGGTGAAGGCGATACAGCCAGCCATGTAGAGGTGTCTGCCTACTACCGAAAGCATAATGATCACTATGTATTTTCTCGAGAAAACCCAGCCGCTTTTGAGGCGTTTCACGAGACACAGGTGAAGTCACTTGCGCTATCGGGCTCACATAATGCATCGCAACGTATTAGCATTCATTATGCCGCCCAACTAACCCGTGATGACATTGAGTCAACAACGTTAGAAAATAACTTTACCTCTCGCGACTACTACAAAGTAAGTGTTGTGCCTGAATATCGCACCCAATTAAATGAAAATGAGTCGGTTGCCTTTCGACTAGGTGGCGCGTTTGACGATACAAACCGCGACGACGACCGATTTTCTTTTGTTGGCGATATAAGCTGGCTTAAACAAACAAACATCAATACCTCTCGTACTATCTACCTGTCGTACGCAGAGGCTACACAGGTCGCAGGCTACACCGCTATAGGTGGCAGCACCACAAGCGGTTTGTTTAGAAGTAACGATGCGCTTCAACGAGAAGTTAGCAAGAATCTTGAGCTAGGTGCGTCGTTTGATCAGTTGTCGTGGAAAGTCGATACCGCACTTTTTTATCGCTGGGATAATGAACTAACCGACTGGACGTACAGCTTTGATTCTACGTCGGCGCGCAGCGCAAACCCGGTTGATATTGAAACTTTGGGCGTGGAGCTAATTGCGTTAAAACGCTTTGATAGCGCAGATGTGGTAGCCAGTTATGCCTATCTTGATAAGTCTGAAGACTATAGAAGCGAAGAGGTAGATGCGAGTTTTTACGCGCTTAACTACCCTCCACATCGCGCAACGCTTGGCGTTATTTGGTTTGTTTCTGATACCGTAGAAATACGCGTTGACAATGAATGGCGAAAACAAGAAGCGAATGCACTGCGAAATGGTCCAGACTCCGCATTCTTCTCTCATGCAACCTTGACCTATGCGCCAACGCAAATTAAAGGGCTTAACTTTGTATTGGCAGTAGACAACCTATGGGACGAACGATTTGAAGAGATACCTGGTACACCAGGGCGTGGTGACCAGTACTCTGCAACCGTAACCTATTTTTGGTAAGGCATATATAGTGACTTCAGGTATCCCTCAATCACTAGATGACTTCGCTGGACGTTGGAAATTAACCCGCAAAATTATTCAGCGAAGTGGCGACGTGTTTACTTTCAATGGTGAAGCCGAGTTTAGCTGGCGTTCTAATGTGCATAAAGTGGGTAAAGGCCCTGTTGATTTTGAAGCGAAAGAAAATGCGGAAAAAAGCAATAGCAACAACGTGTTAGCATATATTGAGCAAGGGGAAGTAATAGCGCCGACAGGTAACGTAATGTTGGCAGAACGTCGCTACTTTTGGCTTCAGCCACAGCCTGGTGTATTTGACGTCTTATTTGACGATAGCCGCTACTTTCATACGTTCAGCGCACTTCACCCAAACGCAGAACACTTATGTGGTGAAGATAACTACGTTGTTCGCTATAACTTCGATAAGTGGCCGGTATGGCGCTCGACATGGGAGGTGATCGGGCCCCGTAAAGACTACATAATGCACAGCGAATTTACGCCAGCATAGTCAAAGCCAATTTAGTGTAACGCGTGACCGTGCTTTCTGTTGTATTGATGAGACATCCATAGCGCAATCGCAATAATTGCGCCGCCAACACACAGGCGGAAATAGTCTGTATCTTTCTGCCAAAGCAGCAAGTTAACCACAAGACCAGCGGGAATGAGGGCGTTGTTCATTATCGCTAATGAACCGCTAGATACTTTTAATGCGCCCTGATTCCAAAAGTAGTAACCAAGCCCAGACGCGACAATACCCAGCCACATGAGTACGCTCCACTGCACAGTGGTTTGCGGTAATTGGCTGGTGTTTCCAAATACAAAGAAAGCGGGCAGGGCAATAGCTAATGCGCCTAAATAAAACCATGCGAATACATTGTGATAAGGCACATTGGTTTCAAAAGAAGCCGCAAGCTTTTTGTAACCAACCTGACCAAGTGCAAAGCAAAGATTAGCGCCTTGTACAATGGCAAAACCAAGCCAAAAGTTATCACTTACTCCTTTGAAGCGTATTACGGCAGCACCTGCGGTAGCGATAAGCGCACACAAAAGATAAAATGGCGTAAATCGCTTAAACAGTGCGTCGCTTAACATGGCGACATACAGCGGAGTAAAAATTGTAAAAAGCAGTACTTCTGGAACAGATAAATATAAGAACGAGTGATAAAAGAAGATGTACATCAAGCCAAGCTGCACTACGCCTAATAAAGCCAGCAAGGCCTTTTGCTTAGTGCTAAGTAATGACAACTTTAAGAAAGGAAGAAAAACCAGTGCTGCAAGCAGTACACGGGTTAGCACGGCGAAATAACTGTCTACAGCGCCTGCTAAGAACTCACCAATAAGTGAAAATGAAAATGCCCACAGGACAGTAACTGCAACAAGGTAAAGCACGCGGTTCTCTTCTTTGAAATAGTCCGCGCGCTAAAATATTGCAATGCGCCGTTTTAATCAACCTATGGTTAACCTTAAAGCTAGTTAAGCAAGCTTAGTGGATAGCAGAAGACACTGCGGGTGTAGGCGAAGGTTTGGCTTTTTTGTCATCTTTACTACCTTCCTTAAAGTCTCCCGCCTCTTCGACTAGCGCCGTCATGGCATCAATAATATCAAGGAAGCTTGCCAGTTGCTCTGGTGATAGCCCGTTAGATAAGTTCTCGATTTTGTTGATAAGTTGTTTAGTGGGTAAGCGCATAGCGTCAAAATCTCGTTGTTGCCTAAATATTGACGTGTTCGTTACAAGTTTCTTGCCATGTTACCACTTAAGCTAAAACTTTTTATATTCGGCCTTCGACTAAGTCTCTCTTAGACATTATGGTATCTGTTAAAAACTGCATTAGTAGTTTCACTTTGGATTGCTCATAAAGATCTGGGTGAGTAAGAATCCAGATATCATATTTAAGAATGGGGTCACTTCCCGGCAATCGCACCAAATCGGGGTTAACATCACCCATAAAACATGCGGTTCGACCCATACCCACACCGTTTATGATGGCATGATAACGCGAGACAATATCGTCAATGGTGATGCCTATTGGAACATCGGGATACGGCGACTCTGCCAGCCACTGCGGCCATATCTGGTTTTCTAGAGGTGCCACCCATTGCCAATCGCTGCGGGGTGTTTTTTCGCAATAGTCTTTGTGGGCATAGAAGCAAAGGCCTAGCTTGTATAGGCGTCGCCCTATTAAGTGTTCGGGCAGTTGGTAAGCGCCGCGAATAACAACATCTGCTTCTCCTTTGTCTAAATTGGCGAAGGCAGTAGAGCTTTTTACTTTAAGTTGAATAGACGGGTACAGCTTTGTGAATTCACCTAGCTCCTTGGTCAATAAAAACTGCGACATAGGTTCGCCCAAAGAGAGAGTAATGGGCCCAGTGAGTTGATTGTCACTGGCGCAGTAACCTCGTTCAGATTCACTGATAAGACTCTCAATTTGCTTGGCTGTGGTTACTATCTGCTCTCCTAACGGCGTTGCGCGATAACCGCCAGGTATCCGTTCGAAAATGGTGGCGTTAAACTGTTTGTGCATCAACGACAAGCGCCTGGCTACCGTAGTATGGGTAGTGCCAAGCATGATTGCCGCCCCTCTCAGCGTGCCTGCTCGATGCAGTGCAAGTATCAGTGAATAATCATTCCAGTCTTTCATGGAACAAATATGCACCATTAAGAACAAAAAACAAACCGTGTTTAAGAATATTTCAATTGCTAATCTAACAACAGTATTACGTTAACAATATTTGGTAGGAACACTGTTATGGTAAAAAATATATTTTCAATCAGTAGGTTGGTGGGTATTTTGCTAAGCGGTTGCTTAGCGCTGAGCGCAGCTTCGCCGGCTTACGCTAACGAGAACACTGACCATTTTTCGGTGCATTTTAATCCGGGCGCTGTCATGCAGTTAATCGCACCTATTACTGAGGCAGAAAAAAGGGCCCTGCGAGATTTGTATTTTAAGAAAAATGCGCAAACCGCGCGTGAGCACGGTTATACGCAAAATGGAGTACTTGTTGTAGAAAAAACGTTGATGGGCGATTTTAGCCCTAATGTTTTTGTTTTAAGTCAATGGGCATCGCTTAAAGCACAAAGGTCGTTCCAGGAATTACCTCTTTTTACTGATGTGAAGTCACTTAGAAAGGAGGCATGGAAAGCATTGAAATTGTTTGACCATGAAGTGAAGAAGCCAACAACGCTTACTTTTTCTAACGATAAAACATATTCAATTTCATTGGCATGGGTGAACCCGAAGTCGCCCAACGAGTACTATGATTTTATTGATAATCTTGAGCAAAAAGTAGCTGACGTTGGTGGAAAGTTAGTATCTAAAACTAACAATATTACGTTGAGCGATCACAATCCCAATGCTCTAGCGCCGCAGCAAATCGTGATTTTAGAATGGGATGATATCAACGAGGTTGAAACCGTGTTTGCATCGACTGAGTTTGAAGCGTCACTTAAAAAGCTCCAAAAAGGCACGACGGATTTTGAGTTGCACCTTGTTCGTCCTAGAGTTTGATGGGTTAATACGTCTTTCACGAAGGCTATCTGCCCAAGGTTAGCAGGTAGTCTTACAGAAGTGCATAAGCTTGTTAATGACCCGTTTCTCGCTTTCCTATTCCTTCTTTTCTTTTAACTTAAGCGCGTAAAGTGAGGCGTTTTCTATTTTGACTCTAACAGGTTAATCCAGTGGCTAAATACTCCAAGATTTTCAAGAATAATCTTAATGCACATAAGAATGGGAACCGCCAGCAATACGCCCACAACACCCCACAGCCAGCCCGTTATTGATATCCAAACAATAATGATCAGCGGGTTTAGCTGCATGCTTCGCCCCAAAACAGCCGGGGTAATGAGCTGTGACTCAATAATATTCAAACCTAAAAATAAACCGGCGGGTAGAAATGCGCCGCTGGTAAGCCCAAATTGAACAAGGCCAACCACTAGCAACACAATACAGCTGGCTAGGCCGCCCAGATAGGGCACAAAGTTCAGCAAGGCTACCAGCGCTCCCCATAGCAGCGCGTCGTCAATGCCTATGTATGTGAATACGCCGGCAGTAGCAAGGCCTAAACAAAAGTTGATAATGCTAATGGTGACGATATAGGAGGAAAGCTCCCGCTGGATTTGATCAACTAACACCAATGCCCGTCGTTTGTTAGTTACTACAGGAAAATCTCTGATAAATACATGAAATAAACTAGGCCCGAAAACCAATAAAAAGAAGATTAAAACAATGCAGGCGAGAACCTGAGCCAAAAGCAAAGGTGCGTTGCTAAACAGCGTCAAGCCTATGTCTATGCTACTTTGCTTAATTTTTTCAGTCACTGAATTAGACTTATCTGGAGGAGGAGCCTCAGGCTCTTCGTCCTCACCGAACCAATCAAAAAACGAGCGCTCTTTTTCGACAGGCTCTGCTGGTGCAGGGGTGCTATATGCGTCAATATTACTGGTGATCTCTTCGATTTCCTCAGAGACTTCAGCTGCAATTTTAGGTAGTGACTGCATCCAACGTTCGGCTGGCTCTGCAAGCTCTAAGCCTAAAAGTGTGAACGGAGTTACAAGAAACGCAATGAGCACGCCAGCAGAAATTGTACGTGGAACATATAGCTTTCTTGCCATTGCAACGAGCGGGCTAAGTAATAAAGCTACAAACGCAGAAAAGAATAGGGGAATAAGTAATGATTTTGCCAAGTACAATGTGTAAATAACGGCAAAAACAACAAGTGTATTGAGAAGCCTTGTTTGTTTGGCAATTTTCGAAAACGTACTTGCAGACTTTTTGCTTTGATTGTGGTGAGACGCGCCCGCGTTTTCCATGTTTAAGCCTTGGGTGAGTACAATTAAGTAGATAGTAGTAAGCAAAACAGCGTGTTTACTATGAAGCTAGTATATCTTCAAAGCGCTCCATTTACTCTCTTGTTTTTGCCGTCGAATAAAACGTAATAGGGTGCCAGTTTTGCGCAATTTGATTTGCATTACTCCGTCAGCCTTTTAAGCGATAACGTTTAGTGATCTATCTTGGCATAAATTCTACTAACAGTAATAAAGCATATTGCACGGCTCAATAGGAATTTTCCATGTCACATGTATCGCGTCGCCACTTTATTCGCTTGGCTGGGGCAAGTTTATTACTTGCTAAAAGCCCTTATTTACTTGCGTTCGATGGTAAGCAACCACGAAAAAAGCTGGGTATCGCTTTATTGGGGCTTGGGAATTACAGCACCAACTTACTCGCACCTGCACTTCAGCATACAGAGCACTGCGAGCTTCGCGGCATTATTACTGGCACACCTAGCAAAATACCTCAATGGCAGCGAAAGCACGGTATAAAAGACAGTAACGTTTACACTTACAGTACAATGGACGACATTGCTAACAATGAAGACATTGACGTAATTTATATTGTCACGCCAACCGGTACACACAAAGATTTTGCGTTAAAGGCGGCGAATACAGGTAAACATGTGTGGTGTGAAAAGCCTATGGCTATGGACAGTGACGAATGCCAAGCCATCATTGATACCTGCAACAAAAATGGCGTGCAATTGTCTATTGGCTATCGCATGCAGCACGAACCTAACACTCGTACTTTTCATCAATATCTTGAAACTAAACCTTATGGAAAACTGAAAGCGGTATCGAGTTTTGCGGGTTACTCTGGTCAGGGAAGGTCGCCTGATAATTGGCGAATGCAGAAACATATGGGAGGTGGCGCACTTTATGATATGGGTGTTTATGCCATTAATGGCGCTAGGTTTTTAACGGGGAAAGAACCGCTGTCTGTAACCAGTCATCACCCACCACAGCGCTTTCCAAGCAAATTTACTGAAGTTGACGAAACAACCTTATTCACCATGGATTTTGGCAATGGTTTAATAGCAGATTGCGGCACAAGTGTTGTTCAGGGTTTCAATCACTTCAAAGCAGACTGTGAAAACGGCTGGTATCAGCTCAAGCCCATGCAGAGCTACAGTGGTGTGACTGGCACAACATCAGACGGAAAAGTACTGGCTCCGATAAAAGGCATGCAGCAAACCCTTCAGATGGACAACGATGCGCTGGCTATATTACTAAACCGTGAACCCTTGGTAACGGGCAGTGAAGGGCTTGCCGATATAAAAATCGTTAACGCCATATTTGATGCAGCCAAAACGGGTAAAACGGTAACGATTTAAAAAGTGCTTTGTGTTGTTACCGTTATAGATACGTGCGAGCCAGTAATTCACTTCTCTCGTTAGAGCATGATTAGCGTTGTTAAACCTGTTTTAGCCAAGCTTGTCGATAGTAGAGGTGAGTGTCTGCGCATTGGCGAGCTTGTCGAACCACGGAGTAATTTCAGCGCCCTCTATTAGTCCCATAATGGCACCCAAAACAAAACCGCGATGCACGTTATCGCCACCAACATTGGTATTTGCAATAAGTGCCTGCTTTGGGTCGTTGCCGTAACGATAGGCAAAATATAATACGCTGGGCCAAGCGTCTGTGATGTAGCATGCTGGTGAAAACTTACGCCCAACAATTTCCATGTCGCTTCTTTTCTTCGACGTTAATAAAGGCAGGTTCAATTTTATTGAATCCATGGCTATGTCTTCAAGAATAGTTAAAGGGTTGTCACGCTTTCGGTGCAACAGCCTATAGATAAGCTCAACGTAAGCATCGCAAATTTTAGCCAGTGCTTCATCTGGATGGGTGAGGTACAAATGGCGTCGTGCTAGTGTTTGAATATCTTCTATGGATTCGCCCATTGAAGCTTGCACAATGGCAAGGGGCGTGACCGACACTAAGCCACCAATTGATGCAGTATCATGGGTGATAGCACCGCACTTTTCAGGGGGAGTGCCTTGCTCTAGGTTAGCGAAAAAGCCTCTGTGATAAGACTCGGCATAAGTGTCAGGGTGTTGGGGCGTTTCTGCACACATAAAGTTAATGTATTGAGCTAAAAACTTATCGGTGCTGTAGCCTTCAAGCGCAGACTTCAAAACAATGTTGGCGCAATGCGCATTAAGCGTATTTTCACCCGCTTTCATGTTGTGATGGTAATGGCGATTGGCGCTACCCCAGTATTTCCTTTTTCCTTTAAGAATGACTTCTCCCACAATTTCTTTTTGTGAATTACGGGCTTTATTGGCTCTTCCACCTTGTTGTGTAGAATGAAGCGACATGATGGACGAAGGGTGAAACGAGGGCGCATCTTCAAATTGCTCAATACCATTGGGAAAAGCGCGATATATATCAGAAGGGTTGTAAAACCAATGAACTGGCATTGCCAGTGCGTCACCAATAAATGCGTTTTTGAGTGCGGCTTTAGCTCGTAGAGTAGGAAGCAATGACATGTGATCTCTCTTTCATTCCGTAAAGAAACTACCGCTGTATTAGGTGGCAGTGTTTTATTCAGTTTACGGTGGTAAAGAAAAATATGATCGCTTTTAGCGGCATTGAAAGGCAAAGCTAAGTCACCTTGATAGAGACTGAAAATATACAGGTGCACCCAATTGTATATTCCCAGTCTGTCTTCAAAAGTTAGCTTTTGCCTGTAAACTCAAGCGCAATTTCTCACAAACCTTCCCAGATGGTCAAAAGCGATATCCCAACATAAAAGAAGCGGTCGATTCATATTCACTAGCAACCTTTTGTACGTTCACCTCAAAGTCTAACGCTATGTTTTTCAGGCCGTACTGATGCAAGCTGAAAGATGCAGCATCGATATGCTCACCACTTCCATATTGGTTGTAAGTCCTACTAAAATTAACGGCTAACTTATTATTTAGCTTAGTGTATGCATATAATCCAACGACGGGCTTTGCGTAAACGAAAGCGTCACTATTGTTAGCGCCAGCGCCGATAATTATATCGCTATAGATCCCTAAACCTTGCATATCTTCGCGTGTAAAGCCTAAGCCAAACTCCGACTGGACAATAAGTTTGCGTTGTTTATCGCCGGAGAGTACCCGATTTATTCCGATATTAAATGATGAGGACCAGTTGCTGATATCTTGCGTCACTGGCACTCGCGATACCATTTGATACAGCATGGCTTTATCTACATAGATATCCCCCAAATTGTCTTGCTCTACACCTACTCTAAACTCAAAATCCGCTAAGATAAGCTCGGTTTCACCAATCATGCTTCTGTTATCGTCGGCCAATCTTCTTGCAACAGGGAAGGCGCGAAACGCCATGAAAGCACGACTATCTAGGTGCTTGATACCAACGCCAATATAGCCTTCTTGTTGGCGTGTAGAAGGAACAGGTAATTCAGACACGTCTAATGAAAGGTGACTGTATTGCGTATTAAACTCTGCTATTTCAGACGAATTCTTTTGATAGTGTTCTTCAGGAATAGTTTGTGTCGACCTAAAATACTGATTAAGCGCCTGTGCGTATTTAGTTTCAATAAACGAGAGCGATAATGAATTCAGTTGAGCTTGGGCTAAATGCGAAGATATGGTGGACGTACGTTTATCTTCAATGCTCTTTTCTAGCGTGGTGATTTCCCATTTATTAGAAGGGACAAATTCTGTAGACGCCACGAGTGAGTGTGATTGAGCAAATTTAACAACATCGAGGGGCGTCAGCCAACTTGCAACTTCGTTCAATTCTTTAGGGCGAGCGATATTAACTAGCAGTTGTGTGACAGTGGCACAGTTAAAGATATGGAAAAAATAAGCTGGGCTTTGCTGCCCAAGTTCCCATATATAATCTCTTAAGAAGCTGCGCTGATTTTCGTCGAAGTTAAGTGTGTAGCGCCAAATATTTCTTTGTTCTTCGTATAAATAGAATTGTTCGAACTCATCAAACGGCGCAACTTTAAAAACGCCTTCTTTTCCAGTAATTAACGTCTCATACATGATATTGGGAACGTTGAGAGAGTTAAGCTCAGTAAAAAAAGTGATGCCATGCCTTACTGGAATTCCGTTCTCGTTAGTTCCGTCAAGTCGCAACATTATATGCCCCATCATAGAGCTAGCTGACGTTACATTTTCTGATGCATAAATCAATGTAATACTATCGACAGGGACGTTCTCAATAAACCTACGGTATTCTGTGCAAAGTGTGCTAGGTAAGATAGGTTCAAATTCGGGTAAGTAGCGTTTGAGTAGCCGCAATCGGGCAGGGTAGTTACAAACGTTAACGATATCGTTGCGAAACAGTCGAATAGTGTTTTTAGCTTCTTCCAGAGGACTTACGAACGAATCACCTAAATATACTGAGGTATCGTTTGTTATTGGGTGACCATTTTTAAGTTGAAGCAACAAGTGCCACATTGGTTCGTTGGCCACTTGCTGTAGTGTTTGAATGTCAGCATCTGAGAAACTTAAATGTATGGCTTCGCTGGCTGTTGAATTTGTAGTGAAAATCAAAAAAAAGGAAGCAAGAATGCTTCCTTTTAGAATTCGAGTAAGCATGATTTATTTACAAGGAATGCTTACTGAATCTTGGTATTTCCACATTTTGTCTGAGCCGTAGTCGGTAGAAGAACCGAAAACACCACCGCTTAAAATGTTGATGAAAAATGCTGACTCAACTTCTTTGTTAAGGCTAACATCAGTACATTTTGCATCGTCAGCAACTAGCACTTTATCTTTGTTTTCTTTCTTAACTGTAACAACACCAGGAACTGTTTGAGACATGCCGTCAACAGTAACTGTAGTGGTTTCACCGCTAGTTGTTGTAACGTTTATTTTGTGTGTTTCTTCGGTAAGAATGGTCGCACAACCTGAGGTAAGAATAAGGCTTGCAGCAGCTAGTCCAATTATTTTTTTCATTATATATCCCTTTCTGATTTTGAATGTCGATTTAACGACGGGCGTTAATATAATGTTTACTCTATAAAAATCAAATAAAGTTTGTCTTGGTCAAAGTAATAGATGCTTTTGAACTAACTCTGCCTAGCAATTCCTAGAAATAGCAGGTCAATTAGCTGGCTTAAAATTTTAGCGGTGAAAGTGCAAACGTCTCAAAGTGTTTTCAGTAATCTCGAATGGGAAGCGCGAACGAAACGCAAAAAACCGGCTTAAAAGCCGGTTTAAGTTTTTGTTGGAAAAAGCACTGGGCTTTTAACAGATACAAAAAATACGCGTTGAAACTACATACTTTGGCCGGGGCAATGTGCGCCAGATTTGACCCACGCTTTGGCAAGTTCACCAGCCTCTTCCTGCGTTCCTGGTGCTTTTTCTCTGCCTTTGCCAGGGTGAAAGCCCCATCCAACTAAGCCGTCTTCGGAAATATGCTTAACCACCTCGTCTAACGACTTTCCGCCCGTACGCTCTGGATCTTTCAATTGTTCGCAAATCTCGCCAAGCGATTTGCCCAGCCATTTTTGCTCAATTGGCGCCGCTTTCCACGGTGAGTGGCCAGGCATCGACCAATCTTCTTTCACCATAACGTTTTCAGCCGAGTGACACGTACTGCACATCATTCCTGGCACGCCAATATCCGCCGCACCACGCTGAACCGGGGGCATATGCGGTTTTTGATCATCACCTTGAAGCAACACGTCTTCAACATGACAATTAATACACCGTGGATGCTGAATTACCCTTCCTAGCTCCATGAATACGGCTTTAGAATATGCCTCTTCAGATGATAGGTGTTTAAAGTCTTTAGGTGCTTTCAAAGTGCTATTGCCTTTACTGCCATGATTATGTGCATGCACACGTTCAAGTAAGGCGGCACCTAGTAGCGTGATTATTACGAACATTAGCGTTACGTTGATAGGTCTCATGATGCCTCCTGAGAACGACGAATCGCTTTGTTCATTGGCAGGTTAGTAATGAGTTGACCAGTAAGCGCTCGCCATGCGTTAGCGACTGCCGGACCTATTGGGGGCACACCAGGCTCACCTACACCGGTTGGAGACTCGCCTGACGGCACAATAGCAACGTCCACTTCTGGCATCGACGCAATACGTAGTGGATGATAGGTATCATAGTTGCTTTGTTGAACAGCCCCGCCTTTACCTAATGTAATTTCTTCTTCAAGAATGGCGCCTAAGCCAAAACCTATGCCCCCTTCCATTTGTGCTCTTACAATGTCTGGGTTAACGGCAAGACCACAATCTACAGCACACCAAACACGGGTGACTTTCGGTAAGCCCTCATCGCTTTTTGTTACCTCAGCTATTTGAGCAACGTAAGTACCGAACGACTTGTGAACAGCAATACCACGAGCATGACCTGCAGGCGGTTTTCCAGAACTATCTGCAAGTTTAACTACGGCATCTAGCACACCTAAATCACGAGGCGAGTCTTTAAGTAGTGCCCTGCGCCCTTCAATAGGATCGGTTTCTGTTCGAGATAGCGCGTGATCAATGGCAGTTTCGACAACATACGCCGTATGCGTGTGCCCAACTGAGCGCCACCAGAGCACAGGAATGGGGTTACTCATGGTATGCAAAGAGATATCGCGATTGGCGATAGCGTAGGGGAAGTCGCTAGCACCTTCAACAGATGTAGGATCAATGCCGTTTTTGATCATTTGTTCAAAGGGTGACCCAGCAACAATAGATTGTGTGGCAATAACATGTTGCCAAGCGCTGATATCTCCCTTGCTGTCGGTTCCCGTCGTTACGCGATGCACAGTAAGCGGTCTATATCGGCCTCCTTGAACGTCATCCTCACGGGTCCACATCAGTTTTACAGGTATATCTTTAGGTTGGGTTTTTGCCACTTCCGCAGCTTCTTTCGCAAAACCGCTGGATGGCTGGGCGCGACGACCGAATGTTCCGCCTCCTAGTTGGGTATTTATTGATACGCGCTCTGGCTTTACGCCAAATACAGACGCTACTGTACCTTGGTCAACGGTTTGCAGTTGACTCCCCATCCACACGTCTACTGAACCATCTTTGTTCGCCCTTACCACCGCATCCAATGTTTCCATGGGCGTATGAGCTAAATAGGGGAAGGTATAAACGGCTTCGAACGTTCCCTGCGCGCTAGAGAGTGCTGAAGTGGTGTCACCATGACTTGCCGCGCTTACGCCAACGTCGGCTGTTTTGCTAACGTACTCCTCGGTTATTGCATCGCTTGAGCGTGTTTCTGCCTTAGCGGTATTCCAAGTTACCTCAAGCGCATCTCTACCTTTCATAGCTGCATAGGTTGAATTAGCCACCACGGCAACGCCGCTGCTGATGTTGTAAACACCAACAACACCTGCCACTTGTTTGGCCTTTGAATCATCAACTTGCTTAATCGTAGCGCCAAAGTGACTTGGGTGCGCTACCATCGCATAGCGCATACTTGGAAGTGAAATGTCTTGAGTGAATATTGCATTGCCGTTGGTTTTAACCGTGGTATCAATTCTGGGCACGGTTTTCCCAATATAGATGAACGCCTCAGGAGATTTAAGCGTAGGGTTTTGATTTGGCGTAATGGCAGACGCGGCTTCAGCCAATTCACCAAATGTAGCCTGTCGACCAGAAGCTTTGTGGTGTAGAACGCCTTTTTCAACGTGGATACTGCCAGGGCTAACATTCCACTTGTTTGCCGCGGCTTGAACTAGATTTCCGCGCATCATCGCGCCAGCTTTACGCATCTGCATGTAGCTGTTCGCAAGCCCTGTAGAACCGCCGACACCTTGTATTCCAAACGCAAAATTCTTATAAAGCTCAGCATTTGCAGGCGCGTGTTCAGCTTGCATTTGTGACCAGTCTGCATCCATTTCATCAGCCACTAACGTCGCCATGCCGGTAAACGCACCCTGACCAATTTCAATGTGTTTAACTAACACGGTAATTGAATTGTCTGGTTTAAGGTGGACGTATGCATTCGGTTGCAAGGGAGTATCTTGGCTAGCGGCAGCACGATTGCGAAGAGGCAGGTATAAGCCCACAATCATACCTGTGGCGATACCAACGCTGGCCTTTAGAAACTGGCGGCGATTAAAAGAGGTCTTTTCTTTGAGCATATTCATTGTCAAGCCTCCAATTCAGCCGCGGCGTTTTTAATTGCCTGACGGATGCGTACATACGTGGCACATCTACACAGGTTTCCTGCCATTCCTGCATCGATATCGGCGTCGGTGGGTTTGGGCTTTTTGGTCAGCAGGTCTACAGCACTCATCACCTGGCCTGATTGGCAGAATCCGCATTGAGGTACGTCTAGTTCTTCCCATGCTTTCATCACTGCAGCGGCGGTTTTATTGTCCATACCTTCAATAGTGGTAACAGATGCATTGTTGACTGCACTTATTGGCGTTACGCATGAACGTACTGAGTTGCCATTTAGGTGGACGGTACAAGCACCACACTGTGCTTTGCCACAACCATATTTTGTACCTGTCATGTTGAGTTCATCACGCAGCACCCACAGCAGCGGCGTTTGTCCGTCTACTTCAAGTTCGCGCTCGTCACCGTTTACGCGCATCGAAATTTTCATAATATCTCCGGGCTTTTTTGTCAGACTGCGACAACTGATTGAAAGTGGGTGATTAGGGAACTGCTGCTAATCGAGATGAAGCTAAACGCTCGCAATAGAGAAATTTGTTTTTAAAGTATAGTTAATAGACTGCTTACGTGCCGAAGTTATATTGGTTCAAATATTGGCTAGCCAATTAATCACTTAAAGACTGATTACGGGCCTACGTCTAATTGATTTTATGGAAGTTAGTGGTTTTTGCTGTTTTGAGGTTCATTGAGACTAGGCCGATTGATAGCGTTTAGTTACACCACAAATACTTATAGTTTCAGCCAGTTATTAAGGAGGTTAAAAAGAGGTAATTTAAGATGATGCTTTCTAGAGGAGTGAAGAATTTTTTTCTTATCTTGAATTCCTGTCGTTTGGTCTAGCTCGTCTGCACAAGCTTCTATAATTTCTTTAACGGCAAGTTCATCCATTTCTATATGAAACTGCAACGCAAGGACATGTGATTGATATAAGAACCCTTGATTCTTGCAAAGCCTACTACTAGCTAAACGAATGGCATTTTTGGGAATCTCAAACGTTTCACCGTGCCAATGAAATACTGTTATAGCCTGATTCAGACCATTTATTAGTGGATGCCCAGCAATTTCGTCACTGAAGACAATCGGGTACCAACCAATTTCTTTATATTGGCATCGGTCAACAACTGCTCCAAGCGTTTTTGCAATTTGTTGAGCGCCTAAACAAATACCAAATACATATTTCCCCGCAGTAATAGCCTCTTCAATTCAGCGCCTTTCATCATTTAACCATGGGTAAAGATGATCATCATTTGCACTCATGGGGCCGCCTAGAACAATTAAAAAGTCGTAGTCTTCAACAGATGGAAGCGTGTAACTTTGTTCATAGAACTTTGTACAGGTCAGGCTGTAACCGCTATGAATAACCCATTCTTCTACGTTTGCTAAACCTTCAAACCTAACGTGCTGAAAATAGTGAACCCGCATCTGAGAACCACCTGCCAATTAGTTTGTATTTTTTAGATAAACCTGCGCTGTAAATAACGAAGTTTCAAGCTCTACAACGCTCTAGGTGTATGTTCTTTACAAATCTTGTCTACCTCTCCTTCTTTCAGCTTAATATGCAGTAAGCGACAGAAGTAACCTTCGGCATTCTTTTCGTTATGAACGCATGTCTTGCATACACCAAAGGTGTCCATGTTGTTAGTTCTAAGTAGCGCGCGATTTAACAAACTCAGTGATGATTTTAATGATGAGTGACTTTCTTGATCCAAACTACCTAATGCTGCGCTGAACGCATCTCCTGGTAATTCTCTGTCTATCAACTCGCTTCCTTTAGGTGTAACTCTTAATCGGACTGTGCGTTTGTCAATGGCATCTGGAATTTTTTCTACAAATCCTTTTGCTTCTAAAGATTTTATTGTTTGCGAAACGGTGCCTTTCGTTTGCCCAAGATAATCAACGACTGACATGACAGTATTAGAGAACTGGTTACACGATACAAGGTAGTGAAGAACTTCCACCTGTACTGGTTGCAGTCCACATTTAACGGCCACTTTTCTCAAGTGTGCTCGCGTAATTTCGCCCAATCTCTCGACCAGTCTATACGTTTCATAAATATTCATGTTGAAAATAGTATCGACTAAAAACATTGTTGACAACTTAATTTTTTTAATAAATTATAGTTTCGACTCAAAACTATAATCATAGGTGCTTTATATGAACATTTTAAATAAGTTATTTATTCCTTCCTTATTGGTGGCATCGGCATTGTCAGGATGCAGCTCTGATAGCAGTGCGTTATCTGTTATCAAACCATCAGACCCTCCTGTACATCCGCGTTCCGGAGATGTTTACGATTCAGAGGTATTTGAAATAAATAATGCACAAGTGAAATACGAGCCTGTAATAGACGCCTTTGTGTTTACTATCGAGACTAACGGTGATGCAGGTTCGTTAGCACCAGTACCCATAGGTCAAGTTGACGGCGCACCTGTATTAGGTTACGTATTTGTCACTGACTTAAGTCCGACAGATATAGGCTATCGTGACGTAGAAGGAACGGTTGCACTTGGAATTACAAGTCACCCAGACTTCGATGATACGCCGTTATGGGATGAGGATAACAACGAAGCCTATGATGATGACGGCATTGTTTATCATTCTCACTGGGTTGTACTTGAAAATAATGAACTTGCGGGCGAAGGACTTGCTGTAGTGCAAGCTGAGCCTGGTGACTCGCTAACACCAACATCTCCAATGCCTATGTACCTCGACTCGCCTGGCTTTACTGTTCTAGAGAAAGGGCGTGAAATTAGTGTGATTGTGCCTACCAATGCGGTTAAGAGAAACACGACATTTACATCAAGAGCACTTACTGCTTATCTGGAAGTTGGCATAGTGGACGAATCTCCATTATTGAAGGTTGAACGTTTTTACAGCAAACCGGGTGCACCAATTATTGTGCAAAATAGCGATCGTGTTCCTGTTTCAAACTGGCCGGAAGTTTCGACTGCTCACGATGATGATACGTTTAACCTAATTAACACCACTATCGACTACTTAGAAGAAATTGACTCACTGGTATTCTCGATGGAAACACAAGCACCTGCAGCAATAAAAACGGTAGAACCTATAGGTGAAGTAAATGGCGCGCCAGTGCTAGGCTACGTTTTTCCAACAAGCTTGTCTCCCGCTGCTGTTGGTTTTAAAAACATAGATGGGGGTATTTTGGCACTTGCCGTTACCACTCATCCTGACTTCGACGACACACCATTGTGGGATGAAAATGCAAATGGTGACTATTTAGATGATGGGGTTGTTTACCACACTCATTGGGTTGCATTGGTACCTGATGAAGCGTCGGGTGCGGGTTTATCGGTACCTTACGTGCTTGACGAAACGAACTTACCACCAACTGCCCCAATGCCTATGTATCTCGACTCACCCAATTTCCATGCATACGCATCAGGCAACAAGCTTAGTGTGATTGTGCCTACACAACGCGTTGACAATATCACCACATTTAACTTTGACGGTGTAACGGCAACGATGAACGTTGATGCAACAGGAGAAGGGCCAGTATTGAGGGTTAATGGCGTGATTGATGTGCAGTCGGGTGATTTGAGTCTTCCATATACGGTTACAGAAAAGCACCTCACCGATTTTTAATAATGGACCTAACAATAGGGAAGAATTGGAAAGCATGTTATGTCTGAATGTAATGAAGTTGTTCCGATTCTTTTCACAAAAATATTTGTAAATGGCGGTGAACACGCCACGTTGCTGGCGAGAAAAACCATTACATTAATACAGCATAATACTTTCGTTACTGCAGCGTTTTAGAGTGTCAAATATTGGAAAAATGCTGACGTGCTCATTCATGCAAGCCTTGCAATGGCAGCAAAATCTCAAGCCATGGCATTAGCGAATAAATTTGGAACTAGAAGATTTGAATCATGCAAATTCATGTTTACGATACCCATGTTAAAACCCTTGATGGGCGATACCTTCATTTTGATGTGTTAGTGAATGAGGATAATAAACCTAGGATAGAAGAATTTGTCGCTCGTTATTTAGATGCAAAAGGGATCAAAGCCTCAACGCTGACTTCTGCCTCTTGTTTATTTTGTCATAGTGAAGTCGCCAGTGCGAAAGTGCAGGCTTCGATACGGCAATATGGTTATTACATCTTACCGTTGAGCGGTTGTTAGAAGGAGAGGGGAATTGCAGCAAAGTCAATTTTGTAGGTGGGGAAAGTTGTTTTGATAATGCTAGTAACACAAAGAACAGCTCTCGTGTACTTAAAGTATCAATGCGGTTTTCAGCCATCTATAAGATGAGGCAAGCATAGGGAATACCTACTGATAGTAAAAAGCCAGATAAACAAAAAAGATTTAAAAGTCGGTTTTGGTATCTGCTACTAAAAGATTAGGTGGCCCCAGTGGGGGGCTTTGGTTGGTCGCCACGCGATTGACCGACACTCGGCCGGCACGCTTACGTGGCGACTTGCTGAACTTCAGGCATAAAAAAACCGACTTTCGTCGGTTTCAGTATCTACTTCAAAAAGAAGTAAATGGTACCAGTGGGCGGACTTGAACCGCCACGCTATCGCTAGCAGCGGATTTTGAAAAGATAGCGTATGTTTTAATCTATAAAATTCAAATGTTTAAAGAGGTAAAAAGAACCTTTGCAAATTCTTTGCATAATCGCGTGCCTGCTTCAGGCCGAGGCCACAAAAACTTTAGCAAGCTATACGGTTTTGTAACCGGCCACATTATTAATAAGGAAAATCCCATTAATGGGTTGAAGAATACACCTGATACTCTGCGTCGTTTTTGTTTAGTTTCTTAACCCGGTACATGACTTTATCGACCAATGCCAGGGCTTTTTGCGTACTTGGTGGCGCAGATTCAAAAGTAACTACGCCTATACTAAAGGTAACCATCATGTTTTCGTTACAGAACGCTATGTCTAGATTTTTTTGTAGCTTTTCAAATACAACTTTAGCATCTGGTTGTTTTGTTTCTGGCAACAAACACACGAATTCATCACCGCCAATACGGCCAATGTAATCACTTTCTCTAAATGATGTAGTTATGATTTTTGCAAGTTTGCATAGTATGGCGTGGCCTGCACTGTGCCCTTTTGAGTCGTTAATTACTTTAAAGTCATCAATATCGATATGGGCAATCGTGAAGGGATGTCTGTAGCGTTTGGTGCGAGCGATTTCTTCTTCTAGCAACGAAGTAAATCCACGAGTGTTCAGCAAACCTGTTAGGTGGTCGTGTTCGGCCGCCGCCTCTTCAACCTTGAAAACTTCACTAAAGTTATGGATTAAAATGCTGAGAATACTCAATGCCGACAAGTAAACGAGCGCGGTGTATACCGCGTCAGTGGCGGGTAAAGCAAGTAACGCGTGGTCGTAAGAAACAAGGATAGCAAGAGCCGTGATAAAAGATACAGACAACCCTGTAAACAGGTTGCCATACCAGCTTGCAATCACTACGGGTAGTAAAAGAAGGGGCTCCAACGATACTGAGGTGAGAAGCTGATTGTTCACTACAGTAATTACACATACAAATGTGATGCAGGCGCCCCATATCCATACATGGTGCTTCGCTTAAAAAACGCTAAAGATCGTCTTCACCATTGATATCCTTAGCAAAGTTAGGTTGGTCTTTTTCTGCAAGCGGTGCTGCTTTTAATAGTTGGTATAGTTCACTGTCTGTGGAAAGAAGCAGCGTGGTGTTTTTATTTAATAGTTTTTCATACGCAGACAGTGTTCGCGTAAACGCATAGAAGTCACGTGATGCTGGACTTTGGTTATAGGCCGCAGCGTAAATATTGGCAGCTTGTGCATCCGCTTTCCCTCTTATATCTTCAACTTGTCGATAGGCCTCCGAGCGAATACGTTTAAGCTCGCGTTCTCTATTGCCTCTTATTCTTGCAGACTCGCCATTGCCTTCGGAAAGAAAACGCTCAGCAATTTGGCGTCGTTCGCTAATCATCCGGTCATATATCTTGGGGCGTACACTTGTGTTGTAATTAATGCGTTTAAACTGAATGTCGAGTAGCTCTATGCCAAAAACCTTTATTTTTTCTGCTGCGGCTTCAAAGATTTCTTTCTCAATGACTTTTCGCCCTTTTACTATGGGCACTAAATTACCCATATTTAGCCTTTTCTCAACGTCATTGAGTAGCGCGTCTTTTTCAGGCACCCTCAGTTTTGTAGTACGTATAATCTCTATTAGCTTGTGCTTGGCAACGGCATTACGGGTTTCACTTCCCAATATGTCGTCGAGTCGAGACTGCGCACTTCTTTCATCTTTCAAGCGCAAAAAATATTGCAAAGGCTCGACAATGCGCCAACGGGCGAACAAGTCAACGGATATGTAAAGCTTATCTTTGGTAGGCATATCGGAAGGCGGGCCATCCCATTCCAGTATGCGTTTATCAATAGTGTTTAGGGTTTGGATAAAGGGAATTTTTGCGTTAAGACCCGCCTCTGTGATGGGCTTTCCCATTGGCTTACCGAACTGCGTAATAATGACTTGCTCGGTCTCGCTTACCGTAAAAAGTGTATGACTAATGATCCAGCCCGCAAAGGCTAATAGAATAAAAAAAGGCAAAATAGGCGTTCGTTTTTTAGTCATTTTGTTCTTCCCCCAGCAATACCGAATTATCGGCACTTAAATTCATAATGGGCAAAACCGAACCCTTGTCACCGTCGATTAAATAGGTGTGCTTTAAACGAGGAAGCAGGCGTTCAAGGTGCTCTATATATATCCTACGTTGGGTTACTTTCGGTGCAATTTGGTATTCCACCATAAGCGCATTGAAACGGCTTACATCTCCCTCAGCCTCATTTGTACGCTGTAAACGGTAACCATCGGCTTCGCGTATTCTTTGATCTTTTTCGCCTTCGGCAAGCGGAATGACTCTGTTATACTCCCTTCTAGCTTCATTGATGAGTCGTTCTTTTTCCTGTTGTGCTTGATTCACTTCATTAAATGATGCTTGAACCGGCGAGGGTGGATTGATGTTTTTTAGTTGTACTTGGTCGATAGCGATACCCATTGCATAGGTTCTGGCTATTTCTCTTAGACGTTCCAAGGATTGAAATTCGATGTCTTGCCTACCTATTGTTATTACTTCGTCTACCGTTCTGTCTCCCACCACTTCTCGCATGACAGATTCAGAAATGTAGCGTAGTGTTTCACTGGGGTCGCGTACTTCGAACAGGTAATTAACGGGGTTGGCAATGCGGTATTGAACAACCCATTCTACAAGCGCTGCATTTAAGTCGCCTGTTACCATTTGGGTTTCTTTTAGCGCATAGTCACCTCTTGAGCCTTGTCCTGGATTTGTCGCGGATGCAGTAGCAAATCCGAACTCCTGTTTTAACTGACGCTTCGTAGGCACAATATGTATTGCGTCAACCCCAAAGGGAATTTTCAAATGTAAGCCAGGTTCTTTTTGAGCATGCAGTTTGCCAAACCGTTGAACCACGGCAACAGAGTCGCTAGGCACGGTATAAAAAACATTCCACATGACAAAAATAGTGAACAAAAGCAACACGAACATTATAAAAGCTTTTGGACTTCCACCGGGTAAGAAGCGTTTCAGTTTTTCGAGCAACTGCTTAACATCTTTGTCCAAATCAGGTGGCGGTTTTCCAGTTTGACCGCTTCCCCAAGGGTTGTTTGGTGGGCTGTTCATTTGGTTCGGCATCTTGGTACTCCTTTCAATCGTGGTGGTTTCGAAGCGAAGGACTAATCTATCGGAACCACCATAATTTCGTCGGTAATGACATTGATGCCCTCAATTTTTCGGACAGCATTTAATACCATTTGTTTTTGCTTTTCAGACGTAACTCTGCCAGACAGAGTAATGTCGTTATTGACAGCATTTACGGTGATGTCATTGGTAACATCCATGCCCAATGTGCTAAGTGTTGCGCGAACTTCCTGTGTCAAATCTTCTAGCTGATACGCAAAGGGAGTCTTTTGTTTTAAAGGCGCGTCAATGGGTGTAGAACTTGGCACTGTGTCGCTATCACTTGCTTGTTTGTTGCATCCTGTTAGCGGTGTCGCCAAAACAATAACAGTGAAAAATACGTGAAATCGCGTCATTAGGTGTACCCCTTAGAATAGGTTCTTTCACCAATATACTCGCTGTATTTAGCGCCTCTGTGCGCTGAACCACATTACCTAGTCTTTTATCAAGATTCTGACATGATGCTTGCCTGCTAAAAGTGGGAACGCGATATTTGTGGTGAAGCTATATTTCTCATCGTCGATATAAACGTCGCACTTTTCATTATCATAAGATGCCGTTTTGCGCTTGCTACACGTGCAAGATGCTTCATCTGTATTCACGGTCTTTGCTCCTTGCGTGTGTCTTATTACCTTTATTACGTAGTGTGCTTTATCCATATCTATTGTTACGCTAAATCGATCCCACTGTGACGGTAACCGCGGTGTTATTTCTAATGCGTTCCCTCGCTTCTCTATGCCTAGTAGGAAAGAGATCCCCGCTTGGTACATTAAACCTGCGGCCCCTGTGTACCAGGTCCAGCCACCTCTACCGCAATGGGGCGGCACAGAATAGATGTCTGCCGCCATAGCGTAAGGCTCAACTTTGTATTGAGCACAATGCGCTTCATTAAGCGCATGGTTGATGGGGTTTAGCATGGAAAAGAGCTCGAATGCCTGATCTATTTTTGCTTGCTTACACAGCGCCATGACTGACCAGACTGCCGCGTGGGTATATTGCCCCCCGTTTTCTCGAAAACCTGCGGGATAACCTTTTATGTAGCCCGGCTCCAATATAGTTTTTTCGAAAGGAGGGGTAAATAACAGCGCCAAGCCTAGCTCTTTTCTTATCAGATACTGAGACGCCATTTTCATGGCTTTGTTGGCTCTGTTGGGGAGTGCGTGATTTGAAAGCACTGCCCACGACTGACAAATAGCGTCAATTTTGCATTCATCATTAAGCTGAGAGCCTAGCCAGATACCGTTATCGAAAACGGCTCGTCGGTACCATTCACCATCCCAGGCATGTTGCTCTATTGCGTTAGTGAGTTCTCGCGAGGCCTGTTGCCACTGTGCTTTGTGAGGCATTAGTTTCTGCTGACAATAAGGTGACGGAAGTGCAATTAGTTGGTCAATGGCAAATAAAACAAACCAGCCTAGCCACACGCTTTCCCCCTTGCCCAGTTTGCCTATACCGTTCATGCCGTCGTTCCAATCCCCCGTGCCAATTAGCGGTAAGCCATGTTCCCCTCTAGTGGCAAGCGCTGTGTTTATCGACAAGATACAATGATCTAAAAGGCTCGCGGTATCATCGCTTCTGTTCGGCATGAAAAAAGCGTCATGGGATTCTAGGTCTAGAAGTGGTCCTTCTAAAAAAGGTATTTGCACTTGCCAAATGTTTTGGTCTTGGGTGTTTTTGGCATAGTGCGTTGCCGCGACCACCAACCATATTCTGTCATCAGAAATATGGGTTCTTACCCCTCGGCCTGTAAGTGGAAGCCACCAGTGTTGAACGTCACCCTCTTTAAACTGTCTAGACGCTGCGCACAATACATGTTCGCGCACTCGCTCGGGACTGTGCCATAGCATTGACATTCCATCTTGCAATTGGTCGCGAAACCCAAAGGCGCCACTGGCCTGGTAAAAGCCGCATCGCGCTAGAATTCGGCTACTCATCGTTTGATAGTTCAACCAGCCGTTTAGCATTAGGTTAGTTGCTTTGTCAGGGGTATCTACCTGAACATGCGTGAGCAGATGTAGCCAATAGGCTCTCGTCTTCTGTAGCACAGCGTCGAAACTCTTGTACTTATAGCGTTTCATTAAAGTAAGGGCGTGGGTATGGCTGCTTGCGTAACCAAAAACCAGTACTACATCGTGGGAGGCGTTCGGCTGAAGGGTGAACTTTGTTTGCAGGACCGAACAGGTATCAAACCCATGCCCAACACGTTTTTTCATCTGCGTATCTACGGCTAAAGCGTTTGGGTTAGTTGGACTACCATATTGCCCTAAGAATTCTGTACGATCGGTGGTCCATTCAGCCAGCTCATTTTGAAGCATCACGAATGCTTCACTTTCATAAAATTCAGTGGAAAACGGATTGGACAGAATAATGGCTTGAAAGTCGTGCTCGAAGGAGGTGCTTATGAAAGGTCCGCTTTCATACTTGTCGTTACCCAGAACCCACTCAATATAGCTGGTAATTGATAATTTACGTTCGCGTTCTTCCGTATTTTTAATACAAAGGCGCACCATTTTTACGGGGGCGTTTTGCACAACGGTGTGGGTGGATTCCATATAAATATGGTCGGCATGGTGTGAAAATACACTGTAGCCCCAGCCGTGGCGCACCTGGTATTCACCGTCATCTTGAATGGGTTGGTTAGCTGCGCTGCTTAACGCAAGTGAATTCTCATCTCTCATATACCAGTTGTCCACGCACGGGTTACACACTGGGTCGTTGTACCAAGGGGTTAACTGGTTATCGCGGCTATTTTTGGCCCATGTGTAGCCGTTTCCATCCTCACCAATTTGAAAACCGAAATCGTCATTGGCGATGATATTTATCCAAGGGGCAGGAGGAGTGAGACCGTTGTTTAATTGAATAACATACTCATTGTTCTTAGTATCGAACCCGCCTGTTCCGTTGAAAAAAGAAAGAGTGAAAGTATCTTTCTTATCTAACAGCGACGGCGTCATATACCGCGCTTGTTTTTGTACGTTTTCGTTAGCGTATGATTTATCTGTAAAATCCGATTCAAGAAGGCGATGACATTGCGTTTCTAAATCTCCATCGCGAGCGTCAATCACCAGTCTAGCAGCATGCATGATGGTATCGCGTAAGTCTGTAGAAATTTGATCATAACGCAACACATGTACATAGCAGTGTGCAGGACGGGTGTGTTCATCCGAGTGATAAACAGGCGATTGACTGCAGCGAACCGCGGTTTCAATAGCCTCTTGTAAACTGTGAAAATAGGTTGAACGTTGGTCGTTGATGATTACGATATCCACATACAACATTTTTAGTTTCCAATACTCGTGTGCACGCAACAGTTGCTCTACATGTTTAATATCAGCACTTTCACCTATTCGCATTACCACAACTGGGAGGTCGCCAGATATGCCTTCTTGCCATAACACATGCTTTATGCTTTTTACCGGTAAAGGTAATGTCTTTTGCTGCGTGTACCTGGTATCTAAGTAAAGTAGTGGTGTTGCGATTTTTTGGAAGGTTGCGGTTTCATCATTGTTTATACCTAGGTGCCTTAGTAAGAGTTGTGCTTGCGTCCATGCCATGGTTTTCGCGCGCTCAAACGAATAGGTATCAGCGTGTTGATCGATAAGCGACAGTAGGCTTTTACGAGAAGGTGCGACTAATAGCCAGTAGGTTATCGTTACTTGTTTTCCTGCGGGAATATCAATGTGATGTCGTAATACGAATACTGGGTCGATAACTGCGCCGATTGAACTGCTAAGCCGGTTAAGACCATCGTGTTTTACTTCGTTTCCTTTTGCGTTGTGAATAGCCTTACCTCTACCTATAAAGGTCAGCCTACTCGTGTCAAACTCGAATTTATTAACTTCTTGGTCGCTCACTACAGCAAAGTTCGCGACCCATATTTCACGTTCTTCAGGCGCACGTTTTCGCCTTGTTGCGATAAGTGCGTTGCGCTCTTTAAGCACACTTGTTTTAACAAACAGTTTAGAGAAAGCAGGGTGGGCGCTATCAGCTTCCCTAGGCGCCAGTGCCAATGAATTGAAAGAGGTGACAACAACACGTTTACTAATAAGCGATGTATTACTCACTTTAAGCTGACGAGCCTCGCCATCGCTTTCACTGGTAACCACAACGTCTACACTGCTTTTAATTTTATCGTGTATTGCTTCATAACGAGTGTAGTCTTCGGCAAACTCAGCCGAGTACCTGCCGCAATTTTCGCTGTTTTCAGCGTGTAACGGTTGTATTGACGGCGAATAGGTTTGTTTCGATTTTACGTCGTGAACAAAGAAATACATACCGTCATCGTCGGTGGTGGTATCGCCATTCCAGCGTGTGATCGCGATGTTCTTCCAAACGCTATAGCCACTACCTGCTGAGGTGACCATTGCCGTGTACCTGCCGTTTGACAGCATATTTGTTTGTCTTGGCCCGCTTTGATGCGGGCTAAAAATTCGAGATGTGGATTTAGATGGTGAAAGGTTTTGCGCAATGCTATCCCCCTGAGCAAAAGGACGTTTTAGTGAGACATTACGGGGAATACGCTCTTGAAGTAGCGATTCACAGGCGCCAATCATTGGCTCGTTGTGGAACCGATTGCGCATAACGCCATTGTTGAGCGCATTGTTGATAGCAACAATGGTCATGCCCTGATGATGCGCCATATAACTTTCAATAACCGTATATTTAGTGTTTTTGGGCTGTCTTGAGGGTGTGAAATCGACAGCTTCGTAGAAACCATATGGCCCCAAACAACCTATTGACTGCAGTTCTTTAAAGTTTTTTACAGCACTATTAGGGTCTACCATAGCGGCAAGCCCGCTTGAATAGGGGGACACCACAATACTGTCGGCAAGGCCACGTTTAAGCCCTAAACTAGGCACACCAAAATTTGAATATTGATAGTTAAATTCTAAGTCTCGTGCATTGTATGCCGACTCAGAAATTCCCCATGGAACATTAAGATGCCTTCCATAATGCCGTTGTTGAATTACGGCCATGTTGTTTGTACTGGCAATCAGACTGCCGAAAGGCGCCCGCATAACTAAGGATGGCATGAGATATTCAAACATCGAACCTGACCACGATAGCAGCGCCGCGCTGAATCCAACGGGCGATGCTGTGCGACCCAAGTGAAACCAGTGCTTTGAAGGGATGTCATTTTTGGCAATGGCAAACAGACTAGCCAAACGCGCTTCAGAACCCAATAAGTCATAGCAACCCGTATCTAACTCATCGTTATCAACAGAGTACCCTATACTGAGTAAGACCTTCTCTTGGTTAAATAAAAAGTGGAAGTTCATGTCCATCGCAAGTGAGCGAGCGCAAGAAGCAAGGCGCTCAAACCGTGCTTTTAGGTCGCTCTGCGCAACAGATAGAATCTGTTTGTCTTGTTCTGCAGCTTCTGTACGTTTAATTGTATTTTGTAACCAGTAGTTGATATTCTCGTCGATTGACGTTTCTTTGCTAGTCAGTAGTGACAATAATTTATGAAGGGTTTTCTCTACGGTTACCAAGTCATACGCTGCATCGCTGTCTTGATCTTCCAATAAATTCAGTAAATTCAGTATTTCAATTCGACAGTGAGAATAGTGCTTTTGTGGTGGCTCAACGTTCATAATAGCTGCGTCTAGCAGCAGTAAATTATCGTGAAGCGCTTGTTTAATATTCGGCTCAACACGCTCTTCAACGTCTTCTCGCCACGCCTCCAGTGTGTTGGCTAGTGCAATAAGGTGTCCTGCTAAGTTACCACTATCAACAGATGAAACATATTTAGGGTGTAATGGTTGACGTGTTTGCGTGTGATACCAATTCAGTAAGTGCCCTTCATACTTTTCAAGCTTGCTGAGTGTTTCCAACGTTTCTTCAAGCTTTTCGGTTGCTTCAACAAGCCCTAACCAGCCAAAATCCTTAGCGCTTGCTATCGACAGTAAATATAATCCGATATTAGTCGGTGATGTGCGGTGCGCTGTTTTCGCTTCGGGTAGTTGCTGAAAGTTGTCCGGTGGCAGCATGTTCTCATCTGGTGTTACAAACTCATCGAAAAAACGCCAGGTTCTGCGCGCTATAAGGCGAAGGGTAGTTTGCCTATTTTCGCTAAGGTGTAGGTAAGGGCGTACATTTGGCTGGCTCAACAACCACGCTATCGCAGGGGCGAAAAGCCATAACAGTACAAAAGGTAATGTTGTGAAAAAATAGGTAACTGAATACAAGAGCGTTGCTATTGCAACAAACAACACCAAGCCAACACTTGTGCTCATAAGCTTGTAGTAGTTCACCAGCGAGGGTTTATGTGTGCGTTCTATCTCATCTGACGATACCCACTGTAAAAGGTGGTTTTGTGTAAACGCCATTCTCAAAAGTGCTCTTCCTAAAGCATCTAAAATTTTCACGCTTTTATCAGGGAGGAACGCAAGAATAAATAAACAATTGAGAAAAGACAGTAGTCCGTCTGATAACCACATTTTTAAATGCGTGACTATTCTGCCTTGGCTTCGACGATATGAAATAAAAAGCAGCAACAGGTGAATAATAAAAGGAGCTGCCAGTATGCTTAATAACGTTGTCCAGACAAATAGAGCTTGATATAACGGAAAGGAAAAAGACAAAATCAGTGTGGCAAAAAGGCAAGGCTGTACCAGTGACCTACGTAAATTATCAATAATTTTCCATTGTCCAAGCGTGGGGATTTTACCTGTACCGTTTACTATGCCCAGCAGCCACGGAAGCAGTTGCCAATCACCTCTTGTCCATCGGTGAAGACGGTTAATATCGGCATGATAACTTCGGGGGTATCTTTCCAATACTTCAATATCACAAGCAAAGCCCGCCCGTGCGAATATCCCTTCAAATAAGTCATGACTTAACAGTGTGTTGGTAGGTACACGAGATTTCAGCGCACTCTCAAATGCATCAATATCGTAAATACCTTTTCCAGTATAAGACCCTTCGTCGTATAAATCTTGATACACATCTGAGCTACTGGAAACATACGGATCAATTCCGCCTGGGCTTGAGAATATGAATTGATACCACGAACCGTTGCCATTACTTGGCATTAAAGGAGTAACTTTAGGTTGTAAAACACCGTGCCCTTTAACAATACGGCGCTTTATTCTGTCGAGTAGCGGTGTGTTGAGTGGGTGAGCCATTTTACCTATTAATTTTTTAATCACACCGCGTGTTAGCTGAGTGTCTTGATCTAAGGTCACCACATATTTAATATACTCTGGAATGTCTATGCTATCAGAACTAACTTGCGTAAAAGTGGTATCTGTCGCTCCCCTCAAAAGTCGATTGAGTTCGTGTAACTTTCCTCTTTTTCGTTCCCACGCCATCCACGTCTTCTCGTGACGATTAAACATGCGTTTGCGATACAACAGGTAAAATCGTTTGCGGTTTCTACACCCTGGGTATTTCCTATTCAGTGCGGCAATGTTTTCATTAATTTGCTGTAAATGAATTTTGTCGCTAGATAACGCTTGGCTGGTGGCATCAACCCCATCTAATAAAAGCCCAAAACTCACGTTATCATCGATACAGGTTAAATAGTGCATCTCAAGCTGGTGAATAAGTTTGTTAGCGCCTACTTTATTGGATAATAAAGACGGTATGACTACGAAAGTTCTGCTGGCGTTCGGCACGCCGGTCTTTAGCGAAAGACCGGGTAAAGGGTGTGTATGTACAACACGCAAAATAATTTGGTTTACTAAAAGCACTGACACCTCGCCGATGGGGATAAGAGCAAGCAGAGTCAATACAATTTGCAGCAATAGCGAGAAATTAAAAGCAAATAGTGCGAGAACAAAAATAATGAGTAAAAGGGCGCTAACTGAAATGATAAGCCCCACATAAACCTTGGTGCCACACTCTCCTAAGGCATAGCGTATTCGCTCTTTTATGGATGGTTTGTAGCCAACCTCTTTCTCAAACTGACGATGAGCATCGCCGAATAGGTGGTAGCCAGGGTCGCTAATGCGGCGTTTTTCAGATTCGATGGTTTCATCAATGCTCAAGGTTTTAGCGCGCGCTAAGGCGGCGTCAACAATTTCACACTCGGTTAATCCAGAACCAAAGGCTAGCCTTTGTATATTGCTGCGATATAGATTGCGTGTGCTAAAGTCCATGTCTGTATAAGCTGGATAGGTACGCAGCCGCTTATCAACGTGGCTCAACTGTTCAAAAGGAACTTTCCAATCAATTTCTCCCAGCAGTCTTAAACTATTGATAATATTGCTTATGGTTTCGCTTACTACACTGTGTTCAAGCGATACTTGTTGAATTATGGCGTCGACAGACAGACTTTCTTGGGACAGTTGTTGGCTAAGCCAACGAAGTAACGGGTATTTATCTGGGTCTCTGCCTCGTAAGCGCCTTGCCAGTTGTGCTAGAAAAGCAACATGCGCGCTTGGTGAATAATCGCTTAAGTCGGGCGGCGTAAATTGCTGCGACGTCGTTGAGCTATCCGTTTTTGCCAGTACCTTATCTGCCGCACTATTAGCTTGATTATGTGCAACGTGTCTATCCACTTGTGCTTGAGATAAGCGACGCAGATTTTCAATAAGAACAACTTTTAAAACGCAAGGAAGCGACCACAACTCCAATATGCTCAATATTTCAATGCGCTGATAACACGAAATAAAGTGGCAAAAACTTTGCGTAGTAAAGTGGCAGTCTGTATGTTCCACGTAGTACCACGCTATGGCTAATATTCTGGCATAACCTATAAACTTACCAACGGCTAGGCGAGGTAGTTGACGATACGTACGTTCTGGTAGGTCTAACGTGGTTTGCCAAATTTGTGAATCGACTACGTGATAATTGTCGAGTAACCAATCGAGCCCTTTAGGCGCGTCTTTGCTATTGCGTTTATGTGAAGTGCTTTTCGACACTATTTTTTCAAGAGTCTGTGCGTTATCTTCAAATCGTTTATGAAGTGAGGGAACACGCAGCAATTTTGTTGTAGTCTTGTGATGTTTAGCTATTACCTCTGCGTGCTTTCCCAAACGCTCGGTACTGTAAATATCTTTGCGAACAGGAATATGTTCCCAAGCGGTATTCGACTTAGAAGTAGAAAGCAAAGTGTAGGGCATAGCAAAACGTCCTTTTTAGGTAATTTCATGAAATACCTAAAAAACGCATTGTCACTCTGGTCTCTGCTGCGTTAAATGCATTAGGCACATGCTGTATTGCCTAACTATTTAGCCTTTAGATGATGCATTTATCTGTGCGTTTAAGCACATACATTAAAAAACCTTCTTACTTAATTTTTTGCTATTAACATTGATTATGAAAAGCCTCTAGTCTGTCAGATTCCTCCTTCACTACTTGATAGCATTCACAGCACATTCTCTCTAATTTTGGACGGTCTACAACTTTGATGTGTCCTCTTTTGTAAACAATAACACCAGCTTTTTGGAGTTTACCCGCCGCTTCCGTTACACCCTCTCTACGAACGCCTAACATGTTTGCTATGAGTTCTTGCGTCATTGCTAAATTGTTGTCGGGTAAACGGTCTAGTGATAGCAAAATCCATCGACAGAGCTGCTGCACGATAGTGTGATGTCGATTACATACTGCAGTCTGTGACATTTGTGTAATAAGAGAAAGGGTGTAGCGCAACAGAAGGATACGAACAGCGGAGTCTTGATTAAATGCTTGCTGAATTGACTTAGCAGGGATGCGATATGCTTTTCCTTCGCTTTGCACAATAGCTCGGCTAGGCGTGCTGCCACCGCCCAAAAACACAGCAACTCCTACAATACCTTCATTCCCAACTACTGAGATCTCAGCTGACGCCCCGTCAGACATTTCAAATAGCAAAGAAACGATGGCATCAACGGGAAAGTAAACATATTGTAATTCCTCTCCTGACTCATAAAGCACCTGAGCTAGCTTGAGCGGGACCAATTCTAGTTTTTTTTCGTATTGTTCAGGTAATACAGTGAGTAGGGCAGATAAGAGAGTGTTATTGCATTTGAACATAAGTAAACGTTCCTTTGTTGACTTTCTGTTTTCTTTATTAGATCTGCGTGCTTATCCAGAACATACGTTTATTATTGCAATGTAAACGTTGTTTTTCGCTTCTGTGCAATATCGAACAAAGAACGAATTGATTCTAATTAAGTATAGATGGTTGAGAGGATTTTGTGTTGACCTGACGCATTAGTGGTCTAATTTTTTTTAGAACGAACTGGGCGGTATTTGGTAAAAGAAAGTAAAAGTTTCATTAACTATTTTAGTAGTAGGTTTTCTTTTGACTATCCGGCAATTATGGAGTTGGGCCATATCATAGCTGTTATCTTCAGTGTCTCAATATTTTAACGTGCTAACACTTATTTACCGTAAATCAAGACAGCGCACTGTTTTGGGGGAGTTTGTTTGCTATCAAGTGTAAACGCCCAAGTCTCGATAAAGTTGTGGATTCACACTACCAGATTTCTGTGACCCATACATTTACCTCTAAACTAGAACCAGGAAGCCCCCAAAATGCTCCGGATACAGCAGGAACAAGTTCGGGGAGCCTGCTTACAGCCACAGCGATATGATTCGCACCAGTTAAACTTCCGTGAGTTGGGTCGAACCCTTTCCATCCCGCGCCCGGAATAAACACTTCTGCCCACGCATGGGTCGTGCCGCTGATCGTACTATCAGATTGTTCATGTATGTAACCACTTACAAATCTTGCGGCAAAACCGAGATATCGTACTACATCAATGAATAGGGTAGCCAAATCCCTGCAGGAACCCTCGCGACTTGATAGGGTCGTTTGCGAGCTTTGAACGCCTTCTTCATCCCGCTTTTTGTAAGCAATGGATTGGTAGATTTGCTGGTTAAGTAAGAGCAGTAGCTCAAAGGTTTGAGCGGGTTGGTTTTCAATCCATTCCGTACTTATCCAGTTTTTTAGCGCCATATCGTCTGCGTTATTCCGGTCGTGTAAATAGGGTGCCAATGTTTTAGCGTCATCAATCGGGTATGAAAAAGGATAGGAGACGGCGTAGTCCGCTATTAAAAAATCATGTGGCGATATATCGTATTTTTGCACGATCGTCTTACTCTCAATCAATAAGCGATTGGTGGATTCAGAGAACGTGGCGATAACGATAGAATTGCTTTCTACATCTCGAACCCATCTTAAACTTGCGTTTGGGTTTATCGTAAGCTGAGACGACTCAATATGCTGATCGTGACCTTCGCGAGGGCGCAGCCTCAATGTGTGAGGCTGAAGTTGGACGGTTTCTGGGTACTCATATACCGTTTGGTGGGTGACGCTAAACCTTTTCATGTGTAATGTTATCCGCGTTTGCCACTCTTTACACCTATCTTAACGCCGATTGAGTGACGGGTTCGCTGTTTTTACGAGTGATAAAAAACAACACAGTCGTTCCCAATAAAGAGGAAAATAACGATGCTGTGAGAATGCCCAGTTTTGCAGCATCAACGTGTTCAGGTGTGAAAGCTAGATTGGCGATAAATATCGCCATGGTAAATCCAATACCGGCGAGAATTCCGCCTGCGAAGATTTCTCCCCAAGATAGATCGGATGGTCGCTCTGCAAGTTTCGCTCGCACCGCCACCCAACTAAACAGGCATATACCGGCAGGCTTGCCAATAACAAACCCGAAAAAAACTGAAACAGCAATAGCAGCGGACATCCCCTGAGCTGAGAATGAAACGCCAGCATTGGCAAAGGCAAATAATGGCATAACAACAAAACCAACCCATGGGTGAAGAACAAACTCTAACCGTTCAACCGGTGACATTGCTTCTCGTGCCGCGGCCTCGGCTGTCCTTAACAATTTGGTATGAGCCATACGTTCTTTACTGTTGCTACTTTCAGAAGGTCTCGATAATGTATTAACAATATCGTGCAGGCGGCTATCGCTTACCCATTTTGTTGTTGGGGTCATCAATCCAAGTAGCACGCCGACAACAGTAGGATGGACACCTGAAGCATCTACTAGTAGCCAAAGAACAATACCAGCAATAACAAACAATACAATACTGCGAACACCCAACATGGTCATACATTTCACCACAATGAAACCGACGAGTGCACAACTTAGATACCAAAAGTTGATATCGGAACCATATCCTACGGCAACCACAATAATGGCGCCAAGGTCGTCGACAATAGCAAGAGACAACATAAACACTCTTAGGCTTTTAGGAACACGTCGCCCCATCAACGCAAGGCAACCAACTACAAACGCCGTATCTGTAGCCATAACCGTTCCCCAACCGTCTTGGCCCACTTCACCAAATTGAAAAAGGAGATAAACAAAAGCAGGGACTAGCATCCCGCCAATAGCACCAGAAACAGACAGTATTGCAAGCTTTGGCTTGCGTAACTCACCCAACACTAGCTCGCGTTTTAATTCCAATGCGATTAAAAAGAAAAAGAGTGTCATCAACCCATCGTTTATCCAAGCATGCACATCACGCTCGAGGACGACTGAACCAACCGTCACACCAATCGGTGTTTCCCATAGTGAAAAATACTGTGCGCTAAACGAAGAATTAGCTAAAAAAAGTGCCAACAGCGTAAAAACCAATAGCATAATCCCGGCCGCCGCTTCGATTTTAAAGAAACGACCCAACGGATGCGTTATCCAGTCTATCGGAGATTCGGGTAACTGTTCTGCTTTACCTCTTTCGTAAGAAAGCAGCAAATGCAAGCGTAGCTTCTCATAATTAAAACTCATCGACACTCTCAGCGATAACCGGCCCGTTAATGAATCTGAACAGGTTGCTTTCTACTGATATTACCAACATCGTCTTTTCACTGGCGACTGAGGGGGAGGTTGCCAAGGTTCGCGTAAAGGCAAAAAAATTGACGGGTCCAAGGCTTTTTCCGGTTTCATAACGCATGTCTTCCTGCAACGGCCAAAAACTTTTGGCGTTTCCTACAATCACAATAATTGCTCCTATCGACGGCATGGTCTCTTGCAAGGTTTTCAGGTAATTACGCCAACGTGTGATTAAGGGTGACTCAGATATTCGGCAAATGTTGCACTAAATCTAGCCATATCTCCCTTGGCCTTATTTTTTAACGTCAAACGATATCCATCAGCCTCAAGAGTGCGCTGATCCTTTTCACCTTCGTTCAGCGGGATAATCGTATTGTAGTCACGACGCGTTTCATTTATCGGTTTTTCTTTTTACTGTATTGCCAATTTCTGGCAACGCCTCAAGTAGTCTATTTTCTGTTGGTTCATCACACGCCTTGTGTCTTTATGACTTTGGAGCAATTCATATCTGCCTACGCGACAAACTCAGTCTAGCCAATCTATTATCTGTAGTATGTTCGCTAGCAAACATAAGCGAGTTGAAATTAGGAGTTTTATAACACCCTTGTTTCAACTGCTAACCAAGAACATTTTTCGAGCACTCATCAACAGTGACTTGACTTATCGACGTGATTACTCAACTAAGCTATCTAGTTGGATATTCGACAGGCAATTTACAATTTGTTAGTCAGCTTTTGGAGATGATATAAGTACTAGAGGGGCCCCAAATAGCAACCAATAGACTGCACACAAATTATCGATGCATTCTAAGACCGAAAATACTCAACATTGGTTAGTTCAACCGAGAGTCATTCATCTGTTTCTTTATGAATCTTTTCCATACGATAAAAAAACTCAGGTAGCCCTAAGGTGCAGCAGAATTGAATCTGTTTCATCCTACAGAAAACCCCAGGGGCTCCTGGGGTGAAGTAGATGTGAAGTAAGTACGCTATGGAATTTAATATAGATATGAATTAATCCGCCAATGCGCTTAATATCACAAGAGCAATAACCTATAGGTTACTTCTTTTCTTCTCGCTTTTGATCTTGCTTTCTTTCTTGCTGGGACTGTTGCTTTTGTGGCTCATTCCCTGGTGCAAGTTTCTTTTCTTGGTCGGTTTTTACGTCTTTTTTAGGGTTTTGCATAATTGCCTCTATTTTTTTCACCGAGAGCTAGATTGCTATCAGTTGAAATAGAGCTTAATAGCTTTGGTCGCACCTTTCCGTTCGCTAGCACACACTCAACCAATAATAATTATATCGACACGCATCAGTGTGCTAGCGAACAGAACATAGGTTTGTTCGATGGCACAATAATTTGTCAGGTTTATTTCATTAGGCCTGATAATGAATTTTTTAGCGTATTTCGATGCTGGCTACTATTCGTTATCACGGCAATTCTCATGATAGGAGTAAAAAATGAACGTACTCGCCCATGAAGTAGAACGAGTTCCTAACCAACAAAATATGGCAGAGGGAAAGCCGTGCTATTTAAGTGCTAATACCCTAGCTAACAATGACATTTACAACCACAAAGAACAAAAGCTCGGAAAGCTACATAGTCTGATGCTTAAGCTCCCAAATGGCGAGGTATCCTTTGTAATCATCGCAAAGGGAGGATTTTGTGGTATTGGCGAGAAGTTATTGGCCGTGCCATGGCAGGCATTAACTCTGGAGCGCGAGAAAAAATGTTTTGTTTTACCGATGCCAGAGGAGAGATTGGAGCAGGCCCCATACTTTGATGCGAAAAGTTGGCCGAACATGGAAGATCCAACTTGGGCGACCGAAATATTCAACTATTACCATGTTGATCTTTCCAAACCAAACACATACTCAACTACTGAGCGCAAGAGCAAATAGAGTTTGGTAAAAGCAAACTATCTTGACATCTTTAAGCTGTTGAACATGCTATTTTTCAAGCTCAACTGGAAAGGTTCTTCCATGTATTCGACGGTTTTTTGTTGATATTTAATGTCTCAGAAAGATAAGTGTAAGCTGGGCTTATTACTGTGCGCTAGCGAACAGAAAAAACACCTCAATACTTTCACACTTTTCATGGTCGTTAGTTCAGATATTCCAATGTATTGCAGAACATCAAAACTTGCTTCAATTGGCTGAATTTTCGAATCAAGATCCAGAATACGCTTATGAAAAAATAAGGATGTTACGACCACAATTTAATCGGTTTTTATTTATTAATTTGCCAAAAGGTTAACGTGAATATGAAGCGCAGTATCGATGTGTTAATCGTCATTGAAGATGACCGCCTTGCCATTAATATTAATCAGTCATTCCATCAATTCGCACCAACGGTAAAACTAGAGAGAGCGTTAAATTTTAACCACGCGCTAAAAATAGTAAAAACGTCTAGTGTACGATTATTTGTTCTCGGGCCATTGTGTCACCTTGACGCCGATTCGGGTGTACATATGTTGACGGCAGCGTCACCGGAAACTCTGGTCCAAATCATTCCTAGCGCTTTCTTGGAAAAAGCACCTCCGAATGAAATTCTAATGAAATGGTTTCAAGTGCTATGCAGCACCTTTTTTGAAAAAGAAACGCGCAATACAAAAGAAGTTATGATTCAGCAGAAAAAGGCCTTGGCATCAATGAAAGAAGCGGTATTTAATTGCGATAAATATCTCAATGTCACCTATATCAATCGCGCAGCTGAAGATCTAATTGGATTAGATATGGAAAAAGCTCTGGGTATGTCATTGACGTCTGTTATGACTTTTAGCTTTGACGGTGATGATAAAGAGCCGGAACTTAGTTTAGAACTTTTATCGCATGACGGGCTTGTAAATGTCGTTCATTTAGATTCAACGCTTCATTGTCAGAAAGGTAAAAAAAAGCGCGTGTTTAACTCCATTAATTTGCTTTTTGATGACAACGGTAAGGTTGATAGCGCGGTTATTATTACTCGCAAATCCGACAATCAATATTCAGATTTGTATCATCAGGCAAACTATGACTGGCTTACCGACTTGCCTAATCGCGCTTTGCTTGGTGAGCGTTTGAGCCGAGCCATTAAATTAGCAATGAGGCATCACTATCAAGTAGCGCTGATGTTTGTAGACTTGGACAACTTTAAACTCGTTAATGACTCATTGGGACATGACGCTGGTGATCAACTTTTAAAATCAGTGTCAAAGCGCCTGATAGGTTGCATCCGTGCCAGTGACACTGTTAGTCGAGTTGGAGGGGATGAATTTGCCATTTTGCTTGCTGACATCGTCGACTTTGGCGATTGTGAACGGGTAGCCAAGAAGATTCTCAGTGCCTTTGAGTTACCTCACCAAATAGGACAAAAAGCCTATGTTATTGGTCTGAGTATTGGCATTAGTGTTTGCCCCCTAGATGCAACATGTAACACATCCATGTATAAACATGCCGATGAAGCCATGTATAAGGCAAAAAAAAACGGCCGTAATACGTTTGAGGTTTATTGTCCGACTATGCCAGATACCTCTTAGTTTTAGTATGAAAATGGTACCAGAGGCTGGACTTGAACTAGCACACCCTTACAGGCGACGAATTTTGAAAATTTTACGTCTGCTTTTTGCTATTATCATAAATAAGCTCAATAAATATAAATATGCTTTGTAAAATCTTTACATTGCTTGCTCTTTGCTTTCAGTTAACTATGACAGTCAATATTCAGGCTTTGTATTAGCAGTGTTACCACTCTTTTTGAATGAAACAAAAAATAGCGCTACCCAGTTGATAGACTTCCATACCTGATTCTCTGAATCATTTTCACATGTTAAACACAGCGACTTCTGTTAGCGTAATAATTATTCAAAACAATTTTTCGAATTAGGAGAGCATACGTTGAAAAGTATTATTACAAGGATTCTTATATTCACTTGTGGTAGGCATCCCTAATTTATCGGGTGAAAGGCGAGATATGACGCCGACTCCTTTAAATCGCAATGGCGAGCCTTTATGGTTTGGAGGAAAACAAGAGCAATACCTTCAGTTTATTCAGAATGATATTATTCCCTTCATTGAAGAGAGGTTTCACGTCGCTGACTACAGAGTTCTTGTTGGACTGTCACCAACAGGTCAATTTGCATTGCACAGTATCTGGAATAGGCCCGGATTATTTAACGTTCATATGGCGATAAACACCGCTGATTTCAACGCGGTTGGATACGAAAAAAGTAGTGTACTTGAGAAAATCGCCGCGATCGTAGAAAGTAATAAGCAACTCACGGGGCACCTATATATTTCAATACCAAAATCAGGAGGGGGACAAAACCTTCAGATTTTGGAGGGATACGAAAAGTTTGGATTGGCACTGAAATCTCTCGACGGTAGCAGTTTTAAATACAAGCACGAGTTAACAGAAAATAATGGTTATGCGGCGGTACTACCAGCCGTTACTTCGGCACTTCACTTTATATTCCCTCCAGAACTTTGGGACCCCAATTATCGGGACTTTATGAGTGAAAAGCCCGGACAAACTATCCAAAATATAAAAGGCTATTATCTGGAACTTAGTGAAAGGTATGGATTTGGAGCTGTGCCAAAAGGCGAGCGATATTACAATCGCAATAGATTAATGAGAATGGGCTACGTACTTCTTAAGCAGGAAAGAAATGCAGAAGCAATCGAGATGTTTGAATACTGATGCCACCTATACCCTAATTCAGCAAACCCGTTTGATAGCTTAGCTGATGCCTACGCATAATTGGGGAATGCATTAAAAGAATCTCAGTTAAGAAAAAGAGCAAAAGAACTGGCAAATCAAAACGCTGACTTTAGGGTCACATTATTTTGAATGCTGTACTTATTTATTTAAAGAGCATCATTAAGAAATTGATTGAGAAGCCAATATTAATGATAGCTGGCTGTAGCCGATATTGACCAAGCGGCGCTTTACACACAGCAATGGCATTAAAGAAGGCTTCCACAACAAAATGGAAATGATATCGAGAAGAGCGTATGGTTTTAGAAACTTTGAAAACTATCGAATAAGAGTGATGACCCATTGTGGATGGGATGGTGTTATCAATCGTGTAAGGTGAATGCTGATCCCCCGTTTATGGGGTAGAGCCCGAAACTTTAAGAATTACAGAGTAAGAGTGGTACCAGTGGGCGGACTTGAACCGCCACGCTATCGCTAGCAACGGATTTTGAATCCGTCATGTCTACCAATTCCATCACACTGGCATTGTGTATGGTTATCAACGCGATGTCGATGCTTGGCATTATAGCGATGCCGCGAGTCTATACAACAACTTTTTATGCTTTTTGTTGCTAAGTGCCGAAAGATTGCACAAAGATGCTTTGCTTTGCTTTGCTTTGCTTTGCTTTGCTTTGATGCATCCATTGTTCAATCCTCTGATTATAAGAATAATTAAAAACCTTAGGTAGCATGCGATGAGCGTGCAATTGAACGATGTTAGGCCTGGCCAGTCGTTAAGTGGCATTAAGTATTGCTTAGTTTGTTTATGCAGTAGCGCGCTTGTGTCAAACTATACGCTGTTTGTAACTAAGTAGAATATCAAAGAGAAAAGTGTGGCAAAGCACGACAATAAAGCGAAACGAAGAGCCAATTCTTCGCAGTCCCAAAAAGCGACAGCCGAACAAGGGATAGTAAAAAATAAAAGTGAAAGTGATTCAAATCAACGAGCCGGATTCGTACGACGTTTACTGGCCATGATTTACGACACCTTGGTGGCGACTGCAGTTGGCATGTGTGCGGCAATGGTGATGATAGTGACGCTGGTGGTTCTGTTGAAAAACGGCGTGCTGGATTTGCAAGGTTATGCAGAACCAGCCGACCTTATTCAGGCCTCTGCTGGTTATAAGCTACTTATTCAAAGTTGGGTAGGCGTTTGGATAGCGGGATTCTTTTTGTGGTTTTGGAGAAGAGGCGGGCAAACGTTGGGCATGCGCGCTTGGCGCTTGCGTATTTATAGCACTGTTGAAGAGCCTATGACTTGGCCGCGTTTGTTCATTCGCTTGGTAGCATCGCTAGGGGGCTTGGGTACGTTGCTTGTACTATTTGATATTAAGAATAAACAGTCACTACAAGACCGTTTAGCTAAAACAGAAGTATTGAAATTAACCAAAGAAGCGAACGATCATAAAAGTTGGTAGCGCTTTGGGTTTTGAGGGCATGAGTTTTAAGACTCATGCCCTTGTTAAACACAATAAAAGCTATGACTGAAAAGTTAACCGCTCGGCTTGTGGTAATCTTTCCATCAATGCCGCCAATGCCATCAGCGCCGAAGCATTATCCCTGCAATTGCCGCAAACAGCAGGCTTGGCAGCAAAGCGCCTAGGAATGGCGGCAGCTGGTACACCAAGCTCACTGGACCAAACACTTCGTTTAATATAAAGAAACCAAAACCTGTGAGTACGCCCATAATAACCCTAGCACCCATGGTAACGCTTCGCAGTGGGCCGAAAATAAAAGACAGTGCCATTAGCAGCATAACGCCCACTGATATAGGCTGAAAGATCTTACGCCACAAGGCTAGCTGATAGCGTGAAGGGTCTTGATCATTGTTGTCGAGGTAGTTCACGTAATCCAGTAGCCCAGTAATGGATAACGCTTCTGGCTTAACCGCAACAATGCCCAACTTATCTGGTGTCAGTGTTGAGTTCCAACGCATGCGGCTGTTTTCATCTACCGTCACTTGCGTTTCAGTAAATTGGGTAATCTCAACACCGCTTAGCCACCAACCATCTCCGTCGTAGGCACCGTTTTGAGCATAAGTAATACTGTTTAAAGAAAGGTCAGGATTGAAGTTGAAAATGCTCACGTCTTTAAGTGAATCTTGGCTAAGCACTTGGCCAATGCTGACGAAGCGATCGCCATCTTTTGCCCACACCAGCTTATCTGAAGAAAATAAACTGCCGCCTGAAATTGCCTCAGTTCTTATTTGTTTAGCCTTGGTTTCACTGTATGGGGTTACCCACTCGCCAACGGCCATTACCAATAAAATCATGACAAGGGTAGACTTCATGGCAGAGTTGATTATATTCCAACGGCTCATGCCTGCTGCTTGCATTACTACAAGCTCACTATTGCTTGCCAGCACACCCATGCCAATAAGCCCTCCAAGCAGAGTAGCCATAGGAAAGAACTGCTCTAGGTCGCGAGGCAAGCTTAGCAATACGTAGATAAAAGCGACGAGCATGTCATAGTCGCCTTCACCAATTTTACGCAGTTGTTCAACGAATTTTATTAGCGCGCTTAAGCCAATGAGCACACTAAGAGTTACGGTAATGGTGCCGAGTAAGGTTCGTGCAATATATAAATCGAGGATCCTAAACATTTATTTCTTCCTCAATAACCAAGCACGAAACTCTGTGCCGGTTTTCCTATCCCGAACAATAAGCATTATACCAATGATCAGCATAATGGTGTGTACCCACCAAAGGCCTAGTTGGGGCGGCATTTTCCCGTCTTCTAGCACGCGTCTACTCGCCAATAACAGTAAGAAGTAACCCAAGTAAAGCAATATGGCAGGAAACATTTTACCAAAGCGCCCCTGACGAGGATCGACAGCGCTAAGCGGCACTGCAATCAGTACTAAAAACGGGATGGAAAGTGGTATAGCTATACGCCACTGAAGTTCGGCTCTGGCTTCGATGCTGTCGTCTTCCCACAATTCGCTGGTAGGCAATACGCTTACCTTGCGACGAGTTTCATCTGCGGGTTTATCGGCAATTTGTATTTGGTATTCATCAAACTCTACCTTGCGGTAGGCCTTCTCAGCTTGTTGCCCCTCGTACTGAACGCCTTGTTTCAAAACAAGGTTACGGGTGCCGTCTGGGTTATTCGCAACTTCGCCAGTTTGTGCGTAAACCACGCGCACGTCGCCTTCGCTATCACCTGTTTGATTTTGTGATAAAAATACTCGCTCAAGCTTGTCGTTGCTGTCTACGTCATGTACGAAAATAACTGCTTTTTCGTTACCCGTTTGCTGGAATCGACCAGGCATGAGCGCAGAAATTCCAGCTTCGTTACGAGCTTTTTCCCGCAGCTGGTATTCGTTTTCGGCGGCCAGTGGCGCGAAGTAAAGTGTTATGGCCCCGGTAACTAGCATGATAAGAACGGATAAAAACAGCATGACCCGGGTTACGTACCATTCACTTATGCCGCAGGCCCGCATTACGGTCATTTCACTGTCTACATATAACCGGCCGTGCGCCAGCATAATGCCTAAATAAGCGCTAATGGGAAGCACCAATGATGAGAGAATAGGGGCATATAAACCTAAGAAGCCAAGCACTAGCCCAGCGGGGATATCACCGTCAGATGCGTCGCCCAAAACGCGCACAAACCTAAGGGTGACAAAAATTGCCATTAGGATAAAGAAAATCGCTAACTGAGATTTCAGCGTTTCCTTAAGTAAATAGCGGAATATCAGCATCTCAGCCCTTCCGGAAAATTAGGAATTTTAGTGAAAGAAAGCACAATTTTGTTTAAACTTACCGTTTTTACAAGTTTTGCCTGCAATCATAAACCGTTTGCATGGTGTTTTGACGCAAATTTAACCTATATTCAATAGGTGTGTCAGCGTGAATTGCAGCGAACTAAAAAGTTATGCTGCGTATTAAAACATAAAGCAGCGCGAAACGTTACGTGATTTTAGTCATCGTGCAAACCATAAACGACGAAAAGCGAGGTGATATCGTGGAGTTTAGTGTAAAAAGTGGCAGTCCTGAAAAACAACGCAGTGCATGTATTGTTGTGGGTGTCTTCGAGCCGCGCCGCCTAACGGCAGTGGCTGAACAACTAGACGAAATCAGTGAGGGTTATATCAGCAACTTGTTGCGCCGTGGCGACCTTGAAGGCAAAGCGGGCCAAATGTTGTTGCTACACAACGTGCCAAACGTACTGAGCGAACGCGTGCTTTTAGTCGGTTGTGGTAAAGAGCGCGAGCTTGACGAGCGCCAGTACAAAAACATTATTGCTAAAACTATTCAAACGTTGAATGAAACCGGTTCAATGGAAGCCGTGTGCTTCTTAACCGAGCTTCACGTTAAAGGCCGCGATACTTATTGGAAAGTGCGCCAGGCGGTAGAAGCAACGGAAGACACGCTTTACACCTTCATGCAGCTTAAAACCAAAAAAGGTGAGCCGCGTCGACCACTTCGCAAAATTGTATTCAACGTACCTACACGTCGTGAGCTTACCGTGGGTGAGCGCGCAGTTGAGCATGGCTTAGCGGTAGCTCGCGGTTCAAAAGTAACCAAAGACGTGGCAAACATGCCCCCGAACATCTGTAACCCTGCGTATTTGTGGCAGCAAGCACAAGAACTTGCAAGCCAGTATGACAGCGTAACAGCTGAAGTAGTTGATGAAACACAAATGGCAGAGCTTGGTATGCAGTCTTACCTTGCCGTTGGCCGTGGTTCAGACAATGAAAGCATGATGAGTATCATGCATCACCGCGGTGGTCCTGCCGACCAAGCGCCAATTGTGCTTGTAGGGAAAGGCCTTACCTTCGATTCAGGCGGTATTTCACTTAAGCCTGGCGAAGCCATGGATGAAATGAAATACGACATGGGTGGCGCAGCAGGTGTACTTGGTACTATGCACACAATTGCGGCACTTAACCTTCCAATCAACGTTATTGGTGTACTAGCAGGCTGTGAAAACATGCCAGATGGTAACTCATACCGTCCGGGCGATATTTTAACGACCATGTCGGGTCAAACTGTTGAAGTTCTTAATACCGATGCAGAAGGTCGCTTAGTTCTATGTGACGCGCTAACTTACGTTGAACGTTACGAGCCAGAATTGGTTATCGACGTTGCTACGCTAACTGGTGCTGCAATTATTGCATTAGGTCACCACGCCACTGCGGTAATGAGTACGCACAATCCGCTAGCGCACGAGCTGCTTAATGCGTCAGAGCAAAGCTCAGATCGCGCATGGCGTTTACCGCTTTGGGACGACTATCAAGAGCAGCTTGAAAGCCCGTTTGCCGACATGACAAACCTTGGTGGTCGCCCAGCAGGGTCAATCACAGCAGGTTGTTTCTTGTCACGCTTCACGAAGAAGTACAACTGGGCTCACCTTGATATTGCCGGTACGGCATGGCGCAGTGGTAAGAACAAAGGCGCAACAGGCCGTCCAGTGCCTATGCTGTCTCAGTTCCTAATGAACCGCGCTGATATCAAGTTAGAGGACTAATCATTTATGCCACAAGTGATATTTTATCAACTTACCAGCAGTGACAATGGCGTAGCAGGCCGCGCCAGTGAGGTCATTGCCTCAGCGTTTGCTAACAAGCAAAAAATTAGCGTGCTGTGCGATACACAGGCGCAAGCTGAAGACGTTGATGAATTGTTGTGGCAGCTACCGGCTAACCGCTTCGTGCCCCATAACCTTTATGGTGAAGGACCGCAGTCGGGAACGCCGGTGGAAATTTGTTGGCGGCCAGAGCAGGTAGCCAGACGACAAATGGTGGTGAACGTGGGCTCCGGCATGGTGCCTTCACCCAATCAGCATCGTCAAATCATCGATTTTGTACCCGTGGACGAGAACGCCAAACAGGCCGCGCGGGTAAGATACAAAAACTATCAGCAAGCTGGATGCAACATGCAGTTTAAGTCTGCATAAGTCATTCGCGTTTAGCTTCAATTTGAGAGTGTGTAATGGATAAAACCTTCGAACCGCAGTCCATCGAGCAGCAGTGCTACAAGTCATGGGAAGAGGCGGGTTTATTTAAAGCTTCAGGTAGCGGCGACCCTTATTGTATTTTGCTTCCGCCACCAAACGTGACCGGTAGTCTTCACATGGGCCATGGTTTCCAGCAAACCATTATGGACGCCTTAACCCGTTATCACCGCATGAAAGGCGACAATACGCTATGGCAAGTGGGTACTGACCACGCCGGTATTGCTACCCAAATGGTGGTAGAACGCCAGCTTAACGCTGAAGGCAAGACGCGCCACGATTTAGGTCGCGAAGACTTCATCAAAAAAGTGTGGGAATGGAAAGAGCACAGCGGCGGCACCATTACGGGCCAAATGCGCCGTTTAGGTACGTCTCCTGACTGGTCTCGTGAAGTGTTCACCATGGACGAAGACCTGTCTAAGGCCGTAACTGAAGTGTTTGTTAAACTTCACGAAGAAGGCCTTATTTACCGTGGTAAGCGTTTGGTTAACTGGGATCCAGTGCTTCACACTGCAGTATCTGACCTAGAAGTACTAAACGAAGAAGAAGACGGCCACATGTGGCACATGCGCTACCCACTTGCAGATGGAAGCGGTGAGCTAGTGGTTGCGACAACGCGTCCTGAAACCATGCTAGGTGATACAGCGGTTGCGGTTCACCCAGATGACGAGCGCTATCAAGGCTTTATAGGCAAAGAAATTAAGCTGCCTATTACTGGTCGTTTAATTCCAGTTATTGCCGATGACTATGTCGATCAAGAGTTTGGTACAGGCTGCGTTAAAATTACGCCTGCACACGACTTTAACGACTACGACATGGGTAAGCGTCACAACCTACCTATGATCAATATTCTCACCGACGATGCGAAAATTAACGATGATGCGCCAGAGGCATATCGCGGTTTAGATCGCTTCGACGCCCGTAAGCAAATTGTAGCCGACTTAGAAGCGCAAGGTTCATTGGTTAAAATTGAGCCGCACAAGCTTAAAGTGCCACGTGGCGACAGAACGGGTGCGGTAATTGAACCGTACCTAACTGACCAGTGGTATGTAGCCGTTGAGTCTCTTGCTAAACCTGCGATTGAAGCGGTTGAAAGCGGCGAAATTCGCTTTGTGCCAGAGAACTGGAACAAGACTTACTACCAGTGGATGCACAACATTCAAGACTGGTGTATTTCGCGTCAGCTGTGGTGGGGACACCGCATTCCAGCGTGGTACGACGAAAACGGCAACGTTTTTGTTGGCCGCACCGAAGAAGAAGTGCGTGAAAAGCACGACCTTGGCAGTGACGTAACGCTTTCACAAGACGACGATGTACTAGATACCTGGTTCTCAAGTGCACTATGGCCGTTCGCCACCATGGGCTGGCCAGAAGAAACGCCTGATCTAGAAACCTTCGTGCCTTCTTCAGTGCTAGTAACCGGCTTTGACATCATTTTCTTCTGGGTTGCCAGAATGATCATGATGACCAAGAAGTTCACGGGCAAAATTCCGTTTAAAGACATCTACATTACTGGTCTTATCCGCGATGAGAACGGCGATAAAATGTCAAAGTCGAAGGGCAACGTGCTTGACCCAATCGATTTGATTGACGGTATTGATATTGAGTCGCTAGTTACTAAACGCACTGCTGGCATGATGCAGCCTCAGCTTGCTGAGAAGATTGCCAAGCGTACCCGTAAACAGTTCCCTGATGGTATTCAGGCCTACGGTACAGATGCACTGCGCTTTACGTTTGCAGCTATGGCGTCAACCAGCCGCGATATCAACTTTGATATGGCCCGTGTTGAAGGCTACCGCAACTTCTGTAACAAAATTTGGAACGCATCGCGTTTCGTATTGATGAACACGGAAGAGCACGATACAGGTCGTGACGGTGGCGAAATAATACTTAGCATGGCCGATCGCTGGATTTGGGCGAAGTTCCAACAAACGCTAGTTGAGTTTGAAAAAGCGCTTGAAGACTACCGTTTCGATATTGCTGCACAAACCGTTTACGAGTTTACCTGGAACCAGTTCTGTGACTGGTATCTAGAGCTAACTAAGCCTGTGCTTAATAATGACGCCAGCACCGAAGCTGAAAAGCGTGGTACGCGTCATACGCTTATCAACGTGCTTGAAAGCCTGCTTCGCTTGTTGCACCCGCTAATGCCATTTATCACCGACACTATCTGGCAGCGCGTTGTGCCATTAAGTGCGCTTAAGGTGGAAGAAGGTGCAAGCATTATGGTTCAGGCATTCCCTGAAGTTGATGAAGCGAAACAAGACGACAAAGTGCTTGCTGATATCGAGTGGGTGAAGAAGTTTATCGTGGGTATTCGTAATATTCGTGGTGAAATGGATATCTCGCCAAATAAGCCACTTAATGCGTTACTTAAGAACGTGAGCGACGAAGACGCTCGTCGTCTTGATGCAGCTAAAGCGTTCCTTGATAAGCTATCTAAGCTTGAAACCGTTACGATCTTGAAAGACGGTGAAGAAGCACCAGCCAGCGCCACAGCGCTTGTGGGTGAGATGGAAATTCTTATCCCAATGGCAGGGCTTATCGACAAAGACGCAGAGCTTGCTCGTATAACCAAAGCTATGGAGAAAATCGAGAAAGATGTTTCTCGTACTCGTGGCAAGTTGGGTAACGAGAAGTTTGTAAGCAATGCACCTGAAGCGGTTATTGAGAAAGAACGCGCTAAGTTGGAAGAGGGTGAAAAAGCCCTAGCCAAACTTAAGGAACAGTTCGAGACCATTAAGGCGCTATAACATCGAGTGGCATCGTTTTGTGTACGCGGCCGTTAATCGGTTGATGTAGAGGTAAAGAAAGTTTCTCTATCTCAACGCATTTCTAGATGTACTCACACCAATTAAAAGGGTTACCGATAGGTAACCCTTTTTTTCAACTGGCGAATCTTTAACAGCTGAATTTATCTATTGTTCAAATATCGTTTCAACATTGCAATCAGCGATTTTTGCTTTATGGGTTTGGTCAGGTAATTATTCATTCCCGCATTCATCGCACTTTCTTTGTCCTCTTTCATGGCGTTAGCTGAAAGCCCAATAATAGGAATGTCAGTAAACCCTTTTTCGCGAAGCAGCGAGGTGGCTTCGTAGCCATCCATAACCGGCATTTGAACATCCATTAAAATAAGCTCGTATTGAGGAGAGTTCTCTACTTTACTTACCGCTTGCTTTCCATCTTCAGCTATATCAAAGGTCAGCCCTAAATTGGTAAGCATTTCGCCCGTGACGAGTTGGTTGATATTGTTGTCTTCCACCAACAGAATATGGCCTTCAAGCGATGTGGCTTCTGCTCCATCATTGGAATCAATACCGTCGACATGCTCATCTTTAGAAATAATTTGATGAATAAACCGTTGAAATTGAGCTGGCGTAAACGGGTGCATAATAAGTGGGCCTTTCCACAATGCGTCATATTTTGCCTGAAGTGCACTGCCTGCACTTTCCATAACTAATCCCACCGACTTTCCACTTTCTAGTAAAGAGTTTAACCAACTTATACGCTGCCTAAATTCACTAAATTCATGAATATCTACGATGATATACTCAGGCAAAATCGGTGTATTCTTTGCGGTTTCAATAGACATGCAGTTCTCTGTCGACAGCTGTACTTGATTACAATAAGCCTTGGGTAATAACGCATTTTCAGTCACATACATGCTATCTTTAGGAAGTTGGTGTATTTGTTCTAGCACACCTGACTGATTTTTGAATGCTTTAAGCGGTAGTTCAACTTCAAACGTGCTCCCTTTGCCCATGGTTGATGTTGCATCTAAACGCCCATTCATCAGTTCTGTTAGCTGACTAACAATAGCAAGCCCCAATCCTGTACCCCCGTATTTTCTATTAGTAGAGCCGTCGGCTTGGGTGAACGGCTTAAATATCTTATCAAGCTGAGTAGCACTCATGCCTATACCCGAATCCGTTATCCGCATAGTGAGATTGAGCACATTTCCTTTGTCGCTCACAGTACCATCAAATTCTATCTCTATGCGCCCTTGTTCCGTGAATTTCACGGCGTTGTTGCCAATATTCATAATGATTTGCGCAATTCGCAAAGGGTCGCCTATGACTTGCGGAGGTAAAGCCGGGTTAACTGTAAAGTGAACAGATAAATTTTTCTCTTTCGCACGTAACGCAATAACCGCAATCAAATTATCAAACAGCGAGTGTAGGGAAAAGCTCACTTCTTCTATCTTCAGCTTCCCAGCTTCAATCTTCGAAAAGTCTAAGATGTCGTTAATAACGCTTAATAGAATTTGTCCTGAATACGCTGCTTTATCAAGATACCCTCTAACTGTCGAAGACAGCTCTTGCTGCTGAGCCAGTTCAATGAGGCCAATTATTCCATTCATTGGTGTGCGAATTTCATGGCTCATATTTGCCAAGAACATGCTCTTAGATGCAGTAGCTTGCTCTGCCTTTATCTTGGCTTCAGTGATAGCCTTATTCAAGCTTTCCAGCTGCGTATTCATGGTTCTAGATTCATCTAGCAGCTTTTCTGTCTGTCGGTTCTTATCGCTAAAGACCAGCGCGGCTTTTGCAAGCTTGCCAATTTCATCTTTTCGATTACTTCCCGGAATGTTCGAGATCTGCACTCCTCGCGACAGCTTATTGAATACCTCAGTGATAGAACGGATTGGACCTAGAATACGAAACATGGCGAACAAAGCCGCGGAAAGTGCGAGAAGTATGGCAATTAACGAAAATAACTCGCCCCTTCGCTGGGTGCTTTCTGCCAGTGTGTAAGTGCGCTGTGTGATAACTTCGGAGTCAGTCGTCACTTTTTTGGCAAGTTCGCCACTTAAATACAGGAATTCATTAGCAGAACCCGCCATCACAACATTGACAAGAAACAAGTTGCCTTGTGTTATTTGCGTTAGCTTAACGAAATCGCTTTTAATCTTTCCTGCTAACCGCGCAATTTTTTCCTGTAGCGGGGCGTTTTTTGTTAGTGTTAACGCGCTCAAAGAATCAGCTGCTTCGTTAAACGCTTGAATAAAGCTCATATCTGGTTTCATCAAGTATTTGAGCATGGCGTTTTCTGCAGTGATAAGAAGGGTCTTGGCTTTTTCTACTGTGTCTTTCGAGATTTCGTTATTAACTTGCGCTTCGCTGAGCATGTTTTCCAGCACGATGATATCGGAAAGGGTACCTTGTGCGATTAAGTTATCGCGTTCTGAGCGTGCATCTACTACTTGCGTAAAGTTCTCTTGATAAGCATCTAAATGTTCTTTCATTCTTACAAGAACATAGTTGTCTTTTTGTTGAACCTCACCCTCGTCGACAAGTGCTAACTTATCGATTTTAGCGTTAATGGTTATCATTAGTCGGCTGAAGCGTGTTATTGCCGACTTACTCGCATTCTCTTTGAATATAAGTACGTTACGCTGTAAATCTACTACGTCGCGTTCAAGTTCCTTCACTAGGCCAACATCAACGACGGCTCGAGCGGCAGAGGAAACGCCTTTGTTTAAAACGGCTTGGTTTTGCCGTGCAATGAAACCCTGCGCCAATATAAGTGCAATAAAAGCGAGAAGCACTGTGATAAGCTGTATTCGAATTGACGATAACATTTGAGCCTAGAACGTCCTATTTCATTTACGTGATGTCTTTATAGATAACGCAATATCATGCAGTGATGAATTCGTACCATTTTTGTAAGCTGTATTCATAGGTTGGCATAACCGTATTCCAAACGGCAACGTTACTGAACCTTTCTTCATAGCTTCCGCCTGTGCGTTGTGCACCTTTTTTAACGCTGATTTTTCCATCAGTCCCTTTTAGTGGTTCAGAAGCCACTTGGCCTTTATACCAGTAGTTCCACTCGGTTTCAGAAAGGTATTCAGCGGAACGTTGGGGGTTGGAAATATAATAACCCTGCCTCGCTATAAATGCGCCAGGCCACCCCGATAGCCACCAGTTCATATACTCGTAAGCCACATCTTTTATCCTGCCATTTGTAGCAGAGGATAAGCACATAACACCATGCCAGCCTCGGTATCCTTCTTTCGGGGCAGCAAATGTTACGGGAACATTTTGTCCGTTTAAGGCTGAAACTGCGGGTGAAAACATGCTTTGAATGGCAACTCGACCGCTTTTCATAAATTCAACGGATTCCGGGACTGAAGTCCAAAAGCCGTTGAAATGATTTAATTGCGTTAGTTCAATTAGCAGGTTAAACAGGTCATCTAGCTCATATTCAGTCATGGCACCAATATCTTGAAACTGAATGAAGCCCTTGGCTTGCGCTGCAAGTGCCAAGTCGAATAGGCCAATGGTAGGGTCGTTTACAATGCCTACCTTGCCTGTGTAACGACTATCTAGTAACCACCCCCAGCTTTCTTCTTGCCCTTGGAGCTCTTTGGGAACAAACGTGCTGTTATAGCCAAAAGAGTCGACGTTGTGAACGTAGGGTAAAAAACTGATGGAATCGGTATGCGCCGAGCCTAAAGTACCGTCGCTTTGAACATTAATTATTTTGTGGGGGGCGTCACCTGCGCCCATACGCGCACTGTCGGTAAGTTTGCCTGTTTTGCTGAGGTTATTTATCTCGCCCCAGTACTGCAGACGTTTTTTCTCAATAGGCTGAATGGCGTGCGCCCGCCATAATACGTTAATGCTGTTAGACCACTGCTCGTACAAATCAAATGAAGATGGGTTCATTGAGGCTTTTTGTAAAACAGTAGCGCTGCCACCTGGCTCAAACTCTATTTTAATACCTAAGTCTTCAATAGCACGCTGGCGAATAGCTTCTTGTAGTGTTACGTGAGTTCCCAACACTCGCAGAGTGGGCTTTTCTTTTCCGATAGCAAAAGGTGTAACACCGGCGGTGAGTCCAAAAGCAAGGCCACCTTTTAATAAGGTGCGGCGTAGCGCAGAAGATGTGTTGTCTTTATTAGAGTTCTTAGGCATTAACGTACATCCATAGTAAATGATGACCTGCCTTCATTCTGGCATCTATTTCATAGAGTTACCAAAAAATGTTGCTCAGGGTTAAAAAAATTAGCATGCGTTTAGACATAAGTAGTAACACATCAAAATTTGCAAACTTTTAACGTTTGAATTATAAAGATATCAAAATGATATCAAAGGTGAGTGATATGAAAGAAAAGAAAGGGTTTTCAGTTAACGGATATTTGATGATTTGTGTATTGCTAGTCGCGCAGCTTGCAACGTTCTTTTATGCTGTAGCAGGCAATGCAGAGCTAGGAGTAATTTTAAGCCTGCTAGTAGCAAGTTTGTGGCTGGGCTATTTTATGGTGCAGCCCAATCAAGCCAAAGTTATGACATTTTTTGGAAGCTATGTTGGGACCGTTTCAGACGTGGGCCTACGATGGACAATTCCATTATTTAGAAGACTTAATATTTCGCTACGAATTAGAAATTTTGAGAGTGCAAAAATTAAGGTGAACGACAATCAGGGCAACCCTATTGAAATAGCGTCAATTGTTGTTTGGAAAGTGACAGACACCGCAGAAGCCGTTTTTGATGTAGACGATTACGAAAGCTTTGTAAGGATTCAGAGTGAATCAGCTATTCGCAATATGGCAAGCAGTTTCCCCTACGACCCACGAGACGACGAGCAAGCAGAAGTTGCACTTCGCAGCCATCCAATCGAAATTTCTGAACGTCTACAACAAGAGATTCAAGCAAGACTGGCAAAAGCAGGGATCACCATATTAGAGTCGCGTATCAGCCATCTTGCTTATGCCCAAGAAATTGCAAGTGCAATGTTACAACGTCAACAGGCGTCGGCTATTGTTGCGGCAAGAAAGCAAATTGTTGATGGTGCGGTAGGCACGGTTGAAATGGCGCTTCAACGACTGAACGAAAAAGGCGTAGTTGAGCTTGATGAAGAGCGAAAAGCGACCATGATTAGCAACCTCTTGGTCGTATTGTGCGGCGACAAATCGACGCAGCCTGTAATTAATACAGGTACCATTTATTAATTGTTGTTATTGGCGTGCCGCAAAGCGCATTGCGGCACCTAAGGTTCGTTATTTTGGCTAAGAAAAAAGCGTATCCACTTAGGATAAATGAAAATGTACTTGCTGCAATGGAAAGGTGGGCCGCCGACGACCTACGTAGTCTTAACGCGCAAATTGAGTACGTACTAAGGCAAGCATTGGTGAAGCAGGGAAGAGTGAAGCTTGTTGAAAAAGTGGTGGTAGAAGTCGAACAGGTTAATCCTAACGAAAAAGAAGATAACTGATAGGCTTACATGCTTTATCAGTTATCTTCACATCATAGTTAGGCGACGAAGGTTATCTTTCATTGCGCTTATCTTTTTGTCTGAAGAGTACGACGCCACCCATCATGAATAATGAAAGCCACGACCACGTTCCGCCGTGCTCTTCTACAACAACTACAGTTTCTTCAACTACGTATTCGTTGTTTTCACTCTCAAGAGGAAGGTAAGACAAAGCACTGTCGTCAAATGCGTCGGTAAACGCAACTAGCACCTCAGTATCTGCGTCATAAAGTTCTAATAAAACGTCGTATTCACTTGATGGGTAACCAGTAAGGAGAGTGCTCTCGATGGTAAAGGTGTCTGTTGAATCCTCTGAATAAATGTAAAATTCTGACGATACATGGATGGCCTCGTAAACGCCATTTCTGCCTAAATACAACACAGCATAAACCGGAGCGCGCGTGAATATTGTGTCAGCGTCAAACTCAATCGAAAAAGCGGAATGATATCCGTCGTAATCGATATCTTGTTCTAAAGTAATCCAGCTTTCGTAGATCCAAAACTCGTTGATACTGCTAACTAAAATATCGCTAGATGATTTACTTACGCCTACATGATGCTGGTGCTTATTCGTGTTTACTTGTTGACTACTCGCACTGCTCAATGGCTGCTCTTTCGATTCTTCGCTTTCTATTAAGCTTGTAGTTTTGGGCAAAAGCGAAGGGGAAGCGGTATAAGGCTTGTCGTAACGGAATTCTTTCGAAGTTACTGTTTTGTCGTTCGCGCCTGTCTTGGAGTTTGCATGTACAGGTGATACAAGGGCAAAGTTAATTGTTGCGACTACAGTGTATGCGGTAAGAGAGAGAAGTAAGCTTTTCATCTGTCCATCCTTTTCCAATCGATAATGACCATGTCATTGTCGACGGAAAAAGATGAACAAAAGCTGAAGGGTAACTTAACGCCTTGTTAGTAAAAGGCGCGGCGTATATTAGCGGTTAATCGTCGAAACCGTGCTCTTCTTCGTATTCACCTTCTTCACGAGGTTCGAAGTAAGTGCCCCAGCCGTCGTATGTAACATCATGTTTATCAGCAATTTTTAGCAGTGTATCCGAGTCAGCATTAAGCTTCTGTATGTCTAGCTTTCTTTCTGCAACAGCGTCGAAGCAAAAAATGGTTTCCCCATCGTCTAACATCAATTCTTCAGCGTCAGTCACTTCAAACCCTGCTTTGAACGCGTCAACAGCCGCTTTTTCTAAAACATCGAAGTCAGTGCTGGCAAAGTGGTGCTCAATGGTATAGTCGGCATCGGCTTGGCTGCCATCGTCTAAGAGGGCATCAATAGTTTCTTGGTTAAACTCGTACCACTCTTCTCTTTCATCGAACTGGGTCATAATAAACACTCATTAGCAATTTTGACGCAAGTTTACCTGCTTTTTTCAAGTTCATCGACCTGTGTATTGAGTGCATCAAACTTTTGTTTCATTTCGTCGTTAAAATGCAGCATCCACTCTTTGATAGAGTGTTCCTCTGTTAACGGTTGGGGGGCGGCAATATCAATAAGTACAATACCGTTATCCCAGCGATTCCATTTTACTTTTTTATGCAAATTGCTTGCGGTTACCATAACTACAGGTTCATTAGTTGCTTTTGCTAAGCGAAATGCGCCTTGTTTAAATGGTAAAATTCCTCTGCCATAACTTCGAGTGCCCTCAGGGAATAACCACACCGAAGTTTTCTTCTTGGCAATTCGTTTGGCAGCAATATCAAGTGTGTTGCGGGCTTTACCCGAGTTTTTTCTATCAATCATAATATTGCCTGATAACCAATAAATTTGACCGAAAATGGGGATCCACTTTAAGCTCTTTTTACCAATGGTTACAACTCCAGGTAATGCTGCTTTACAAATGGTGATGACATCAAAGCTATTTTGATGGTTGGCAATGTAAACGTATGGTTCATTGATTTTTACCGCAGGATCTTTCTTAATAATGATCTTTAGGCCAACAATTTTAGCCATAAGTGAGTACATACTACCCGCAGCGTGCACGTTGTCTTTGTGGAAAGGCCTAACGATACATACGATAAGCAAAACGATGTTTATAAGTAAGAAAGCAATAAAAAGTGCCGGAATGCGGAATAAAGCGACCAAAATAACTCCTAGATTCAATTGACGCGCGCAGTATAGTTGAAGTTTCAGCGTACACTTGTCCGATGAGTTTTTTATTGTATCAGAAGCTGATTAAGTAAATAAGTTGAAAAAGTCGGGGTGTTTATCTGCTTTAGTATGAGGAAATTTTTTCGATACCCCATTACAATACAAAAAAGCTCAATCAACCCTAACTTGGTAAATAGTATATGCAAACATTCACTCCAGACGACCTAGAAGAAGATATTCTTTCTGACTTAATGGAGGAAATAAACGAACTCTACGAATCAAGTGAGCAAACCTTAATTGAGCTTGAGCTTCGTCCAGAAGATAACGAATTACAGCGCGCGCTTTTTCGCTCTATTCACACCATTAAGGGCGACTTAGGGTTGGTGAATTTCTCGCCAATGATTCCGCTGTTGCAGCACGTCGAAGATTTGCTCGATTATTTACGCAAAGGGCAGGTGGCTTATACCAGTACAATGAGCGACTTGGTACTGCTGACCATGGACAGGGTAAAAGCCTTTGTTGAAAGTGTAATGGCAGATGGTAAAGCCCAATACGACGACAATCTGCATAATCAACTGGTATTGGCAATTGGCCGAGTAACGCCTGAAAATACTCAAGAACATGAAAAGCGCCTTACCGAAGCAGTTTTACTGCTTAACCCGGCGTTAGATATTGTTACCGATGAAGACAACCCCCAGAATGTTCAGATAAAACCGCCTACGCTTGCGTCTACGGGTATTCCAAAAGACATCAGTAGTGAAAAGAAGCAGGACATATTGTTCTTTCGTGACTTAATGCAAACCATAGAGCGTCGCTCTAACTATTGGTCAGGTCGCGGTGACCGCATTGCTAAACTTGCTATGTATATTAATGACGTTGCAGAGAAGCCCATTGATGAAGACCAGCTCGCTGTTGCCAGTTATGTGCATGACTTTGGTATGGCTTTTATGCCATTAAAGCTTCTTCATAAAGGAGATGCACTTAGTGATATCGAGTTTAACCTCATGCGCTCTCATGTTTATAAGAGTGCTCGACTTTTAGAGCATTTAGACCAATGGGACATGGCGCGCAAAATAGTGATGCAGCACCACGAACGTACCGATGGAACTGGCTACCCGCTAGGCATCAAAGAAGAAGACATTTGTGAAGGTGCAAAATTATTGGCAATTGTCGATACATACGATGCGATGACGCATCCTAGAGCGCATAACGAAAACAACGTTTTATCCAAAAAAGAGGCGGTCATTGAAATTAACCGCAGTGCTAAAGGTCAATTTAGTATGAAGTGGGTAAGGCATTTCAATCAAGGAATGACAGCATTGTTAACCAAAGGGCAGTAAACACTGCCCTTTGGGGGTTTTTAAATTAGCTACAAATTGAATTAGGTGCTATTTGAATTAGGTGCTGTTTGAATTGTTGACTGTCGTTAACTGCGGCCAGATCAAATTCTCGAACCAAGCTGTACGTCGTTACAAAGTTTCTGGCTTTTGAATTCCCAACAAAGTGGCACTGTTTCTCTTTTGGGGTGACTCAGCGCCATTTTCAGTTTATCGAAGTTTGCATAGGTAACCGGCTCTCCCTCAAATTCAGTGATGATACTGTTGACTGAAATTTTGGCGGCATACGCCCCAGTATCTTCAGCCACGTCTAAAACAATGGCACCTTGGGAATGAGGGAGCAAGCGAAGGCCAGAACGATCTGCGCCTATAAAGGAAGTAAATTGCTTTGTGGGTTTGTACCACATACGTTCTGCAGAAAAATCAAACACAGTGTTAAATTGTCTTAAAACTTGATTACCCAATACCCCGTCGCTTCCGTCCTGCGAATTACTCCCTTCAAATCTAAAGTATGTTGGCAGGTGCTCAAACGTGGTGTCGCCAAAAGAGAAGTGAGACAGTAAACCAACAAGGTTGGCTGAATCTCCTTGAATTCCGGTGCTGGTTGTTGCAAAAGTTTCATCTGGCAAAGCAAAGCGGTCATTTTCGGCGAATAAGCTCAATGTCCCTGTTGAACCGGTATCCAGCATGAGTTTTACCGTTGTTAGGCTCTTTTCATCGTGAAGTGTTGTGGTGAAGTAGGGCGTATTGCTCTCTACAGGCATTGCGACTTCCTGCCACTGCTCAGTGCGATAATGCGCTCTGCTGTTATCATCTGGTTTGGTAATTACTAATTTCTTAGCATCGTGGTTTATCTCTACAAGACAACAATTAAAAAAATCAGCGCCAAGTACACCGTCGAAATACGTTTCATCTACACTGCGAAACGGCATCGCAGATGTTGGTGCGTAAATGACCGATAAATCGGAGATAGAAAACCCACCTAATTGAATGTGGGCGTCATGCACGATGTAAGCGGTTGGCGCCTTACCGCTTCCAGCCCCCCCTATCGTAATTGGCTTGTTCGTAGGTAACTTAAGTGCGTTGGTTTTGTTAGTTTCGGTAATGACTGTGGCTGCAGCGCCCGAATCTAGTACAAAAGTCAGGGGTGTGGTTTTATTAACAGTCACATTCACCAAAATGTGGTCATTGAGCATTGTGAAAGGCACCACGGTCCGAGTAATGGCTTCATCTACGAATTCTTTGTCAGCGTTTTTGCCTTCGCTTTGCCAAGCAATTTTCGCGTTCTCATTTTTCCACTGAAAAGCGGCCATGTCCCAAATGCGACATCCTGACAGACCAACGAGCATAGTCGTCATCAGTATCCAACGCAGACAACTGCGTTTACAGCAAGAATGTGTAGCTTCATTAGTGTGATTTATCATAATAATTGCCTCGTCGTTTTTATTAAGTGTAAAAGAAATTAATTATTGTTTTGCAATAATTATTATGTGTTTTGTAATAAAATATTTCTGTGTTACGAGGTTGTTTTGTGTTGTGGGTTGCTGTGGCGTACACTGAGCGAAAAAGGGCAAGAAGAGCGCGCTATGCAATCTATAGAAAATCTTAAACGGGTTAGTCACGTTACTCGAATGACGCTGTTTGCTGTTGTAGGCATTTTTTTAACTATTGCCATTTACGGCTTCGTATCACAAGGGCAGTGGTGGGTGACCTTTGGAGACAATCAATTTGATGCTTTGTGGCTTCAGTACAAAGAATCACATATCCTACTTGCAGCAGTTTTCTCACCTTTGATGGGGTGCTGGTTGCTTGGATTCTATTTCCTTCAGCGCCTTTTACTTGCACTAAGCAGTGGGCTTTTTTATGCAAAAGCCACGTTACGTTATTTGAAATACGTATCTTGGATTACGGTTTTTTATGTCTGTTATAGTATGGCAATGACGCCTTTGGCCACTTACTTAGTGGTGCCCGATAGTTCAATTGATATAAGTCTTAACCCCATGACGTTAATTATAGTGTTGTGCTTACCTGTGCTAGTTCACTTATTTAGCGCTGCCGCCGAGTTAGATAAAGAAAACAAAGAGATTGTGTGATGCCTGTTCTTGTTAACCTTGACGTTATGATGGCGAAGCGCAAAATTCGCTCTAAAGATCTGGCACAGAAAATTGGAATAACTGAGGCAAATTTGTCGCTATTGAAAAGCGGCAAAGTTAAAGGCGTTCGGTTCACAACATTAGAGGCAATTTGTCACCATTTACAGTGCCAGCCTGGCGATATATTGGTGTATGAAGATGAGTAAGGGAAAATAAAAGGGCACGAAAATGCCCTTTTTGCATTTTATGCGTTAGTTAACACCCAGCTCTTTCAGCTTTCTTGTTAACGTGTTTCTTCCCCAACCTAAGCGCTTAGCGGCATCCTGCTTGTGGCCGTGCGTATGCTGAAGCGCTCGCTCAAGCATAACGCGCTCAAACGTAAGCATCGCGTCGTTTAGAATGTTGTGATGGCCGTCGCGAAGCTGTTTATCTGTCCAACTTGCTAATAAGTCTGGCCAATCTCCCGACTCAGCATTTGGTTTTTCAATACTGCTATCGCTGTGAATTTCTGGAGGTAAATCGCTTGGCAATACTTCTTGGCCACTTGCCATCACGGTTAACCATCTGCACACGTTTTCAAGCTGACGAACGTTACCCGGCCATGGTAGTTGCGACATTACGCGCTCGGCGTCTTTTGAAATACTTTTAGCTTCTACATCTAGCTCTTTTGCTGCTCGGCGCAGGAAGTGACGCGTTAAAAGTGGAATGTCTTCACGGCGCTCATTCAGCGAGGGAAGGTGCACGCGAATAACGTTCAGGCGGTGAAATAAATCTTCTCTAAACTTACCTTCAGCAACACGCTGTTCTAAGTTTTGGTGGGTTGCAGCAATAATGCGTACGTCAACGCTTACCGACTGATGTCCACCTACGCGATAAAATTGACCGTCGGCGAGTACCCGTAGAAGACGGGTTTGCACATCTAACGGCATATCGCCAATTTCATCTAAGAACAGTGTACCGCCGTCAGCTTGTTCAAAACGGCCTTGGCGAGCGGCTTGTGCACCAGTAAACGCGCCCTTTTCGTGGCCGAAAAGTTCAGACTCGACAAGATCAGCAGGAATGGCCGCCATATTTAGTGCAATGAACGGTTTGCTGGCGCGAGGGCTATGCCGATGTAGCGCATGAGCAACGAGCTCTTTACCCGTCCCCGACTGACCGTTAATCAGTACGCTAATGGAAGAGCGAGAAAGACGACCGATAGCGCGAAATACTTCCTGCATAGCAGGAGCTTCACCAATAATTTCGGTTACCACATCCTCTACCTGGGCTTTAGAAACTGTGGATTGCTCTCTGGAATGAGCAAGCGCTCGTTGAGTTAGCGTGACTGCTTCATCGATATCAAATGGCTTTGGTAAGTATTCGAACGCGCCTTTTTGATAAGCATTTACCGCACTATCTAAATCTGAGTGCGCTGTCATAATAATAACAGGAAGCATAGGATGCGATACATGCACTTCGTTCAGTAACGTCATGCCGTCCATCTGTGGCATTCTAATGTCTGAAATGATGACTTCAGGGGCTTGGCCGCTTTGAAGTTGAAGTAATAAATCTTCAGGGTTTTCAAAACTTAAACAGCTGATATTTGCCGCTTGTAAGGCCTTTTGCAGCACCCAACGAATAGAACTGTCATCATCAACAATCCACACAGACTCATTCGTCATCGTCTGTCTCCTTACGGTCTATTGGTATGTAAATTACGAACTCAGTGTGACCAGGGTAGCTGTCTACATCTATTTTGCCGCCGTGGTGATTAATAAGGGTTTGAGAAATTGATAAACCCAGCCCAGAGCCATTTTGTTTACTTGTGACCATGGGATAGAAAAGCGTGTCTTTAACTTCCGCGGGAATACCCGGCCCGTTATCGATAATTTTAATCTTGGCAACCAGCGCATGACGTTTCGTTTGAATTGTCATTTGGCGCTCAATGCGCGTTATTAATCTTATTTCTGGATTAGGCGTTTGGCTTTCTGTCAGCGCTTGAACGCTGTTTCGAACAATGTTGAGTACGGCTTGCTGAATCATATCAGGATCGAGCATAAGCGGCGGAATACTCGGATCGTAATCGCGTACTATGCTAATAGGATTGTACGAATCGAAGCGCATTAAACTGCGTATTTTTTCGAGCGCTTGGTGTACGTTGCTCTCTTCAAATCGAGGCAGTGAATTTGGCCCTAGTAATCGATCAACCAAATTGCGCAGACGGTCAGACTGTTCGATGATCATGCTGGTGAACTCTTTATGTTCGTCTATCAGCTCTTTTTCTAAGAGCTGCGCAGCACCACGAATACCGCCTAGTGGGTTTTTAATTTCGTGAGCAAGGCCGCGTACCAATTCCCGCGCTGCGTAGTGTTGTGCGTTTTGGAGAGTTTCCCGTGAAATTCGTTTTTGCTGATCAATTTTCTTAACTTCAAACAGCAGTCGTTGGCCGTCTTTAAAATGTAAATTGGTGACAGTTAGATCGGCAGAAACGTAGCGGTTATCTTTAAACGCTAGTTTAATTTCATTTTCAGTGAAATCTTCACCTTTTCTCATAGCGGCTTTGAGTCGGGTTGTCTCAATTGTTCCCGGCAAGAAAAAATCTTGCAAAGGATGCCCAATGAGTTGTTTCAGCCCTGTTTCAAACAACGCTTCGCCGGCATGGTTGGCGTAAACAATTTTTAATTTGTTGTCTACCATCACCAACGCGGTGTTAAGGCTATTAATTAGCTGCTGTGTTTCTAACTCGGTGGAATGCATCCGAGCCCGTCTCCTTTGCACCATAATTGTGCATTGTAGCTTGCAATGATGCGAAGCGCGAACATTGAGACCAGTGAAGGATTGCTACTGAACCTCTGTGGTGCGCTTACAAAACAGTGATTGCACGCTATTAGTTATTAATTAACGCCGATGCCTGATGTAGGTAAAGGGTTTGTACTGGAGACGATGCAAGAGTCTTGCCCGTATTGTTAGTTAATTCAACTTTATACGTGTGGGCGCCGCGATGGATGCCAGAGAGCTTGAATACGCCGGAACTGTTGCTAGCTATTGGGGCGTCATCAAAAATTAATCGGTAAATCGGCGCTTTGGGTGCACCAGTTTGAGCCGCTGAAATGGTAATCTCGCCTAGATTATTACGAATAGTCGCTTCTGGAGCAGGAGACTTAATCACCACCTTGTAGTTTGGTTTTGAAACTTTAGGTGTGGGTGGCGGAGGAGGGGGAACTTTGTCCGCAGTTACAACGTTTTGAGTTTTCACATCAAACGTTAACGGTTCAGCGTTTAATTGGGGTTTATCTGTATAGGTAACCGTGCCGTCTTCACTAACCACTTTGTAAACTTTTGGCTGCGCAGGTGGCGCAGAAGAAGGTGGCCTTGAGGTTGCTGCGCTGGCCTTTTTTTCTTCTTCATAGGCTTGTGCATTTTGCGCAGAGCCGGCTTGATTCTGTGCTACTGCCTGCGCATGAACGAATGCGCTGCCAGTGCCTAGTAACAATGAGATTAAGCAGATATGTCGCGTAATTCTAAGCACGTGTTGCTACCTAGTCATAAAATCCTGATATGAATTGGAGTTATTGTTCTTATCCAATTCGAAAAAATTCGATATGAACACATATAAACCACACTATTCAAAAAGCTTTGTTCATATTGCCTTGCTTGAATAACTTCGCTAGTTACTAGTGCGTTAGCGTCTTCATAAAAAGCGTAAAGCTTTTAAATATAGTAGATAATAAGTGGGCATAAAAAAAGCCCGCACAGCGGGCTTTAGTATATTTTGCAATACAGCGTGTTATTACACGCTGTAGTACATGTCGAACTCAACAGGGTGAGTTGTCATGTTCAATTTAGTAACTTCTTCAGACTTAAGATCGATGTACGCATCAATCATGTCGTCAGTCATAACGCCGCCAGCTTTAAGGAAATCACGGTCGTTATCAAGCGCTTCAAGCGCCATTTCTAGCGAGCTTGCAACAGTTGGGATTTCAGCTGCTTCTTCAGGCGGTAGGTCGTACAAGTCTTTATCCATAGCGTCGCCAGGGTGGATCTTGTTCTTAATACCGTCGATACCTGCCATAAGCATAGCGGTGAACGCTAGGTATGGGTTAGCAGTTGGGTCAGGGAAGCGTACTTCAATACGACGCGCTTTATCGCTAGTTACGTGAGGGATACGAATAGACGCTGAACGGTTACGCGCAGAGTATGCAAGCATTACTGGTGCTTCGAACCCTGGAACTAGACGCTTGTATGAGTTAGTTGAAGCGTTAGCAAAAGCGTTGATTGCACGCGCGTGCTTAATAATACCACCAATGTAGTAAAGCGCTTCTTCAGAAAGACCCGCGTACTTGTCACCTGCGAAGATGTTAACACCATCTTTAGAGATTGACTGGTGACAGTGCATACCAGAACCGTTATCACCTACAAGAGGCTTAGGCATAAAGGTAGCAGTTTGACCGTATGCGTGTGCAACGTTGTGAATTACATACTTATAAACTTGGATTTCGTCAGCTTTCTTCACTAGTGTGTTGAATTGACATGCAATTTCGTTCTGACCAGCAGTGGCTACTTCGTGGTGGTGAGCTTCAATTACAAGACCCATTTCTTCCATTACTAGACACATTGCAGCACGGATATCGTGAGCAGAGTCTACTGGTGGTACTGGGAAATAACCGCCTTTAACACCAGGACGGTGCGCCATGTTGCCGCCTTCGAATTCTTCGCCAGAATTCCACTTAGCTTCTGAAGAGTCGATCTTGTAGAAAGAACCCGCCATGTCTGTGTGGAACTTAACGTCATCGAAAAGGAAAAATTCTGGTTCTGGACCAAAGAAACATGTATCACCGATGCCTGTTGATTTTAGGAATTCTTCTGCACGGCGAGCAACTGAGCGAGGGTCGCGCTCATAACCTTCCATTGTTGAAGGTTCAACGATGTCACAGCGAATGTTTACTTGTGTTTCTTCAGCAAACGGGTCAACAACGCAGCTGTCTGCATCTGGAAGAAGAACCATGTCTGACTCGTTTATTCCTTTCCAGCCAGCGATTGAAGAACCGTCGAACATTTTACCTTCTTCGAAAAACTCTTCATCAACTAGGCCCGCAGGGATAGATACGTGTTGTTCTTTACCTTTCGTATCGGTAAAACGTAAATCTACAAACTTCGCTTCACTTTCTTTAATCAGCTCTAATGCCTTTTCTACTGACATCGTGTCCTCCAGGTTTAATGTAAAAATGCGGAATGATCAGCTTCACTCCAACAGTGGCAAAAGTGAAAGCGATTATCATGCCATCTATATGCTTACCGAATTCTGTGGCATAGACAGGCACCTATCACTTCCTTTTTCGGTTGAAGGCACCATCATGGTGCATGGGTGCACCATGATGGTGTTTTGTGCTCATTTATACGTCAATCAGCCTAAATCAGTTTGCAACGCTTGGCTAGCCAATCTGATCAATTCGGTGCAATATAAATGGTCAATTGTTAAACAAATGGTTGAAAACCAATAAAACTCGTTTCCATCAAAAAAAAGATGCGCAAACGTCGTGGTTTTTCTGTACAATCCGCGCAAATTTTTCTATCTGCATTTTTTTGCAACAAATCTAATGCAGACTTATTCGATTCCCGAATTAAGTTGGCATCGATTTACACAGGCTCTATATAAGCATGAATACCACTGATATTAGTAAATTGCGTAACATCGCAATCATCGCCCACGTTGACCACGGTAAAACCACCCTGGTAGACAAACTGTTACAGCAGTCTGGCACCCTTGAATCTCGAGGCGAGCAAGAAGAGCGCGTAATGGACTCGAACGACATCGAGAAAGAGCGTGGCATTACCATCTTAGCTAAAAACACAGCGATTAACTGGAACGACTACCGTATCAACATCGTAGATACTCCTGGACACGCTGACTTCGGTGGTGAAGTAGAACGTGTAATGTCAATGGCTGACTCTGTACTTCTGCTTGTAGATGCACAAGAAGGCCCTATGCCGCAAACGCGTTTCGTTACGCAAAAGGCATTCGCTCAAGGTCTTAAACCAATTGTTGTTATCAACAAAATCGACAAGCCTGGTGCGCGTCCTGATTGGGTTATGGATCAAGTGTTCGACCTATTCGACAACTTAGGTGCAACTGATGAACAGCTAGACTTCCAAGTTGTTTACGCATCTGCACTAAACGGTTGGGCGTCACACGATGCAGACGAGCCTCAAGAAGATATGACTGCGCTATTTGAAACTATCGTTGAACAAGTATCTGCACCAGACGCTGATATTGACGGTCCTTTCCAAATGCAAATCTCTCAGCTTGATTATAACTCTTATGTGGGTGTAATTGGTGTAGGTCGTGTTAAGCGCGGTTCAGTTAAGCCAAACCAACAAGTAACGGTTGTTACTGCTGATGGTGAAAAACGCAACGGTAAAGTTGGTCTAGTTTACGGCTATCTGGGTCTTGCACGTCACGAAGTTGAATCTGCGCATGCAGGCGACATTATTGCTATCACAGGTCTTGGCGAGCTTAAGATCTCTGACACCATTTGTGACCAGAATACGGTTGAAGCGCTTCCTCCACTAACGGTTGATGAGCCTACTGTAACTATGACCTTCCAAGTAAACACATCTCCGTTTGCAGGCAAAGAAGGTAAGTATGTAACGTCACGTAACATTCTAGAGCGCCTTAACGACGAACTAGTACACAACGTGGCACTTCGCGTTGAAGAAACTCAAGACCCTGATAAGTTCCGCGTATCAGGTCGTGGTGAGCTTCACCTAGGTATTCTTATTGAAAACATGCGTCGTGAAGGTTACGAGCTTGCAGTATCGCGTCCAGAAGTAATTCTGAAAGAAGTTGATGGCGAAACACAAGAACCTTACGAAACACTTACTATCGACTGTGAAGAGCAGCACCAGGGCTCTATTATGGAGCAGCTTGGTTTGCGTAAAGCCGAAATGACCGATATGTCTCCAGATGGTAAAGGTCGTGTTCGTATCGATTTCGTCATTCCAAGCCGCGGTCTAATCGGTTTCCAAACAGACTTTATGACGATGACATCAGGTTCTGGTTTGTTGTACCACACGTTCGATCACTACGGTCCGTACAAAGGCGGTATCATTGGTAAACGTAAGAATGGTGTACTAATCGCTAATGCCAACGGTAAAGCACTAACTAACGCCCTGTTTAACCTTCAAGAGCGTGGCCGTCTATTCATCGGTCACGGTGTTGAAGTGTACGAAGGCATGGTTATTGGTATTCACAGCCGTGACAACGACCTAACTGTAAACGCACTTAAAGGTAAGCAGCTTACAAACGTTCGTGCCTCTGGTACTGACGAAGCGCAAACTCTAGTTCCACCAATCAAGATGTCACTTGAGCAAGCGCTTGAGTTCATCGATGATGACGAACTAGTAGAAGTAACACCTGAATCAATCCGTATTCGTAAGAAACTTCTTACTGAAAACGAGCGTAAGCGCGCATCACGCGCACCTAAGTCTTAGTTTTACACAAAGGCTTAAACTGACTTTTAAAATGCCAGCTTTCGCTGGCATTTTTTATTTTGGTTTCTGGTGTGAGAAATCGGAAAATATCGACCAAAGATGAGTAGTGTAATTTCAGATAAACCCCTATGCTTGAAGATGAAAAGCTGTTGCATCATTACGTCAGCAAAGCTGCGTTAAAATTGCACCAATAAAATGAATGAAAAGGGGAAAGGGAAGTGTTTTCTGTAGCCGTTGTTGAAGATGATCCGATTACGCTTGATATTATTACCGACGCGTTGGAAACAAAGTTGGATGCTGTTGTTTATCCATTTACGCGTAGTAAATTTGCTAGAGACTTTTTGCTACAGCAAACCTCTGAATCAATAAGTCTGATCATCAGCGACCAGGTCATGCCCGATTATGATGGGCTAAGCTTGTTGAAGACCTGCCATTCTTCCGGTCTTAACGTGCCATTTTTGTTGATTACTGCCGACCCTAATAAAGATCTTGTTATGGAAGCACGTAAGTTACAAGTATCAGGCTTTTTGGCTAAACCATTGAATATGGAAGAACTTATCCAAAAGTCAAAAGAAGCGGTTTCACAAACGAATTAAATATCCCTATCGTTTAAATTAACCTCTAACTAAGTACAATTCGATATAGCAAAATTCCGATTATTCATCTCTCGCCTCTAGTTTAAAACGCGCTAAAATTCTAGACTGTTGATATAAGTTAATAATGCAACAGGATGTAATGTGAGCGCTTTATTCGATAACACCCCTTCTCGAAAAGATACTTTCTCGTTTAAATGGCAAAAATACAAAGGGAAAGATGTTATTCCTGCGTGGGTCGCCGACACAGAATTTCGTTGTGCTCAACCAATCCTAGACGCTATTTCATCGAGTGTTGAACACGGCAACATGGGCTACATTTTGCCTGCGCATCACCAAGGCGCAATTCAAGCAGTGGTAAGGTGGCTTAAAGAGAAGCATGACTGGGACATTCAGCCTGATTGGCTTGTGTGGACACCAGGTGTTGTCCCTGCATTTAATGTGGCATGCAAAGCATATTGCGAGCCTGGTGATAAAGTACTTATTCAAACCCCTAACTACCCGCCGTTATTGGCGGCACCAAAGCTTAATGGCCTTGATAGGGTGGATATTGGAACGGTAGTGCAAACTGCAGAAGGCGAAATCTCAGATACCATCAATGAAATTGAGGGAGCACGTTACACTCTGGATTTTGATGCATTGGGAAGGGAAGCTGCAGACCCAAAATGCAAACTGTTTATTCTTTGCAACCCAATGAACCCAGTGGGATCAGTGCTTTCAAAAACTGAGCTCGATCGCATTGCTGATATCTGTAACGCAAACAACGTAACGCTTTGTTCTGATGAAATTCATTGCGACCTTATATTAGAAGAGGGTAAGCAGCACATTCCTGCCGGACGTGAGGTAAAGCTTGCTGAGAATAGCGTTACTTTAATGGCGGCAAGTAAGACATTTAACATTGCGGGGTTAGGCACTTCGTTTGCCATTATTCCCAACCGCAAGCTTCGCCAAGCATTTACCAATGCCGCTGCTGGCATTGTGCCTTGGGTTACCGTATTAGGTTTGGCAGCAACTGAAGCGGCGTTTACTCAGTGCGACAATTGGCACCAGCGGCAACTCGCTTACCTGCGTGAAAATCGAGACATGGTGTTCAATACCATTAATAGTATTGACGGCTTGCGAATGCTAAAAGCAGATGCAACCTTTCTTGCTTGGGTAGATGCCAGTGGGCTGGGTGTTGAAAACGTTCAGCAATGGGCGGAAGAAAAAGGTGTTGGGCCATCACCAGGCATAGATTTTCACAAAGCCGATCATTTCAGAATTAATTTCGGCTGTAGCAAAGCAATGCTACAAGACATTCTGCAACGCCTCGCCAGCTAAAATTGGGGTCAGAGTCTGAGGTATCCCCTCAAATAATATAGCGATATCAATGAGATAAAAAAGATAGGAACATTCATGATGTTTGGTGATCAGATCAATCGCCAAACATCACTGAGACCAAACAACCATGAATGCCCTAACTATTGTGAACAAAGTCGTTTCGCTTGTCAGCTATAACATGCATAAAACTCGACTAAATGCGGTAACAGCGTGCGTGAAAAGCTTGCTCAACGGAAGCGCTGCAACTGTAACAAGCATAGGTCGAGGAATTAATACTAAAGCCTTTGAAAAACATCGGATTAAACGTGCCGACCGTTTGCTTTCAAACCCAAATTTGTTAAGTGAAACACCGCTTATCTATGCATCTATATGCCAACTATTTTGTGGCGGCACATCACGCCCCGTCATTTCAATCGACTGGTCAGATTTAGACGACCGTAAAGCGCACTTTCTTTTACGCGCGGCAATATCTTTAAAAGGTCGGCCCATCACACTTTATCAAGAAGTGCACTGCAACAAGACGAAAGAGAAACCCGCTACGCACAAAGCATTCTTAAGGGCGTTGCACGCTATATTACCCTCACGCTGTCGGCCCATTATTGTCACCGACGCAGGGTATAAATCGCCTTGGTTAAGAGAAGTTTTAGCACTAGGGTGGGATGTCGTCGGACGCGTTCGCAAACCACACTTTTACTCGCTGGACAGTGGTAATACATGGCAGTGTATTTGTCACCTCTACGCCCAAGCGACCAGTCGACCGAAGCGTTTTGATAACAGCTACATAGTAAGAAGCAACGCCTTCGCCTGTACGCTTATTCTCTTTAAACAGAAAACGAAAGGACGTCACGCTTCAAATCCAGACGGTACAC
>NZ_JBHZRZ010000012.1:0-111634 GCF_043642145.1 Alteromonas gracilis
GCTCCATTACCGACAAGGCCTGGGCTGGAACCGTATGAAATTAAATTCGTGGGGATCCCTCAGACTCTGACCCCAATTTTTATTTTACGGGGGTGAACAGGCACAGGCCGCGTTTGTTAATGTCTATTGGCGTGTTGCTAATCAAATATATTCGTGTTGGCGAGGTTACCCTTAGTATGCCGCCTTCGGCATTTAAAAATTGAGATGGCAACAGCACGGGCGATGCTTCATTTTCTGTACATGCGGTTTCAATCTTGACTGCGAAATGTGACAGGCCCTCGTGATCTAGCCAGCCCAGTATGTTGTCTGGTGTGGCTATAAAGTTGTCGTGCTTTAGCACACTGCTGTGAAGCGTGATATTGGCACCAAACACGGGCTTAGTCTCAATAGCCATTTGTGTGTTAGGCTTTAAATAAAGGCGATATAGCCCATGATTTTCGGGCACAATCTCATCGTTTGCATCTGTATTATTCACGAGCGTAAGCATAGAAGGTATCGCGTAGAAGTTTTGATGTTTAAAGTGTGCCGGACTTAAAGCAATGCTGCGTTGATGTGGATCAAGCTGAATTAAGTCTGTCTTGCGCTGCGATCATTTCACCAAGCTGTTGAATGGCAGCGGTACGCGCCGTTTGTGAACTATCGATAAAATTAAACCGAAGACAGTTGCGGTATTTTCCTGTTGCTGAAAAAAGCTGACCCGGAGCAATGTAAATGCCTTCGCTTTTAGCTTCATCAGCTAATTTAACCGAGTCGTATTTGGCATTTAGCTCAACCCACAGAACATAGCCGCCTTGCGGGTAACTTACGCATGTATCGGGTGGAAAATAGCGCTTAATGTCTGCGCGGAGAGCGTCTCGAGCACTTAGATAATATTGGCGCATGGCACGTACATGTTTGTCATAGCCTCCTTGCTCAATAAAACTGGCAATTGCCAACTGGGGTAGCGTTGGGCACATAGAGCTGCTTACATACTTTACGTGTAATACTTTGTTTCTGTAGCTACCAGGTGCAATCCAGCCTACCCGAAAACCAGGTGCCAGCGTTTTAGAAAACGACGAGCACAACAAAACACGTCCGTCTTCATCAAATGACTTTATTGTTCTGGGGCGAGGGTAGGTGAAAGCAATGTCACCGTAAATGTCGTCTTCAATTATTGCAACGTCGTACTCTCGGGCAAGTTCGTACAGTGCCTGCTTTTTGCTATCTGGCATCACAAAGCCTTGGGGGTTATTCACCGTTGGGGCCACTAAAATGGCTTTAATCGGCCACTGATCAAGCGCTAGTTTCAACGCTTCTAAACTTAACCCAGTGGCAGAGTCTGTGGGAATTTCTAGCGCCTTTAGCTCTGCTCCTTTTATGGCCTGCATAGCGCCGTAAAAACCGGGAGACTCCACGGCGATAATATCCCCAGCACTTGCAACAGCGCGCAGGCATACAGACAAGGCCTCTTGGCAACCAGAGGTTACAATGAACTCGTCAGGCTGCAATACACAACCAGACGCAGCGGCAAGGCGACTTAACTGGGTTCGAAGCTGCTCATCGCCTTTCACATCGCCGTATACCATGCCATCTAAAGCGCGGTGCTTTGTTAACTCATGAAGCCGTTTATTAAGCGGCTTCAGTGTTTTAGCGGTCATGTTAGGCATGGCATGCTGAAGCTGACACAGGGTTTTAATGTCTCTATCTTTACTAAAAGTATTTAGCAAGGTATCTAAAACGTCTTCCCACTGAGACACGTCCATGGGGCGCTGTGGTGGCTTGGTCATGCGCGGTGTGTTACCTACAGATACATTGCTGGAAACGAAATAACCCGACTTGGGTTTGGCTTCTACATATTGCTGCGCCTCTAGCATTCTGTATGCTTCTTGCACGGTCGCAATACTGACTTGGTGTTCTGAAGATAGCTGTCTTACGGAAGGCAATTTGTTTCCAGCTTTGAAGAAGCCGCGTTCAATTTGCGCTTTTAATTCGCAGGCTAATGTTTCATAAAGTGTCATCGAAACCCCGTGTAAAGTCGTGCCTTATGCATACAGATAACTATAGTCTAAGTATAATGTTGTTTTCACCATACAGATATTGGTGAATATCTACCATACAGCGTTCAGAATTAGTAAGCTGTATGGCCGTTTTTGAGATTTTTTGGATCTAATGCATACATCAAAATTGCTGTATTGTTATTCCAAGCGTACGCGAGTGGGAACTCAGCTTGTTTTATTCCACACTTTCTGACTGCGCTTTCACTATCCCTTTATTTGAGTATGACAGCGCGCAAGAGAAACTGTTTCAAGCGCGATACATTGCTTTTCCTAACTAATAAGGAACATCATGGAAACCTCTCTACTTTTGGCTCTAGCCACGTTTGCATTTATTAGTACTGTCACACCTGGCCCAAACAATATGATGTTGCTAGCCTCGGGCGCGCAATATGGTTACAAAAAGTCGCTACCTCATATGTTTGGTATTGTTATTGGTGTTGCAGGCTTAATGATTAGCACGCTTTTGGGCATTGGCGCCCTGTTTACACTGTTCCCTATGCTTTACGATGTATTGAAAGTACTAGGCGTGGCTTATCTCTTGTGGCTGGCATTTAAAATTGCGACCGCGCCAGTTGATGCAATGGAAGTTAAAACTACCCAACGCCAAGGGCCGCTCAAATGGTGGGAAGGGGCACTGTTTCAATTAATAAACCCCAAAGCGTGGATGATGGCGTTAGCAAGCGTAGGCACGTTTTCATTGCCTGGTGAACATTACACAGAATCTGGCATTGCTATTGTTACCGCGTTTGCTGTTATTGGCTTTCCCAGCATATCGCTTTGGGCCGCTGTAGGCGCTAAAATACGCGTGTGGTTAAGCTCTCCTATTCGGCGCAGACAATTCAACTTAACCATGGGCGCAGCTACGGCAGCCACTTTATTTTTAATTATTTAACAGCTTTAGTTGAGAGTAAACGTGACAAAACCAGAAACCAGTGTGCATTTTCGCTTAACACAATTAGATGCTATGCAAGCGTATACGCTTAAACGAGAAATCGACGGGGCTTATTTTATTAAGCGCGAAGCGTCTAACGTGTTTGTAGGTATGGTGCCGTTAAAAGAGGCCTTGTTTGATCAACTAAACGACTATGTTATTCGCCAGCAAATACAGTACGATGACTGCGATATTTATGTAGAAGCTGAAAATACTGACAGCGAGATAGCAGTGCCGCGTGTGGTTAACAAACTGCTTAAATATATCGACTGTAAGCTAACTTATGGTTTCGCAAAGCAAGCGGGTACATCGACTAACAGCAACGTGTAATGTACGCACGAAGCGGCTCTAATAAAAATGCGTTTGTAAATGTAGCGCTTATAAATGTTGTAACTAAGCCTCAAACGCTATGTGAGCCACGTTACACTAGCTTAAAACGCCACGGCAATTTTGCATCCTCTTCGGCATAGTCGATTCCGATGCGTGGCGTAACCTTAATTTGCGAGTAGGGGATCGACTCTCCTGAATTTTCAATCCACACTGGCTTTTCGCTATTTTGAGAAATAGGAATGCGGTTAATGGGTATAGGAACACCATTAAACTTTGGTGTAATCGCAAGTGCTTGAGTGAGCTTAGCTGGGCCTGAACACAAATTTCTTTTTTGGTCATTTCCGTTTCTTCTACTCACCATCACGTCTATGCCTGTGGTTGGTTCAATGGCACGAACTAGCACTGAATCAGCATGCCCTTCGTTATTGGTAACAATATTGAACAAGCTGTGGTGCCCGTAAACCGTGTAAATGTAGGCTATGCCGCCACGGCGTTTAAGTGTTTCAATCGATGATGGGCGTCGCTTAAGATGCTTTTTCATCGCTAAGTCACTTCGTTCGCAATAGGCTTCAGTCTCAATAATTATTCCGCCGGTTACTTCACCATCAACGTGGCTATAAAGATGTTTGCCAATAAGCGAACGGGCAATGGTTACCACATCACTGCCACTAAAAAATGAAGAGTTCTCAGCCGCCTTTTCAGGCTTAGTTACACCCTTAGCTCCAGCTTTAACACTCATTACGATGCTTTTTTAAGCTCGCTATGAGATTTTAGTACCTCGCTACCATCGTCTTGTTCGATGAGATAAGCCGGGTCGCTGTCGCTGGCTTCGCGTTTAACCGACGAGCCCTTCAAGGTTAACTCTACGTCTTCGGTGTATTTCTTTCGAATGTTACCCGTGGCGCTGCCGTTACCCCATTCCCATTCTACTTCTGTGTTAATCGCGTAGTGTTTCATCTTAAATCCCTGTATTTATTTACATAAAACCAAATAGCTTAGTAGAGTCTTAAACGTGCACTTCAAGCTTTGAGTTCACATGTCGCACTTACTCGCGTTTTCTAAAGGCACTTTGCTATTAGAAAACGTTTTTCTAAATAACCTGTGAAATAGTGTGAAAGGGGTAACGTTAAGAGAAAACAAGAATTGAAATGCGTCAGGTCTATATTTACCATGTTGAGCTGTAGTATGTTTAAAATACCTAAAAAATAGGGCATCGCAGTTTTTTCAAAGCGCTTATGCCTTTATAAGAACGCCAATTTAAGAATGTAAATATAAAAACGTCATTACAAATATGGCAAGACAATAGCTCTCTCGAAACTTACGTACTCAGGATTTAGCATATGGAAATAAGAGAATTAGCATCAACAATAGCAATACAAGGCTTTTCAGTGGTGACAAACAACGAAGCGGAGTTTTCTGCTGATACAGGGAAAATTCCTGCACTGTGGCAAAAGTTCGACAATGCCGTGCCCGTAAACTATATGGGCGGCGAAAGAGTGTATGGCGTTTATTCTGAGTATGAGTCTGATCACACCGGAAACTTCCGCGTGTTGGCGGGTTTCGATGGAGAACATGTACCCGACGACATACCCGAACAACGTGAAATAGAGCACATCACTATTCCCACTGGAAAGTACTTAGTCTTCACGCACAAAGGAGACATGCCGCAAATTGCTATCGACGCATGGAGTGAAGTTTGGCGTTATTTCACCCAAGATAAGCCAGAGGATGAAAGGCGCTTCACCCTAGACTTCGAGCACTACGTGAATGGAAATCATATCGACGTTTACATTGCGATAAAATAAGTACTCCTGACGCGACTTGCAAACAATCAACGTAAATGAATGCCGTAGGTAGCTAAGAAATGATTTAAGCCAAGGTAGAAAGTCACAAAACGTCTTTTTACCTTGGCATTAATTCACACTATCAAATAGGCCAAGCCCAGTTTAGTAGCTGCTTTTTAGCAGTTCTTGTCTAACGATTTCAGCGCCAGCGCTTAGTGCTTCAAGTTTACCACGCGCTACGGCTCTAGACAGCGGTGCCATGCCGCAGTTTGTGCAAGGATAAAGCTTCTCTGCGTCAACGTATTTTAGCGCCTCGCGCAGTGTGGCGGCGACTTCTTCCGGAGTTTCAATGGTGTTAGTTGCTACATCTATTGCACCCACCATCACCTTTTTGCCTTTAAGCAGCGCAATTAATTCAATAGGAACGTGAGAGTTGTGGCATTCAAGTGAAACCATATCAATGTTCGATTGTTGCAGTTTGGGGAAGCTTTCTTCATATTGACGCCATTCAGAACCTAGCGTTTTTTTCCAGTCGGTGTTGGCTTTAATGCCATAGCCATAGCAAATATGAACGGCAGTCTCACACTTTAGCCCTTCAATAGCGCGTTCAAGAGCAGCGATACCCCATTCGTTAACTTCGTCGAAGAACACGTTAAAAGAAGGCTCGTCAAACTGAATAATGTCTACGCCCGCGGCCTCAAGCTCTTTCGCTTCTTGGTTTAAAATTTTTGCAAATTCCCACGCTAGCTTTTCTCTGCTTTTGTAATGGTCATCGTACAAGGTATCAACCATCGTCATAGGCCCAGGTAGCGCCCACTTTATCGGCTTGTCTGTTTGAGCGCGTAAGAATTTTGCGTCTTCAACAAATACTGACTTGGGGCGAGTAACAGCGCTGGTTACCACGGGTACACTGGCGTCGTAGCGGTTTCTAATTCTCACTGTTTTGCGATTCTCGAAATCTACACCGTCTAAATGTTCTATAAAGGTTGTCACAAAATGTTGGCGCGTTTGCTCGCCATCACAAACAATATCAATGCCAGCGGCGGTTTGCTCTTGAAGCGTAACGCGAAGCGCGTCTTGTTTTCCTTCTAGCAGCTCGCTGCCTTCTAGTTTCCAGGGCGACCACAAGGTTTCTGGTTGTGCCAACCACGAAGGTTTCGGAAGGCTGCCTGCAAGTGAAGTGGGTAGTAGTTTTTTCATGTATTACAATTCTTATAAAATTAATCTGTTTAACAAAAGCGGTTTGCGCGGCACTCACTAGGCCCAGCGGTATTTTTAACAGCCAGATGCATTACTGGCGCCCTGAGCTGTACATTCATAACGTTGTAGACGCAGAGCAAAAAAAGACCCAGAGCAACGGCGAAAACAGCTATTGGCGCGTTGCAAGCATTACGCATAGCTTGCGGTGAACTGTTCCAATTTGCGCTGATAAGGCTTAATAAAGTTTTCCTCAACGAACTTGCCTTGCTCAACGGCTAGTTGGCTGCGCTCTTCACGGTCGTACACAATGCGTGTTAATGAATAGTCGCTGTTTTTCAAACTAGGCTTATAGCTTAGCCCCGCCGGTGCGTTCGCGTTGTATATCTCTGGGCGATAAATTCGTTGAAATGTTTCCATTGTGCTGATGGTGCTTATCAGTTCTAGATTGGTGTAGTCGTTTAACAAGTCACCAAAGAAATAAAATGCAAAAGGCGCGGCGCTATTGGGCGGCATGAAGTAACGCACGTTTAAGCCCATTTTTTTGAAATACTGCTCTGTGAGCGACGACTCATTAGGTTGGTATTCAACGCCTAGCACAGGGTGCTGGTTTTCAGTTCTACGATAGGTTTTGGTGTCTGACACACTTAAACAAATAACTGGAAGCTTAGAGAAATGGGCGTTGTATGCATCTGAATTTACGAAATGCTGAAAAAGCTTTCCGTGCAAATCGCCAAAGTCTTCTGGCACACTAAACGACGACTGGCCCCGGTTGTGATTCGATAAGCGCACGCTAAAGTCGTAGTCTCGCACATAAGATGAGAAATTGTTTCCCACAATACCTTCGGTACGTTTGCCCGTTTTCGAATCAATAATATTCGTTTTCAAAATTTCGATAGTGGGGAAGGTATTGCCATTGCCTTCCACATCAATATCGACAGAGACAATTTCTAACTCTACACAATAACGGTTGCCTTGTTCGTTGTCCCAGTTGGCCAGTGCATTAAAGCGATTGTTAATCATACTTAAGGCGTCTTGCAGGTTCTCCTTTCGACGTGGGCCACGGGCTAAATTCGCAAAGTTTGTGGTAATTCGCGTGTTTTTAGAAGGGCGATAGTCCTCGTTAAACTGAACGCTGTTAATAGAGAAAGAAAAGTTTGTGTTCATGAGAGTGCGCTTCTATTCCTAAGATTAAACCGAGTAATTTGAATGCTGTAAAAGCTATATGTACGTTATACGCGCTATCAAACATGAATAAAAATGACTTAATTTCATTTTTATATGAATTATTGTCATGCTTTGGTTTTGTTCGAGAAAACCTGTATGTGGTATTCATAAAGGTTTTAGAGAAAACTCAACATAGAAGACGATACATCGATGCTTTGACGATTGTTGATACAAGCCGTTTGAAAGTATTTGTTACAAACAGAAATATCCTGTGAGCGTATTTATGGCTACACTGATAGTCAGTTGAAATATCGTGTAATAGTCTTTTAGTGAAGCAATGCTTTATGAAAGCTTTTACATGTTGCCAAACAGGGAATAGAGATGAAAACGCAACCTAGCATTACCAGTGCTTCGCCATTAAAGCGCATCTTGCGCGCAGGAGTATATTGGGCGTTACAACCTACTTTTATTATAGTTTCGTTGTATCTGGCACATACTTACGCCTCAATTGATGCGCACACTTTGTTTATCGTGGTGGCTTTTTGCCTTATCACTCTCTTAGAAATCGTTATTCCCGCTCGGCCTGAATGGAAAAAAAGCGCTGGTGAAAATGTGGCACTTTTAGGGTTTGTGGTTGTTTCAGGTGCTGCTTACGCAGCTATCGAAACCTTTTATGAAGCCTCGCTTTTTACTTGGATGGCACACTTAAGCCAGGCATGGCAGTTAGACATCTGGCCCTCGCAGTGGCCCATTGTTGCGCAGGTGTTGCTTATTTTCGCTGCATACGAGTTCGTTAACTACTGGTATCACAGAGCTTCGCATCGTTGGGAGTGGTTGTGGCGGTTGTCAGGCCATAGTGCGCATCATGCGTTTAAAAAGTTGAGTGGCTTGAATGCGGTTGCTAACCACCCAATAGAAGCATTTTTTCTTATTCTTCCTAGGGCAATTGTAGGTTTTCTTTTGGGCGGCGAAGCAGTGGGGGCAACGTTTGTCTCACTAACGGCGGTAACTGCAATACTCGCGCATAGTAATCTTCAGTTAAATTCAGCAGTGGTAGGGTGGTTCTTCACTACCAATCGTTATCATATTCATCATCACTCCAAGGTCATAAGTGAAAGCAATACCAACTACGGCTGCTTTTGCATTTTATGGGATCGTTTATTTGGTACATTTCAAGATGCTAAAACCAACGACACAGGCATAGGTGATTCGCAGCCCAGCTACAAAGCCATGTTGATGATGCCTTTTAAACGGTGAAGTATTTCGGTTACGTGCAGTCGTTGTGATGTTTTAGGTAGTCTGCCAACGCTTTACCTTTTTCGTCTTTAAAGTGTTGAGGTGATTTCGTAAAATCGGTTATACGGTCTAGCCGAAAATTTCTAAAATCTTGGCGTAATTCACACCAGCCCACTAAAAGCCACACTGGGCTGAACGAAATAAGCGCCAATGGCCTAATGGTTCGCTGAGTTGCTTGCTTGTCTAAGTCTAAGTAGTTAAACGATACAAACTGTTTTCGTCGAATGCACTCTCTGACCTCAGTAAAATTGACTTCCCACGGAATCTTGTAACGACTTGGCGCCGAAAACGTGCTTATTTGGGTTAACTCATGGATCATGGGGGCGGTAAGCGTGGCTTGAATTTTACAGTAAGCACTTTTGGCTTTTTCAGCAAACGCTTCATCTGTCCAGTTGCTTACCATGCTTATCCCTAAGGCTATTGCTTCAATTTCATCAGCGTCAAACATTATGGGTGGCAAGTGATACTGTTTGTCAATCATGTACCCCACGCCTGCTTCGCCCGTAATAGGCGTACCTGCGTTAATTAAGTCTTGTATATCTCTATAAATAGTTCGTGGGCTAACTTCGAAAGCCTCGGCCAACGTCTTAGCTGTTATCGCCTGATGCATTCGCCGCAAATGATGCACTATTTCATTTAGTCGCTCTGCTTTTCGCATGTTAGTCGTCCATTCGCCCAGAAAGATTTTAAGAATAAATAAACACTACTGACACTTACTGTCAGTAGTCAATGAATATGATGGATTTGCGGTAACCAAATTTCATTTAAGGAGATAATTATGATTGGCTACATGTTAGTAGGAACAAACGATTTGGCGCGAGCTGGTGAGTTTTACGATGCGCTGCTTGGAACTATTGGAGCATCACGTTTTATGGAAGAAGATAACTATTTTATTGCGTGGGCTCGTAAACCGGAAGAAACCTCGTTTGGCGTTACTATCCCTTTTGATAAGCAGCCAGCCGAAAAAGGAAATGGCAACATGGCGGCGTTCTACCTAGAAACACCAGAGCAAGTAAAAGCGTTTTACGACAAAGCGCTGTCGCTTGGCGGCACATGTGAAGGTGCGCCTGGTTTTCGACCAGAAGGCGCTGAAAAAGGTTTTTATGCCGGGTATTTCCGCGATCTTGATGGAAACAAGCTTAACGCGTTCTGCATGGTAGAGTAGTACCGACTAAATCTAGCAATCGGCCACCTCTTTAATTTTCGTGTGTAAGCATGAGTACAAGAGGTGGCAGGGCGATAACACGCTTATGTATGTTGAGCGTTGCAAGTATTAAAAACATCAAAAGCAAGACCAAGCCCAAGCCCTAACTGCCTGAATTTAATTGTTAGCCTGCTCCGAACAAAACGATGTGTTAATGACTGCGCAGGGCATCAATTAATTCATCTTTGTTCATGTTAGAGCGGCCTTCAATGCCTATTTCTTTTGCCTTTTGGTAAAGCTCGTCTTTAGTGCGGTCTTCGTATTTCTTGCCTTTGCCGCCATCTTTAGAAGGCGTTTGGGTGCTGTTAGCTTGCGCATTAGCAATACGAGCAGACTTCTCTTTACTGTAGCCCTCATCACGAAGTGCCTCGTAGGTGTCATCGTTTTTAATTTGCTTACCATGATCCTTAGCCATCATTACCTCCTGTTCAATTACGTTAATTAGCAGGTGATCAATTCTATTTTGTTCATACTTGCTTTTTGCGGGTACGGTTTACGTTATTAAATAGTGTAAAGCAGTAATTCATTGTCTGTGGCGAGATGAATTCACAGGGAATCTAAGAAATTGACAGCTTAAAAATGTCATTCATCGCAAACAGAAAAATTAGTTCAAACGCTCTGCACCGCCATGTAACAGTTCAACGCAGTATGCTTTCTGATGCTGTCATTCTTAGTGCACTTGTTGCCCGAAGGAAGTGCAATTAAGTCAATGGTTTATATTTTCCATGCTATTGATTGCTTAAAAGTTAGCCTTTAGTCTTAAAAGAGTACGGATGAAGGGTAGAGCGAAATATGAACAGAAATGCACAGTGGAAGTTACAAGAACAAAGCGTGAATGCATCACGCCGTCAATGGTTGAAATCATTAGGGTTAGGGGCAGGTGCAGTAGCGCTTACTACAAGTGTTGACAGCATATTGGGCGAATTGCATGCTGCAGGTATGCCAACCGAGCATTTTCCATCAGCAACCCCAAACGTCAATGACGGCCTAATTCGCTTGTCGTCAAACGAAAACGCGTTTGGTCCATCTAAAAATGCCGTAGAAGCAATGCAAAGCGAACTTTTAAACTTAGCTCGCTATACCGATGCCACTGTGAGTGTATTGGCTAAGAAAATTGCTGAACAAGAAGGCGTTGCGGAAGAGCAAATCGTAATCACAAATGGCTCTTCACCTATCTTATTTGGTTATGCTGACTGGATCACAAAAAATGGAAATAAGCTGGTTACGTCTATGGCCACATACGAAGGCGTGCCTCGAGGCGCAGAGTTTATGGGCGCAGACGTAACCTATGTGCCGTTAGCTGCCAATATGACTTTTGATTTAGACGCCATTGAAGCAGCAGTAACAGACGATACCACCGCAGTGTATGTGTGCAACCCAAATAACCCAACAGGGAGTATGGTCGATGCCGCAAAACTCACGGCCTTTGCGAAACGGGTTTCGAAAAAGGCACAAGTGTTTATCGATGAAGCTTACATTGAAATGTCAGATGCTTACCCTGCTAACGTGCAATCTAAGTTGGTAGCAGAAGGACACAACGTGGTTATATGTCGCACATTCTCAAAAATCCATGCCATGGCAGGTCAGCGTTTAGGCTATGCAATTATGCCGGCTGAACAAGCTAAAAAGATGGGCAGCATGCTTCGCATGGGTGGTGTTAATTATTTAGCGTTAGTAGCTGGTATGGCAAGTATGGATGACCATGACAACTTAAATAACATGCGCACACGCATAAAAACCGAACGTGACAAGCTGGTGAAAGTAGCGAAAGAGTTAAATCAGCCGTATGCGCCAAACCCACAAGGTAATTTCATCTTCATGGATACCGGTATGCCTCACGATAAATTTGCGGAGAAAATGAAAGCCCAAGGGGTAAAGGTAGTGGGGCGCACGTGGCCTGGCTACGGCTCGTGGTCTCGTATTAGCGTAGGAACACCAGACGAAACAGATGCTTGCGTGAAAGCGATTAAAACCGTGCTTGCTTAGAACCATAACAATTTTCAATAACAAAAAGCTGAACATGGGAATGTTCAGCTTTTTTATCAGCGCTTTTCAGCACTCAATTTATCATAGAAATACTAAGCGTTATTTTTCGATAGCGAAAGTTAGGCCAGCTTTTTCCTCTAAGCGACTAATGAGTTTATCGCCAAGCGCTGCAGCAGGAGTAAAAAAGCCACCAGATAATTTAACGTCTTTACATAAACAAAGTGCAGATTCAGAAATCATTTTGCTTGTAGACCCATAGCCCGGGTCTTTATCACCCTTAACCGACACTGCAAGCATATGGCCATTGGTCGCGGTTCCCACAAACATCACATCGTAAAAGCCGTTTTCACGCTCTTCTTTACTTGGCCCTTCACCGGGCTTGGGGCCATCGTCACTTGCTAGTGACTTGTCTTTGGCAATGTAGTTAGCCGTTGCTTCGCCTTTTTCGCCTGGGCCCGTCATCATCATTTCATCGTATTGAAAGGTTTTGCCGTAAGCGTAGCCGCCTAAATAGTTGGTACGATGCACGTTTTTAGTATTAATGGCCGCCATTATAAAAGGGGCAACCCAACTTCCAAGTTGCTCGTCGAAGTAAGGCTTGTTGCCATCTGGCTGAGGCTGATTTGACGCACCATCGGTTAACGAATGCGGGTTCACCAACGCTGCCATAACTGATTTGTCTTTACGCGCTGCTGCCATGGTTGCTTTCATACTTGCCGCGGTGCCGCCAGAAAACGTACCCTGCATTTTGCGAACGCGGCCCTTCACGTACTCAATAACGTTGCCTGTTTGCTTTTTGGCGTGTTGCTGTAGGTAATGAACGCCTAAATCGAAGGGCACAGAGTCGAAACCACAAGAGAACACAATGTTCGCTCCCGTTTCTTTGGCTTTCGCTTCGTACTTATTGATCATTTGGTGCATCCACGCAGGCTCACCGCAAAGGTCTGTGTAACCTGTGCCGTTATCTACGCAGGCCGAAAGCAACTTTTCGCCATAGGTTTGATAAGGGCCAACAGTGGTAAGTACTACTGCTGTGCGCTTGGTCATTGCATCAAGCGCATCGGCATCGTCACCGTCGGCAACAATGCTTGCAACGCTATCGCTAATGCCTAACTCTTGCTTAACGTCGTTTAGTTTAGCTTCGTTACGACCCGCTACTGCCCATTTTACACTGCTGTCACTACCATACTGAGCTTGGAAGTATTCGGCCACGAGCTTGCCGGTAAAACCTGTGGCACCAAAAATAACTACATCAAATTCGCGTTCGTTACTCATTGCATTGTCCTGTTTTATTTCGTTTCGACACATATCGTCAATTAATGAATCCAATATACGCACTAGCGCCGATATCTATCATTTTTTTGGGTAATGTTTGTCTATTCACAAAATGAAACAGGTCTTCGATACCAGTTTTTTAACTGGTTAGGCGAATAAATTTTTCAGCTAAATCGTCAAGCGACTCTTTATTATTTGGGTCTGGCTTCACTACATCAATAGGGCAAACAGCCACACAAGTAGGTGCGTCGTAATGCCCTACGCACTCAGTACAGCGCGAGGCATCTATTTCATAGACGTTTTGCCCCATACTGATGGCGGCATTCGGGCATTCAGGTTCGCACATATCGCAGTTAATGCAGCTGTCAAGAATAAGCAGGGCCATGCTTTATCGCTCGCTTGAGGTTTGAATTTTTACTTCGCCGTCAGTTTTGCGAAACGGATTACGGGTATCAACGCCTTCATCTAAGTTTCGTAGCAGTAGGGCGTAATCTAAATCTACATCGCTTGGCAACGGTATGCTTACTTGGTGGCCAGAGCCTTTGGCGTCGGTAACACTATGGTTTTTCTTATTCAACATTTCATCAAGCGTAAATGTGATATTACCGTTTGGTGTCATAAGCTCTAGCGAGTCGCCAACACAAAACTTGTTTTTTACATCAATAATAGCGAAGCCGGTGTTCTCGCAGCGCCCTGATACTTCCCCTACAAATTGCTGCTTATCGCTGACTGAATGCCCGTATTCATAGTTCTGATACGCTTGATGCGCGTGACGACGCAAGAAACCTTCGGTGTAACCGCGGTGAGCTAATGTTTCTAGGCTTCCCATTAAGGCAGTGTCGAAAGGCTTTCCTGCCACAGCGTCATCTATGGCTTTACGATAAACCTGCGCCGTTCTTGCACAGTAGTAGTGTGATTTAGTGCGACCTTCTATCTTTAGGCTGTGAATGCCCATTTTAGTTAAACGCTCGACATGCTGCACGGCGCGTAGGTCTTTTGAGTTCATAATATAAGTGCCGTGTTCATCTTCAAATGCAGGCATAAGCTCGCCCGGTTTTTCTTTTTCTTCTAGCATGAACACTTGGGTACTAAGTGCACCTTCTCCCAATGTGGGAATAACGGTTTGCGGGGCACTTTCTGCTTTATTTACTTCTGTTACTTGAACAATATCCCCAGTTTCGTTTTCTTGGCCCGCTTTAACATCGTAAGACCATCGACACGCATTAGTACAGGTGCCTTGATTTGGATCGCGTTTATTCATGTAGCCAGACAACAAGCAGCGGCCCGAATACGCCATACACAGTGCGCCATGCACAAAAATTTCTAGCTCCATATCTGGTACGTGGCTGCGAATAGTTTCAATTTCTTCAAGGGAAAGCTCGCGAGATAAAATAACGCGCTCAATGCCTTGTAACTGCCAAAATTTCACCGTGGCGTAGTTAACCGCATTGGCTTGAACACTTAAATGAATGGGCATATCTGGGTAGGCATCGCGCACCATCATAATAAGCCCGGGGTCTGACATAATTAATGCATCGGGTTTCATAGCAATTACTGGCGCTATGTCTTTAAGGTACGTGCCAATTTTACTGTTATGAGGTGCAATGTTGCTTACTACGTAAAACTTTTTGCCTAAAGCGTGAGCTTCTTTTATTCCTAGCGCCAAGTTCTCTAAGCTAAATTCATTATTTCTAACGCGCAATGAATAACGAGGCTGGCCAGCGTAAACCGCGTCGGCACCGTAGGCAAAGGCATAACGCATGTTGCGCAGGCTGCCTGCTGGGGCTAACAACTCTGGCGCTATTAGTTTTTGGGTTGGCAATGTTGATGCTGAGTCTTCATTTTGAGTTAAAGAAGAGGTATCAGGTGAATATTGTGAAGTCATATATAAAAACCGCTACTAGACGCTTTAAACAAAGCGGCGGATTCTATAAGTGGTAAAATAACCCCACAAGCCAAACAAAGCGAGGGTTTGACTAAGATCAACTAAGTTAAAAAGAATGCAGCCATTGGTGTGCATATCTCCTTGCGATCTGAGTGAAGGTTTAAGCAAAAAGAATGTGGACGCCACATATCAGAGCATGTTTTTTCGTCCGTGGACGACTGCTCCTTCAAATAGCAATTTTGATCATTTTACTGCCACATCATGGGCATGTTCACAGTTGTATAATAGATAACGCGACACAAACCGTTTTGTTGATACTGAGGTGTTATCACACCAAACCACATTGCTAAAACGATGAACAACCATGGGAAAAAGCAATCACTTAGGGTAGGCTAGAGAATCACAATAAAAAGGACTAACTGCATGCTGCAATTGAACATTTTTCATAAAGCGGCGCGACAAGTAAAGGCATCGGGTAAATCAGCCATTGCGTTTACGGTATTGTTTGTCGTGTCTACGTTTTCAGCTTGGGCAGCACTGCCAAGTATTGGTGAATTCACCAGCGAAATGACAAAAAAAGACGGACTTATCCCCGTATTTTATGATGACGAAAGCGACAAAGTATATTTGGCAGTGCCAACAAATAATGCCGAGTACTTGTTTCAAAGTAGCATGCCCCATGGCGTAGGCTCAAACGATATTGGCCTTGATAGGGGCCAGCTTGGCTACACCCGTTTAGTTAGCTTCGAAAAGTTTGGCAATAAGCTATTGCTAAAACAGCACAACACCAAATATCGGGCAGCACACGGCAGCGATGCTGAAAAGCAAAGCATAGATGAAGCTTTTGCCGACTCAGTCATCGCCGGCTTTACATTAGTTGCCCAAAACGACAGCGCCAGCCTTATCGACTACACGCCTTTCTTGTTGAGCGATATTCACGGTATTGGCAATCGTATGACGCGCACCAATCAAGGTAGCTTCAGTGTAGATAAAATGCGAAGCGGTGTGTATTTGCCCAAAACCAAGGGCTTCGAAAAGAACACCGAACTAGAAGCATTGGTGACGTTTTCCGGTAAAAAGCCGGGCGAATACGTTCAGCAGGTAACGCCCGACCCAGAAAGTTTGTCGGTGCATTTACATCATTCTTTTGTGGCACTGCCAGACGATAACTATACCCCCAGGGTGTACCATCCATACTCAGGCTACTGGAAGTTTAGCTACTTCGATTATTCAACACCTATAAGTGAGCCCACTGAACAGCGCTTTATTACGCGCCATCGTCTACACAAAAAAACGCCGCACGCGGCCATGAGTGAAGCGGTAGAACCCATTGTGTATTACCTTGACCCAGGTATTCCAGAACCTGTAATGACCGCACTTAAAGAGGGCGCAAGCTGGTGGAATCAAGCATATGAAGCCGCCGGTTATAAAGATGCGTTTCAAGTAAAAGTGCTGCCAGAAGGGGCCGACCCCATGGATGTGCGCTACAACGTAATTAACTGGGTACACCGCGCAACGCGCGGTTGGTCGTATGGTTCTTCGGTTGTCGACCCGCGTACAGGTGAAATTGTAAAAGGTCACGTTACTTTGGGTTCGCTTCGCGTAAGACAAGATTATTTAATTGCCCTTGGCCTAACCAGCCCGTTTAAGGGCGGCAATACCGACACCACATTGCAGCAAGAAATAGCGCTTGACCGCATTAAGCAGCTGTCGGCTCACGAAGTAGGCCACACGTTAGGCATAGCGCATAACTTTGCGGCAAGTGAAAACGACCGTGCGTCGGTAATGGATTATCCTCACCCTAAAATTAGCATTAAGAACGGAAAAATTAGCCTTGAAGGCGCGTATGATAGAGGCATAGGCGCGTGGGATATTCACGCCGTTGCGTATGGTTATCAAGACTTTGCCAGCGACGTAGAAGAGGCCGAAGCCTTGGCAAAGATTATTGTGAAAGGCCGCAATAACGGCTTGAGTTTTAAGTCTGACCCCGATACTCGCAGCAGCCGCCATTCATCAACAAATGGCCACATGTGGGAAAACGGAAGCAACCCGTTAGATGCGTTTGATGAAATTTCACAGGTGCGCGAGCAGGCACTAGCCAACTTAGGTTTAGATACCTTAAGCCCAAATAGCAGCCTTTCGTCGCTTGAAAATGCCTTGGTTCCTATTTACTTACTTCACCGTTACCAGCTTGAAGCGGTAGCGAAGCAAGTTGGCGGTTTAGTATATGAATACGAGCGCAAGGGCGACTACACCCAAGCGCAAGGCCAGCGGTTTGTGACCCCCGACGTTCAGCAGCGCGCTATGCAACAGTTAATAACAGCTACCACCGCCAACTACCTAACTATTCCAGAATCAGTATTAGCGCTAATTCCACCTACTGCCTATGGCGACGATGTTACCCGCGAGCACTTCAATGGCAAAATGGGGTTAATGTTAGACCCCGTTTCTGCTGCCGCTTCGGCGTCGAATTTCGCGCTTGAGTTGCTATTGCACCCAGAACGCTTAAACCGCTTAGAGTGGCAAGTTCAAAGCGCTAAAGATCGTCGTAAAAAAGTAGGGGTGAAGCTGCTTATTAAGCAAATTCTTAACGTACACTGGTATAAAAACGAAGCGCAAAGCTCGCTGGCAAAACGCTTACAATTAGTCGCATTAAACGCAGTCATGAAAGCGGTAACTAACGACAAGCTTGCACCAGAGGTGAGAATGGAAGCCGAGCTTGCATTGCTTGAATTTAGCGAATGGCTAGACGATGAAGCCGACGACAACCAGTACGAAATTTTAAAAACGCAGTTCGATACTTACTGGGTCAGCAAAACATGGCCAAGTACCTTTGAAGTAGAACCACTACCACCCGGTTCGCCGATTTAAGGGCGTTTGGCGTAATGTTAGGGACAACAAAAGCAGAGCAAAACCAAAGTATGGACGACAAGCAAGCGCCGCGAAGAACTTTTGCGGCCTTGAATATTCCCTTATTCATTGCGCTTTTTTTAATATTATTTCCATTGGTAGAGAGCCTTCACGGTAGTGTGCTGTGGGGCTTGAACTTTCATTCCCCCAAGTTTATGTCGAAGGTTGGCGATGTGTTGGGTTGGATTAAACTTCTTATGCTTTGCGCTGGGGTAATCCTACTTTTTACAAGACAAAGTGAGCTTAGGCTACTGGTGAAAAGTAAGTGGGTTTCTATCATTTTAAGTGTGGTGTTGGCAGCAGTGGCGTTTATCCAGCTAGCGTTAGGCCTACTAGGCGTAATGTTTGATGCAACACAAATTACCGACCGAGACTACATTCACAAAGAATTTGAAATGGAAAATAACACCATTTATGTGTTTACTGCTGACCCAGGCGCCATGGGTAAGGCCTATCATTATTTCTACTTAAAATGCCCGCGCCCTTTAAACCGCTACGAGCTAAAGCTAATTGAAAAAGCAAGGTGGGTAGGGGATGTAGAGCTTAAAACTTCGAGTGATGGCTTTGATGTGTTTAACCAGCGTGGTGAGTTTGGGTATTGGGTTGATTTTGGTGGAGTAGAGTGTGGTTAGTATCAAGTATTACAATAGTAATACATTTAGTTGCCGCTAAAAAATTGGTTTAAGCAGAATTCACTAAAGTAGATGTACTCAAAAAACATCCTAAGTCAGGTAAGGCAGTTTCTGAACTACCGTCACTTAATTACTGTGAACTTTACGTGAAGCCCTGTCGAATTTTTTATAAGTTTGAGGGCAGCAAAGTTTTTATTTTGCATGTAATGCAACAAGAACAAGATCTTAGGCGCTTTTTGTTAGATTAGACTTGATACTTTTTGATTAGATTTGGTGAATACAGCTTTTTTCTATTGTTAATTGGTTTAACGATTTGGGCTGCTGACAGCGTAAAGCGGGCATTCTTGAATTGAGTATTTGAGGGCTGCTTGAGACAAATTGTAGACGTTTAACGCGCACTTCAGCCTTAGGTGGTATCTAGCAGTTTTTATTATTGTTTAGTGATAGCGAGTAATGAAAGAATTGCGTTGTAACTGCTTTCGTACTTGAAGTGCTTATTATATTTTTACAGGGATTTCCCAAGTTCTCTTTATACTTAGCATTGATTCAACATACTCGAAACTAACCCCTTACAATTTTTTTCGCGTCTTAAGTAGAAGGTATATGATGCCACCCCCAAAAAGTAACAACACAAAAAGCATAACCACAGAAGTTGTTAATTTTGACCAGTGAACAGATCTATCTGCGATAGCTTCACAAGGCTTGTCTGGATTTACAAATACACGAATTGGCTTACCAGCTTTATGATAGGCTTTAAATTTATAAGCTAGTTGTCCCAAGGGTCCATTATCTGTACCTTCAACCCACCAAACCCTACGTCCAATGCAATTAGCGCCCTCAAAATCATATTGGTAGGTAATCAGAGGGCCGTAATAAGTGTACACGGTTGAATTCGAGGAGTTTCTGGGAGTTGTAGTTGTTTGAATTGAAGCATTTAATAATTTCGCATCAACTGGAATCCAATGAATTGAATTAATGCTACCGTATACTGGTGTTATGATATTTTTTAACATAATAAATGTTAAAAAAATCGCCGCAGTAAGAAAAATATACAGGATAATTCGCGTTATTTTTTCATTTTTTTTAATTACTTTGGCCAATATCTAATCCGTGTTTAAGTTTTGAAGAATGAAAATATTTATAGCAGTGCTTATTACTGAAACTTCGTAGTAACACGCGCTTCTTCTGAATAAACATATTCTGTTTCTCAGGGTAAGTCTATGAAATGTCCGTTAAACGTACTAAGCCGCTCACCAAAACTAACGAACTGGATTAAGCAGCACAAAGAATAGGCCAATGGCATATAACAGGCCCCTCAGCCTACCTTAATCAACCATGTCATATTACAAGTTTTATCTTATCTACCTGCATACAAAGACATACAACTCCCGATAATTAGTAAACACCTTATATAACTGCGTTCCGCTCAGTACCGAAGCTGAAGGGAAGTGCAACATTGGGATTAAATCGCAATGTGCTTCTAGGGTTCTGCTGCCGTTGTCGGTGTGCAGATCATCAATAATTCGAATTTGCGCCAGTGGTTCTTTTATTTTTGGCTTTTCTCTTAATCCTTGCAAAAAAGATTGGCCATGATCTACGTGTGCCTGTTGTTGGGTTGCAATGGGTATACATATTAAATTTCTGTCGATTCAAGGACTAGATGACCTACACGAAAGAAAACAGCCAGATTAAAACCGCAAAGCCACCCAACCAAGCAGTGCCTGTAAGCCAACTCGCCCAACGATTGAAAAAGCCATTGGCCTCTAGATAGTGAGCGTAAAAAACTTCACACTCTGGTGGTAGGTTTTGCCAAAAGATTTCACCCTTCAACGGCGATTTCGACTTGTAGCGCGAAATCATTCGGAATAACTCACGCGAGTAACCTTGATCCGATGGCAATCGTTTTACGAGGTTAAACATGTGAACTACAGCTTCATGGTATTGTTTAGATTCAAGGTGACAATAGGCAAGCGAATACTGTAAATAGTCATCTTCCGGCGAGTACTTCAGTGCTACCTCAAAGTGTTTTGCGGCTTGGTCATACTGCTCTAGCTTTTGACACAGCTCACCTTTTGCTTGATGCGCTTCGAAAGAATTGGGAAAAAGCTTTAAAATTTGATCAATAACAACCTTGGCTTGTTTTAACTCGCCGTTTTGAAGGTGCATATACATCAATTGCATTAAATAATATTCGTTTTCGGGCTCAAGTTTATTTGCTTGTTCCGCGTAATACCGGGCGGGTTCAAAGTGCTTTTTCCTAAGACAGACTTTTGACATCAAGAATGCGAAATACGCTTCGTCAGGAGCCAACGACAAAGCGTTTTTAACCGCTCTATCAGCATTGGAAACATCATCCAATCCGAGAAAGGCTCTACACAACAAGGCATAAGCGTAGCCATCTTCGGGGTATTCTGATGCGTATTGCCCAGCCATTTTTTTAGCGTCACTAAAGCGCTCGATGTGTAATAGATTTTCTATTTGCTGAATAACATCCGTGTTCATATCAGAGTTTATGTTGCTTAATATATGCGAGTAGCTCGTTGAAATTTCCATTGTCGTTAGAGAACAATGCGTAGTTTCTTGCGGATTCAAACCATCCTTTTGTACTGGGCTTCACTTCCTTAAGTGGTATTTGAAAATCTTCGTTTTCAACCCCTCTCACATTCCCAGATTCAAGACTTTCCTCAAATACTTGCTCAATTGCAGACTGACACAGGTGCGCAATATCAGCTCCGGAATACAATTCTGTTTGTTCCGCTAGTTGATTAATATTCAATGCCCCTTTGGGTGAATCCACAAGATTCATTTTGAAAATCGCTTTACGCGCCTCAAGATCCGGTGGAAATACCGCAATCATTCGGTCAAATCTTCCAGGGCGCTTGAGCGCTTGATCAACATCCCATGGCAAGTTTGTTGCGCCAAGCACAAAAATATTTTCATTGTTGCTATCGATGCTATCCATTTCGTTCAGCAGTTGGTTTACCAATGTACGCATCGCAGAATTTTTTAAATTTGTACGTTTGTGGCCGAGTGCATCAAGCTCATCAAAAAACAAAACCGTAGGCGCGTTTTCACGTGCAGTTTGAAAGATGCTATGCAGTTTACGTTCGCTTTCACCGACGTACATATCCAAAATATCGGCCATGCCGACACTGATAAACTTTGCGCCGAGCTCTCCTGCTAATGCTCGAGCGATAAAGGTCTTTCCGCAACCAGGAGGACCGTAAAGTATCATGCCACCAGACACTTTTTTACCGAGCTGCTTACTCAATTTCGGGTTCTGAAGGGGGGCTAAAAATGATAGGCGGATTCGCTTTTTAACATCATTCATACCGGCTACATCATCGAGATAAATATCGCTCTTTTCAGTCGTTATCTCGCTATCTTCAATATCCTCTGAATCGTCAGAAGTAGAAACCAATTTTAATTTAGCGCCTCGCACCCGTTTGGGCGCATCTGCTTGTTCTAGTTGTTCCTGAGATAGATCTGCGGGCTCGATATTTTCTACTCGGCTTTGTAGTAAAGCGCCATACACAGTTGCATCGGGATGTGACAAACTGTCCATCAACGTTACCAGTTCTTTCAAAACTGCCGTGTTTTCAATATCTTTTGCGACAAGTTGTTGTAGTGTTTCGAGCGCTTTTTGCTCATCACCATTGCTTTTATATGCTTCAGCAAGATGTCTTAATAGTGATTTATCATCTGGGTTCTTGGCAATGCCTGCAAGCAAAGTCTCAATCAATAGATTGCTCATGGGTAACATCCATATCTAAACACCGTAGGGAAACGATCGAGTTAAGGAGTATAAGGAACATTGATGCTATTTACTACCCAACTTGTCAGCTGTAATTAAGGTTAATTACACGTAAGTCAAATGGATACTGTGTTAGAAAACAGTGATGAAGTTGTCATATAGAGAAGCAACTAAACTGGTCAGTGGTACAGTTACGTTTATTCTGGACGAGCTCATTTATGGCCATTGGAGTGAACAGTTTGTAATGGTGTGTTAGCGTTCAAGTTGTTGTGCTCTGAGTCTACTGGTCTATTGAGTTGAAAGTACATAGCGTCAAGGTCTGGAATACGCACAAAGCTCTAATTCACAGCACGGCTTGCGTCCGAATGTTTTCAGCCTATGCACAGATGCCAAAGGAATACATTTACATTCTTGTACTCATAGTAGTTTTTCGCTTTTTTGAACTCACATTGTATAAATTTGAAGACAAAAACTTACAACTCCCGATAATTAGTAAACACCTTATATAACTGCGTTCCGCTCAATACCGAAGCTGAAGGGAAGTGCAATATTGGGATTAAATCGCAAGGTGCTTCTAGGGTTCTGCTGCCGTTGTCGGTGTCTAAGTCGTCAATATTTAAAATTTGCGCTAGTGGTTCACCTTTTTTCACGGTTTGACCGGGTTTTGCCATGTACTCCACCATGCCGCCCCAATTGGTGTACAGGGTTTTGTAGTCTTCCAAATACACGCCTAAGCGCTGCATTGCTTTCGGTTCAATATCGCATTCGTGCAGTACGCCTTTGGCGTTTAGGTAGCTAAGAATACTGGTGGCATCTATATTACCTTCGTTAAAGTCGATCACTTCTTGGCTACCCATTTCTAGCGTGAAAGCCTCTACATTAAAGCTAATCTCGCGCTCCAAATTGCTTTTTATGCTTTCTTGAAGTGTCCACCATGGGCAGAATGTGGCTTCGTCTAGTGCACCTGCAAATACGTTAGGTATAAAAATACAATGGGGAATGTTAAACAGCTTGGCGCTGTCTTTGGCGTACTCGGGAATATAAACGTGACGGGTAGACACCGGGCCGTTGTGAAGGTCTAGTACAAAGTCGGCGTTCACTGCTATTTGTTGTAGCTTTAAGTTAAGTTGCTGCGCCAAGCCTAAACCCCACGGTTCGGCTAATTTGTTGTCGATAGCATTAGAAAGGTGCGCACGAAAACGTTGCTTTATGCCTTCAACCGACTCTTCACGGGTTACGGTTTTGGCGAAATGCTCAACAGCGCCTTTGTCAAAGAAGTAACCACGGTTCCAGTTCGTGCCGTTTACGGGGTCAAAGCGGCCCAACGTATATTCACCAGCCTTGATGTTAGTGCCAATGGGGTTGCAGTTGGGCACAAGAATTATTTCACCGCAAATATCCATATTTTTTAAGCGCTGAATGAGGTGGTAAATTACTACGTTGCCTTGAACTTCTGCGCCGTGAATAGAGCTTTGAATATACACGGTGGGGCCAGGGCGCGCGCCCTTCATACGATAAATTGGCACGTTCATGTTACGGCCAGACGCGTTTTGCGCCACTACCATGTGCTTTTTCACTACTTGGGTTGTCATGCAAATCAACCTATTTTCTGTCTGTTTTTATAAAGTAAACGCGGCATCATATTGATGGGTATCACATGCAAAGCTTCTGCGTTTTATTCGCCCTACATTACTGACACAAATCGTAACATTTTGCTTATTGTTCAGTGAAACTATTTCCATGCGTCGACGTCTGAAAAAAACAATGTACGTCGGTGCTTCTAAACAAAAAAGAGAGTGAAAATGCGATGAAAGTAACAAAAATAATTCCGCTATGCTTGCTGTTGGTTTTGGCTGCAGGTTGCACGTCGAAACAGTTGTATAACGCTGCACAGGAAAATCGCTTGCAAAAATGTGGCGAATTGCATGGCGCGCAACGCGACGAATGCGAAGCCCTGTACCAAAAAGACTACGATACTTACGAGCGTGAGCGCCAAGAAGTATTAAACGATAAATAAAAGCTTATAAAGAAAGAGAGAGGTAGCTCTTGTTTGCGCCAGCTTTTGCACGCGAGAGCGTTAACTACTATCAGCCTCTATCTTTTAAACCAATCGCTATTTTGTATTAACTAACAAGCGCATAGCTCGCACTCTACGCCTTTTGGAAGCTTCCAATTGCGCCACTCGTGCGACAAGGCGTCAAACGTCATTAAGGTGTTTTTAGGAATGTTGTCGAAATCCATCAAGACTTGCATGGCTAACATGGCTTGGTAGGTGCCGACAATATTTACTACAGGTGAGAATATGCCAGCTTCTACACAGCTTAAGTCGGGCGATTCAAACAGCGTTCGCAAACACGCGTAGCATCGACTTTCGCCGGGAATAGCCACGAAAAGCTGGCCTTCGAAACGAATGGCTGCGCCAGACACCAGTGGCGTGTTTAGTTTAAAACACAGTACATTTATTAAGTCTCGCGAGTCGGTGTTGTCGGTGCAATCTAGCACAACGTCAGCGCGCTCAATGGCTTTCTTAAGTGAAGGGGCTAGCTGGTCAGCGCTAGACGCTGAAAAGGGCTCTGCCATTATGGTAACGTTGCAATCGCTATTTACAGCGTTAAGCCTTGCTTTAGCGGCTTCTACTTTGCTTGTGCCTACATCTTGTTCGCTAAACAAGGTTTGCCTTGGCAAGTTGGTGTTTTCAACCGTGTCGTGATCGATAAGCGTAAGTGAACCCACGCCGCTGGCGCAAAGGTTAGTAGCGGCCGCGGTGCCAAGGCCGCCAATACCAATGATACAAATATTCGCGTTTAGCAGTGCTTCTTGGCCATCTAGGTCTACTTTGGGAAGTACAATATGGCGGTTATAACGCATAGCCTGCTGATTAGTTAGGCTTTTAGACATAGTTTATGCCAACTTAGTTGTTGAATTCATGGCATGCACCCTTATAAAGTGATTACCAAATAGTATTTTGGCTGGTACTTTATCAAATACCGCCAAAATGTCGCATATCAAATTAGGATTTCATATGTCAGTTGTTAGCCAACCCCTTAATATTGCCGTTCTTACTATTTCAGATACGCGCACCCTCGAGAACGACAAGTCAGGAGACTACTTGAAAGAGGCGCTTACTTCGGTTGGCCATAACCTTTACGATCGCGACTTGGTGAAAGATGATATTTATCAGCAGCGCGCCGTGGTGTCGAAGTGGATTGCCGACAAGAATATTCACGCCGTATTAATTACCGGTGGTACAGGCTTTACGCATCGCGACTCAACGCCAGAAGCTATTAGCGTATTGTTCGACAAAGAAGTCGACGGTTTTGGTGAGCTATTCCGCCACATTAGTTATGAAGAAATTGGTACGTCTACCATTCAGTCTCGCGCGGTGGCTGGTTTTGCAAACAATACCGTTATTTTCTGCCTGCCAGGTTCAACAGGCGCGTGCCGCACAGCTTGGGAAAAAATAATTGCTAGCCAGCTAGATGCCGACTTCAAGCCGTGCAACTTCGTAAAGCATTTGGTGGAAGCATGAGTACGTTTAGCCACTTAAACGCTGGTGGCGAAGCCAATATGGTAGACGTTAGCGACAAAAGCGTTACCAAACGCGAAGCCACTGCTGAGGGTTTTTTGTACGTAAGCGAAGATGTTATTCAGCAAATCTCTGAAGCGAAAATTGCTAAAGGTGATGTATTTGCGGTTGCCCGTGTGGCAGGTATTCAAGGGGCGAAACGCTGCGCGGATCTTATTCCGCTTTGTCACCCATTGGCACTGTCGAAGGTAGACATAAACTTTGACATTCAGGTCGAACACAACCGCATTAAAGCCACCTGCTATTGCAAGCTAAGCGGTAAAACGGGCGTTGAAATGGAAGCCTTAACTGGCGTGAATGTGGCGCTATTAACACTATTTGATATGTGTAAAGCCATCGACCCTGGCATGCACATGGAAGGCGTTCGTGTGCTAGAGAAAAAAGGCGGAAAAACGGGTCACTGGCAGTCTGATCAGCAACGCGCATAGCGTAACGCAAACACAGCATACCAAAAGGCAAATCATGCAGATAACGGTAAAGACATTCGCGCAAACTCGAGAAATTACGGGCGAAGATAATATTACGCTTAACCTAGGCGACAACAGCACCATTGAAACTGTGGTTTCACTACTTAAAGCGCGTAGTGAAAAGTGGACGCTGGCTCTACAGGGCAGCATGCTTACAGCGTGTAACCAAGAGCTTTGTGATACTGACACTGTGCTTAGCGACGGCGATGAAGTTGCGCTTTTTCCACCAGTAACTGGGGGCTAACCATGTTTGCGCTTATTCAAGCTGACGATTTCAATCAAAGCGAACTTTACGCCAAATTAAAGCAGTCGGCAGACGATAAGGCCAGCGGCAATACCGGCGCAATTGTGACCTTTACCGGGCTAGTGCGGGATTTCAACAATGCTGGTGATATAGACGGTATTGAATTAGAGCATTATCCTGGCATGACTGAAAAAGCGCTGATGTTGCTAGTTGAACAAGCGGTAGAGCGTTTTTCATTAAATAGTGCTGGGGCGGTACACAGAGTAGGGCGCATTTACAACAATGAACACATTGTATGGGTAGGCGCTGCGGCACCACACAGGCAAGCGGCATTCGATGCAGCCAGCTATTTAATGGACATGCTTAAGCAGTCGGTACCGCTTTGGAAAAAAGAGTTTAAGGGCGACAAATCTGAATGGGTTGCTGCTAAAGCGTCTGACGATAAAGCGGCGCTAAAGTGGATGCACAAAAAGTAATGGTAGCGTTATTCGCTAGGCGTTTCTTTAATAAACGCAACGTATTAAGCCTTGTATGCTTGAGCGTAACGTTTCTTTTCAGCATTGCGAGCCATGCAGATGAGCAAAGCGCGTCATCTTCCTATCAGCGCGATGAAAAGATAAACGTCGCGGTCGCAGCAAATTTTGCGAAACCTTTAAAAAGTATTGCCCAGCAGTTTACTCAGCTTACCGGTATAGACGTGGCGGTAACGGTGTCTTCAAGCGGCACCTTGTACGCTCAAATTCAGCATGGCGCAGGGTTTGATGTTTTTTTATCGGCAGATCGCACTCGACCGCAGGCATTAGTTGATAACAACGTAGTGCATAAGAACAACTTGGTGGATTATGCCCAAGGAAAACTGGCGTTTATTTATGCGAGCGAGTTGCCCGAGCACTTAAATACCCAGCTAACCGCGCGTTTAACAGAACAACTTACTCAGTTAACTAAAATTCCGAACAACAAAATAGCTATAGCGAACCCCAAGCTTGCCCCTTATGGCGAAGCGGCAAAACAAACGCTTCAAAGCTTATCGCTATGGCAACGAATAGTGCCCCACAAAGTGATGGGTAAGAATGTGCTGCAAACCTTGCAATTTTATACCACTGGCAGCGCTCAGGGGGCGTTCGTCGCTTATTCGCTGGCGCTAGAACTGCCTAATGCGAATTTAGCCAGTGGCGGCAATGATAAAAGGACTAACATCAACAACGGTGTCGATAAAAGCGTCGATAAAAGTATCGATAGCAGTGCTATGGCAACTACCGCTATCATTCCTGTGCCGCAATCCTTGCACAAAACTATTATTCAGTCGTTGGTGGTGAATCAAAAACACGCAGCTACACTTTCGCCAAATTTATTCGATGTGCAAGCAGAAGCCCAAGGCGACTTGGTTGAGCAACGCGGCGTTCAGACGTCTGGTCACGTAATTGCACAAGTTCCAATATCTTTTAATTTGAGCGACGCCAAAGGCGTTTCATCGGCCAGTTTGTTTGTGCAATTCTTGATGTCTAAAAATGTTCAGCAGAGCTTAACCGAATGGGGTTACCAGCCAGCTTCAACCGCAGGCACCACTGAATGAGCGCGCTTACTGAGTTCTTTGGGGAGTCGTCGCTTCAAGCCATTTTACTTACGCTAAAGCTGGCGTTTATTACTGGCGGCTTGCTGTTGCTTATTGCATTACCACTTGCGTGGTTTTTAGCAAACTGGCAAAGCAAGGCAAAGCCCTTTGTAATGTCGGTACTGGCGCTGCCCTTGGTGCTACCGCCAACCGTACTTGGGTTTTATTTGCTTGTTGCTTTCTCACCGCAAAGTACGCTGGGGCAGGGGTGGCAAAGCCTAACTGGGAGCAGTTTGGCGTTTAGCTTTGAAGCCTTAGTGCTTGGCTCTATTATTTACTCGCTACCCTTTGCTCTTCAGCCTCTTTATAGCGGGTTTACTCAATTAGATAGTCGATATCTAGATGTAGCTAAAACGCTAGGTTTTTCCGTAACCGAAGCTTTCATGAAAATTGTGCTGCCTTTAAGCAAAGCGCCCATTGTAGTGGCGTTAGGCTTAAGCTTTGCTCATACCATTGGTGAATTTGGTGTGGTGTTGATGATTGGCGGAAATATTCCAGGCGAAACACAGGTATTGTCTATTGCTTTGTATGAACAGGTTGAAGCGCTGCAGTACGACAGCGCCCACAACCTTGCTATTGCGCTATTGGTGTTTTCGTTTGTGATGTTAGCTGCGCTATATCGATTCAACGGATTAACGCGTAAAAGTGAGGATCGCTAACATGCAAATTTCTGCGCTTTTACCACATCGAATTGATGCGCAAATTGAATTACAGCCGCATAGCAGTTTTATTGGTGTTACAGGCCCATCTGGTGCCGGGAAAAGTAGCTTGTTTCGGGCGCTTGCTGGCGTAGAAAATACAGCAAAAGTAACAACGCCTTGGATGCATAAAAAAGTGGGGATAGTGTTTCAACAGCCTATGCTGTTCCCACACACTAATGTGCGGGGAAATCTAGCGCTTGCCCAGCGTCACGCTGGCCCTAACGCATTAACAATAGAAGCGTGTTTGCGAGGTTGTTTTTGCGAGCATTTAATCGACAAACCTGTTCAGGCGCTTTCTGGTGGTGAAGCACAGCGAGTTGCTATAGCGCGTGCGCTGGTGAACGGGCCAGACGTACTGTTACTTGATGAATCGCTTAGCGCCATCGACATTTTCACACGCCGCAAAATTTATCAGTTTTTGCATGACCTGTGTGTATCAGGGCAGCTTTCCTGTTTTGTCATCTCGCACGATTTAGATGATTTAGCGTTATTCAGTGACGAGTTAATTTATATTAACCAAGGTCGTGTAGAAGTTTGCGGCAAAACTCGCGATGTATTGGCGCAAGTGTTCGAAAAAGAAGGGGTGATAACGCCCTCTAGTGTACTTGAAGGCGTAAAAGCCGCGCCGCTTGAAAATGTCGAATACAATCAAGACGCAGGCGCTATAGAGCGAGTAACTGTGGCAGGTCACGAAGTGTTCGTTACTCAGGAGTCCATGTCATATGTGCCAATTAAACCTAGCGATGAAACCTTAGTCCGTTTCGCCGTTAAGGCCTGTGATGTCAGCATTGATATTAATACGGCCGATTTTAATAACACAAGTACAGTGAGCATTTTAAATGCACTGCCTTGCGTTATTTCAAGCATAGAACCCGTTCGATACCCATCAAATCCATCTGGCAATTCACTTAAGCATAAAGCTCAGGGTGAAATATCACAAACGCAAAGCGTGATAGAGAGCGGAAAAGTACTTCTTAAGCTCGCGCTAACCGATAGCCATCAAAGCCTTTATGCCAGTATCAGCGTACTCTCGTTATCCCGTTTAAATCTACACGTTGGAATGAAAGTTATTGCTCGCTTTAAATTGCCTTAGAGTAACGATTGGTTACGCCGCTATTAACTGGTTCATTAACGTTTAGGTAGGCGTCAAACCTAGCGCAAATTGCTCTGATATAGATTCTGGCTGTCTCTGGCACCTTAATGTGGTGCTGTGTAACTTCAACCAAGCCATCTTCTTCTAGGCTCAATAGGTTCTCTAGGGCTTCAGCAAAATACTCATCAAAAATAATATGATACTTACTTGCTATCACTTGCTTATCGACAGTCAAATTACACATAAGGCTAGAGATAACATCGCGGCGTATAAGATCGTCAGTGCTCAAAGATAAACCAACGGTGGCCGACGGCAGTTGTTGCTCAATACGTGCGTAATACCGCTTCAACTCTTTTTCATTTTGGGCAAATGCATTGCCAACAGTGCTTATTGCCGAAACGCCAATACCCACAAGGTCAGTATCTCCACGCAAGGTATACCCTTGAAAGTTTCTATGTAATTCCCCCTCATTTTTTGCAATTGCTAGCGAGTCGTTACTTAACGCAAAGTGATCAAGGCCTATCATTTCGTATCCCACGGTTGTAAAACTTTTCACCGCCAGCTTATAAAGCGCTGCTTTTTCCTCGCTGTCTGGTAATGTTGCTTCTGAAAATTTTCGTTGTGCCGCAAAGCGCTCTGGTAAGTGAGCGTAGCTAAAAAGCGAAATGCGGTTTGGCATCATGGCTTTAGTTGCCGCGATGGTCGATTTAAAGGTATCTATCGATTGGTTTGGTAGTCCGTAAATTAAATCTAAGTTTACTGAGTCAAAACCCAGTGTACGCGCTTCAAAAACTAACTCGGCAATATGCGAAGTACTTTGCACACGATTTATAGTGCTTTGCACATTGTAGTCGGTGTCTTGAAGTCCAAAACTAACACGAGTATAGCCAAGCGATTTTAAGTGTTTGAGGTAAGACTTGGTTACATTTCTTGGGTCAAGCTCTATGGAAAATTCGGCGTTAGCATCGAACGAAAAATGCTTTTTTAGTATATACATTAGGGTGGTATGTTGAGTCTCACTAAGAAAGCTTGGCGAGCCACCACCTAAGTGAAGAGAAACCACTTGTTTTCCCTTTGCTAAGTAATGTTTAGTTAGCACTTCTTTTTCTAAATAAACTAAATATTCATCTGCTTTTTCGTTGTGCCGAGTAACCAGCTTGTTGCAGCCACAGTAATAACAAAGCGTTTTGCAAAACGGAATATGCACATACAGACTAACCGCAGGTGCTTTCGATATGACATGGGCAGTTCGCAATATATCGTTATCGAGTGGTTCAAACTTAAGCGCTGTAGGATAAGAGGTGTAGCGAGGTGCATGTTGTGCATATTTAGTTATAGTAGACATGGTATCGCTGGGCTTAATGGCAATTGAGGTCATCATATATCTGCGTTTTGTTAAGTGGTTACTGCATTGATCATCAAAATTTCGAGATATCTTATTTACTAAATATTTTTGTTATAAAGCGTTAAAGAATGTTTGAAATGATGAATGAGCGTAAGTGTATCGATTTGGGTAGGAACGTTATTTGATCTACTTCAAGGTTTTAGTGTTAAACGCAGCAATTGTGCTGCTTTTGCCAGTTGTGTTGGTTCAAGCTTTGTGGGTGCGGCGGAGAACTGCAGTGCTGCCTGAACCTATTGGCGACCGGGTATTTACGTCACCAAAAGGTTCCCAAGGGCTTACTACCGATGTTCTGGTTGTAGGTGATTCAGCGGCAGCAGGAGTGGGTGCAACAACGCAAGAGGGCGCGCTAACGGGTTTACTGTATACTCGCTTGTCGCATTATGGGCCTGCCCGCGTGTCGTTGCATGCTAAGACAGGTTACAAAAGCGAAGATGTGCTTTGCCTGCTACATCAGTTGCCCGAACAGCGTTTCACCTCTGCACTGGTTTCTATCGGTGTAAACGACGTGACGAAATTTGTGTCATTAAGACACTGGCAAAGCAATATCACCGATATTGCTTTGCTATTAACCAAAAAATTTCATTGCAAAAGAGTGGTGTTTACAGCGCTACCTCCTATTCACTGTTTTCCAGCCTTACCTCAGCCTTTGCGTGCAATACTTGGTTTTCGAGCACAGTTACTAAACAAAACCTTAGCGCGCAGTATTGCTATCATTGATAACGCGGAAATATTAAGTGTTCCTGCGCTCAATGTCACAGGCACGGTACACGACGTTCAGCAAAGTGGCTTAATGGCTGAAGATGGCTTTCATCCCTCAACCAAGGGTTATGAACTATGGGCGCATTCTGCGCTGGAACGGCTAAGATCATCATAGAGTTTTTAGTTAACGGGGTTGAAGTTTCTTTTTGTAACCTCATCTAGCAGATTATCAGTCATTAAATTATCAACTCAACGGGCTTTGTTGTTCGAGTTTGGTCATAGAAATTTTAATATGGGAATGGATATGCAAAAAGTAACGGTTAATATGGTTTCAGATGTGGTGTGTCCATGGTGCATAGTCGGGTATCAGCGTTTACAAGAAGCAATTAAAACCCTTGATAACGTTGAAGTAGACATTAAATTTCATCCGTTCGAGCTAAACCCGAATATGCCTGAAGAGGGGCAAAACCTTCGTGAGCACATAATGCAAAAGTATGGCATTAGTGCAGAGCAAAGCGCACAGAATAGGGCTCGCTTAGTCGAGGCTGGCGAAGAGCTGGGCTTCGCCTTCAACTTCACCGACGACTCTCGCATGCAAAACACATTTAAAGCGCATCAGCTTATTCACTTTGCTGCAGAAAATAATCTTGAAGAGGAAATGAAGCTTAGGTTGTTCAAAGCGTACTTCACCGAAGGAAAAGACGTAAATGACTTAAGCGTGCTGGTGGAGCTGGCTGAAAGCGTGGGTCTTGAAAAAACGCAGGCTGAAGACGTACTAAAAAGCGGTAAGTATGCAGACGTAGTGCGTGAAGAAGAAAACCTCTGGTTACAGCGCGGTATTCAAAGCGTACCTACTTTCGTTATTGGCAATCAAGGTGTTGCTGGCGCACAAGAGCCTGCCACGTTAGCAGCGTTTATCAGCCAAGCCGCTTCGCAGCAGTAGCCTGTATAAAATCAATTTTGAGGTATTCATGAGCAATCACGTAAATCATTTGCTTGCACAGTGGCTTCCACTGAAGGACAAGCATAAATGGGTGCTGGGTTTTATTTTTAAAACGGAAGGCTCTTGCTATAGAAAAGCAGGTGCGATGATGCTTTTTAGTGATGCCGGACACCAACTGGGCATTTTGAGCGGTGGGTGCCTAGAAAGCGACATGGTAAAAAAAGCACAGCGCGTGATGACAGACGGCGTCAGCCGCACCGCGGTTTACGATGACGAAGATGAAGAAGATATAGCGTTTAAACTAGGCGTTGGTTGTGGCGGGGTAGTGCACCTTGCGCTAGTGCCTGTGAATGATAGCAATCAATACCTGTCGCTCGACGCGGTGAGTAAAGCGTTATCAAACGGTAAGGCTTGTGAATGGGTATGCCATGTTGATGGCAAGCGCGGTGAATGCCATGAGACCGAAGATGCGAGTGTAAAGCCACGTAAAGCTGTTCTAAAAAACGATGACGGAGCTCGCTGTTTATCGGTGCTTATGCTGCCGCCCATACACCTTCTTGTTATTGGCGGAGGCTATGACGCCACCTTCATGACAAAATTGGCCAGCTTGCAAGGTTACTTAGTCAGTCTTTGGGACCCAAGGCCAGCGCAAGCAAGACTTGAGCATTTTCCAGAGGTTAATTACCTAATAGAAGACCCGTCTACCGAAGGTTTGCGCCTCCATATGGGCGAGCACAATGTTCAAGCCGCAGTGCTTATGTCTCACCATCGTGAAATAGATGCGAAAGCGCTTCAAGTGCTAAGCAATCAGTCGTTAACTTATACTGCAATGCTTGGGCCTATTCACCGTAAGCAAGAAATTTTGGATTTAGCTGGGCTTAAAAATACAGATTTTACGCAGTACTTCGCCAGTCCAGCAGGTTTTGATATTGGTGGTGAGCTACCCGAGCATATTGCATTGTCTGTCATTGCACAGTGCCACGCGGTGTTTCATACAAAGCCTACCCATTTACAGCCGTGAAGATCTGCAAACAGCGTCTAGTACATAGTTTCACATGATGCATACTCATTCAAAATATCAATTAAACTTATAACGGAGTTTTCCTTAGTATGTCTGTTGGAAGTTAACATATTAATAACATCAGGCAGGGGCATGACAGATATCTATTTAGTACGCCATGGTCAAGCATCGTTTGGCAAAGCGAACTATGACAAACTCAGTGAACTAGGTGGGCAACAAGCCATCTGGCTTGGTGATTATTTTAAGCATCGCAATATTCAATTCGATACGGTTTTTTCTGGCGACATGGTTAGACACCATGAAACCAAAGACGGTATCGCATCAGGCATAGCCTCAAAAGACTATTCACTTCCCGAGGCCACTGTAAATAGTTCACTTAATGAATTCAATTTTCAGGCAGTGGCAAAGGCCTACCTTACCCGCTATCCAGAAGCGAAAGTGCCTGAAGGGGCCTCACCGTCTGAATATTATCGGCTGCTTAAAAAAGCCATGATCGCGTGGTCACAAGACGAGCTAGCTCACGAGCTGCTTGATGAAACGTGGAGCCAGTTTGAAGACAGAGTGCACACTATGTTTACGCACCTTAAAAGTACCGACGCAAAGCGGGTATTAGTAGTGAGCTCTGGTGGCGCCATTGCCATGATGCTTAAGCACATACTTGGCTACGACGCAGCTACCGTGGTGAATATGAATTTACAAATTCGCAATGCCAGTTTTTCTCAATGCTTTGCTAATGCGCGAGGCGTTCACTTAAATAACTTCAACAGCGTACCTCACCTGGATGTGATTGACAGGTTACACGCCATTACCTACAGCTAAATGGGGCAGTTATGAACTTTGAATATAATGAAAAGACCCAAGCACTTTTAGACAAGCTAAGAGCGTTTATGAAAGAAGAAGTGTATCCAATTGAAAAGGAATACATTCACGCCGTAGAAAATGGCGCAGCCAACGGTGAAGGTCGCTGGAAAACCCCAGAGATGATGCAAACGCTTAAAAAGCGGGCAAAAGAAGCGGGGCTTTGGAATTTGTTTTTGCCTGAAGAGTACAAGCCATATGGCGCTGGATTGACCAACGCTGAATATGCACCGCTTTGTGAAGAGATGGGGCGTGTACTGTTTAGCTCAGAAATTTTCAACTGTAGTGCACCTGATACGGGCAATATGGAAGTACTTGCAAAGTACGGTAACGAGGCACAGAAAAAACAGTGGCTTGAGCCACTGCTTAACGGTGAAATACGCTCTGCTTTTGCCATGACTGAGCCTGCCGTCGCTTCAAGTGACGCCACCAACATTGAAACTTCGATAAAGCGTGATGGCGATGAATACGTAATTAACGGACGTAAGTGGTACACCAGTGGTGCTATGAACGAAAACTGTAAAATTATGGTGGTAATGGGCAAAACCGATTTTGATGCGCCTCGTCACCAGCAGCAATCTCAAATTTTGGTCCCTATGGATACAAAAGGCGTAACGATTGTTAGGCCAATGGCGGCGATGGGCTACTACGATGAGCCAGTAGGTCATGCTGAAGTATTGTTTGAAAACGTACGCGTTCCCGTTGAAAACTTACTGTTAGGCGAAGGGCGAGGCTTTGAAATTGCTCAAGGGCGTTTAGGCCCAGGCCGTATTCACCATTGCATGCGCTTAATTGGCTGTGCACAGCGCGCTCTTGATATGGCATGCGATCGCGTTGAAAACCGAGTAGCGTTTGGTAAGCCGTTAGCAAAACAGCAGTCTGTAAGAGAGAGCATTGCTCAAATGCATTGCGACATTGAACAAGCCCGTTTGCTAACGCTTAAAGCCGCAGACAAGATGGACCGTTACGGCAATAAAGTGTCGCGCGACCTGATTGCAGCCATAAAAATTGTGGCGCCTACCATGGCGTGTAATGTTATAGACCAAGCAATACAAATGCATGGTGCTGCGGGTACCAGTCAAGATTTTGTTCTGTCTGCTATGTATGCTTACGCGCGCACAATTAAGCTGGCAGACGGCCCTGATCAAGTACACATGATGCAGCTAGGACGCAATCTTATCGCGGAAAAAAGCATTGCTAAAACACCTCAAGCAGGTGCATAAGGAGTGAGTGTGTCAAAAGACAATGCGAAAGCCCCCCATGCAATCGACTTGGCGTCGCTTAATGCTTATTTATCTGAAGCGTGTCCAAGCATAGGGCATGTAGAAGGCGCTGAAAAATTCGCAGGTGGGCAGTCGAACCCCACGTTTAAGTTAACCACGGCTAACGGCGTATATGTGTTGCGCCGTCAACCTCCCGGAAAACTATTAAAATCTGCTCATGCGGTAGATAGAGAGTTTCGCGTTATTAATGCGTTGCAGCAGTCAAACGTGCCTGTGCCTAAAGCGTACCATTTGTGTGAAGATACAAGCATTATCGGTAGCATGTTCTACATTATGGCCTTTGTTGAGGGCGAAATTTTCTGGAACAGCGCATTACCTGAAATAGAATCGCCAGCCACACGTGGTGCGATGTATGACGAAATGAACCGCGTTTTAGCTGCGCTTCACAGCGTGAATATTGAAAGCGCGGGGTTAAGTGATTACGGCAAGCCGGGTAGCTATTTTGAGCGCCAGTTAAGCAGATGGACAAAGCAGTATAGAGCATCTGAACTTGAGCACATTGAAGAAATTGAAAGCTTAATTGAATATCTAGAAGCCAATTTGCCCGAAGACGACGGTCAAGTTTCACTCGTTCACGGTGATTTTCGTTTAGATAATATGATGTTTGATATGTCTAATACAGAAAAGCCGAAAGTGGTGGCGGTACTAGACTGGGAGCTATCAACACTGGGACACCCCTACGCAGATTTAGCGTACCAGTGTATGCAGCTGCGCCTTCCTTCTGATATTGCTCACGCTGCTGGATTGGGCGGCTTAGATAGAAAACAGCTAGGTATTCCCAGTGAACGTCAATACATAGATGAATATTGTGAGCGAAGAGGTATTGGTGCTATTAACAACTGGACCTTTTATCTTGCGTTTAGCTTTTTCCGGCTAGCCGCTATTTTGCAAGGTGTGGTCAAGCGAGCGCACGATGGAAATGCGTCAAGCGAAAAGGCAATGCAGTTAGGTGCAATGGTGCGTCCTCTTGCTCAAATTGCTAATAAAACCATTCACCAAAGCGAATAAACCAAGCATTACCCATTTAATGATTTGTATTTGCTTTTAGCGCATGCAGGTCAAACAGAAAACTGGAGACAGTATGAAAGCAATTGTATGTGAGTCCTTTGGTCCACTTGATGACCTTCAATTTAAAGAGGTTGCAGACCCAGTAGTAAAAAAAGGCCATGTTGTCGTGAATGTCGAAGCCGCGGGGGTGAACTTTCCTGACGGGCTTTTAGTGCAAGGTCTATATCAAATGCAGCCAGACTTTCCATTTGTTCCTGGAAATGAAGTTGCAGGCACAATCGTTGAGGTAGGTGAGGGCGTTAGCCATTTAAAAGAAGGTCAGCGTGTTATTGCGCTTTCTAACTTAGGCGGTTACGCAGAAAAAGCGCTGATTCCTGCAACTCATGTTATGCCATTGCCCGACCCTATACACGTGAACGAAGGTGCAGCCCTTGTAACCGCTCATGCAACAGCGCATCACGCATTAAAACAGCGTGCAAAGCTTAAGGAAGGCGAAACCCTGGTTGTAACGGGCGCTGCCGGCGGTACAGGCCTTGCCGCAGTGCAAATAGGCAAAATAATGGGTGCCAAAGTTATTGCGGTGTGCTCAACAGAAGAAAAGTTAGCATTGGCTAAAGAGTACGGTGCAGATGTTTTAATTAACTACAAAGAAAAAGATCTGAAAGAGACCCTGAAAGAAGTTACGGGTGGCAAGGGCGTTGACGTGGTTTATGAGTGCGTTGGCGGCGATACTTTTCACGCGTGTAGCCGCAGTATGGCATGGGAAGGTCGCCTGCTAGTGGTTGGTTTTGCTGGTGGGGAAATTCCTAAATTCCCAGTTAACCTAGCGCTAGTAAAAGGGTATTCGGTAATGGGAGTATTTTGGGGCTCATTTACTCAGCACGACCCTAAAGGCTTCGCAGATAACATGCAGGAGCTACTTACATGGTATGTTCAGGGTAAGGTGAAAGTTGTGGTAGACGAGGCGCTTCCGCTTGAGCAAGCAACTAAAGCCATGGCTAAAGTCATGAACCGAGAAGTGAAAGGTAAAATGGTGCTGGTGCCGTAGGTTTGTTAGAACCACACTGCTCTGGCGAACTCATGTGCCACTGACCTGATGTACCCTTGAGCTAATGCATTAGCGGCGTAGTGCGCCTGAGAAACTGAAATAGTAGAAAAGCCAAAACACTGTGTTTTGTTGAAGTGACCCTCAAACATTGGATTACCCAATTATTGAGGGTCATGCCATGCTGTGGCTTTTTATATAGTTATTAGCAATGCTTTAAATTTCAGCACTTATTATTCAGGAACTAGCTCAACACTTATTTCCCGTGATAGCACGTGGCAAAGATCTCTTCCAATACCTACATCTTCCATTTGAAAGTCTTGGTAACCTTGTTTTTGCACCGTTAGCGAGTAAAACCCAGGCCGTTCTTCAAGCATTTCTATATTACTGCTGTCATCACATGCGGCATCGTCGTTTACAACTGTTTCAGAGAATGTATCTTCTGTTGCCGTGACAGTGACTCCGCAGGCAATAGGCATTTGGGTTTCTTGGTCGGTCACACTAAGCAAAAGACCATTCTCTAGCACAGCAGAACAGGCCACATCGTCCGCTTGTACCACGTTGCCCACAGTCAACGTATATTCGTCGTCGGCCACTTGCTCGTTTATATCTAGGTCAATTTTAGTTGGATATCCAAGCTGTGTATCGTATTCCACAGAGATAGCGTCTGCGCGACTCTCTTCTAGTGCAATACGATTAAACAAACTTGTGATGGTTTCTGTGTTTGGAGTGTCTAAAGGTAAACCGGCATTTCCCTCGATAATCGTTTGAGAAGCAACTTGATTACCTTCAACAAGCACTAAGCGAGGTAGGGTAGTTTCTTCCAAACAGAAGCAAGAGGCACGGTACTCGAACTGGTAGTTGTTGATATTCGCATTTTCCCACTTTGTTCGATTTGCATTGAGTTCTTCGATAATGCTGTCAGAGTCACTTCCACAACCAAAAAGTAATGTTGAAGCCGCAAATGTTGCTGCTAATCGCAAGATGTAATTCATAACATTCCTTGTTTAATATTTTTTCCGAGTCGGCACAGGGCTGCTTACAGCAATCGCTTTATAAACCCTGTTACGTGAATCTAAAAAACGGCTTTGTGTTTCAAGGGGTTGAAACACGAAGCCGTTCTGTTGTTATACTAATACAATCGGTGTAAAAGTAAACAATATCGGTGGTGGGGGTAAGTGGTTAACTATTCCATTAGCCACATGCGAGCACTTCTACCCGGTACATAGAATTTGTGCCACTGGGTGGTAATGTATTGCACATCGTTGCTCAAGGTATCGCGGTAATTTCTGTACCACCATAAGTTATCAGTAGATGTATTCACCCAAATATCCTGACCGTCAGAGCATTTGTTTATGCCTACAACACCTTCATGATCGCGCTTGAAGAGAATGACACAGTCATTATGACTAACCACTTGCATTCCGGCACCTTGAACGCCGTTGTGGAATTTAATCATGCCTTTAATGTCATTGCGTTTGTACAAATCGACCCAACGATTGTCGCCGCTTTCATTGTTATCTGAGTAAAGTAGAGGTACTCCGCCATCGCGACCTAATACATAAGCATTCGCTAGATACTCGTCGGTTGGGTCGAGTAGCTGATAGCGAAAGCCGTCATTGAGCGGAATATCGTGAGTGATGCTAAAAGTAATAGCTTTATCGCCCGACAATGCTTGTCCATATGCACCGGGGTCAACTAACGAATTCATAGAGCCGACAATGCTAAATGCATTACGTATTTGTGCAAACAGTGGGAAATCGTACGCCGAATGGCCTGTTGCCGACAAATAAGGTGCAAGAAAATTGTCGTACTCACTAGAGCCTGCACCGCCCGTGGTAATTATTTCACCAAATACGTGTACGCCATTTTTGATATTACTGTCGAACACCGCGTTGATATGGTAGTTGGTCATATGTTTTGCTGCATCAACGCGAAAACCTGTAACCCCCATACTCTTTAATGCTTGTAGGTAGGCTTTCTGCTGTGTCACTACCCAATTGTTTGGATCAAGGTCAGGAAGGCCTGGATCAGGTGGCGCGCCACATAGTCGATTGTATTGCACATCGCCAACGTCGCTATAGTTACTAATACATTTTGGGCCGCCCTGATCGAAAGTACCGTGGAAGTCACCACCGCCGAACAAGCTGCTGCTAACGTCACCAAAAAGCGTGATGCCGTTGTAGTAACCTTGATTAGACGCGTATTGCTGTAATACCTCACTACCAGGGTAGTTTAAGTCGGAACGTTTCCACGCCTCATTCGCCATATGGTTGAAGACAATGTCGGCATAAGTTTCAACACCATTTGCATTTAACGCGTTCACCATGGCTTGAAAATCATTGGTGTCACCTAATGGGTTATCGATAACACGGTAGTCTTGTGGTTGGTACCTAGCCCACCATTGTCCGCCTGTCGACTTATATGCAGGCGAAACAAGCACCTTGGTATAACCTAAATCAGCAATTTCTTGTGCTTTGGCTGCAACATCATCGTATTTCCAATTAAACGCGTGCAATATAACGTCGGCATAACTCTGGTAGCTAAAACTGCTGAGCGCTATACCGAAAAGTACGCCAGTTGCGTGTTTCGTCATCTTCATAAATAGTCCTATTTTTATGGCAATGTGGATAACAGATGTACGCAATGCTTACATTATGTTTACAATTAATAAACATTATGCATACGTATTCAATGTACTTTTAATAGACAGGTGAGGTGAAAAAGAAGCGTTCAGCGTCAATAAAATGCGTTAGAAGTCAAAAGCCTTGATGTAACGATTATCTCGCCTTGGTTGCACAGCATTGCTTAAACTTTTTATTGCTGCCACAAACACAAGGAAGGTTTCTTCCGTATTTTATTTTCCCGCAATCATCATGCAATGTACCGTCGTGATAACGCCAACGACCGTCTTCAACTTTGAAATTAGACGTTTCGTGAAGCTGGTACATGCTTTTTCTTTCAAAGTAATACGCAGTAAATTCTACCGTTGCACTGTTGTTATCAACACCTGACGCAGACGTTGTACTTGAAGTATCGTGAGAAGGGTGGACGTTAAGCGCAAACCATGTAGCGCCTTGTGCACTTTGTGCTAAGTCTTCAACCGACATACCTTGCTGCTTTTCATTTGTGTAAGTGTCAAAAATATACTGATATTGCTCGGTGGCATAGGCTGAAAAGCGAGAGCGCATGAGTTGTTCAGCTGAGTTAGGTTTTTTATCACCTTTGATAAAAGGTTCGCAGCATTCTTTGAAAGGCAGTGATGAACAGCAGTAACAGCACATAAGACAACTCGTAAGTTAGGAGTAAAGCAAAGCGCACTAGTATAAATATAACCGCCCAGAGTCCCAAATTTTTCTAGCGTAAGGGATGATAGTAAAACCGTAGATGGCAGTCCTTGCCAAAGGTTCTAATATTGCTTGTTGAAAAACGTTAATGCTAAGCGACTTACCAAGGGCCCAGTGCAACGTTTTGTACGTCATTGATATTGTTAACTCGCACATTAACTAAGCTAACCGAATATAGCTCACAAAGCTTTCTTATCATTTCGCTGTCTGTGGGCTGAAGGTCTAAATCAATATTTTCCACATACAAGGTCTTACACTGGCCGCCAGTGATGAGCTTGCTGATCCATTCTGGAATTTTTTCCCTTTCAGGCTTTTGAATACGAATGGCGTGGTCAACCGATTTAGAAAAAGACACGGTATTTGAGAGAAGGTAATTCCAACCTTTATCGTTACCTGACTTTCCGTTGCTTTGCTTTTCACTAGGGAACCCCTCAATGGGAAGAGGAAGTTGAACTACATTTGAAACCGAAGCGCGCAATGCATTGAATCGTGAAACTGAAGATGTGTTCATATAATTACCCTTAATGTTTTTAACGCGTAGGCTCATCATGTAAACCTATTTGCTTATACTGTTTGTTTGTACAGTGTGTATGTGTATACAGTATTAATAAATTTGAACTTTAGCAAGTGTTTAATTGTACTTTTTTCAAACACACTGGTTTTTGGCTTTTAACTCACTAAAAATTAAAAGAATTTTTAATCTCGAGGGCTCTGTGGAAAGTATTTTCAGGCTAAATAAGATAAAGTAGCCGAAATTTTTGAACGCAAAGTACTGTATAAAAAGTGCTGTATACAACTGGAGGGCGTGTTGAGCGCACTAGTACATTTAGGTTATTTAGGCATGTTTCTATCGGCATTTTTGGCCGCCACCATTTTGCCTTTTAGCTCCGAGGTAGTGTTAAGTGCTTTGTTCGGTAGTGGTTTAAATGGCTTTTTATTGCTATTTATTGCTTCGTTAGGCAACGTGTTGGGCTCGATAGTTAACTATGTATTAGGCTATAAATTTGGAAAAGACATTGCTACTCAAAAACTGAAAGTGAGCGATGTTGCGTTTACACGGGCCAGCGATATGTTCACTCGGTGGGGAAAGTGGAGCCTATTTTTTTGTTGGGTTCCTGTTATTGGTGACCCAATTACGCTAGTTGCTGGAGTGCTTAGAAGCCCTCTTTGGTTTTTTATACTTGTAGTGACCATTAGCAAAACAGCGCGATACACGGCGCTGCTTTATGTACTCTCTTAGAAAAACACGATTTTTATAGCCTTGCTGCTTTTAAACGGTTTTTAAGGAAAGTTTCTTCTAAGCTTTCACGTTTGTTGCGGAAGCTTTTTTAGAGCTCGCACTTTTTTGGCGGGCTCTCTGAGAATTAATATACCAGCGCTTAATTCTGGGGCTCATAAGTAAGATTCCAAGCATCCAGTACCATACTGGCTCTTGCCAAAAGGTCTTTTGTGACCAGCTAAAGTGAAGTAGTGCTAACGGTAATATAATGTAAATACTGTTATGAAGCTTTTGCCACTTTCTTCCCATGTTACGCTGAATACGCTTAAACGATGTCGCTGTAAGTGCTACAAGAAGTATTAGCGCCAGCATCCCAACAATAATATAGGGTCTGCTTACTATTTCACTCGCCACCAACGTCATATCAAGCTGAAGCTCAAAGAATACGTAAGTGAACAAATGCGCGAAGGCGTAAACAAAGGTATAAACGCCAATCATACGTCTAAACTGCATAGGCTCAGGGCTAGGCAGCCATTTGGCAAGCGGGCTTAGCGTAAGTGTGAGCAAAAGAAAGTGAATGGCCCACGTGCCAGTTTCGTTTATTAGCGTGTTTACAGGGTCTGGGCCTAGCTGGTCGGTAATACCTGCAAAGAACAGCCATACAAGGTAACCCAGTGCTAATACGTGAATAATTCCTTTAAGGCTTTGGCGTTGCCAAACGGCTAATCGAAGTGGTTTCTTTCTTAAGGGCATTAGTAAAACAACCTAATAGGGTGAGTTGGAAAACTTGGCTTGAACTCTTCAGTGCTAATTAAATGCAAAAAAACAGAGCTTGCGTGTTACGCCCATATCCGCTTGCGAATAATGAGCATAGACGGCATCAGTAGTTACGAGCTAAGTTCATGTCTTTGTATAAAGGCGCCACTTCGCTGTAGCCGTTGAACATTTGTGTATCAATGCGGTTCCTTGCAAGCAGTCCGCCTGTAGTTATCCTGCGCTCGCTAGCCTGGCTCCAACGAGGGTGCGATACATTTGGGTTCACATTGGCGTAGAAACCGTATTCATTAGCAGCAAGTCTGTTCCATGTAGTGGGAGGCTTTTTATCTGTAAGACGAATACGCACAACCGACTTAATGCTCTTGAAGCCATATTTCCACGGAACAACAAGCCTTATGGGGGCGCCATTTTGTGGAGGAAGTGTTTTACCATATAAACCAACCGCCATAAGCGTTAACGGGTGCATTGCTTCGTCAATTCGCAGCCCTTCTACGTATGGGTAATCAATACCACCACCTGTGAGGCGATTTCTTTGCCCGGGCATTTGTTTGGGGGCGTAAAGTGTTTCAAAGGCCACATATTTTGCAGACATTAAAGGGTCAGCTTGTTTTAACAATGCGCCAAGTTCGAAACCAATCCAAGGCACCACCATAGACCATGCTTCAACACAGCGCAGGCGATAAATGCGCTCTTCAAGAGGGAAGCGTTTAGTAAGTGCATCGTGATCAAGTTCGAGCGGATTTTTCACAAGGCCGTCTACTTTCAATGTCCAAGGGTTAGTTTGAAAGTCGGCGGCATTTTTAGCTGGTGCATCTTTAGACGTGCCAAACTCGTAGAAGTTATTGTAGCTGGTCACTTTATCTTCAGGTGTTCTGGTTTCGGGTATTTGGAATTTCGGGGGCTGAGTAAATTCAAGGGCCTTTCTCTCAATAACTTCTTTTTCGTCATCGTCTCCCCAAAACCACCCCGACGCACCGGCTGACTTCGCTAGCAGTGTCGATGCCCCTACAAAACCAAGCGACTTCAAGACGCTTCTACGGTTCATATAAATCTGTTCATCAGTAACATGGTTGTCGTTCAGTTTAACTGAGGGCTTAAATGGCTTTGGCATTACATCACCTTATTCATGAAAAATGGCTTTTACTTCGCCTAATACTGTTAGCTACGTGAGGGAAACAGGTAAGTTCAACGTAATAAAAAAGACCGCACATGCGGTCTTTTTATTTCAAAATAATTAGTAGAAGCAATACGGTTTACATATGAAGGCTATCTTGAATGCCACCTTGTTTTGGAGAAAATATATTGCTGTAAAGGCGCGAGGCAAACTCGTCGGTCATGCCAGAGATATAATCAGCAAGAACTCGCATGCCATTGTTGTTTTCGCATGCTTTGCGCCATCGCAGCTGTGTATTTTCAGGAAGAAGGCGGTCGGGATCAGAGGCAAAGGCTTCAAACAGTTCCATTACCACCAGCTGCCCTTTATATTCAAGAAGCTGAACGTCAGGGCGGCGAATAACTTTGTTAAACACAAAGCGTTTAAAAAGCTCTAGCGCTTCGGCAAACTGTTCAGGCATTGTTGCGTTAAATGCAAGTAACGGGTGGGTAAATCCATCTACGCCTTTAATCTCAATGGCAGTGATAAAACTGTTAACCAACGCGCCAATTGCATTTTTTCTTTCATGGTGAGCGGCACTAAACAGTTTATGAGTCAGTGTTTCTATGTTGTCGGACAGCCAGGGCACATCAAATGCTTTTAATGGGGTAGTGACATCGTCTATGAAGTGATGTTTGTCGACCATGTCCATTACAATAGCGTCTTCCAAGTCGTGAATACCATAAGCAATATCGTCAGACAGCTCCATAATAGAGCAGTCAAAAGACTTAAACCGTGTTTTGCTATGACCATCAGGCTTTGATGAGAACTGCATAAACGCGTCTTTATCTTCATGGCTAAATGGCGCAAGTAACCAGTCGAATAATGACTCGTCGCAGCGGAACAATCCTTTGGGCGGATGCCAGTCATGAGCTTTAACTTGTCGAAGCGAAAGCGGACGTTCTGGTGTTGGTGTTTTGCTGTGAAGGGCATCAATAAAATTGGGATACTTAATCAAGCCCAGTACGCTTCTTCTGCATAGGTTCATGCCATGCTCTGCAGTGTAAGGCTCCAGCTGAGTGATGATCCTGAAAGTTTGGCCGTTACCCTCAAAACCGCCGTGTTGGTGCATCATATAATTAAGCGCTATCTCACCGCCGTGACCAAAAGGCGGATGACCAATGTCGTGGGCTAAACATAAGGTTTCAATTAAGGTGGGGTCTAACGCTAGGGTGTTGGCGATATCAGGAAACTTTCCGCACAGCTGCGCAGTAATGCCTGTTCCAATTTGTGCAGCTTCCAGCGAATGAGTAAGTCTTGTGCGGTAGAAATCACTCAGCCCCACGCCAAGTACTTGAGTTTTCGCCTGTAATCGGCGAAACGCGGCACTGTGTAGTACGCGGGCTTTATCGCGCTGATATGGGTTTCGATGATCGCCATCACGGGTTTCGCTACGGGGGAGACGACGCTCGTGTAATGCTAATTCCCATTCGCTAATTGCCAAGAAAACCTCGTTGTTTGCTGTAAGTTTAATACCTAGTTCTCTATCAAACAGCACTCCGTTTCACAGAGCTTTGTTTAATCTGTTTTGCTAAACACTTATTTCTAAACATCAAGTTGTAACAGGTAAATACTGTTTTTGTTACCGTGTTCTTATGACATCGCAACCATAAGTATTCCAAATTCACTTGCGTTACATATCATCCAACGTTATTTCATCAAGGCTCAATGAAAAGCTAGGCACGTATCGGGTTAAAAAGTAGTCCACTTCTTCAGAGTGGTACTCTTTTAAGGTTTTGTCTAACCGCTTCTTCGCAAGCTTAAATTCTTGGTTACCAGCAGCGAGTTCTTCAAGCGTTTTTAGATAAGCGCACAGCACGTCGGCCGCTTTTACGATAAAGGCTTCTTCTTCACTGTGATAGTGGTGGTCAATAAGTGCAGCATAGTCTTCACGAAACGCCTCAGGCGCCATTTCGATCAGTTTGTTCTCTGCAATCTTTTCAATCTTTTTATATTCTTCTTTAATCGCCGGGTTGAAGTATTTCACAGGAGTAGGGAGGTCGCCAGTTAGCACCTCCGAAACATCGTGAAAAATTGCCATGGTAGCGATACGGTCGGGGTTCAGTGTGCCGCCAAAAAATTTATTTTTAATAAGCGCAAGTGCATGGGCCACCATAGCCACTTGTAAGCTGTGCTCTTGCACGTTTTCCGTGCGCACATTGTGCATAAGCGGCCAGCGGTTTATAAGCTTTAAGCGCGCTAAATGAGCAAAAAAATGACTTTTATCAGACACGCTAGGCCCCTTGCTTGTAGGTTCTAAAGAAGTTGCCAATACGATGCAGCGCAGGCACCAATACATCGCTGTGCGGCAAAAATACTAATCGGAAGTACGTGCCTTCAGTAAGGTTGAACGCGCGCCCATGTACCAGCAGAATTTTTTCAGAACTTAGTAAGTCCAGCACCATTTGTTCATCGTTTTGAATGTTGAATTTTTTCTCATCCACTTTAGCAAAACAATACATGGCACCTTTAGGCTTAACGCAAGAAATGCCGTCTATGCCATTTAGCATGTCAGTGGTTACGTCGCGTTGTATGCGTAAGCGCCCGTTTTCTTTTACCAAGTCGTCAATACTCTGATAGCCGCCTAGCGCAGTCTGAATGGCGCTTTGGCAAGGTACGTTAGCGCACATTCGCATGGAAGACAGAATATTAAGCCCTTCAATATAATCAGACGCTAATCGTTTATTTCCGCTCACCACAAGCCACCCTGAACGAAAACCAGCTACGCGGTAGTTTTTGCTTAGGCCGCCAAAGGTTACAAAGAAAACATCGTCTGCCAGCGACGCAATACTGGTGTGTTTTGCCTCGTCGTATAAAATTTTATCGTAAATTTCGTCGCTAAATACGACTAAGCCATGCTCGCGGGCTACTTCAACAACCTCTTGCAAAAGGGCTTTGTCGTAAACTGCACCAGTAGGGTTATTGGGGTTGATAAGCACGATAGCGCGTGTTTTGCTAGTGATCTTGCTTTTTATGTCATCAATGTCAGGGAACCAACCCGCTTGTTCATCACAGCGGTAGTGAACAGGGGAGCCCGACGACAAGCTTACTGCCGCAGTCCAAAGCGGATAGTCAGGGCTTGGAATAAGCACTTCATCACCATGGTTAAGCAAAGCTTGCATCGCCATCATAATCAGCTCAGATACACCGTTGCCAATATAAACATCGTCTACACGTATATCTTTAATATTACGCTGCTGGTAGTACTGCATCACGGCTACGCGGGCGGCATAAATTCCTGTTGAGTCTGAGTATCCTTGAGACGTAGGCAGGTTATGAATAACGTCTTTTACAATATCGTCAGGGGCTTCAAAACCAAATGGAGCAGGGTTTCCGATATTTAGTTTTAATATACGGTGACCTTCGTCTTCCATTTTTCGTGCTTGTGCAGCGATGGGGCCTCTGATGTCGTAACAAACGTTATCTAATTTATGTGAGCGAGATACAGTTTTCATGGTCTATCTGGTTGATTTACATACCCTGAGGTTATCGCAATCCAAACGCTTATGCGATGGCCTTTTTGCGGTTTTTCGGCATATTAGGGCACTTTTTTCACTGTTTGTTTAATAAATAGACATTTGGCGAGATAAGTGTCCGCTTATCATTCGGGTATAAAATTTATGTTAATAGCTTGTGAACTTTTCATTCTGGGCCTATCGTAGTAATAAGGCGTGTAAAAAACGCGTTAGTAACAAACAGGCTAACAAGCAGAGGTGATTAGAATATGTCGCACCATTTCAAAGAAACACCAGAGAATGCGATCACGCAAAGTGGTATAGCGCGCGTTATTCCTTGCAAAGAATTAGACGTTGGCGATCCGATAAAGTGGTTGTCACTCGCACTCAGAGACGCGATGCGTGCCCCAGGTCTTACGGTCTTTTATGGCGTGCTGTTTGCTGTAATTCCGTGGTTTATTATGTATTTAGTTCAAATGACAGGTTGGCACTTGGTTATTCTTCCCGCCATTGTTTGTTTTATGTTGGTCGGCCCATTTTTGGCAGCTGGCCTATATGACATAAGTTGGGAAATGGAAAAGGGTCATAAGCCTACGCTTCGTCATTCTCTTCGCGCCATGCGCCGAAATGCCATCAACGAATGGGGTTTTGCCCTATTGCTTATGGTAATGATGATATTCTGGTTACGTGTTGCGTCACTTATTCATGCATTGTACCCATCGTACATGGGGGACGATTTAGAAAGCTTACTGCCGTTTTTAGCATTAGGTACGATTGTTGGTGCTGTCTTCACGCTTGCTATGTTATTCATAACGGCGTTCACGCAGCCAATTTTGATGGAACGTAAAGTTGACTTGGCTACGGCTGTACTCACTAGTGTGAATGCGGTGTGGCTGAACAAATTGCCTATGTTTATATGGGGGGCCATCATTTTTAGTGCAGTTGCCATTGGGTTTGTGACTGGCTTTGTTGGCTTCATCGTTTTAATGCCAATTATTGGTTATGCGTCATGGCATGCTTATATTGATGCTATAGAAATAAAACGCGAGCGCAAATACGAGTAGATAAGCTGATTTTTGTAATTTTATTACTTGAATGGCATGGCTTTTAGGCAGCTTACTCGCTTAAAACGCAGAATAAATTGTTAAAATTACAGTTTTTAGGCCCCGAAAGGGGCCTTTTTACTTTTGTGCGTTATATTTCTTTTTTTCAAGTGCATGCTTTGCTATATGCATTAGTAATATAAAATTGAAAAAGATATATATATTTCATGGTGTTAGGGTTTTAATACTTTGCTAACAACTTGATTTACCATCTATTTACTCTCGTTACACAATCTTTCAACAGATAATTCCTCACTCTTGGTACATAAATAAAGAGCGTTGAGCAAATTAAGTGCTTGCTCAGCTAACACAAAGAGCGTGCTTAAAGCTCGATGACCACCTTTTATTTATATATTGAGGATCAAAAAATGAAATTATTTAATACCGTAAAAGCACTCGCTTTAACCGCGACCGTTGCGTTTAGTATTAGTGCGAATGCGGCTGCACCGCAAAAAGAATTGCGTTTTGTGGGTGAAACCCAGTTCGCAGGGTTTTGTAAAGCCGTGATCAACGATGATATTCGAGTTCTTCGCTCAAGCCTTTCACGCAATGTTGGCCGAATTGGCGCTAGCCAACGAGAAGTATTGCGTATGGTGACATCTGAGGAGGGATTAACCTGTAATGGAAGCAGCCTTATTGAGTTTTCTGTAGAGCGTAACGCAAACGCGGTATATGAATACTTAATATCGCGAAGCTAAAGCATTGGACGCGGTAAAGTTAAATCCAGAGAAAGCGGGTTAGGTTTCATATATTTGCATTAATAATGCTGACAGCGAAAACTAGACCCGCTTTTTATCTTTAGTTGGCTATTTTAACCCATGTAGCCACACGTGCTTTGCTGGTTCTAAACAGACGTTGTGTCTTAAACCTAAGCTTTAACAGAAGCACGTAAGCGAGCGGCACCAAGAACAAGCTAGTTAGTGTTGAGAATACTAGCCCGCCAATAATCGCAATTGCCATTGGCGAATAAGGAGGTCCATCTCCACCGATACGTGTACTTCCCATAGCAAGCGGAACAAGGCCCAATACCGTTGTTGCTACCGTCATCAAAATAGGCCTTATACGCGTCATACAGCCCTCAATTACCGCTTCATATAGCGACAGGCCTTCATTAATCAGTTGGTTAATCCTGTCGACCAATACTATGCCATTGTTAACCACAATACCCATGAGTATAAGCATGCCAATCATCCCCATGATAGACATAGACGTGCCTGTTACCATAAACGCCCAGAAAACCCCGGTGAATGAAAACAGCAGCGAGGTTATGACGGATGTTGGAAGGACTAACGACTCAAACAAAGCTGCCATCACAACATAAATCATACAAAGTGCGAGCAACATATTCATTTGCATTACAGCGTTGGCTTCATCTTGGCGAGAAAAGCTTCCGTCAAGGGTCCATTTATAGCCAGTTGGAAGAGAAAGGTTAGACAATGCTTGTTCAATTCTCTCGCGAGCTTGCTCAGTAGTGGTTTCACCTTCCAAATTTGCCCCAATAGCCAGCGCCGTCTGGCGATAGCTTCGGTCAATTTGAGATAACTGTGGTACCACAGAAAAATCGGCAATCATATTTAGTGTTACTGACTGACCCTGCGTAAATCCAATATTGATGTTTTTAAGCTCGCTTAACGACGCTTCAATATCGCTGCCAAACTTAAGCTGAACTGCTACTTCGCCAGCGTCACCATAACGAAAAGTGCGTAAATTACTGCCGCGAAGTGCCGTAGAAACAAGGTTGGCGACGTCATTAACTTGAATGCCGAAACGGTTTGCTTTCTCGCGGTCGATGCGAATTTGTACTTCGTCACGCGTAGAACCTGTATCGGCTTTAACGTCTTCAAGGCCGTCAATTGCAGAAAGGATAGGAACAATTTGGTTTGAAATGTTAAGCAACGTTTCTGAAGAGTCACCAAGCAGGGTTACTCTTATACCACCGCCATTGCCTTTATCCCACTGAAAAGACGGGCGCGCACGTACAAAGGCGGGCATGTTTTCGCGAATATCGTCTTTAATTTTGCCTACACTTACAGGCAGTTCATCATTTAAGGTAATACCGCTTACCGCGTGGCCTGCAGTAAAGTAGGTATATACCTGCTTAATATGAAAACGCGCTTGATTTTCATAGAGGTAGGCCTCCATTCTATCTACAGTCTTCTCGACTTCTTCTAGCGTGAAGTTTTGCGTTACATGGTAATTAAGCCAAATACGCTCTTGGTTATCGTTGCCTTCATCATCTGAAGTAACCACTTGCATGGGTACAAAGGTAGACGCAAGAATAACTAAGGCAATAATGCACGTTGCACCTTGATGTTTCAGCATCCATTTAAGTGCACGCCCGTATCGTTCGATATAAAACGGGGTTTGTGGGCTTTTTACCACAGGAATTTTAACTTTAGTGGTTAGCAACGGTATAAGCGTTTTGGCAATAAAGAGCGACGCAAAAAGGGATATACAAATGGCCACGGCCACATGCTCTAAGAAAATAGTCACGTCTATTTTTACCCCAATAATATTAGGTAAAAACACAATAGCCGTGGTTGCAGTACCAGCAATAACAGCAAGACTCACTTTATTTACGCCAAGTTGTGTTGCGCGTTCTACATCCCTTACTTGTTGCCGCTCTTGGAAGACGCTCTCAGTAATCACGACGGCGTTATCTACCAACATTCCCACTGCAAGCATTAGCCCCATCAGCGATAAGATATTTAGCGTATAGCCGAGTAAATACATCACACCTAGCGCAATACAAATAGAAAAGGGCACTGAAAGCACCACAATTAACGTAGTGGTAAGCTGACGCAAAAACAGATACAGCACAATCACCGATAGCAATGCCCCTAATAGGCCAGCATTGAGCAAGTCGCTTAACGATGATGTAACGCTTTTTGCGGTATCATCCATGACAAATAAGCTGATTCCAGCAAACTCGGGGTCTTCTTTTGCTTTTTCAATAACTTTCATTACTGCGTCAGACACTTCAACGAGGTTACTGCCAGATTCGCGAAAGACGTTAAATCCCACTGCAAAAGTGCGGTCTAAATGACGACCTTCATAGCGTTGTGGTAGTTCGTAGGTGACACTGGCAATATCTGACAAGCGAACACTGCGGTTAACCCACATGTTTTTGAAGTCGTTAACGTCGGTAAATTCGCCGGTAGGGTTAACCAGTATTTTTTCACCATTGTTGTACATGTAGCCCGCGGTAAGCGAGAAATTCGCGTTTTGAAGCTGTTGTTCTAAACGCGTACCGTCAATCTGATATGCCGCCATTTTCTTGGGGTCTAAGCGAATGGTGATTTGGCGTTTCATTGTGCCGTAAAGCTCAACTTTTGATACTCCAGGAACGCGTTCTAATGGACGCTTTAGGTTTCGTTCAAGCAAGTCATATGCGTGAGATAGGTCTCGATCGCTCGATACTCGAAGTTGAAAGATAGGCATATCGTTAGTGTTAAATTTATACACCATGATCCGTTCTACATCGTCGGGAAGCTCGTGACGTATCGCATCAATTTTTTCGCGAGCTTCAATACTTTTTGCCTTAAGGTTCTCGTCCCAGTCGAACTCTACAATAACCTCGGCCATGTTGTCGTAAGAGCGGGCTCTTAAGCGTTTGATTCCCGACATGGTGGCAATGGCCTCTTCCACGGGGCGCGTGATCATGGTCTCGATCTCAACGGGCGTTGCATCAGGGTAGGGGATCTGTACTACCATTTCAGGAATATCGATACCTGGAAACTTCTCTAAAGGCAATAATCGTCCAGAGACAATCCCAAAAAGCAGCATAGATAAAAACAGCATACCTATGGTCACTGGTTTATTTAGCGCAAAACGTGCAAGAGATGCGCCTATTCCTGCAATTTTAGAAAGCTGAGGCTGTGATGTATGTCTTGCTTCTTGGCTATTTGATGCGCCATTGGCTGAGTTGTTAGAAGGTGCACTCATAATGCACCTCCTTTCGACAAAGTGTCTTGCTCACCAAAGTTTATGTCAGAGTCTGCCTTAGTATTTGCATTGGTTTTTGCCGTACCTTTTTGTTCAAAGCTCTTTTTAACGTCGAACAAGCTATAAAGCACAGGCAGTAAAATGAGAGTTAACATGCTTGCAAACAAAAGCCCGTAAATAACAGTGATGGCCATTGGGGTGCGAATTTCTGCACCTTCACCAAAGCCAAACGCCATGGGTAACAAACCTAATATTGTTGTTAGCGTTGTCATAACAATAGGACGTAAGCGGGTTTTCGCAGCATCGAGAATAGCGGCGTCTTTGTCTAAACCTTGACGGCGAAGCTGATTGATACGGTCAACCAAAACAATGGCATTGTTCACCACAATGCCACACAGCATAATTAAACCGATAAATACCACCACATTTAGCGGCGAGTTGGTAAGCCACAAACCGTATATAGAACCTGCACCAGCAAGTGGCACTGCAAATAGAATAAGTAGCGGATGTAGTAACGATTCAAACTGTGATGCCATAACCAAGTAAACCATAAACACCGCAAGCGCTAATGCGAACTGAAGCGAGCGGAAGCTACTTTGCATGTCTTCACTTTGCCCCGTTACCGCCGCGCTTAACGACAGTGGAAGCTGAGTTTCATCAATGATTTGGTTAGCAATCACAACCGCTTCATCAAGGTTACCTTTTGCTAAATTTGCAGATACAAGTGCCACTCGCTGCTGGCCTACACGGGTAATTTCGCTTGGTCCTACGCTCATGTACACGTCGGCTACGGCACTTAGCGGAATAGGCTGTGCTGCACCAGGGTTGATTACAATTGCTCGCACGCTTGCCATGTTATCTCTCTGGTTTTCTTGTGTTCTTACCAGTACATCAACTTTTCTGTCTTCAACGCTGTATTGAGTGGCTACGCGGCCACCTATTTTCGCTGCGATGAGCTGAGAAACGGTAGATGCGTCTAAATCAAGGCGAGCAAGTTTAGCGTGATGAAACGCAATTTTAAGCTCTGGGTTTCCATCACGAATGCTGGTGGTAACGTCGGCAAAATTACTGAAACTGGCTAGTTTTGTAGCAATTGCGTCGCCATATTGTTGCAGTTGGTTTAAGTCGTAACCAGCAATCTCTATTTGAATCGGTGACGCAAAACTAAATAATTCTGGCTCAGAAAACGTCGCCTGAACCTGTGGCTTAAATGCCAAGTGGTCGCGAAGTGCACGCTTAACATCTGCCATGTCTGTATCTGTGGCCATTGGCTGCATTACAATATTTAAGCGTCCCCAATGGTCGCCACCTTGATTAGGCGCAGCGCTTATTAAGCTGCCTGTTCCTGACATAGCATAAGTGCGAAGCACTTTTGCATCGTTAGCTGTGGCCACTGCTGCTAGTTCGCCAATAACGGCATCGGTACGCGTAAGCGGTGAGCCAGCAGGTAGCGTGACCTCTACCGAAAATTCACCTTGAGACAACGTTGGAATTAATTCCATGCCCAGTTTTGGTACTAGCATTACTGCGCCAGCGGCCACAGCAAAGGCGATAGACATCACTAAAACTCTTGCGCGAAGGCTCACACGTAGCAGCTTTTCATAAGCTGAAGCAAGTAAATCAAAGCCTTTATTAAACACCCAGATTAGCGGTCTGAATGCTACACCCAGTACCTTGCTTAGAATATGCCATGCGCCTATCACCAACGTGAACAATGCAGCGGGTAAAAATACAAAGATAAGTCTGAACACCCATCGAATTGGCAGGGTAATGTAGTACATTACTTTTCCAATTTTTGTTGTAGGGCGCGAAGGTGGTGGGGTAGTAAACACATCTTCGTGGTCTAGCTGCTGCTTTTTCCTTTTGTGTGCCATCGCAGGAATTAGTGTTAATGCGACAACAAGCGACGCCGCTAACGCAAATGACACGGTTAACGCCTGGTCTTTAAACAGTTGTCCAGCAATACCTTCTACGAATATTAGCGGTACAAATACTGCCATGGTGGTGAGTGTCGAAGCCACGATAGCACCAGATACTTCTTTGGTGCCTTCGCTGGCAGCCGAGCCCTTAGCACTGAAATCCTCTGCAACTGATTTATCGCTGTCAGGCCCTTTTAATTTTCTGTGGCGATCGATATTTTCAAGCACAACAATGCTATTATCGACAAGTAGCCCAACTGCTAGGGCAATACCCCCTAAACTCATCATATTTAGGCTTATGTCGTTGGCATACATCAGATTGAAAGTGGCAATGACTGAAACTGGAATCGACACCGAGATAATTACCGTTGCCCAAAAGTCTTTCAGGAAAAGGTAAAGCACTAACATAGCCAAAATACCGCCCATCACTGCGGCAGATTTCACGTTATCTATGGCCTGTTTAATAAACACGCTCTGGTCGTAAATTTCGCTAAGCGTATAGTTTGCAGGAAGGCTGTCGTTTACTTCATTTAAGCGGTTAGCCACTTTTTGCGCGACGTTCACAGCATTGGCATCACCTTCTTTATAAATGGCAATTTCAATGCCTTCGCTGCCGTTAAACCGTGTAACGACGTCACGGTCTTTATATGCACTTTCTACTTTTGCCAAGTCTTTAAGCTGAATATTTCTGCCCTCAAAGCGGCCAATAAACAGGTTTTCAATATCATCAAGTGTTTCAAACTGGTTAAGGGTTCTTACTAAAAACGCCTGAGCCGCATTGTCAATTCTACCGCCAGCAGCGTTTATGTTTTCAGCGCTAACACGGTCAATAATTCGAGTAATAGGAATAGACAGTTGGCTGGCTTTTTGTTGGTCTATAAGAATGTGGATTTCGTTTTCTAATCCACCTCCCACGCGCACCGCTGCCACACCTTCTGCCGATTCTAAAGCTCGTTTAACTTGTTGTTCAGCGTACAGCCTCAAGCGCTTCATTTGCGGTATGCTCAAGCTTGAAGTATCGCTTTGCGCGGTAAGGCCCAGTTTAATGACAGGGTCTAAACTTGGGTTAAACCGCAGTAATCTAGGCTTTTCGATGTCGAGGGGAAGTTGCAGTACATCAAGTTTTTCACGCACTTCTAAGCTTGCGAAATCCATGTCGGTCCCCCAAGCGAATGACAGCACAACATCAGACTGGCCCGCACGGGAAGTTGAGGTCACTTTACGTACACCCTTAACGACGCCAATGGCTTCCTCAATTGGCTTCGACACAAGTTGCTCTACTTCCCCGGGAGCTGCGCCGTCATAGTCGGTGCGAATGGTAAGAGTAGGATAAGAAAGGTCGGGCAATAAATTGACTGAAAGTCTGCCTAACGACACCATTCCGAATAACAGCACCGCAAAAGTGAACATACTTACGGCAACAGGGCGCTTTACAGCTATATCTACGATACGCATGATTGGAATTCCTTGTTTAGCCGAACTAGCTGTTTACAACTTCAACTGGAGCACTGTCTTTCAAGTTTTGGTGACCAGCAGTCACTACTTCTTCATTGCCGTTTAAGCCATTAATAACTTCAACAACTTCGTTGTTTTCAAAACCCGTCGAAATGTCTACTTTTTTGACTTTGCCGTTGTCTACAACAAATACACTGTGATTATTGTCTATCGTGACAAGTGCTCTACGTGGTAAAAGTTTGGCGTTTGCGTGCGTTGCATACTCAAGAGAAACATCGGTAAACATGCCAGCTTTCAGCTTGTTATCGTTGTTTGGAACTTTTAACGTTACTTTGAATGTGCCCGTATTGGCGTCAATGACTGGGCTAATACGCTCTACGTTGGCGGTGATTGTGGTGTCGCCCAATGCCGCAATCGTCAGCTTAGCGCCCTGACCAATAACCACGTTCGGAAGCTCATTCTCAGGTAAATACACTATGCCTTGAAGGTTGCGCTGTTGAACAATGTGAAACATTCTTTCGCGCTGAAACGATTCAGTCAGGTTACCGACCTTGGCATTTCTCTCTGCAATGTATCCGTCTATTGGGGCGGTAATGGTGGCTTCTTTTAGGTCAAGTTCAGCTAAGCGCACTGAAGCTTTAGCAGATTCAAATTGCGAGGTAAGTTTGTCGTAGGTGTCGTCGCTAATCAGCTTTTGAGAATATACTTTATTGACCTTTTCAAGTTCACTCTCGATCCCTGCCAAGTCAGCAAGTGCTTTAGACAAATTTAATTCATAGCGACGCTTGTCGAGTTGTGCAAGCACTTGCCCTTTTTCGACATAGTCACCTTCCTCAACAAAGATTTCTTCAATAATGCCCGACGCTCTCGCTACGACAAACGCTTCTTCACGTGCCTCTAATATGGCCGTCGTATCGTAGGTAGATGTAATATCGCCTGTGACGATAACTTGGGTTTCTACAGGAATAGCAAATACAGTTTCTTCAACAGACTCTGTATCGGCCTTAGCATCTAATGCATCAGCGTCAGAGCATGCACTCATTGATAAAGAAAGGGCGACGATACCACTACCTAGCAAAAGCTTGAGTGCCGTAGGTGTGAAAGGCAAAAGTGAATTTAGCGATAAAACGGGTGAAGTGTTGCGCGTTGTAGTTTCCATGGTCAATAACCCTAACGTTAATGTCGTTATATAATAATGACCATATACAGCAGCTAATATGCCAAAGATGTTAAATAATGTTAAATGCTAACAATATCAATTGGTTATATGTGTAACAAAGGGTTTCTAGGAAAAAGCCAACCTCAACGATTGGCTTTTTGTACTAATGCTTAGCGATAACCGCTAATAAGAGGTTTATTCCACTAAAGTATAAAATTAATTACGGCTAAACGAAGTGTGATTAAATCACGCTGGTTTAAACCAGAGAGTAGCTAGTGGTTACTTCAACTTTACCTGTGAGCATGAGTATTACGGAACAATACTTTTCTGCTGAGAGTTGAACAGCGCGAGCCAGTGCTTTTTCACTAATGCCTTCACCCGATACGGTGTAGTGGGCGTGAATTTTAGTAAATACCCGAGGCGGCTCTTCTGCACGCTCAGCATCCAGTTCACAGTTGCAGTCAGTAATGTTAAAACGGCCTTTTTTAAGAATATCAACGACATCAATACTTGAGCATGCTCCCACCGCCAAAAGTACTGATTCCATGGGTGAAACAGCGTTTCCGCTTCCATCCATAACGGTTTTGTAACCGCTATCAGTTGTGCCAGTAAATGTTAGGTCTTGATCCCAAGAAACACGTGCTTTCATTGTTTTTCCTGTTGTCATAAAAGTAAAAGAGGCTGCAAGACTGCTGTATATTGTGAGCGTCGGTGCAGCAAAAGCATGTTTTGCTTATTTATTAAGGCGAACAGCGTCAGGGCTAAGTGTAATTTTCTTTTGCTTATATAAAGCACCTAGTGCTTTCTTATAAGCGGCTTTGCTCACATTAAAATGAGAATAAATCGCTTCCGGGGCACTTTTATCGGTTAGCGTAGATATGCCCCCATGCGCTTCCAGGTCATCCAAAATTGCCTGTTGAAGGGCATCTCGACCACCTTTATCAACACGTTGAAGCGCCACGTCCACTTTACCATCTTCGCGAATGGTTTTAATCACTCCGTCAGTGGCTTGCCCCACCTTAAGTGGTTTAAAGGCGTCGCTGTGGAAAATAAGCCCAAGGCTTTTTTCGTTGATCACCACTTTAAAGCCTAAATCTGTCTTTGCATATACTAAGCACTGTACCGTATCACCCTCGTTTAAGTAGGCACTACTTTCTTTCAAAAAGTAGTGAAGCTTAGTCGCACCTAAAATTCGTTGGGTTTTATCATCAAAAAAGGTATGAACAACATAGTACATACCTGGGTTAACAGGCTGCGTTTGGTAGTCGTTGGGAATTAATAAATCATTGTCTAACCCCCAGTCGAAGAATGCACCAAAATTGGTGGCTGAAACTGCTTTAAGAACTTTTGTTTCACCTACTTGAGTGAGCGGCTTCTTCATGGTGGCATATAAATCGCCTCGCTGGTCTGTACCAACAAAAACGTCGATCTGTTGGCCTTCAACTAGCGAAGTTTCTACTTCATCAATCGCAAGAGTAACGGTTTGCTGATCATCAGCATCATCTATTTCTATTACGCTGTCTTGCTCGTCATGTTTTTCGACAAGTGGCGCTAAAGCGTAGCCAAAAGGGTATTGGGCTACTACGCGTAATGTATTAATTTTTCCAATATTTATCATCAGCACTGACTTTTTAAAAAGAACAGGTAACATGATACTGGAATGAACGTAAGAGCTAAACCATTATGAAGTTAAATTGCGATTTAGGAGAAAGTTACGGTGCTTGGTCGATGCCGATGGAATCAGACATCATGGCACAGATTGATCAGGCGAACATTGCGTGTGGTTTTCATGCAGGCGACCCTTTGGTGATGAAGCAAGCCATTCTTCTGGCAAAACAACACAATGTTGCCATTGGAGCACATCCAGCCTATCCAGATTTACAAGGCTTTGGCAGACGCAGTATGGCTATCGCTTGTGAAGAACTTGTTGCAATGATTCAGTATCAAGTTGTTGCGTTGAGCGGCATGGCTGGAGTTTGCTCGGCGATGGTTAGTTATGTAAAGCCTCACGGTGCGCTATACAACGACATGATGAAAAACACAGAAGTAAGGCGCACAGTCATGCGAAGCATTGCTGAATTAAACGCGCGGACATCACGTGTGCCTTTAACGTTAATGGTTCAAGCAACGTCTCAAAATGAAGCACTGCTAAAAGAAGCAGAAGAGTGGGGGCTACCTTTGTTTTTTGAAGCTTTCTCTGACAGACGCTACACCGATGAGGGATTGTTGCAGTCCCGAACAATTAAAGGTTCAGTGTTAAATGAAAATGAAGCGCTTCTACAGGCAAAGCAGCTTTGCTCAGCAGGAACGGTCACCACTGCATCGGGAAAAACGCTGCAAATTGAAGCTGATTCACTTTGTGTGCATGGCGACACTAAAAATGCAGTAAACATTGCGCGAAAAATCAGAACATTTCTATAAATCTGCCTCATAAAAAACACATTTAATAAGAACAATATGAGTCACTGTATAAAGGATTAAAGATGCAAGCTTTTGGAAGCGTTTCGCGAGTAGTTACAGCAGGTGCCGACGCTATTATGTTGTATTTTGACGGGGCGAACTTGGATGAAGCAAATAACGCCTGTCACCAAATGCTTTCAGCTATTGATAAACAAAAAGTAGTGACGACAACTTCGCCTGAAAACGCTGATGAGAGTAAGGTTGATGTGAAAGCGCGTGTAAGTAGTTCATGGAAGTGGCTTCGAGAGTGTGTGCCTTCATACGACAGCCTGTTAATTATTTTTGATATGGCGTTAATTGATAGCCATGGTGTGTATCGCGCGTTACGAAGCTTGAATGTTGAAGTAATGAACCGCGGCAAGGCTGGTCAAGTCGACAAAGATAAAGAAAATTTAGGTGGCGCAGTGATAGAAATTCCCGTTTGGTACGGTGCCCCTAATGCCAGTGACTTGAGTGTGGTGAGCAAAAAAACATCACTGTCGATAGATGAGATTATTACGCTTCACACTAGTGTAACTTATAAAGTTTATGCCGTAGGGTTTTCGCCCGGCTTTGCCTATATGGGCGATATTCCAGAGCCGCTTAAATGTGCGAGGTTGGGCACGCCACGTAAGCGTGTGCCAAAGGGGGCAGTGGCAATCGCAGATAGGCAAACCGCGGTTTATCCTAGCGAGTCGCCTGGCGGATGGAATTTACTGGGATTAACTGCCTTTGACATGTTGCTGCATAGCGAAGAGCACAGTGAGTCAAGGTTAAAAGCGGGTGACATTGTAAAATTTGTTTCGGTAACAGAAAAAGAATATAGAGCAGGAATACAGGTCGTTATATGAGAATTGAAGTACTCAACAAAGGACTGTTTAGCCTTATTGTGGACAATGGCAGAGTGGGCCGTCAAAGAGACGGGTTTTGTGAGTCTGGCCCCATGGACAGCAACGCATTCGATTGGGCTAATTTTCTTGCATTTAATCTTGATGGCACCCCCTGTATTGAAGCGATAGGAGAGGTGAAATTACGCGTAGATCAAGACTGCGTCATTGCGGTTACTGGGAGAGAAGCGCATCTTAAAATAAATGATAAACCAGAGAGCACTTACCAAAGCCAAAACGTATTAGCTGGTGCAACAATTTCTTTTGGAAGTACGTTACTTGGCAGTAAAGTATATCTGGCAATTTGTGGAAACTGGCAAGTGCCTAAGGTAGTGGGAAGTGCATGTACCGTCGTTCGAGAAAAACTAGGTGGTCTAGACGGCAAGGGAAGCGCGTTGAGTGTTGGCGATTGTTTTGATATCCACGCCAACTCAAGGGTGAAAGATAGCGCTACGTGCCGCACACTTCCTAACCAGTATCGTGATGATTATGGCTTTGTAGAGTCAATACGCGTTATCCCTGGCTATCAGTTTTCAAGCTTTAGCCGCGTAGCGGTAAGAACATTTGAAACCAGTACTTACACCGTTTCTTCATCTATTGACCGAATGGGTTTTAGGTTTACGGGGGAAGCCGTTGCATCCGATATGGTTGATTTGCGTTCTGAAGCTATCCATTTAGGAGCGATACAAGTACCAGGCGATGGGCAACCTATTGTAATGATGCGCGACAGGCAAACCTTGGGCGGCTACCCCAAGTTAGGATGTGTTAGTCCCTGTGATATAAGTCGTTTGGCTCAAGCTGTGCCAGGCGAGAAAGTTAATTTTACTTTTCAACATGATGAAGAGGCGAGAGCAGACTGGCTATTAATGACAAGCAGACGCCGCCGCTTACAAGGAGAAATATTATGACAATTGCGTTTTTAAACGGTGATTATATGCCTCTATCTGAAGCACGAATTTCTCCGATGGATAGAGGTTTTTTGTTCGGTGACGGCATTTACGAAGTTATCCCTACCTACAAAGGAAGGGCGGTAGGCTTTAAAGGGCATACCACTAGAATGGCTCAAGGCTTAAAAGCCATTGAGATCAAAAATCCATACACCGTGGACCAGTGGCAAGACATCTTATCGACGCTGGTAGAAAAGAACACGGCTTTTATTGAAAGCGGAAATATAGGTGTTTATTTTCACGTGAGTCGCGGAACAGATACCAAGCGCTTTCATGCGTACCCTAAAAACATAGAACCTACGGTGTTTGGCTTTGCTTTTGAAATAGCGCCGCCTCAGCCCACCATTGCATCAGACGCAAAACCATTTAAGGTAGCGCTTCAGCAAGACAAACGCTGGCAACGTTGCCATATTAAATCTACGTCGTTGCTAGGTAACGTCATGCACTACCAAGCTGGCGTAGATGCAGGAGTAAGCGAGACTATCCTGTATAACAGCGAAGGTATGGTAACAGAGGCGAGTTCATGCAACGTATTCATCGTGAAGGATGGCTGTATCTCAACACCACCATTAAATCATGAACTTCTTCCTGGCATAACGCGAGCAATTGCAATAGAAGCTTTCAAACAAGCAGGCTTGGTTGTAACTGAAACTTGGTTTAGCAAAGAAGCGTTACTTGATGCTGATGAAGTCTGGCTTACATCGTCAAGTAAAGAAGTGGCGCCTGTTATCGAAGTTGATGGGAAAACAATAGGATCAGGTCAAGTGGGGCCGGTTTGGGAGAAAGCAATTAACGCATACCAGGCCTACAAATTTGAAGCATAAACGAAAAAGCCCGCTGTTAAGCGGGCTTTAAGTTTTGAAGCTGTTTCTACTTATTCGGGAGCGTTATCGCAGTTACCGTCTGTACACTCACCATATAGATAAAGGCTGTGATGAGTTAGCTTCATCTTGTGCTGTTTAGCAATCATTTCTTGGCGTTCTTCGATAATGTCATCTTCGAACTCAATGACTTTGCCGCATTTCAAACATACCAAGTGGTCGTGATGATCTTTATGGCTAATTTCGAAAACTGATTTTCCACCTTCAAAGTGATGGCGGTTTAGAATACCTGCATCGTCGAACTGGTTAAGTACGCGATATACGGTAGCAAGACCAATCTCTTCACCCTGTTCAATTAGAATTTTGTAAACATCTTCAGCGCTAATATGTTGGTTTTCTGGCTCTTGCAGAATTTGTAAAATTTTTAGGCGAGGCAGAGTGACTTTTAGCCCTGCTTTTTTCAATTCTTTATTTTGATCCATTACAACCTACTAAGAACGAGTGAATAAGTATTTGGTGGTTATTATAGGTAAGTTGAAACAATTTAAAAGAAAAACCGTGGAAACTTTGTTTTGTCGCCGAAAATTTACCCATTGTGCAAATTTCCCAAATTTTGCTATTGCCTTGCAGGTCGCGTGGCATGTGGCCTGACCAGCATGTAAGTGCAAGATAACGCTGATAAATATGCGAAATAAGTAAAACTTTTGATGCATTGAATTAACATCCTGTTAAACTAAACTTAAAGGGGCGGAAAACAGCCTCTGGTTTTTGGCATGTTTTTATGATGGAAGTGCCCATGCAGTTAACGATTATAAATAAAATTACCTTAGGCTTTGGTCTATTCGGCTGCTTACTATTACTCACCAGCGTTCTCTCCTATTTCGGGCTTAGTAGCATCAAAGATTCTGCGCAAGATGTTGTAGAACAAAAAATGCCAGTTCAAACCAGTATGGTAAAAGTCAAAACGGAAATACTGTCGTTGTCCGTAATTACTGCCAACGGTTACCATGTAGAGGGAAGAGAAGAGCTTCGAGCTAACAAAGATACGTTCGATACTTTGTCTGCTGACTTCTCTAACGACCTTGCAAAATTAAATGCTTTAATGCCCAACAACGCCATAGCAAAAAATGCTATTGCAGTGAGTTTAGCTTATGTGAATAGCAGCAATGAAATGTATGCTGCGATTAACACAAGGATGAATATTGAGAAGGCCCTTGCCGCACAGCTTGAAAAAGTGTTGATGACAGCTGATGAAGCAAGTGCTCTTATGCTCGACCTTTCTTATTTAGAAGGTGATAACCCGAGTATTGAAACACTTATTGGTGCAGGTACTGCGGTTGATAATAAATTACTAACAATGAACGATTCTTTCGTTGAATTGGCAGAAACAAGCAACGCTGCGCAAAGTGCCAATATTATCGAAGACTTAGAGTATCAACTTAGTAATCTGCAGGTAGACAAAGACTATGTAAACCGCCTGGCTATTGGCATAGACGATGGCGGTACCATTGAAGCTTTTAATGAACAATACGCGTTGCTTATTGATGCGGTAAAGGGTTCGAGTGGATTAATTGCTTTGCAGCGTGAAAAACTTATCGAAGTTGAGAAGGCGGCTCAAGCCCAAAAGCGCGCAATAGAAGCCTTAGAAACTGCGCTTACCGACATCAATTCTTTATTTGATTCGGTGCAAGCACAATCTCTAGAAGGGCAAAACGCTATTCTTGAGTCTGTACAAGCTAATTTAGTTCGCAATATCGTAGTTGCGGTAATCGGTTTAACCGCCGCTGTCCTTTTAGCTTTCATCGTTACACGTAGTATTTCTAGACCACTTGGCAGAATAAACAAAGGGTTAAGTTTGCTTAGTAAAGGTGATTTAAGCACCAAGTTGCCGCAAGAGGGCAATGATGAGTTTTCTGCGCTCTCAGCAAAGGTGAACAGCTTAACGGATAGCTTGAGAGAGCTGGTTGGTAATATTTTAGAGCAAGAGAAGCGACTTATCGACATCACGAAAGAAAGCATCGAGCTTGGAAATAAAAGCCTTTCTGAAGTAGATAAACAACGAGAACAGGTTACGGTCACTTCAACTAACACCAAAAACGTGCAGGACAAAAGTCGAAGCAACCTTGTTCAGATTAATGATGCGATGGAAGCGCTACGCGATATTACACAGCAAAGTAACGATATTGGTCAACTGGTTCAAACAAGCAGCCAGCAAGTGAGCGACCAAGCTAAGCAGGCTGAATCTTCAGCACAAATTATCGGCCGGCTGGATGACAATTCACGTAATATTGGCAGTATTTTGGATGTAATTAAAACCATTGCCGAGCAAACCAACTTGCTAGCGCTTAATGCAGCAATTGAAGCTGCAAGGGCCGGCGAGCAAGGCAGGGGCTTTGCCGTTGTAGCTGATGAAGTTAGAACCCTGGCAAATCGCACACACGATTCAACAGAAGAAATAGAGCAAATGATTGGTAATTTGCAAAAGGACGCGGCACAAGCGGTTAAAGCTATCAATGCAGGACGTGAACAAGCGCAAGAGGGCGTGCAAATTACGCAACAAGTGTCTCAACAAGTTGAAAGTATTCGCGAAATTATTGAGCGCTTAAGTAACATCAATGAACATATAGTTGCTGATACAGAGCAGCAAGATGTGCTGCTTGCTGACGTAGCGAAAAGCTTGAATAAAATTGTATCGCTTGCTGATTCTAGTGCACAAAGCACCAGACAGTCGAATGAATCCACTATGATGCTTGATGCGCAAACGGAAAGTTTGAGAAAAGCGGTAGAGCGTTTCCACCTTTAGTCGGTAAAAACCACACTGTAAGCATCTAGCATCAGTACTTTAAAAATTACCAATAAAAAACCGCTCGTTGAGCGGTTTTCTAAGTTTTATCAAGCCAAATGCATCGACGTTAGCTTAAGCAAGTTCTGCCAAGCAAAGCTCGTCGTGAATTTGTTTACACCACGCTTTAACGCGTGAGTCTGTTAATTCTGGTTGGCGGTCTTCATCGATGCCAAGGCCTACAAAGTGATTGTCATCTGCCATACCTTTAGACGCTTCAAAATCGTAGCCTTCAGTTGACCACTGACCCACTAAAATAGCGCCTTTGGCTTCTACGATGTCACGTACCATGCCCATCGCGTCTAAGAAGTATTCCGCATAGTCTTCCTGATCACCACAACCAAAAATAGCTACCAGCTTGTCGTTGAAGTCAATTTGCTCAAGCTCAGGGAAAAAGTCATCCCAATCACATTGCGCTTCACCGTAGTACCACGTAGGGATACCAAAGATAAGCAAATCAAATTCAGCGATGTCTTCTTTACTGCTCTTGGCAATGTCTTTAACATCAATTAGCTGTTTACCCAATTCCTTCTGGATCATTTTCGCAACATGTTCGGTATTACCCGTGTCACTTCCGAAAAACAGGCCAACGCTTGCCATATCTAACCTCTATTAATCGTTACTATTTAAACGCCTGTGCTTAGCCAGAACCATTCAATGATGCCTTTCGCAAGAAACCCTAGTGCGCCTAAACCTAGCACGCCGTAGGTGACCACTTTTCCGATAAGCGGAACATCATTCTTTTGTAAAACATCGTGAACCGCAAAACCCATCAATACAAACAGTATAAACAAGCCGCCATATAACATAATGGACTCAAAGAGTTCGTAATTTTCTGCAAGCATAGTGTTGTTATTTAAAAAAAACTGGCGCAACTATATCACAGTATATACGCCTGTAAGAGCCTAAAACGTTTAAAAGTGAGTAATAATAGTCATTCTCATCCTTCTAAAGGATAAAACTACCTTTTTATAACGTTTTTTTGAGCGTTCTTTCTACAATTGCATTAAAAGCGGCAGGCTTTTCGGCATGTAGCCAGTGTCCTGTGCCTTCAATAATATGCGCCTTTGCCTTGGGGAAATAACGCGTTATTTCATCGCGGTGGGCTGACGTGATGTAGTCAGATTCGCTGCCCTTGATGAACAAGGTTACGCCATCAAACGATTGGTTTGTTTGTTCCCAATCAATGATATGTGAATAACTGGCGATGAGTCCGTCAACATTAAATCGCCATTTCCAAGCGCCGTTTTCGTCTTGATATAAGCTCTTCAATAAAAATTGACGAACGCCAGGCTCTTTTACATGAGCGGCCATCTCTTTTTCAGCGTCTTTTCTGCTCTTAATTGCGTCTAGAGGAACAGACTTAAGGCCAACAAAAATAGTTTGGTGACTATGCGCGTAGGCAACTGGAGCAATATCAGCAACAATTAAATGAGAAACAATGTCACCGTGGTTTAATGCCAATCTCATGGCCACCTTGCCGCCTAGAGAGTGCCCTAAAATCGCGCTTGTTTTAATTTCAAGCGACTGAAGCAAATTAAATACTGATTCTGCAGCATCATGCACTGAAAATGTATTTGTCCACGGTGATTCACCGTGATCAGGCAAGTCGATACTGACAACATTAAAGCTTGACTCAAAATGACGCTTAATTACGGCAAGATTATCTGCGTTACCAAACAATCCATGGATTAAAACGAGCCATGGGGCAGAGGAGTCGCGTTTTGAAAGTTTGTAATTCAACTTCACAATTTAATTATCCGGTGTTGAGCTTCGTGTTGAAACAAAATAAGGCCTGTGAAAACAGGCCCCGATTTGGTTTCGCAAGTAATTTAATTAATTGCGTAATCTTCTAATGTTTTTCCACCGTCAAGCGCATCTTTATACACGCGAGGCATACGTCCAATGCCTGTCCATAAATGCTCTTTACCTTGACTATCTACTAATTTGTACTTAATTGGGCGCTTTTTCCCAGTCTTTTTGTTTGCATCAATATTTAATGCCTGTAAATCTTCCATATTCAAGCCCGCGTCTTCCATTTGTTTTTTAATTGCTGCGAGCTTTTCTAATTTTTCTTTTTCCAGTTTTTCTTGTTCTTGTTGCTTTTCTTTTCTTTTTTCAATTATACCGCTAAGTTTTTCCTGAACTTGTTCAAGTTCTTCTATGCTTAATTCCTTAACTGCACCTTGTAAACGTCTTCCATGGGTTAAAATATCTAAAAAATCGCTCATCAATTAACCTTAATACGTTGTACTTATTTCAACCCAAATGATAATTAAAAGTAGAACAAAAAAAAAGCGAGCAACGCCCGCTTTTTCAAAATATCAGCTAAATAGCAAAAAATTATTTTTACTACATATTTGGATAATTCGGGCCGCCAGCACCTTCTGGTACTACCCATTTTATATTTTGGCTAGGATCTTTAATGTCACACGTTTTACAGTGAACGCAGTTTTGCGCGTTAATTTGAAAACGCTTTTCACCTTCTTCCTCAATAACTTCGTATACGCCAGCGGGGCAGTAGCGCTGCGCGGGTTCTGCGAACTTAGGCAAATTAACCTGTAAAGGTATTGAAGGATCTTTTAATTTTAAGTGGCAAGGCTGGTCTTCTTCATGATTGGTATTAGATAAAAATACCGATGATAATTTGTCAAAACTTAGCACACCATCTGGCTTCGGGTACGAAATTTCTTTCGCATCTTTCGCTTCTTTCATCTGTGCATAATCTTTGTGGTCGTCTTTCATAGTGAAAAACAAATTACCATTGAAAAAGTTTTGCTCTAATGTATTAAAAGCACCGCCCCAGAAATTACCTAGTTTGTGAATTGCTGGGCCAAAATTACGAGAACGGAACAATTCGTCATATAACCACGATGATTTGAACTTTTCAGTAAAGCTGGTTAGTTCTTTTGCTGGCGCTTCTGCATTTTGTGAAATGGCTTCGAAAATACTTTCAGCCGCTAACATGCCCGATTTCATCGCAGTATGGTTACCTTTAATTTTGGCGAAGTTTAGCGTACCTGCTTCACAGCCAACCAGTAAGCCACCAGGGAAAGTCATTTTAGGCAGTGAGTTAAAGCCACCTTTTGCAATAGCCCGAGCACCATAAGAAACGCGCTTACCGCCTTCAAGATATTGTTTAAATACAGGGTGATGCTTTAAGCGTTGGAACTCGTCAAAAGGACTCAAATACGGGTTATCGTAGTTGAGATCTACAATTAAGCCCACGAAAACTTGGTTATCTTCAGCGTGGTATAAATAATTGCCACCTGTCGCGTCATCAAGCGGCCATCCCGCACTGTGTACGACTAAGCCTGGTTGATGCTTCGATGGGTCAATATCCCAAATTTCTTTAAAGCCAATGGCGTAGTGCTGTGGAGAGCTGTCTTCATCAAGTTTGAAGTGAGAAATAAGCTCTTTTCCAAGGTGTCCACGACAGCCTTCAGCAAATACTGTGTACTTCGCACGCAGTTCCATGCCTGGCATGTATCCATCTTTTGGTTCACCGTTTTCGCCAACGCCCATGTCGCCAGTAAGCACGCCGCCGACGCTTCCGTCTTCGTTGTAAATAACTTCAGACGCAGCGAAACCTGGGAAAACTTCCACACCTAGTTGTTCTGCTTGCTCTGCCAGCCAGCGACACACGTTACCCATAGACACGATATAGTTGCCATCGTTATGCATGGTTTTTGGTGTAATACCATTAGGTAACTTCTTGGCCGATGCTTCATCGTTAAGAAGGTAGATGAGATCTTCTGTAACTGGCGTATTAAGCGGTGCGCCTTTTTCTTTCCAGTCTGGGAAAAGCTCATTGAGCGAACGCGGCTCGAATACCGCACCAGAAAGAATATGTGCACCTACTTCGGAGCCTTTTTCGACCACACAAACCATTAGCTCTTGGTCTTTTTCATTTGCAAGCTGCATCAGCTTACAAGCCGTTGATAATCCAGCTGGGCCGGCACCGACGATGACTACGTCAAACTCCATCGATTCTCGTTCCACGGGAGGCTCCTTATGTTCGTATTTTTATAGTGCACTATTGATGAAACAAATAATGCTTTGTGTCAAAAACATGTAAATTAATTGTCGTTTTGCAAGGTAATGCAGGTTGACGTTTACGTCAACAGTAAGTACATTGCAAAGCAGTTTACGTTAACGTTAACTGGCGGTGTATTATAACTGCTCGTAAACGTGGTGTTAACGACGTTTTGAGGCTAGCCTTTAAAAAACGTACGTTCCACGGTTTCTTATTTAACGTAGAGCACATTGTTAAAGTTTCAAAAAGCGTGGTGAAGTAATACGTTTTTAATTTTTAATAGTTAATTATTAATGAAACGTAATAGACACCGACGAACTCAACAATTGAGGTAATTATGAAAATACTCGTACCGGTCAAACGCGCGATCGACTACAACGTTAAGGTAAGAGTGAAGGCCGATGAATCTGGCGTAGACCTTACTAACGCAAAAATGGCCATAAACCCATTTTGTGAAATTGCGGTTGAAGAAGCCGTGCGTCTTAAAGAAAAAGGCGTTGCCACTGAAATCGTTGTTGTTTCAATTGGTGATAAAAGCTGCCAAGAACAAATTCGTACAGCACTAGCCCTAGGTGCTGATCGCGGTATTCAAATTGATACCGACCAAAATCTTGATTCACTTCAAGTGGCTAAGCTTTTATCTAAAGTGGTTGAAGAAGAACATCCTCAACTGGTTATTCTTGGCAAGCAGAGCATTGACTCTGACAACAACCAAACAGGTCAAATGCTTGCTGCATTGACGGGTATGCCACAAGGCACCTTTGCGTCTGAAGTGGTTGTTGACGGCGAGAAGGTAAATGTAACCCGTGAAATCGACGGTGGTCTTCAAACGGTTGCGCTCTCGCTTCCTGCGGTTGTGACTACAGACCTTCGTTTGAACGAACCGCGTTACGCGTCATTGCCTAATATCATGAAAGCGAAACGCAAACCGCTAGATGTTAAAGCGGCATCTGATTTTGGTGTATCGCTTGAATCAAACGTGAAAGTACTGAAAGTTACGCCTCCGCCTCAGCGTGAGGGTGGCATTAAAGTAGCAGACGTTGCTGAATTGGTAGACAAGTTAAAGAATGAAGCAAAGGTGATCTCATGAGCGTACTCGTATATGCAGAACACGACAACGCAAGCTTAAAGACAGAAACGCACAAGCTTGTGAATGCCGCACAGAAAATGGGTGGCGATATTCACGTATTAGTTGCGGGTGAAGGTTGCCAAGCAGTTGCTGAAGCCGCCGCACAAATTGACGGCGTTGCTAAAGTACTTGTTGCAGATAATGCGGCATACAAACACCAACTAGCTGAAAGTACAGCTGACTTAGTGGTTGAACTTTCAAGCGATTACAGCCATGTTGTTGCTGCTGCTACCACTACAGGTAAGAACTTTATGCCTCGTGTTGCGGCATTATTGGACGTAGCGCAAATCTCTGACATTATCGGTGTTGAGAGCGAAGACACGTTTGTTCGTCCAATTTATGCAGGCAACGCTATCGCTACCGTTCAATCATCTGACGCGAAAAAAGTGATTACGGTTCGTGCGGCATCATTTGATGCTGCTACAACAGGCGGTAGTGCTGAAGTTACCGCTATTGATGTAGTTAAAGGCAGCGAAAAGTCAGACTTCGTATCGGCAGAGCTGACTGAGTCTGAACGCCCTGAGCTTACCGCTGCTGAAGTTGTAATCTCTGGTGGTCGTGGCATGCAAAATGGCGATAACTTCAAACTTCTTGAAGGTATTGCTGACAAGTTAGGCGCCGCAATTGGTGCGTCACGTGCTGCGGTAGATGCGGGCTTTGTTCCAAACGATATGCAAGTTGGTCAAACAGGTAAAATCGTTGCTCCACAGCTTTACATCGCAGTGGGTATCTCGGGTGCTATTCAGCATCTTGCTGGTATGAAAGACTCGAAAGTTATCGTTGCTATCAACAAAGACGAAGAAGCGCCGATTTTCCAAGTTGCTGACTACGGGTTAGTAGGCGATTTGTTTGACGTGTTGCCAGAACTAGAGGGTTCGTTGTAATACAAAGGGTTCAAACGACAAAAGGCTGCATTTATGCAGCCTTTTTTTGTAGGGATCATTTTAAAATACAAAGTATTTGAACGTTATAATTATGGTCAAGTAGTGCTAGTTTAAACGCGAACGACAGAGTTGTCTTCAACGCTCACTGGAGATGGGGTGTAAGCATCGGCTTCCCAATCATTTTCCCATTTTTCGCCATCAATGAGATAGCGAAACTGATACTCATGATCTTTTTCCAGATTGACAGTAAGCGTAAAGTCACCACTTTTTAGCTTCTTCATAGCAAGCGGCTGTGACTTCCAATCGGTAAAGTCGCCGCAAAGCGCTGCCTCTTTTGCGTCTTGCGCTGCTTCCGCATTCAGTCGAAATGTCACTTTGCACAAAGGTTTCGATTTAAGATATTGTTTTTTAAGACTCATAATGTGTTTTCCCTTCAACGTAGCGAAATCATTCCCGAGGTGATTTTGTATAAAAGCCCAAGCTCAAATAACAACCTTCGGTTAACTCATAACCAATGAGTGTTCAAATAATCAACGAAAAAATCCTATTTATCAATCTTACTTTGTATTCTTTTTATAATTTTTTATATTAAGGCTGTCTGATTTCTGTGCGCGCATAAAAAACAAAAATTAACACAATTTTTAACAATGTAAGTAGGCGCACGAGTCATAAAATCAGTACACTAGTGTTGAAACAATAATAATAGAAATTCGTTGTACATCAGCTTTCGATTTGGTCCTCGCATTTAAAAAGCGCGTTGGACATATACTAGCTGACTACCTTCGTTCCTAGGGATAGTAAATGAAAAACTCCATCTTGATTAAAAGTGGCATTCCATTGTTTATCGTGCTAATAGCCTTTGTTGCGGCCGCTATAATGATCAAGTCACGTAAGCCCCCCGAGCAAGTCCCCGTAGAAATCCCCGCGTTTTTAGTTGACGCTAAAGAAGTCACAACAGAGCAAGTTAGCTTTATTGTAAAATCTCAAGGCAATGTCGTACCTAGAAACAAAACCGCGTTAAGCGCCCAAGTGAGTGGGCAGGTAGTGAATTTGTCTGATGTGTTTGTCGCAGGCGGTACCTTTAAAAAAGGGGATGTGTTGGCGACACTTGAGCAGGATGATTATCGCACCGACCTAAAATTAGCCGAGGCTGAATTGGCTCAAGCACAAGCCGCTTTGCAAGAAGAGATTGCACGTGGAAAAGTAGCTGAGCAAGAATGGCGCTCGGTAAGCAGCGTTGCACCGCCTGAACTTGGTTTAAGAAAGCCACAGCTTGCCAAAGAGCAGGCGAACGTTAAGGCTGCAGAGGCAAAATTGGAGCGCGCAAAACGCAATTTGGCAAGAACCCAAATTACAGCACCTTATAACGGAATTGTGGTTGAGCGAAATATCGATTTAGGTCAATTTGTAACAATGGGCTCAGTACTTGGCACTATCTATTCCACCGACACCGCAGAAGTTAGGCTGCCTATAACAGACAGTGACTTAATGTTTATCAATATTGCGGGTCAATCGAATGAAGATGCACCTGTTTTGCTTACCGCATCGGTAGGAGGTGTTAAGCGTACTTGGCAAGGAAACTTAGTGCGCTCGGAAGGTATTTTAGATACTGGAAGCCGCGTGGTCTATGCCATTGTAGAGGTCAAAGACCCATACAATATGGAATCTTCGCACAACGCGCCACTGCGTTTTGGTCAGTTCGTTGAAGCAGAGATAACGTCTCGTAAAAACGAAGAGCTTATGGTGCTACCGCGCAGTATTCTTCGCTTAGACGACACCATTCTGACGGTAAACGATAATCGAGAGATTGAAATTAAGCCCGTTGAAGTAGCGCGTACTACTGCAAAAGAAGTGTTCATTCGTTCGGGTATTCAACAAGGTACGCTGGTGGTTAGAAGCGCAGTGCCTAATCCCTATAATGGCATGAAAGTGCGACTGCCAGGCGACGAGCCTGTGCTATCAGACGCGGCAGAGTCGGATACGCTGGATGATAACGAGAAAGTTGAAGGTAACACCTCCGAAGGAGGCAACTAATGAACCGTTTAGATACAAACAAAGGGTTGATTGCTTGGTTTGCGCGCAATAGCGTTGCCGCGAACCTGTTGATGTGGCTGCTTATCGTTGGCGGCCTTTTTGGTGCGTTCACCATTCAAAAACAAGTATTCCCTAATTTCGAGATTGACGTTGTAAATGTGCGGGTTCCCTATTTAGGCGCCGCGCCACAGGAAGTGGAAGAAGGGGTTCTTTTAAAAATAGAAGAGTCTATAAAGGACCTAGAAGGCATAAAACAGCTGAACTCTACCGCGGTAGAAGGCATGGGTACGGTAAGTATTCAGGTTGAAGAAGATTACGATGTGCAGTCGCTGCTAGATGAAGTGAAAGTACAAGTGGATGCCATTCCGAGCTTTCCTGCAGACACAGAGAAACCTGTAATTTACCGTCAAAAAATTCAGCAGGACGTGATTTGGCTTTCGGTTTATGGTGATGCTTCAGAGCGGGAATTAAAAGAGTTTGCTAAAGACTTGCGCGATGACATTGCGAACTTACCCGGTATTTCAAGCGTTCAAGTGGTGGGCGCCAGAGACTATGAAATATCTGTCGAGCTTTCTGAGGTTGATTTACAAAAATACAATCTTACATTCGCCGACGTGGTGGCGCGATTAAGCCAAACCAGCGTAGATTTGCCGGGCGGCTCTATTCGAACAGAAAACGGCGATATTTTGCTAAGAACGAAAGGGCAGGCCTATACTGGCTGGGACTTTTCGCAAATCATTTTGCTCACTAACGCTAATGGCACTCGTGTTACGCTAGGAGACGTGGCGTATATTAATGATGGGTTTATTGAAAATAACCAGTACGCACTTTTCGATGATAAGCCTGCGGTAAGCTTGCGCGTTAGAGCTGTTGGCGATCAAAACGCATTAGAGATTTCCGAGCAGGTCAATAACTATATTGATAACAAAAAGTCAGAGTTTCCCGCGCATATCACAGCCGATACTTGGGGAGATAGTTCATTTTATCTAGCCGACCGGCTAAATATGATGCTTGAAAACATGTTCTTCGGTGCTCTACTTGTATTCCTAGTACTTTCTTTGTTCCTCAAAATAAAGCTCGCGTTTTGGGTAATTGTTGGGCTACCCGTGTGTTTTCTTGGCACGTTGCTGGTCATGCCGTTAGACATGGTAGGCGTGTCTATCAACATGCTGAGCTTGTTCGCGTTCATACTAGTGCTTGGTATTGTGGTGGATGACGCCATTATCATGGGCGAGTCAGCGTACTCTGAAATAGATAAAAAAGGCCATAGCGCTGAAAACGTCATTGCCGGTGTTAAAAAAGTGGCCATGCCGGCAACGTTTGGGGTGCTAACCACTATTGCTGCATTTTCGCCAATGCTGATGGTGTCGGGGCCGTTTGGCATAATTTGGAAAACCATCGGCATAGTGGTGATTGTGTGTCTTGTTTTCTCGCTTGTTGAATCAAAATTAATATTACCTGCTCATTTGGTGCATATGAAGCTAAAGCCATACGACCCAGAAAAGGCTAATGCGTTTCAAAAATTTAGAGATTTTTTCAGCGAAGGCATCAAGACGTTTATCCATAAAAAGTATGCGCCTTTCCTAGCCAAAGCAATCCGCAATCGCTACACGACGGTTGCTGTCTTTATGGCAATGTTAATCTTGACCGTGGGCCTGTTTCGCGGCGGCATTGTACGTTTTGTGTTTTTCCCAAATATTCCCAGCGATTTCATGATTGCAAGCTTCGAGCTAGAGCCTGGTTCATCGCTAGGGCAGCGAGACAAGGTTCTCACAACGTTAAGAGAAGCGATGCATCGCATGGATGACAAGATTGCAGAAGAGTCTGGCGAGAATGTTATTAAGCACGCTATCGCGTTTGATAACGGTAACTTGGGGGGCGAAATTTTTGCGGAGCTTACTAAGGGGGAAACGCGAACCCTTACCGACTTTGAAATTCAAGACATGTGGCGTGAAGAGTTACCCGAAATTCCTGGGGTGAAGTCATTCAATATTAGCTCGCCAGGAGGCCCAGGTGGTGGCTCCGACCTTAGTTTTGAATTTAGCTCAGGCGATATAAAAGCATTACGAGCGATAAGTGACGAGCTTAAAGAAGCATTAGATAAATATGAAGGCGTAACAGATATAAACGACACCTTTTCAGGTGGCAGCGAGGAAATTCAGCTAGCGCTTAAACCTCAAGCCGATGCGTTAGGGATTTCGCTGCGCGATTTAGGTCAACAGGTACGTTTCGGGTTTTATGGTGCAGAAGTGCAGCGAATACAGCGCGATGACGAAGAAATTAAAGTGATGGTGCGCTACCCCAAAGCTGAACGTAGCTCAGTTGAACACCTTGAAAACATGAGGATCCGCGCGCCAAATGGACAGGAAGTGCCGTTTGAGCAGGTAGCGACGTTTACCGTTGGCCAAGGCTTCGATTCTATCATTCGTGTAGATGGCAAACGTTCGGTAACCGTGACTGGTGTGGTAGACAAAGCATTATTAGACCCATCTGAAGTGACCAATGATGTTATTGACGGGTTAATGCCAGATTTGTTGGCCCGTTATCCCAGTGTTGATTTTCAGTTGCAGGGGAACTCTAAAGAGCAAGCTGATGCTATGTTTAGCTTAATGCAAGGGCTACTTTTTGCACTTTTTGCAATTTACACATTGTTAGCCATCCCGCTTAAATCGTACAGCCAACCGTTAATCATTATGTCGGTTATTCCGTTTGGTATTGTGGGTGCCATTGTGGGGCACTTGGTACTGGGAATGGCGGTCAGTGTGCTTTCAATTTGCGGCATTATCGCGCTGTCTGGGGTTGTCGTGAATGACAGCTTGATTATGGTCGATTTTGTAAATCGTGCACGTAAAGAAGGCATGTCATTGATGGATGCGGCAATAAGCGCAGGTACACAGCGTTTTAGGGCTATTATCTTAACGTCGTTAACGACATTTATGGGGCTAATGCCTATTGTCTTCGAACGCAGTTTGCAGGCTCAGGTGGTTATCCCTATGGCGATTTCACTGGCCTTTGGTATTTTGTTTGCTACGGTTATTACGTTGCTATTAGTGCCTGCACTTTATCTTATTCTTAACGACATTAAGCGTGTGTTTAAAGGAAGAAGACATTCACAGGTTACAACAGAAAACGAAATAGAGAATGCCGGTTAATACCGGCATTTTTCTAAACAAGGAAAAATCTCATTTACGCTGGCGTAGTTGCCGCCTGTGCGAGCTTATTAATTGCGTGTTCAACTTCCGATACCGAAACAGCGGGTTTTGAGAACCGTGATCATCAAAGTGCTACAATGCCAGCGGTGTCTAGCTACCCTGAAACTAAAACAGTTGCACAGAAAGATAACTATCACGGCACCACAGTTAACGATCCATACCGTTGGCTTGAAGAAGAAAAAAGCGAAGAAGTAAAAGCGTGGGTCGAATCGCAAAACACACTTGCTCGCCCTTACTTAGCCCAATTGCCCTCTAGAGAGCTGTACAAAGAAAGATTGACCGCGCTGTGGGACTACGAGAAGTACTCAACGCCGTATATGGTGAACGGAAAACTCTTTTATTCTTACAATGATGGGTTGCAAAACCAGTATGTACTTTACATGGCAGACGGTATAAATGGCGAACCTGAAGTACTCATTAACCCAAACGCGTTGAGCGAAGACGGCACAGTTTCAATGGCGTCAACAGAGCTAAGCCCTAAGGCATCGTACCTTGCGTATATGCTATCTGATGGAGGAACAGACTGGAAAACGATTCATGTTCGTAATACCAGTAGTAAGTCAGATTTAACCGACACGATAAAAGGCGTTAAATTTACCAATGTAGCGTGGCTGCCCGATGAGAGTGGCTTTTTCTACTCGCGCTACCCTAAAAATGCAGCAGGTGGCTTTGACGATAGCCAAACGGTGTCTATTTATTTTCATGCAATAGGTTCTGATCAAAGCGAAGATAAGCAGGTTTTTGCTTTCGACGGTAAGCCAACGTGGAACCCTTACCCATCAGTTATTCAAAACGGCGATACGCTGCTAATAACAGTGTTTGAAGGGTATGAAACCAATGGTGTCTATGCAATGCCTCTTAATGACAAGAGCAGTGAACTGGTCTCTGTTTTTGATAAATGGGGTGGTCGCTACGACTTAATTGGCGAGCATGAAGACATGCTTTTCTTTACTTCAACTGCTGATGCGCCAACGGGCAAAGTTATTAAAGTAAAATACGCACGCGGTGTTAACGCTGTTGAAACTATTATTGAAAGTACGCCTGACACCTTATCAGGTGTTTCACTTTTAGGCGGAAAGCTATTTGCGCGATACCTTAAGGATGTAAAAGGGCAGGTGAGTGTTTTCGATTTAACAGGTGCAAAAGTTGATGAGATTGCATTTTCTGATATTGGCAGCGTAAGTGGGTTCAACGGCAGCAAAAGCGCTGAAAAGACATTTTACAAGCTTACTGGTTTCACCAATCCTGGTCAGGTTTACGCGTACGATGTAGAAAGTGGTGAGTCAACGTTGTTCAAGACAATCAATACCGGGATTAACTACGACGATTACGAAACAAAGCAGGTCTTTTATACCAGTAAAGATGGTACGAAAGTACCTATGTTCATTGTGCATAAGAAGGGGTTAAAGCTAGACGGCAATAACAAAACCTTACTGTACGGTTATGGTGGTTTTAATATCTCGTTGTTACCACGGTACTCAGTATCGAGAATGGTATGGGTAGAGCAGGGCAATGTGTTGGCCATCGCCAATTTGCGTGGTGGCGGTGAGTATGGTCAAAAATGGCACAAAGCGGGAACCAAATTAAACAAGCAAAATGTGTTCGACGACTTTATCGCAGCTGGCGAGTATCTTGTTGAAAGCGGCTACACTAGCCCTGACAAAATGAGTATTCAAGGTGGCTCTAACGGTGGTTTACTTGTTGCCGCTACGTTAACTCAACGACCAGATTTGTTTTCTGCTGCCCTGCCTGCTGTAGGGGTGTTAGATATGCTTCGCTATCACACGCCAAGCGCAAATGCCCGAGCGTGGTCCTCTGATTACGGCTTAAGTGAAAATAAAGAAGAGTTCGAGGCACTTCATGCATATTCACCGCTCCACAATACTAAGCCTGGCATTTGTTATCCAGCTACACTAGTTACAACGGGCGATCACGACGATCGCGTTGTACCGTGGCACAGTTATAAGTTTGCAGCGCAGCTACAGGCTGATCAAAGCTGTGACAACCCGGTTCTGCTGCGCGTTGAAACTCGCGCGGGCCATGGCGCGGGCACGCCAACTTGGATGCGAATTGAAGGCTATGCAGACCAGTGGGCGTTTTTAGAATCTGCTTTAGAATAGTCATAATTTTTACCAATTGATTTAAAGCCGCTTTCAATAGCGGCTTTTTTGTTTGCATTTTAATCAAATGTACATATACTGTATAAATATCAGTATGGTTTATTTTGAGTCTTATTTTGGTTCGCTGATTTGGCAACCTTTAGGAGATGTGTATGCAAACTGGCATTAAAGCGGTTGATCAACTTATTTCAAAACACGGTATTTTAACCGACTCAGGTTCAGATACGTTTCAGCGTCGCAGTCGCCTTACCGGCGGCGATGAGCGCGCAAACGCATTGCCGTTCTGTATGTATCAAAAAGTGGTAAACGCGCCGATATCACATCAATTCACTGTGCATCACTTTTACATGCCTGGAAATAAGGGAAAGCTAGCCAGCTTTTTGTTTAACGAAAAAGGGCAGTTGATAGAGCAGGTTTATTATCAGAAGGTTGCACGGTGGGTTCAGGTGTGCAGAAAGCTACAGCAGTTAGTGCAGATGCCTCAATCCGATATGCATATGGCGGCATAAAAAAAGCGGCAGCTGGAATGCAGCTACCGCTTTGTCGTTTGTTATGCGTTCAACTTAGAACGCATTAAAAACTTAGTAAAAGCTCTTTCTAAATTCGATACCGAATACGCGAGGTTGGTTATCGATAGCAGTCAAGTTGTTAAAGTCGATTGCTCCTCGAAGGTTTTCCTCATCAGTAATGTTTCGGCCAAACAAAGCCACAGTGTATTCGTGGTCAAAGTTTTCATAACCTAGACGAAGGCCGCCTTCAAACTGGCTGTCTGTTTGGAATTCAACTGACTCGTAAAGGAAGATATTCGTCTCACCTTGCCATGCCCAATCGGTGAAAGCAAAGAATTCCCCAGAGTCACCAAATGGAACAGAGTAACGAGCGGTAAACACAAACGTCGATTCAGGCGCTTGAGGGAACGGGTTTCCGTCAACTGATGCTAATCCATTTACTAATGGGTCTGTCACGGTACATTGGTCAAAACCGCATGGCGCAACAAACAAATTAGGATCGTCAATTTCAGTGTCGTTAAAGCTATAGCCAGCGGTCAGCAAGATATTGTCCGTAGCAAGCCACTTCACGTCAAACTCTATACCTTTACCAATGCCCTTATCGGCGTTGATAAGCTGAGTTCTGTTACCATCTGCACCGCCGATAGCAGTGAACTGCATGTCATCAATGCTGTAATAGTAAACTGCACCGTTCAAGCGAAGCGTATCGTCAAGCAAATCGGCTTTAAAACCAATTTCAAAAGAATCCATCACCTCAGACTCAGCAACAGATGGAGCGAAACCAAATGCAGCGTCTCGGCCTTGAATAGAAGGACCACGGAAACCATGCGCGTAACGAGCATAAACGCTCACTTCACTGTTCAGTTTGTGGTTAAGGCTTAAATCACCGCTAATGCGTTGGTCGTCAACCGTGATTGGATCAAACGGTACAGAAGCCGTGCCATTAGTATCGAAGATCTTCTTCTCGTCGTCGGTATAACGCATACCGGCAACAAGCGTAGTCGCGTCATTAAATTTGTATTCAGCTTGACCAAATACCGCCCACAGTGAACTTTCGTGAGTAACTGTTGCAATGGTAAAACCAGGGTCAGTTGTAACGTCAAATTCAGACTCGAATAAGAAGATACCTGTCTGCCAAGTAAGGTCACCTTTATCGCTGCTTGCTAGACGAATCTCTTGCGTAACCTGCTGAAGGTCATCAAGGAAGTCAGTGGTATCAGAGCCGAATGGAATAAAACCAGGGAACGATGTTACTGCGTTGCCGCTGAAAAAGTCGACATAATCAACAGAAGGAAGGCCATCTGGAACTTCAGTTCCTTGAGGAACAATAGCACCACCATCAATGTCACCACGACTGCTTCCGTCAGCTTGCTCGTAAGACGTAATTGACGTTAGCGTCATTCCGCCGCTTAAGAAGAAATCTAGCGTTAATGAAAGGCCTTCATTCGTATATTTTTGACGATTTCCCGCACCACCATCGTAATATACTTTATCGCGATCGTAAGTTGCATTGAATTCGTTAGAGCCTTTAGTTAAAGCGTTGCCTCTAAAAATAGTAGACGTGCCGTCAAGATCTCGACCGTGAACAGACAGTAGCGCAGTCATGTCGAAGCTAGTTGGCTCCCACAATAGCTGTCCTCTCCAAGCCAATTCTTCATATTCACCTAGTGCGTCAGATTCGCCAGTGAAACCATTATCAATCCAGTTATCTCTGTTTTGAGAAAGTACAGAGAAACGACCTGATAATTCATCAGTAAGCCCGCCGCTAATTGCTGCTTCAGCGTTAAACGTACCTAAGTTACCTACGCTTACTTCAGTGAAAGCTTCGAAGTCTTGAGTTGGCTTGTTCGAATCGAACTTCACAATACCCGCTGTGGTATTACGACCGAAAAGCGTGCCTTGTGGGCCGCGAAGTACTTCAACTTGTGATACGTCGAAAAGAGGGAAGCTTTTTAGGATTACGTTTTCTTTAACAACGCCATCCATCATGATTGCAACAGGCTGAGATGCTGCTAAGTCGAAGTCGGTGTTTCCAAGACCGCGAATGTAGAAACGCGGTGCCACACGACCATTAGACGATTCCGCATACAAACCAGGTACACGTGTAGCAAGCTCAAGAATGTCACCACCGCCTGAGAAAAGGCTTTCAAACTGCTCGCCGCTAAGCGTAGAGATTGAGATTGGAACTTCTTGAATTGACTGCGTACGCTTTTGCGCAGTAACAGTAATTTGTTCAAGTGAGGCTTCTTTTTTTTCTGTCGTAGCGGCCTCTTGTGCAAGAACTGAAGAGCTGAACGCAGCACTAACGGCTAACGCTAGCGTGGCGATTTTGTGTGTTCTCATGTTTTCACCAAGATGATTTTAAATTTATACTTTTGTAGTGTTTTTAGCACAAAAATTAACAATCTATGCTTGGCGTTGCATTTTACACAAAGTTTTCGATAAAAACTTCAAAATTGTGCAAATTCGGCTTTTTTTCGTCGCATATGTATCACGTTAGAATATTAGTATCAGCCTCAATAGCGCTAACCTAAAGCAATCAAAGGTGCTGATTGAAGGTAAGCAATGGGATAATATTTTTGATAAATTTCTGAACCACTTGGTCTAATTTCGTTTGAATTTTATTCGATATTGCGAGGGAGATAGACCCGTGGCTTTTTTAAATAGCCGAGTGAATGAGCTTAGGTCTTCATAGCCCACGGTACTGACCAGATTCTCCAATGGCATACTCGATGTCTCAAGAAGTTTTCTGGCGTGTTCAATTCGTAAAGACTGCAGATATTGACCGGGGGTAATATCACAGGCATTTTTGAATCGTCGAATTAAGGTGCGCTCGGTCATGTTATGCTGTTTTGCTAAGTCGCTCAGCGTGCATTTTTTTTCAAGGTTTTTTTCCAAAAATGACTGAACGGCCATAATGTCTTTGTCTGAGTGAAAACGCCGCTGCCGACTGCTTGCGTAAATAGTCTGGCTTGTTCTAGACACGTCTAACACATGCGACTTTGCCGTGTCGCTGGCAATCTGATGGCCACAATAACGCTCTATCAATAAAATAGATAAATCAATCCAAGCCATACCACCGCCAGCGCAGTAAACCGCATTATCTTCCGTTACCATTTTTTCCGACTGCAGGTTTACGTTGGGAAACATTGCTTTAAATTTATCTGCATAGCCCCAGTGCGTTGTAGCCGCTTTATCAGCTAATAAACCTGTTTGAGCCAACAAAAATGTGCCCGTGCAGTTCGCAGCAATATCAGCTCCCATCTTTTGAAGTCGCTGAATGTGAACACGTAGCGGCAGTGTCTCTTCAAGTACGTCGTCAATGTCACCACCAATAGTAGGAATAAGCAGAATGTCGGTGTGAGAGACATCTTCTATGGCGATATTCGGTTGAAGGGTTATTTGATTAGAGCATAAGAACTGTTGACCAAGATGGCTGGCTAGCTGCACTTTGAATCGAGGTGTTGTGGGAAGGTTGTGTATTCGCTGCCAGCTGATGCCAGCAAACGCAAACACATCGAGCGCGCCCGTGATGGCCGATGCCAGTGCTTGATTGAATCCTAGCACAGTGACGGTGAATTCGGTGGTATTCATAAAAGTAATTCAGTTTATTTAATAAAATAACAAACGGTGATTGTTGGCGTGATTGGCCATTATTGTGTCATTAATGACAATAATGGCACGATAACGATTATGACACAATGTGTTAACAAGTATTCGTAGAGGACAGAACACCATGGCCGATCAACTTATTCCACGCCGTGAAATGCAATTTCAATTGTACGAAGTATTAAATACCGCTGCCTTATGCGATAAGTCGCGTTTTGAAGAGCACAACGTAGAAACATTCAATGCTGTTATTGATATGGCAGAAAAGATGGCGGAAGAACTTTTTCTACCTCACAACGCGGTTGCCGATAAAAACGAACCTACGTTTGATGGTAGCAAAGTATCAATGATAGAAGACGTGAAAGTGGCATTTGATACTTACAGGGAATCTGGGTTCATAGCGGGGCATTTTGATTTTGAAGACGGTGGCATGCAGTTACCTGTTACGGTAATGAACGCCTGCGCAGGTTATTTTCTAGCAGCGAACCCGTCATCCACTGCCTATCCGTTTTTAACGGCGGCGGCAGCCAACGTTATAAAACATTTCGCTTCAGATGAAATAAAAAATGCGTTTCTTGCAAAAATGTTGACCGGCGATTTTACTGGCACCATGGCGCTCACTGAACCCCATGCGGGTTCGTCGCTTGCTGATATTCGAACTTCAGCAAAGCCGCAAGATGATGGTACGTTTCGCATTAAGGGCAGCAAAATTTATATTTCAGGCGGAGAGCATGAGCTTTCTGACAATATTGTGCATTTGGTGCTAGCTAAAATACCGGGTGGCCCGGCTGGTGTAAAAGGCATTTCCTTATTTGCTGTACCTAAATATCGCCTAGATGCCGACGGCAATCCGGATGTACGCAACGATGTCACACTTGCAGGCCTTATTCACAAAATGGGCTATCGAGGAACGACTTCTACTGCACTTACCTTTGGTGAAAACGGCGACTGTCATGGCTTCCTAATTGGTGAAGCGCACCAAGGCTTACGCTACATGTTCATGATGATGAACGAAGCCCGTATTGGGGTGGGCTACGGCGCTGCAATGATTGGCTATCGCGGCTATCGCTACTCATTAGAATACGCAAAAGACCGTACACAGGGACGTGCTGCGCCACTTCTAGCACCAGAAGACGATCCAACGCCTATTATTAATCACGGTGATGTACGCCGCATGTTGTTAGCACAGAAAGCGTATTGTGAAGGCGGCATGTCACTGTGTTTATATGGCAGCATGTTAATAGATGAAATGGAAACGGAAGACGACAGTGAAAAGCGTACCGAGCTTTCTCAGCTTTTAGATCTGTTAACGCCGGTATTCAAAGCCTGGCCTTCAGAGTTTGGGCCTAAAGCGAACGATTTGGCTATCCAGATTTTAGGCGGTGCGGGTTACACCCGTGAATATCCGGTCGAGCAATGCTGGCGAGACAACCGCTTAAATCCAATCCACGAAGGCACAAACGGCATTCAGGCGCTCGACCTATTAGGCAGAAAATTATGGCAGCACGATGGCAAAGGCCTGCAGGTCTTACTTGCTCGCGTCACCGCTGACATGAAGCGCGCAGAAACGCCGAGAGCTCAAGCGCTGGCAGCAAAGCTTAAACCCTATTTAGATAAATTAGGTGCGCTTATTCAACAAGCTGCGGCAGACTTGCGCTCAGACAAGCAGTCGGTACTACTCACCAATGCAAGCTGCTTTTTGAATATATTTTCAAGCTGTGTGGTGAGCTGGATTTGGCTACGTCAAGCCAACATTGCTGAACAGGCGCTTGTCAGTGGTGCTAACCAGCAAGATATGGATTTTTATAAAGGCAAACTGGCCGCAGCTGAATATTTCCTAAATTGGGAACTGCCGTTGGTTAGTCGCGATATTGAAGTTTTAACATCACGTGAAGCGTCTTGTAACAACGTAAAAGCAAGCTACTTCTAATTTCAAAACAAACAAAAAGAAGCGCAGTTGGTACTTTTGTAAAACGTGGCTGCGCTTACTAACTTAACGGGAGTACGGCCGATGAACGTAGCTGCAAATGTTGAAGGTAAACATATTCTTATTACTGGCGGTGGTTCAGGCATTGGTGCTGCTTCTGCACGTATTTTAAGTGCGAGAGGTGCATTAGTTGGAATTGCAGACCTAAACGTAGAAAACGCGAACACGTTGGTTGAGGAAATAAAGGCTGCTGGTGGTAAAGCCTATGCGGTATCGGTAGACGTTACTGAGCCTGAGCAAGTTAACGCTATGTTTGACTCGGCATTATCTCACCACGACAAGATAGACGTCATTATCAATAATGCGGGAATCGATCATTTTCCAGCACCACTTACCGAAGTGGATGACGCCATGTTTATGAAAAACATTCAGGTAAACCTAGCTGGTGTATGGTTCTGCATGAAAAATGCGCTCAAGCATATGACTGCAACGGGTGGCGGTCACATAATTAATATCGCTTCTGTCGCTGGGCTCCGTTCTGCGCCAATGATAAGCGCATACAGCGCTTCCAAACATGGCGTAATAGGCCTTACTAAATCTGCTGCGGTGGAATATGCGCGGGCAAATATTCGCATAAATGCCGTGTGCCCAAGCTTTGTAGACACGCCAATGGTGCAGGGCGTTTTATCTAAACTTGATGAACGGGGTCAGAAAGGGCTTATTGGCGCAAACCCAATGAAGCGCTTAGGTAAGCCAGAAGAAATTGCTAACGCTATTGCGTGGCTGTGTAGCGATGAGTCGTCATTTATGACAGGGCAGTCTGTCGTGCTTGACGGTGGCATGCTGGCGTAAATAAAAACGGCAAACATCTATTTTTAAAAGTGAGAAAACGCACTTTATCAGCAAGAATTAAGGATATAACTATGAAGAATTTGTTCGATTTAACAGGAAAAGTGGCACTGGTAACTGGCGCAAGCCGCGGTATTGGCGAGTCAATTGCGCGTTTACTTGCGCAATACGGCGCGCACGTTATCGTATCAAGCCGCAAGATTGATGGCTGTGAAGCCGTTGCTTCATCAATTCGCGATGCGGGTGGTAAAGCCACGGCGCTAGCATGCCACGTGGGCGAAATGGAGCAGATTACCGAAGCATTCAATACAATAAAGCGCGATTTTGGTCAGTTAGATATTCTTGTAAACAATGCGGCGGCAAACCCTTATTTCGGTCATATTTTAGATACCGACTTAGGTGCTTACAACAAAACGGTAGACGTAAACATTCGCGGCTATTTCTTCATGTCTATTGAAGCAGGCAAAATGATGAAAGAGCAGGGCGGTGGTGTCATTTTGAATACGGCTTCGGTAAACGGCGTAACACCGGGCGATATGCAAGGTATATACTCAATTACAAAGGCTGCGGTTATCAGCATGACTAAATCGTTCGCTAAAGAATGCGGGAGTTTGAACATTCGCGTAAACGCACTGCTTCCTGGCTTAACCGATACTAAATTTGCGTCTGCGTTAACAACGAACGAGCAAATTCTGAAGCACGCCCTAAAAGTTATTCCATTAGGCCGCGTTGCTGACCCAGATGAGATGGCTGGTACGGTATTGTACTTGGTATCAGACGCATCAACCTATACTACCGGCACGACAGTAGTTGTAGATGGTGGTATGCTAGCGTAATTAAACGCTTACGAGATATTATCATGCATATTTGGGTTGACGCAGACGCGTGCCCTGCAGTAATCAAAGACATTCTTTTCAAGGCAGCTAGACGTACCAAGCTGCCTTTGTCTTTGGTGGCTAACCATTCCATGTCTGTTCCGCCAGATAAACACATAACCTTCACGCAAGTCCCTTCTGGATTTGATGCTGCTGACGATTACATAGTTGAGAAATGTGAAGCAGGTGACCTGGTCATCACCAACGACATTCCATTAGCCGCTGATGTCCTAGCGAAAAATGCGCTTGCGTTGAACAACCGCGGTGAGGAATACGACAAGTCGTCAATTAAGCAGAAACTTGGCATGCGAGACTTCATGGAAACCATGCGCTCAAGCGGCGAGCATACAGGCGGACCAAAAGCGTTCTCGCAACGCGACAAGCAAAACTTCGCAAACGCGCTAGACCGATTACTCACCCAAGGGCTCCGCAACCTAAAATAATGGGGTCAGAGTTAATTTAGCGCAGAAGAAGAGATGGGCAGAAAAGTACTCTGACCCCATTACTTTACTATGGTCATTTCTTCAATAAGGTTGGTTGCACCGTCAACGTATTCCATTACCCATAACATGTAGCGGCTGTCTACATGGATGGTACGGGTTGTTTTTGGGTCAAAATCCCAATCGGAATTAACGCTTTCAAACGTACCGTCGAATAGCAAACCAATAAGCTCTGCTTTTGCGTTAAGTGTCGCTGAGCCTGAGTTTCCGCCAGTAGAGTCTAAATCGGTTAAAAAGTTTACTGGAACGCTATTAATAGCTTCTAGCTTGTAGGGGCCGTATTGCTTATCTTCAATAAGCGTAAGCTGCTTTTTAGGTGAGTCGAACGGTGTTTCACCTGTGTCTTTTTCAGTAATACCTTCAAGACGGGTGAACGGCTCGTAAATCAACCCATCTTTTGGCGAACCACCCATTACATTTCCGTAGGTAACGCGAAGCGTGCTGTTCGCATCTGGGTATGCAAGGTTACCCATAGAGTTTTGCCATTCAATAATTGCGCTCATGTACTTAGGACGAAGCGCTGCCGCTTTACCGCTAAGTGTTTTGCTCTTATCTTCAATAGCCATTTCGGTATCAAACAGTGCAACCGCAAGCTTGATAAACGGGTCGTTACTTTTTTCAAAATCTTCACGGCTTGCTGTTAGCCATTTCAAGCGGTGTTCAGTTTCTGTCATCGACGTATTGGCGTAAAACGCTTTGAGTTTTTCTTTCAGCGTTTTGCTGTCGGTATTACCATCAATTCCCACTGCTTTATCAAATGCAGCAACTCGGTTTTCTTCAGGCTGTTCTAAATACATGCTGATCATTTTTTGCCATACAGCCTGATCAACAATGGGGTCGAAACGGCGTTCAATGCGTTCAACGCCTTCTTTTAATTGAATTTGATCACGTTCTTGAAAGCCTGATTCACGCTCGGCATCAGGCTTTTCTCTTTCTATCGCGTTGCGATAAAGCGTTTGCGCAGATGACAAAAGCTGGGCACGACTTAGATTGTTGTACCAGAAGTTCTGCTTGTTCATCTGCATTTGCTCAGCGCTTACGGCATCTAAGTCGGCTAGCGCTTGCTTCAATTCACTCTTATCGTTCTTATCAAGCCAAGCAGCTAATTGCTCTTCACGCTCAGCGCGACGAGGCACCAACCCCACACGTTTTGCACCTGATAGCTGGCCTAACGTGTTTTTATGGAAGTTATTTAAACCTGCGAGAAGCGCTTCATATTTAATGCGTGCATCGCTACCTTCTTCAGACGCGTTTTCTATGGTTTTTATCCACGCATCAACAAGTTCCAAATAGGTAGGGTATAACCAGTCGAATGTGTAAGAAACTTGCGATAAACGCGCATAACGGTTGGTCGAGCCAGGGTAGCCCGCGGCCATCACAAAGTCGCCGTCTTCAAGACCTGCCGCTGATACCTTTAAAAAGTGGTCTGGCTTAAATGGCACGTTATCTTCGCTGTAATCAGCGGGCTTGCCATCTTTCCCTACGTACGCGCGGTAAAAAGAAAAATCGCCAGTATGACGCGGCCACATCCAGTTATCTACGTCACCGCCGTATTTACCAATAGAGTCAGCCGGTGCGTATGCTATACGCACATCGCGAATTTCCATTTGTTTAATGAGTTTGTATTCTAAGCCTTGGAAAAAGGAAGGCACAGAGCAGCGGAAACCTGCTTCAGACTCACATTCTGCAATTAATGCTTTACGGTTTGCTTCTATTAAATCGTAGCGCTCGCGACCTTGAATTTCATCGCTAATACCGCCGATTACATCGTCGGTAACGTCAGAAAAGTCAACGGTCACAAACATTCGCGTTCCCGGTGCAGCAGGCAACTCGTCCCCAATATTTTTTGCTAAAAAACCATCTTGTAAGTAGTTGTTTTCAGGCGTGCTATTGTATTGCACTGAGCCGCGAGCACAGTGGTGATTAGTCACAGCCAAGCCTTTGTCAGAAACAAAAGATGCTGAGCAGCCACCTAAAGACACAATTGCTCCCATGGGGAATGCCGTTAAGTCGTTTATGCTGCTTGCGGGAATAGCTAACCCGGTCTTTTTTAAATCGCCAGCAATTGAAGGAAGTTGCTCCGGCGTAAACATACCTTCTTTTGCATTTACCTGCATTGCAGAGCCGAGTAAAGCGGCTGAAATACAAAACACACTTACTTTTGACATGGGGAATCCTTGTTATTGTCGTTAGGGTGATGCTAATTATCGTTATTAATAAATACTACGTTAACGCAAAGGTCAACATTGTTATACTGTAACAATTAACGAGAGTGAGTACTAAAAGAAAGGGTCAGTAGAGCTAAGGGAATTTGTTAGTAAGTGTAACTAACGGCCATTAAAAGCACTGTTAGGTTACTTACCGCAGGCGTAAATGCCAAATGGCACTAAACAAAAAAGGCAGAGTTTTCGCTCTGCCTTTTGAATTACTAAAACCACTAATTATCGATCAAAGTACAGATACTAGTGCCTTCGCTAACGTTTCTACGTTTTCTTGATTGATGCCCGCAATGTTTACGCGGCTAGAGTCAACAAAGTATACGCTGTGTTTTTCACGCACTTCGCGCACTTGCTCAGGTGTGATACACAAAAATGAGAACATACCTTTTTGGTTGTTCACAAAGCTAAAATCTTTAGGTGAACCATTATCGTGAAGGTTCTGAACAAGCATAGCTCGCAGTGACTTCATGCGATTGCGCATATCATTTACTTCAGATATCCACTCGTTGTTCAACGCTTCGTCAGCAAGGATGATATCAACTAATGCACCGCCGTAGCTTGGTGGCATAGAGTAAATGCCGCGTGCGATAGATTGAATTTGGCCCTGCGCGATTTTACGCGTTGCAGAATCTTCAGTGATAATGGCGGCTAAACCAACGCGCTCACGGTATAAACCGAAGTTTTTAGAACAAGAGGCCGCCACAATTACTTCTGGAAGGTTTTCAACCAATAAACGCATGCCGTACGCATCTTCATCTAAGCCTTCACCAAAGCCTAAGTATGCAACATCGATAAATGGTAGGAACTCACGCTCTTTAGCGACTTCTAATACTTCATCCCACTGTGCGTTGGTAAGGTCAGCACCCGTAGGATTGTGACAGCAACCGTGAAGAAGAACGATGTCGCCTTTTTCTGTTTTACGCAGCGTTTCCATCATGGCATCGAAACGAATGCTTGCAGAGTCTTTATCAAAGTAGGGGTAGGTTTCGATTGTAAGCCCTGCAGAACCAATAAGCGGAATATGGTTAGCCCACGTTGGGTCGCTTACCCATACTTTAGCGTTGTCGTTACAACGTGCCAAAAGTTCTGAAAGAATACGCAGTGCACCGCAGCCACCTGGTGCTTGAACCGCAGCAACGCGGTCTGCAAGAAGTACAGGGCTATTCTTACCTAAAAGCAAAGACAACATACCGTCGATGAAACCTTGATTGCCTTGAGGCGTGATATAGGTTTTGCTTTTTTCAGTGTCTAATAGCACTTTTTGTGCTTTTGCAACACTTGAAAGAATAGGGGTATTACCTTGCTCATCTTTGTAAACGCCTACACCTAAATCAATTTTGTTTGGGTTGGTGTCTTCACGAAAAGCAGCTGACAGGCCAAGAATTGGATCTGGGGCAAGATAGGGTAATACTTCAAACACGATATGTCCTCACGTTACGTTGGTATGCAAAAGATAGCAGGCTGGCATTATGCCATCGATGGTAGAAAAAACGACCCCTAATGGTTGAAAATATTTCAATTAATGTGCTTAGTAAAACGTAAACGAAAGTTTCATTTCAAAAAGACGTCAAATTGAAAAGGAAAATGCGCGGGTTTCCAGAGCTTCTCCTTTTTCAGAAAAGCAACGCTCTTTCCATGTAATTGTATTGTTTTTGTCTACCAAAAGTAGAGTAGAGGTGCGTGTACCGTATTTCTCGGTTTGAATGAAAATCGAAGACAACGCCTTTTCCCATTCATAGCCCACACCGGTATCGGGAAGCTGCGCATCTTCAGCTTTATTGTCGTGACGCAAAATATCAAACAAGTCGTTCTCTCTAATGCTGGCTCTTTGCGTTACGTAGTTATTTAACTCCGTTACCCCTTGGGTCACTTTAGGCCACGGAGTGGCTATATCAGCGTTAGACAAACCGTACACCCCATTTTCAATTAAATGGGTTGAATTGTTTACATTGTTGTAAACATTAAGCGTGCTTACATGGCCAAATAGTAAGTTGTAACCGTTGTACTGGTGTCTAGAATTTTTGAGGGTGTCTAAATATTGTGTACGCGCTAAACGCTTTTCATTAAGTGGGTCTTGCTTTAACCAGTTAGCAACTAACTCACCGCGTGTTACCGCGTTTTTATTGATATTGTGAGGGTCTCTAACATTGGTAAGTGCGGCAATATTTCCATTACGCGTAACGCCCATCCATGTGCCGTTTGCTTCTAAATCCTTTCCCGCGAGTAAATGCGGGTGGTTTTCCCAAAATGTAGAGGGTGCTGTGGGCCTTGCGTAAAATTCATCTCGATTAGCGGCAATAATAAGCGGGTAGTCGTCTCGCATGTTGTTGGCGATAAATAAAATACACATAGTTTGTTGATTCCACTCCTTATTCGTCGCCTTCAATTGAGGCTTTTAATTTAGCCTGTTAACAATTGCGTTACAAAGTTATTTTGATTACTCTTCGCAAAAAATGATGCTCTTTACGTTGAACACATAGTTTTCAACTGTGGCTAAAGTTAAGCATTGAAGAGCCTCGAAGTTGAAGTATTGAGAGCATAATAATAATGACAAAGTCCTTGCACAGTAACGCTGAAACACGTCAAGTCAATGAGGCTAATATAGGGCCTGAAGTACCAAGAAAATGGCCAAACTGGTTATCTCGATTTTCTGCGTGGGTGCTAACACAAAACGGATGGAAAGTAGAAGGCGAACTAATTAATCAAAAAAAAGCGATCCTCGCAGTGGCACCTCATACCTCTAACTGGGATTTTTTCCTAGGCTTATTCGTTGTTTTTTCATTTAGACTGAACATCAATTTTTTCGGAAAGCACACGATATTTGTTCCACCATTAGGCGCTCTTGTGAAACGCTTGGGTGGTATTCCTATTGAAAGAAGTAAAGCGCATGGAGTTGTAACCGCAATTGCTAACAAGATTAAAGCGTCCGAACAGCTAATACTAGCCCTTGCGCCAGAAGGCACGCGAAGCCCCATTTACCCATGGAAAACAGGGTTTATGCATATTGCCCGTGAAGCTGAAATTCCCATACAAATTATAGGATTAGACTATGAGAAAAAGGCTATAGTGTTAGGACCAATTATTCATAAAGTGACTAATATAGATGAACAAATGCAAACTATTTATGCTTTTTATGATAATGTTTGCGCAAAATATCCTAAAAACTGCATTACAAAGCCATAATCATTGAAAATGAAACGTTTCAAATGATTTGCCATAGCAAGGCTCTAGGCTAGGTCGCAAACATCTATTTTCGGAGTTACACTCGTGACAAAATTGGGATTTACAACCCGTCAGGTTCATGCTGATCGTATGCTTAACGCCCCAGAACATGGTGGTGTGCATAGCAGCACGTCTAACTCAGTGCTTTTCGAATTTAAAGATGCCCAAGGCATCATAGACGCGTTTCAAGGAAAACGTGCCGCCCACGTTTATTCTCGCTCTTCATCGCCCTCTGTTGCTGCACTGCAAAACATGCTGAATGACTTGGAAGGAGGAGTAGGTGCGCTTTGTTACTCAACAGGCATGGCGGCAATCAGCAGTTCCCTATTTGCCTTATTAAAGTCGGGCGACCACTTAATTGTAAGCCAATATCTCTTCGGCAATACACGCAGTTTTTTTGAGACCGTTAAAGATTTTGGGGTGCAAGTTACTTTTACTGACGTGACCGACATTCAGCAAGTTAAAGAGGCGTACCAGCCCAATACGAAAGGTGTTTACACTGAAACGGTAGCAAACCCAGTCACGCAGGTAGCCGACCTTCATGCTATTGGCCAATTCTGTGAAGAAAAGAACATGTTGTTTATGGTCGATAACACCATGACACCACCACCTGTTTTCCTTGCCAAAAATGTTAAAGCGTCATTGATTTTCTGTTCCCTTACTAAATACATTGCTGGTCACGGTAACGTTTTGGGGGGCGCGGTAGTCGATACAGGAAACTTTGACTGGGAAAAATTCGATAATTTGAAGCCAGCGTATAAAGTAGCAGACACCGCGCAATGGGGCATTACTCAAATTAAAAAGAAAGGGTTGAGAGATTTAGGGGCAACCCTTGCCCCGCAATCAGCTACGGCTATTGCATTAGGTATGGAGACCCTTGATTTACGCTTGTCACGTAGTCAGCACAACGCGATGCAGCTTGCTACGTTTTTAGATAATCACCCAAAAGTATCCAATGTATTTTACCCAGGCTTGGCCGACCACCCTCAGCATTTCACTGCACGCGAGTACTTAAACGGCGGTTATGGCGCCATTTTAAGCTTCGATTTAATTGAAGGTGCAGACCCTGTTGCGTTTCTTAATGAGATGAAACTGGTCATTTGTGCTACGCACTTGGGTGATAACCGCACGTTAGCACTCCCCGTAGCGCCTACAATTTATTTTGAAAATACCGAACAAGAGCGCAAATTGATGGGTATTTCCGAAAACATGTTGCGTATTTCTGTCGGTATTGAAGACACCCAAGATCTCATTGCAGATTTTGAAGCAGCGCTAGCAACACTTTAAGTGAAAATAAATTTTACTACGCGATATGAAGAAAGGGGCGAATGCCCCTTTCTAGCTTAGCTTGTTTCGAGTGTCTGTGGTTCAGCAAATACGACAGACCACGAGAAGCGGCTTAGTCGAAACCTAATGTAATTTGACCTCGAATTTCACCACTTGGAAACGCGTCTGAGTGGAAGTTGGTGTAGTAACCAGCTGCCGCCATTGTTTCCATTTGCTCTGCGGTTAATTGTGTATCTGCTGGTACTGACCACACGCCTTCCGCATCGCTTGTGAGGTTAATTATAACACCTCCGTTCACACCCGCTTCACCTTCATGAATGTGGGCCATTGTTGCTGTCATTTCAGTAATGGTTACACTACCCGACAAGTCACCTGTGGTTGTATTTAGCGTAAATGCGCCTGCGCCAGACGCAGTTGTTGTTACCGCTGGTACTTCTTGTAAGCCATTTGCAATAATTCCATAGACCTCGATATTCGCAGGAGTAATCTGACCGCGAATCTCGCCGCTAGGATTGGCTTCGGTATGAACATTTACATAATGTCCCCCTGCAAGTAATTGTGTTGCAGTTGCTTCATCAAGTTCTACATATCCGTCCGTCATCCACACACCAGCGTTAGCTTCACTTTCCATAAGCGTTACCACAACACCTCCTGTTGCGCCTGCAAAGCCACTGTGAATATGTGCCATAGTGGCATTTTCGATGGTAGTAACAGCTACCAGCGACACATTGTTGTTTGTGGTGTCAAAAAGTGCATATCCTGAACCTGACGCCATCGTATCGACAGCTGGAACCGATTGGTTACCACTTAAAGGAAACGTTACAACTGCAGTGGTGTCGGGCACAATTTGGCCACGAACTTCGCCACTAGGGTTTGCGCTAGTATGTACGTTTAAATACCATTCACCATTTGTTAATGCGTCAAGATTACTTGGTGAAATGTTTGTTTCAGCAAGGACATAGGTGCCATCGCCAGCGTCAGTTAGTGGGAACGCGACTGGACCATTCATGCCTATACCGCCATCGTGCACGTGAACGCCTGTAACGTCGGTTAATCCTGAAACATCAACACTTACACTAAATGCGGGTAAGTCTTCGTCAATCTCAACTACCGCGCTTGCCATAGACATAGTGCTCACCGCAGGTACTTCCTGTGCACCACTAAGGCTAATGTTATATGTCATATCGGCGTTGAATGGAGGCGGTGGAGGAGCCAAACCATCTAATAAAGCTAGCTGGGGCAAATCTCCTTCCATAGCGCCGTCAATTGCCACTGCAGTGTAAATTTCACCGTTTTCTAGCGTTAGCAAACCAGTTTCAATAGCGGCTGTTTTTGTGCCGGTTGGGGTAACCGTAACCACATAGTCACCCTCAGCTAGACTCACATAGCCAGTTTCAGCTAGTTCGCCTGTTTCGTACGCTACGTCGGCAAAAGCAGGGTCTACCGCATCAATTTCACCGTCAGCAGTGACGTATATATCTACGTTACCCGCTGAAGGTGATGCATGGACAATACGCACTTTCGCTTCAGTTGCTACAGAGCGAGGCATGTCGACTAACACATCGAGTTCTGGCGCGGCCAACACATTATTTGCAATTGCGGTATAGGACATACCGACTTCAAGTGATAATTCGGCATCATCAATTGCCACAACACTATTATCACTATCAGCAACTACATCAATTAGATAGTCGCCCGCCGCAACAGAAAGGTAATCGGTTGTGCGAGGAAATTGAATACCGTCAACCAACACAATTTCATTGTTTGCGATCACGTCAACTGCGGGAGCGTCGCTGATACCGTGAACCACACGGATAGCTGCACCTGCCTCGGCATCCCAAATTTTGAAGCTATCTTGGCCGTCGGCTGCTAATAATGTTACTGGTGAATCACCGGTACCAACATTGTTAGTTGCAGCGATCAGTAAATCTGCTCCATCTGCTAAGTTGACCGTCCCCGAGTCGTAAACCACGGTTGTTTCACCCGCTGGAGTGATTCGAACTTGATAATCGCCTGCTGGAACCTGAATTAAATCTGTTGCGTCTGTGAACTCAGCGGTAACAAGTGGCTGCTCAGTTGTAATATCTGTGCCAGGCGCTGTAACGTAGATATCAACAGTAGGTGCCATTGATGCTGCATGTACAATTTGGACCTGTGCGTTTCCTGCATCAACCATCGTTTCGGTGCTGGTTACAGTAAGAAGAGCCAAGGATTCATCTTCAACATTTCCAACAGCGAAAATGTCATAGTTGACGTCAGCTTCTAGCGTAACATCTGCCTGTAGGACTTCTGCGTTTTCTCCAGGTAGCACCGCTGTTACACCGATATCGTAAGTACCCGTTACAATTTCAACACGAGACGAGGCAACTTGATAATCAACACCTTCTAAATTGTTAAATAGCGCATCGTTCGCCGTAATGTTTACCATTGGGGCGTCTGACGCTGCGTGTACAACTCTTACATTTGCGAATTCAGGTGGCGGGGCGGGGTCTTGTACGACATCGTCATCGTCGTCCGAGCAGCCAACGAGAAATAACGGTAGGATGGAACATGCAAGGAGTGCTTTGGTCCTTTTCATTTTTTGTATCCTCTTAATTGTGTTGTGGCAATCAAGTTACGCTAAGCAAATAAGAGAAGATCAACACGCGTGAAACATTAAAGTAATGTAATTATTTCAAAATTTTTACAATTGCTCAGCGTTCTATTTTGTAGAATGAATTCACCGTTTATATGATGTTTTTATTCTAACGAATTGCTCTATTATAGCTATACAACATCGAAAAAACGAATTGGAGTTCGACATGAAAACAGTATTAGCTATATTTTCAAGCCTCAATGGCGACCAAGGCAATTCCTCAAAGATTGCTAACGAGTATTTATCAACAATTGAGAACAACGAAGCAGTGCGTATTAAGCGTGTAGACGTTGCTTCACTTGCGCTTGATCACTTAACAAATGAAGAAATGCAAGCGTGGATGACAGACGCGTCGCAACGAAACGATACCAAACACGCTCTAGCAAAAATTTCTGACGATATTGTTGAAGAAGTAAAGGCGGCAGATGAAATTGTACTAGCCGTGCCTATGTATAATTTTGGCATCCCATCTAGTTTAAAAGCGTACTTTGACCGCATTGCACGGGCCGGAGTAACGTTTAAATACACTGAAAATGGGCCAGTAGGGCTACTAGAAAATAAATCTGCAACAGTATTCGCAGCGCGCGGTGGTGTATATGCAGGGTCAGAGTTTGATACACAAACTCCTTATCTTACGCACTTTTTTAATTTCATAGGTATAAGCGACGTAAAATTCGTTTACGCAGAAGGACTTAACATGGGCGAGGACATTGCAAACAAAGCATTTGCTGCTGCCAGCGAAAAAATTATTGAACTAACTAAAAACTAAGAACACTAAATTAATGCAGTTAGCTAAAACGTAGGAAGTATGTTTAAGCTAAAAGTGTGTTCCAAGTTGAGTGTGCTTGATTGCCCCGCGTATACCGTGGGGCTTTTTTATGCAAAAGCGTTGTAATAGCACAGGCCTATTAGTCTTTTAATCGGTCCCAAGAAGAGCTTCTACATCTGCGATGAATGCAGGGTCGGTGGGCTTGGTAGAGCTGGGGTAGTGAGTGATTTGCTTTCCTGAACTATCTATTAAGTATTTGTTGAAGTTCCATGATGGAGCTTTGCCCGTTGCCGTTTTTAGCATGCGATACATGGGGTCGGCGTCGTCGCCTTTAACAGAAATCGGTTCAAACATTGGGAACTTGACGCCGTAGGTCAGTTCGCACAATTCAGCGGTTTTACCCTCGTCGCTGTCTTCTTGATTAAAGTCGTGAGACGGAAAACCCAGAACGACAAAATCCTTATTTTTATAGTTACTGTAAAGTGCTTCAAGTCCTTCAAACTGGGGCGTGTAACCGCAGTAACTTGCAGTGTTTACTACCAGTATTGTTTTGCCAGCATACTCGTTACACAGGTTAACGGTTTCTTGAGAGTTGAGTTTACGCTTCATAAATTTAAGCACGCTAGGGCATTCATCCGCAAAGCTTACAGAAGTGAATAAGCTTAGCGCGAGCAAGGCACTTGCATAACCTTTCGCTTTCATAGTGTTTTACCTCATGAGTGATTTTTTGTTATTTTGTTCTGTTTTACAGATCAGATCCCAATCCATAAACGCGAATGCTATACGTTTGGTTCACTATCTCGCTCGATGAACGTTAGCGATTTAGCGAGTGCTCTGCGTATAATGTTAACGTTTTTTACATAACAACGACTTAAAATAATGAAAAAATATTATTCTTTACTCATCGCGGCCAGCGTGACTTTGGCGCTGGGCGGATGTGCAAATACAACAAACGATACGTCGTCGGCCAACGCTACTTCTCCACTGCCTGCAGCCGTTCAACAAACTGTAAAACCAGACGCAGCACCTCAACACAATGTGCAAAATGGTGATATTACACTGAAGCAAATCATGGCAGACCCGCAATGGATTGGGGCGTTGCCTGAGGCAATGGGTTGGTCGGTAGATGGCGATAAAATTGTTTTTGAAAGAGAAAAACAAGATAGCGCATTAACAGATGTATTTATAGCCGAGCTTTCTAACCCTGCGAATGCGGTTAAAGCGCCACTATCAGATTTACATAAATATCGCTTTGATGAACGAGTTCAAAGAGATGACGGTGTTATTGCCTACTCATTTGAAGACAGTGTGTACGTGCAGTTTACCAACGGAGAAACGGTACGCATTGCTCGCGGTGGCAGCGCGTTATCTACGCTATCTTTTATGACCGACGGCCGTTTAATGGCGCTAAGCGGTAACACGTTTGTAGCCATCGACTTGTCTAACGGTACACGTGAAGAGCTTCTTAGTTGGGAATTTCAAGACGAGCCAAAAGCCGTTGAACCACCTGAGGATTACATTGCTGAGCAGCAACAATCGCTCGTAGAATACATTAAGCTTCAGCGCAAAAATAGACAAGATAAAGAAGCGGCACAGCGCGCATTAGCTAAAGAAAACATGAGCGTAGCGCCAACGCCTTTCTACTTTGATAAGTCGTATCGACTTGCAGGTATTAGTGTATCTCCAGCCGGGAACTTTGCGGTGGTTGCAACTACCGAAAGTAAACCCTCGCGTGATGATAGCGATATCATGCCTCATTACATTCAAGAAGACAGCCGCATAGCAGCAAAGCCCGTGCGCCAGCGGGTGGCCGATGCCGAGCCGGTAAATCATGAGTTATGGCTTCTTAATTTAAAAACAGGCGAGAAAAGCGCGCTTAACTATTTTAATTTACCTGGCTACAACGATGATGTGCTGGCTGATGTAAAAGCAGAAAATGCCAAAGCGAAGGGCGAAACGTACGAGGTTAACCGCTTGCCTCGCGACATCACACTTTTACAAAGTTGGTACTGGACCAAGCCTTCAATTCGTTGGCACAAAAACGGTAATGCAGTGGCCGTTATGCTTGAAGCATGGGATAACAAAGATCGCTGGATTGCCACTGTTGACCTTGAGAATAAAACACTGGAAAACCAACACAGGCTTCATGATGATGCGTGGGTTAACTATCGCTTCAATGCGTTCGATTGGTTGAACGACAGCGAGACCCTATATTACCAGTCTGAACACACAGGCTACTCGCACTTATATATCCAAACGCCTGGTGAAGAGCCTGTTGCCTTAACTCAAGGCCGTTTCATTGTTGATGACTTAACCCTTTCAAATGACGATAACTATATTTACTTTAAAGCAAATATAGAGCACCCAGGTCTTTATGAAGTTTATCGTGCTGATTTAAGCGATAAGTCTATTGAAACCACGACCGATTTAAACGGGATGACGGACTACGCGTTAAGTCCTGACGGTTCTACTTTGTTGTTAAGCCACAGCAAAGTAAACAAACCTCAAGAGCTTTACATTAAGCCTGCCACTGAAACAGCTGTAGCGCAGCAAGTAACACAAAGCACAAGTGCCGACTTCAATGCCTTACCTTGGGCAGTGCCCAACATTGTGGCTATTGAGTCCTCGCATACTGATGCTCCTATTTATGCCCGCGTATATTTACCAGAAAATTACGATACGTCTTCGCCGAACAAAGCAGTGGTGTTTAACCACGGAGCCGGTTATTTGCAAAATGCGCACATGGGGTGGTCGGGCTATTTCAGAGAGTACATGTTCCATAGCATGTTAGTGCAACAAGGCTATGTAGTGCTTGATATGGATTATCGCGCAAGTGCTGGCTACGGGCGAGATTGGCGTACAGCTATTTATCGTCAAATGGGCACGCCGGAAGTGCAAGACCTAAGAGACGGCGTTGACTGGTTGGTGAAAAATGCAAATGTAGATCGTGAACGCATAGGTACCTATGGCGGCTCATACGGGGGCTTCTTAACCTTTATGTCTATGTTCACTGCACCTGATTTATTCGCAGCAGGTGCTGCGCTTCGACCAGTAACAGATTGGGCACATTACAACACGCCTTACACAGCAAATATTCTAAACACACCAGATATCGACCCAATCGCCTATGAGCGTAGTTCTCCTATTTATTTCGCGGATGGGCTAGAAAAGCCGCTACTGATCAATGCGCCTATGGTTGATGACAACGTGTTTTTCCACGATACGGTGAGACTGGTACAGCGCTTAATTGAACTTGAAAAGGAAGACTTTGAAACGGCTATTTACCCTGTTGAGCCACACGGCTTTGTGCAGCCTAGTTCGTGGCTAGATGAATACCGTCGTATTTATAAGCTGTTCGAAGAAAATTTATAATTCTAAGTTAACAAGTAAAAAGGCCCGAATGCTTAGCATGTCGGGCTTTTTTATGTTTTTCAATATTTTACGCTTGTTTCTTTTGTCTTGTGGAAGCAAACATAAGCAGAAAAATGACAACGCCAGTAAGTGCGCCGAATAAGTGGGCGTCTACGGCAACTTTCGCGTCAATAAGATTGGCAACTTGTTCACTGCTACCATCGAACTGCTCGTAGCCAACCTTCACCGCAAGGCCAGCAAGTAACAGCCAACCCGAAGCCATTTTTTCTTTAATATCTACACATGCGCCCCATGCAAAAATACCGTGTAGTGCGCCAGACAGCCCCGCATACCAAATAAGGTTTGGTGAGAAAAAATAAAGCCCAATGCTTGTGCCTAAGCAGCACCATACAAATACCTTTAAATACAGACCAATGCGATAGTGTTCACCGTGTAGCGCCCATAACAGCACAAGACCCGCAATGTTTAATAATAAGTGGTAGCCATTAGTGTGAACAATGTTACCACTTACTATTCGCCAGGTTTCAAGGCCTTGAATAGCATAGCGGTCGTACGCTAAATAATTGCCTGACAGAGGTTCAAAGAAAAACGCGATAAGGGAACATAGCGCTACGAATAAAGGACCAGCGCTATACTTAAGCGAAAACGGCAGTGAAATCATCAGTGTTAGTTATTTTTTAATTTAGAATTTGCTGGCTATGATACAGAAATTGCCTTTGTGGTGAAAACTGAAGTACACCTATTATAAAAAAGACGACAGTAAAGGAGTGATTATGTCTTACATTATTACTGAAACAAATCAACAGTGCTTAACCATTACACTAAATCGTACAGATAAGAAAAACGCGTTAACACGCGACATGTATCAAGAAATGGCAAACGCTATTTTAGCGGTGAAAAACGACGGTTCAACAAAGGTTGTTGTGATAAAAGGGGCAGGCGACTGTTTTACGGCAGGTAATGATATTAATGACTTTGCAGAGCAACGCGACAGTGCGCACGTGCCAGAAACGGCAGCATTTATGCGCGCATTGGCTGCATGTAACCTGCCAGTTATAGCGCAAGTTCATGGATTAGCAGTAGGTATTGGCACAACCCTTCTTCTTCATTGTGATTTTGTTTACGCCACACCAGACACCCGATTTGTTCTACCATTCATCAATTTAGGGCTTGTTCCAGAATATGCATCAAGCTATCTTTTGCCGAAAGTTGCGGGTCACATAAAAGCGGCAGAATGGCTTATGCTGGGCGAACCTTTTACCTCTGCCGATGCATATCAATTTGGTATTTTAACAAAAATTACCGACGCTGAAGAAATAGAAAATACCGTTCAGTCTACGGTTGAGAAACTCGTTGCCAAGCCTTCATTTTCGTTGAAACAAACGAAAGCGCTTTTGAAAGGTGAGGGTGAGCGAATAACCCAGCAAATGAACGAAGAGTTTGATATATTTTTGGAGGCGTTGGGCACAACCGCAGCCCAAGAAGCGTTTGACGCGTTTCTTAAAAAACGCCCCATTAACCCCGAAAAATTTAAATAAGAGGAAGAAGTATTTTGAGACGCAGTGCTTTATTCAGAGCTTCGGTAGTTACCCTTGCATTATCTAGTTGTTTCATCTTCGGTGTACAGGCCAAACAAGCGCGAGAAGTTGGAGAGCCAGAAGCTGCAACAGGATATATCGAGAAAAAGGCGTTTGAAGCAAAAGATTACATGGTTGTAGCCGCAAACCCTTATGCGTCTTGGACAGGGAAGAACATATTAGAAAAGGGTGGTAGCGCTATCGACGCTGCAGTAGCCGTTCAGTCTATGCTTTCTTTAGTAGAGCCACAATCATCTGGTATTGGCGGCGGTGCTTTCATCTTATATTGGGATAATAAGAATAAAGTACTGCATACATTCGACGGGCGTGAAACCGCACCTAAATCAGTAAACTCGCATTGGTTTATTGAAGGCAATAAACCAATGCGCTGGATTGATGCCGTTGTGGGTGGCAAGTCAGTAGGGGTGCCAGGTGCAGTAAAAGCACTTGAAATGGCACAGGCAGAGTTTGGCAAACTGCCATGGCATTCACTTTTCGACGACACCATTAAAACCGCGGAAGAAGGGTTTAAAGTGTCTCCGCGTTTAGCGAAGCTTGTTGCGCTAGATTATCACCCTGGGCTTAAAACCTTTCCTGCAAGTTCGACTTATTTCTTTCCTGCTGGATTGCCCCTTAAAGAAGGCACGGTTAAGAAAAATAGAAAGCTAGCTAAAACGCTAAAAGGTATTGCTGAAAAAGGAAGTGACTACTTATTAAAAGGCGAAGTAGCGGAAAAGATTGTTGAGGCGGTAAATAGTGCCGAGATTAATCCTGGAAAAATGACGCTTGAAGATTTAGCAAGCTACGAACCGTTAAAGCGTGAGCCTGTTTGCGGCCTTTACCATGAAAAGCGTATTTGTGGCATGGCGCCTCCAAGCTCTGGCGGGGTGAATGTTTTTCAAATTTTGAAAATGCTAGAGGGTTTCAATCTTAGCCAATATGCGCCAGACTCAGTTGAGTTTGCGAATTTATATTCGCAGGCCAGCGCCATGTCTTACGCAGATCGCGACAAATTTATAGCTGATAGTGATTACACAAACCTACCGTTTGCTGCCATGATCAACACAGCATATCTGCAGCGCCGCGCTGAAAGCATTGAAGTAGATAAAACGTGGCGACGTAAACGCGCGGGTAACCCTTATGCCGATGCTAATGTGGCGTTAGGTACGTCAATGGAACTGCCCAATACTTCGCATGTTTCTATTGTAGATAAAGAGGGTAACGCGGTTTCTATGACCACAAGCATTGAGTTTATGTTTGGGTCTGGGATCATGGTTGAAGGTTTCTTGCTTAATAACCAGCTTACAGATTTCTCGTTTTCTCCTACTCAAAATCGTTTTCCAGTGCCTAATCGCGTAGAGCCTGGAAAGCGACCTCGAAGTGCAATGAGCCCCACCATGGTTTTCGATAAGGACGGCAGTTTAGAGATTGTTGTTGGTTCACCAGGTGGTTCTAGAATTGTCAGTTATGTTGCGCAAACACTTATCGGTGTTTTGGATTTTGGATTAGATATCCAGCAAGCAATTAACCTTCCAAAAATCACAAACAGAAACGACTACACAGCGCTTGAAAAGGGAACGCCTATGGAAAAGCTTGAAGCACCGTTAAAAGCGCTAGGTCACAATGTGAAAGTGGTAGATTTAAACAGTGGCCTTCACGGCATTCAATTTAAATCAGGAAAGCTTATTGGTGGTGCAGACCCTCGCAGAGAAGGCATTGCTGTAGGCCGCTAAGCGTTAGTGTTTGTTACAGGCGACTACAAGCCTATGGCGGTTAGAAAAAGAGCAGCTCGCCCACAAGGCTTACTATAAAGCTGCATACATTAAAAAGCGGAAGCGGTATGGCTTCCGTTTTTTAATTAACCGAAAGCGCGGTTTCAAACACGCTTACTCTAAGCTGCCGCACTTTGTTTTTAATTATCGCAATGCTTATTTGAAGACAAAACTACAGCCATATTCCTTAACTTTGCTTATGGTTTAACAAAGCGACAAGCGCCAAATCAATCTTTATCTAGTCGCGCTTTATCTATCATGCCCTGAAGTTTAGGGTTAATTGGCATAACTTTAAACGGGCTGACATTGCTACCCCCCGTATTTCCTGTTGGCACAAGGCCGAAGCCCGTTTTTGTGGCAGCGCCAACTATTCTTAAAATTTGCCCGAAAAACTCACCAACTTTTCCGTGGCGTAAGGCCCATAAAAGCATCATAAAATGCACTTTCACGTGAAGGCGAGTGGAAGCTTGACCGAGTACATGTGCATTTTCCAAGTGAGTAAATTCATCAGATTGGCTAGCGTTGTTTTGCTTTTCTCGAGCTTGGGCTAGTTCCGCTTCAACGTAAGGGCGAATGTTGCGGGTAAAATTAAAAGTGTTAAACATTACTAAAGTTCCTTTTACTAAGGTTGGTTTAATCCTAGTTCTTTTTGCTTTTTCTTTGTCAGGCCAAGTGAAACCAATTTATGTGAAGCGGTTAGATAATATGTTAACGCTTCATCTTCATCGCTAGCGCAATTGTATTGCTGAATCCATTTCATGCCACGACTGGCGAGGTAGGGGGCGGGTCTGTACCCCGGTCTTTCCTCTAAAAAATAGTAGTTTTGCTCAGACGTTTTGAAGGTAAATGCCGGGTGCCCTTCTTTACCGATATTCCCAATAGCAAACACTTTATCACCAACTTTCCAAACATCAGAGTTTCCCCATTGAACAACATGAGTGGAGCAGGGCAGGTCCTTACAAAAAGCGTTGAATTCATCAAGGTTCATAGCAGCTACTCGCGAGTAGAGTCGTCGGAATTATTGTAAGTGGTGAGAAAACCACACCAAAAAGCAATTTCTAAAATTGCGCCTAAAACAATGAAAACAATTGTGCCTTTGCTGAAACCTATAAAATAGCAACCCAAGGCACACAACAATACTATTCCAAGAATGATCGAGTGGTTATCTTGTAGTTTTTGCATTGTAAATAACTCTATAACGATAAAGTTTGTTGAAAACGGCTTGATGCATTAAGTCAGTTTTATATGTTAAGTCTTCTCTGCCGAGATAAGCACGAATTGAAGAAATTAAGCCTTTATCATTAAAAGTAAGCACATCAACAACAGACAAAACCTCTTCATTGTTAACAACAATCTTAAGCTCTGCAGAAACAGAATCTTCGCTTTCCATAATATTTAAAATTGAGATACTTAAGCTTTCTGCGTTCTTAAAGTTTTTTCTGGTTTCAGCTAACGCGTTTTCATATCCGGAAACCGAAATTTTCCAGTCACGTAGGGTTATGTCTTCAGAAAACAATGAAGAAATCGATTCCAAATCTTTATTTTCATAGCATTTAAGGTAGTGCTTTAACTTCTCTGGCTTTTGCATATTCAATCCTTTGATGGCCATGGTTTTTATTCTATTGTTAGGCCCACAGTATTTGCTCTTGCTTGTCTGCTACCAAATGACTTAACAAATAAGGCTTTGCACTACCCACAGTCAGGTAAACATAGCACGTTTCTTAACCATTAAAATAAGTTAAATGACATTTAAAAGGAATAACGTTGTAGCGAACTTTTTACGCATTGGTACAGTTTCGCGAACGTTGTTTTAACGCAGGCTTATTCGATGCTGATGTCATTGTCTTGATGGCTCAAATGTCTCGTATCTTGGAAGCTTTGCATCCAAGTCATCCCATGTTGCCTTAGAAGCAACAAAGTTGTGGGAAATGGGCCTTTCGGTTATGTCTGAGTCTAAGATCCCTAGTCGGATCCTTAGCTTTTGAGGGTTGGTGTTGTTTGAGCTATATACAGGTGATGCGCAAACAGAGCAAAAATGCCGCTTTTTCCCCGGTTTAAATTCGAATGTGGCTAGCTTGTTTTGAGGGTCAATAACGTTAAATTCGTCGGCGTTAATAAATCCATTGGTGGCGTAAGCGGTGCCACTGTTTTTACGGCAAAGCGAACAATGACAATGAATAATATCGTCTATTGAACCGAAAATCTCGACGCTAATTGCGCCACATAAACAAGAGCCGTGGTACATCTGGTTACATCCTTTTATTTGTGAAACTGTTAAACACCCATTGAACTTAATCTTTTCCTTCAACGGCGTATGCAATGAACATCACATCAACAGCGAAGCCAATCAAATAGCAAAAAGCCGATAAACGTTTAATGCCCATTGTATAGCCATACACCTTTGGCGTTTTATCGGGCACGGTGAGCTCGCTTTTAAAACTGCTTTTTTTATCACTAAAGCTAAAGTTCACCTGTACCAACAAAACCATATAAGCGAGACAGTAAATCGCCTTCGCGCTCTATAAAATACTGTCCAAATTGCTCTTGGTTTGCACCGTCAGGGCCTGGACCACTAAAAGAAACGGTAACGCGAGTCATATCACCCATTTCATCGTGCTTTTTGACCTCGGCTACCCAGCCAGGGGCATTGGAGCTGAACATGCCAACGTAGTCTGATAATTCCAAAATGCCATTTAGTGTTTGTTGGGTTCTAGGGTCATTGTATTTCACATTCTTTGTTACAGCAGCGGAGATCTTGTTAAACCGTGCCTCGGCGCCTTGAATCTTCCATGCTTCGAAGAATGTTGCAATAGGGGTTGTCATACTAACTTCCTCAATTAGCCTATGTTCAATGTCTTCCATAGGTTTAAAACTTTAAGAAAAAAGGGGCAGCGTTTAGGCTAAACTTCCCGGTGAAGCAGCGCACATGCACTTTTCTTATCTTGCCGACCCCTTTTGAATAGCGGCCGCCATAGCAATACCGATTGAGCAGCCTACGGCTGTTCCAATGCTAATGCTAAAAGCTAAAATATTAAAAAGGACACCAACTACCACGCCAATTGTGGCGCCAAAGGCCGCGCCCAAAGCTACGTACATCGCATAAACTTGATTGGGGCTTTGTTTCTTGTTGGTCACTTATCGCCTCACTTTTGTACTCAACCTTGCCAAACCTTACTTAAGGCTTCTCCTGTTGGGAGGTGTTATCTGCGCTTAAAACTTTGTTAAGCCCTTGTCTAAGCAATGAAGCATAGAGTTTCTGATACATAATTACGGTAACAATACACCCAGCTCCAATGGCTAAAGTATTAGCAATTAATGATAAATGGAAGACAGTAAATGTAACTAAAGGAAACAAAAGCCCAGTGATGAGTGATGATAAGAAAAACAAAGCACCTTGGCCAGAAAGGCCCAACTGCGTAAAAGCTACGTACCTTGCTTGTTCCAAAATAGCTTCCTGTTTAACTTCACTAAGAGTTGCGATTTCAGGGAAACGATTAATATAAGTTTTTGTATTCATAATTAAAGGCTGACAGATATTATTTATACTAGGGAACGCCTGTGGGCTAAAACCCCTAGAATTAAAACCCCAGCGCTAAAACCCCAGCGCTAAAACCCCAGCGCTAAAACCCCAGCGCTAAAACCCCAGAACTAAACCACAAAAGCGGCACAGGCGTCATGTATCTCTATACCAACAAGCTTAAGGAGTAGTTTACACGGCATGTTACACATTACTTTGAAACAACTGGTGTAGTACGTCTATTCGCTTATTGAGTCGTCTATTCTCGCGCTGAGCTTCTGCACCTACACCAAAGATAATAATCAGAAAAACATAGAGAACAGGCTGTTCAATGACTTCTGGAAACGCACAAATTAAGTATGCTATGGCACTTACCATTCCAACAACGCGAAGCGCGCTAGACTTCCCATTTGGCTTTAAATTGTGAAATTCAGTAAGTAGTGCCTCTCTTTTCTGTATGTTTTCATAAAGAGATTGCGCTTCTAATTCTTCCTTTTTCAAATTGATTTCCTTCTGTGATTTAACGCATCAATAATAGGCGCAGGCGCGCACAGCACAATGGCTAATCACCCTGCGTAAAAACGCACGAACGAAGGGAGTGAACTCAAGTGTTTTACTATGTTCATGTACTGCCAGAACCACACACTAGCGTTTCTTCGCCCAGGTGGTAAATATTATTGATGGCCACATATGTACCAGACACAATGCCCGTAATTGGGAGTAGTGCAATGCCACTAATTGAATAAAAGGTATTGGTTTCCTCAAATCCATTAACCACTTTCAGTGTTTTGCGATCTGACGATATTTCACACTTGTTTACCTTTGCCGTATCGGTTTCTGGAACAACGATACAACCGCTCAATAAAAGAATACAGAAAGATAAGAGTAATAAGAGCTTCATATTAAATAAATCCATTTATATGTCATTAACTAGTGAGCAAATAGCGTCCTAATATTGTGCCTAAGCGAACATCGCTAGTCGGTTTGTTGAGCTGTCGTGTGTCTTCATAATGTTGCCAAGAAAAAGAAATAGGCGTACTCGTAGTGAACACTATTTGCATGCCATAGCTGCCTGTTGCTTACACCTTGAAATAGATTCTTCTTCTGTTTTACCACCCATACAAAAATCTAGCCTCAATAGCTTTTCTTCACGGATAGGGGATTTACCGTTTGCCAGTGTCCAATCCCAATCTTTGATGACTTTAGTGGCTGGTTTAGCTATAACCTTTTTAGGGATAGAACGTTTTAGAGTGACACTTTCAGTTGAACCGTTTTCATCGACTACAACTTTAAATATTCCGCAGCCAGATATACCTTTCATTGCCAATTCAACCGGATAGCGAGGCATGAATTGCTTATCTCTTAGCCACGTGCTTTCGTTTTTTATTGGTTCCAAATGCGTTAGTTCTACAGTGGCATAATTGCTTGCGGCGAAGGTACCAGTAGACAAAAAATAAGTGATGAAAAGTAAATTCTTGTAGTTCATTAAACCTTCCTTAGTAAGTTCATATTGCTTTTTAAATACGTGTCGTCGGTCGACAGCGTAAAAAAGCAAAGCGACGATGAGCTTTGACATCGCAGATTCCAGAGATAGTCGCATTGCGTTTTTTTATAGCGCGAGCTTTCCTGCCTCTCACGAATCTATAGACTGATTGAACAGTTTTCAAGCGTAAAGGTGCTGGTGAACATTTACTTTGTGGTACTAACGTTAAATTAAACGACGCTAAGTTGATAGGGCACCAATAGTACGCTACATGTTACGTCACACGGGGCATAGCGCAGTGTTCGTGTCCATTTAAACCTAGTGCTCGAGTTAAGCGTCATATTACATACTCTATTGATTCGAAGAAAATCTGACCTTTTGGCCACTGAAATTATTGAATAGCTGTTCATGCGCTGCCTTGCTAAAGGTATCGTTTCGGCGTTCGTACTCTCTTATCCAAGAGATAAGCATATCTAAATTAGCATCTTGAGCTTCCTTGGACTCGTATTTATGAGGCTCCCAAGGCCTGAACTTAGCGTTGTCAACACATTGCTCTATTGGAAGACAAAGGTAAATGACCTTGGTTGCTTTTTCCAAAGAAAATTCCAGTAAGTCAGAGTAACAGCCCTCTATTACCCAGTTTTCATTGCCATTCATAAAATGATTAATAGATTCGCGTGATTTTGCAACAGAGCGACGAACAGGCGGAGACACTGGTTCCCAAGCTAGAGTGTCAAGGTCTAGGTGTGCTAAGGCGTTTTCCCTAGACAATTTGGCTGCCAATGTAGACTTACCAGAGCCTGAGTTTCCAAAAATAACAATTCTTGTCATGGATATCCTTAAAGTACATTATTTTGAGCTACGGGGCGCATAATAGCCGAATGCGCGCAGTGTTTGACTCCTAGCGAGCGCTGGCAAATGAGTTTAATTGCTTGTTATTAGACGCCGTTTAAATAGCCTTGCGCATTTTGTCTATTAATTCAAGGCATGCCTGATAAAGCAAGATTTCCATGTCTTCATTATGGTAAAGAGGTCCCCAGCGAAATAATCCCCTAAGACTAAACTGCTTAGCAATGAATTCACGCCATGTTACAGATTTAGAAACACTGAAGGTTTTAACGGTTTTACCATTTTTGATGTTATATAGACGCGAAACCAATTTGATTTTTGGGCGCCAAAATATTGGTATGCCAGACGTCCCCAAATTTACGGTGAAAGCATCGCCACCGTGCAGCGTAACTATAACGACATCCAAGGCAACATCAGATTTCTTAGGTTCAGTAATGGTTGAAATACTATGAAGGCAAAAAATCTCTTCGAGTTTTTTGCGCATATGATCTTGTAGTGAATTTCTAGTTACAGAAAAGAGCGTCTCTATTTTAGAAAGGTAGCTGTCACTAACTACTGCCAATGAGCCCAAGTAAACATTTGGCTTTTCAGAGTGGAACCAATCGAAGAGCAAATTCAAATTCCTTTTGGCTTATAAGTTCTCAATAACGGGCACAGACATGTAAACCATAGTACCGCGCGAAGCGGTGGGAGCCCACGTATTTTTTCCCAGTGTGTGGAGTGGGCGAGTTTGTGCGCTTGTTAGGTTTGTACCAAGTTTTTTGAACAACGGGGACATTTAGCTATTCCGATACCAGCGTTTGTGTTGAAAGTAGCAAGTGTTTGCTTACATGCCGGACATCTCCAGATATATCTGTAAACGACGAAAGACATTGTAATTACAGAAATCCACACTACACATTCTCCGACTGAAGTTGGCAGTTTTCTGAGTTCAAAAGGTAATCTACCAAACTCTAAAACAGACGTCTGGAATGCAATCCAAAGGTGAAACAGGGCCACCAAAACTAATGCCAGAACCAAGAGCCATTTTCTAAGATAAAATGAACGCAAAACTCTTTCATTTGTCGGGCGATTTACAAAATAACCAAGTATCAATACCACAAATAATATAAAGCCAGCCCAATAAAAACTTGGTTCAAAAATTATGCTGCCAGTCAATATTTCATAAATAGCGGGAATTATCACTAGTAACGAAATCGTACCTATTGTTACGAATGCTAGATTGAAAAAACTTCGCAGATATTTCATATAAACCTAACTTTACAATAACGAGCGCAGACACGTGGAGCATAATCGCGAAGCCGACCTGTGTGTATGCGTTTCAGCGAGTGAAATGAGAGCCTTTAGTGGCTTGATAATCATTGAGCCTCCTCCCTATCAGCATAAACTGAGTTTATCCTAATAGGCGACCAAACCAAGGGAGAAAAC
>NZ_JBHZRZ010000013.1:0-89897 GCF_043642145.1 Alteromonas gracilis
GGAGCGGGAAACGAGATTCGAACTCGCGACCCCGACCTTGGCAAGGTCGTGCTCTACCAACTGAGCTATTCCCGCATGTCTTAATCGACCATTTCGTTTGGTTGATGTCCTCTCGAAATGTGGGATGCATTCTACCTACCCATTCAAAACTGTCAACACAAAAAAGCGTTTAAATTGAGATAAATGCAGCTTTTTATGATCGTTTGCTATATTTTTATTCACTTTGATTAATGTACGATCAATTTCACTTAATTGCGCCGGTGCGAAGGTGTGGCCATGCCGCTTTTGTATAAACAAACATTGACCAAATTGACAGCACTGCTGAGAAATATAAAAGAATATAACCTAAAGAAACCCAATAAATAGTTACACCCATAAAAGTTTCTAAGCCCGAAAGCAGGCCAATTAAGGCTAACATTTGCGCAGTTGTTTTTGCTTTGCCTATAAAAGACACTTTTACTGCGTCTCTTACCCCATTTGAACCCATCCATTCGCGTAGCGCTGACACATAAATTTCACGTACTAAAAGTGCAATGGATGGCAAGGTGATCCATAGATTCGCATAACTATGTGTAATCATGAGCAAGGCAGCGCCTACTATGAGTTTATCTGCCACAGGGTCTAAAAAGGCACCAAAAGGCGTAGATTGCTGAAGTTTTCTTGCTAAATAGCCATCGAACCAATCGGTTATAGCGGCAAGCCAGAAAATAAAAGCACCCGCTTCATGTGCCCAACGCCAATCAAGAAAATAAACAACTACAAAAACAGGAATAAGGATTACTCGGAATAAAGTAATACAGTTTGGAACAGTCCACATAAAAAGTACGTCTCGGTGTTATGCCTTTAAGGGCGTTTTAGCGCGTTAGCTTTGAAGCTCTGCATCTTTCATTTTTGTAACACATTACCTCAATTTGTAATGTATTGCTTGTTACTCATTCATTTATTGGTGAAGATGGTCATAAATAGTATCGGCTAATTCAGCGCTAATACCTGGCACACTGGCTATCTCATCTTTACTGGCTTTTTTAAGGCCCTGCAAGCCTCCCATAAATTTAAGCAGCGTTTGTCTTCGTTTTGCACCAATGCCAGGAATACTTTCCAAACTTGAGGTGGTTTTCACTTTCTGACGTCGGTTTCGATGTCCAGTTATAGCAAAACGGTGTGACTCGTCACGAATATGCTGAATAAGGTGGAGACCGGGCGAATGGCTGTCCATTGGAAGCACTTGGTGACTGCCTGCTAAAATGAGTGTTTCTAACCCCGGCTTACGAGTAGTGCCCTTTGCCACACCTAGCAGCATAGGTTTTTTATCATGCGGCCAATCTTCAAAAAAAGCTTCTGCCTGTGCAAGTTGTCCCTTTCCGCCATCTATTAGTAGAAGATCAGGAATTTTTTGCACCTCTTTCACAGATTTATAGCGCCGCTTTAGTGCTTGAGCCATGGCTGCGTAATCATCACCTGGCGTAATGCCCTCTATATTGTAACGGCGATAGTCGCTTTTATGAGGCCCCTCTCGATTAAATACCACACACGATGCAACCGTTTGTTGACCCGACGTGTGAGAAATATCAAAACACTCCATACGCTGTATTGGCGCATCTACTTCTAGCGCCGATTCTAAATCGAGGTAACGTGCGAAGACAGATTTCTGCTGACTGTATTGTGCATCAAGTGCATTTTGTGCATTTGACTGGGCAAGCTGCAAATACTTACGCTTCTCTTCCCTTGCCCCTTTGAAGAATTGCACTTTGTGTCCAGCTTCAGTGGCAAGCACATCAGCAATGGCTTCCTCATCACTTAACGTATTACTTAACACAATTTGTTTCGGTATAACTTTGTTGCCCGCCAAATAGAATTGTAAAAAGAATGACTCGAAAACTTCTTGCTCATCTGCGGTATTGGGCACTTTAGGGAAGTAAGCCTTACTGCCCAACAGTTGCCCCTCGCGAATAAACATCACCTGAATGCACGCCATATTGCCTTTGAACGCAAAACCAAACACATCCATTTCGTCTTGGGTACCTGCAACCCATTGGCGTTCTTGTACTTTCCTTAAGGCGTTTATTTGATCGCGATACCGCGCGGCGGCTTCAAAGTTTAATGCTTCGCTGGCCTTTTCCATTTTTTCCACCAGCCCACCAATCACCTGTTGGTTTTTGCCCTTTAAAAACAAACGAGCGAAATTGACCTGCTCTTTGTATTCTTCGTCACTCACATAACCTTCAACACAGGGGGCGCTGCATCGCTGCATCTGGTATTGAAGACACGGCCTACTTCGAGCGCGATAGTAGCTATCTTCACATTGACGGACCGGGAAAATACGCTGCATAGAGCGCAAGCTTTCTCGCACTGACCATGCGCTAGGATAAGGGCCGAAGTATTCGCCTTTCTTTTTTTGTGGGCCACGATGAAAAGACAACCGTGGATGCTCGTGGTCTGACAGAAAAATAAAGGGATAAGATTTATCGTCACGCATAACCACGTTGTAACGTGGCTTGTATTTTTTGATGAAGTTGTTTTCTAGTAAGAACGCTTCGGTCTCACTGTTTACAACAGTGACGTCCATGTTCGCAATCTGGCTGACTAACGAACGGGTTTTAGCATTATCTACGTTAGTTCGAAAATAACTCGATACGCGCTTTTTTAGGTTTTTGGCTTTTCCTACGTAAATCACCTCTTCCTGGCTATTGTACATTCGGTACACACCAGGTTGAGAGGTTAGATTTTTAAGAAATGCTGCTGAATCAAATGCAGACATAATCACTTTGACGTTGTGCGTCTAGTGACGCTTAAAAGGTATTAGGATTAATTAGCTTATGACGATAGGCTAAATGCGTTAACTCTACGTCAGAATTCACGCCTAACTTTTGAAACATTCGATAACGATAGGTATTAACGGTTTTCGAGTTAATACTAAGTTCACGAGCTATATCAGGCACTTTATGGCCTTCAGTTAAACGCATAGCAATAGTAAGTTCTCTACTTGAAAGCTCGTCAAATGGATTATCCGAACTAGGTAATAATTTACCAATGGCAATACTGTTAGCCACTTCGCTATCGATATACTTTTGCCCTGCGGCCACTTTGTGAATGGCAAGTATCACTTCTTCAGGCTCTGCGTCTTTGGTCAAAAAGCCGTAAGCGCCCGCATCCATTACTTGCATAGGTATAGGGCTTTCTTTGTGCATTGAAACACAAATAACGCGTGTATTTTCAGACATGCGAACAATTTTTTTCGTCGCTTCTAGTCCACCAATACCGGGCATGTTCACGTCCATGAGTACCACATCTGGCGCATTTTTGCGGCACAATTGTACCGCGTCTTCACCATTTTTCGCCTCTGCGAGAATGGTGAAATCACTTACATCTTCCAGAATCCGGCGTATCCCTGTTCTGACCAAATCATGATCATCTGCTAGGATTATTTTTATCACTCTAGTATCTCACTGACTTCGGTTTTATATACAACAGGATCTAAAGCTGCTTAACTCTTACAAATTGTAAATATAAACAGCTTTAAACCTCAACCAAGTCATCATACCACGAGATACGCTTTCGTGAAGTGAAGATACACACTTTGTAAATAAATTATTGATATAGATTACTTTTAGCTAATTTATTTTGGCAAATCAAACCATAGTGCAATCACATCTTCTGTTGCAGTTACGTGTATGCCATCCTGCTCGAAAATGCCAACTGCATCGCCTCTACTAAGTTGCACGCTACCGTCTTCGCTTTGCACCGTAATTTCAGCATTGCCCGAAATAATATGAAGATAGCCTTTTCTCTCACGAGTTAAATGCTGCCAAGTATCATCTGCGTTCAACGTTAATCGGCCAATTGACGCATTTTGCTTGATTTGTAACGAACCATCTCTACAATCATCGCTTACCAGTAGCTCTAACTGATGGCTTTCATTACGTCCGCCAGCGTTACCACCAAACGTTTTTTGCGCATAACTTGGCAGCCCGCCTGTTTCATTAGGCACAATCCATATTTGCAAAAAATTTACGGGCTCTTCTGTTGATGGGTTAAATTCTGAATGCATGATGCCCTTGCCTGCACTCATAACTTGCACGTCACCCGCTGGCACTACATACTCATTGCCAGTACTGTCTTTATGTTTCAGTGCACCACTCACAACGTAAGATATGATCTCCATATCTCGGTGCCCGTGGGTTTCAAAGCCTCTTCCTGCTTGCACCACGTCGTCGTTTATCACACGTAGCGCAGAAAATCCCATGTGCTTCGCGTCATAGTAGTGTCCGAACGAAAAGCTGTGTTGGCTTTCTAACCAGCCCAAATTAACCTTTCCACGTTCGTCTGCTTTTCTCAAATACATCATATTGCTCTCCTAAATTTAGGTAGCCAGGCCTTTTGCTATGAACGTTGTTTCATTCACGCGTTGTTAGTGACGTTGGCAAATTTCAATGATGTCTATTTTAATTCTCTTTATTAGAAATAAAATGTCAGATATTTGAGCTTAACGTTCTATTAATTAGATTAAATAAAAAGACAAGTTTAAGGGCAAGAAACAAAACACAAGCGTTGTAACGCACTTTCAATAACTGCAGGATGGCAAGCCAAATTCAGCCTAATATGATGTGCAGCACCAAATGGCGCGCCGTCGTTTCCAATGACGCCCCGTTCTATGCACTCTTCTACGCTTTTAACGGGGGAGTATTGCTGTGAATCTAATTGTGACTGATTTGACGTGCTTTGCTTGTTAGGTTTTTCTGACAAGCGGCGTTGTGTCAGTTTATCTTTGACAGCATTTTGCAACCTTGACGTCGGAATTTGTGACGGAAACGATTGAAGATCTAACCAAAGAAAATACCCAGCATTTCCCATGGTATAAGTAGCCGTAATACCGTAGTACTCAAAAAAACGAGAAACCAGTTTTCGGTTAAAACCAAGAGCACTTTTAACGTCATCTAGCCATGTGCTGCCCTGCTCATAAGCAGCAATCAACGCCACCTTTCCTACATTACTAGCATATAAGTGCCGTGCGTTAATGGCCTCTCTAAATTTTTCCCTTGTTTGCTTGTCTTTAATAATTGCGTAAGACGCACCGGGAACACTTGCTAAATTAAACGCTTTCGACACACTGTTGATATGAATGATTCGAGGGAGAGAGTGCAAACCTGGCTGTCGTTCATCTTTTCGATTCCCGCTTAGAGCCCCAACACCAAACAGAGGAATAAGCGTTGGCTCGTTAAACGTATTAAACGCAAATTCGCTATGCACTTCATCAGTGATAAGCAAAATATTATGACGAGCGCAAAAATCAGTAATAGCAATCTGCTCTTCTGTGCTTAACACGGTTCCTGTTGGATTGTTAGGATGGCAAATAACAAACGCGGCAGCAGATTCATCTAACGCCGACATGTCGAAACGAGCATTTGATGACTCAACACTTTTTAATTGCTTTGAGGCAGAATTACTCGCGCTTTCACAAGGCACCGTTGCTTCAAACAGAGTGTGCTGTTTTAAAGGAATAAAAACCGGTATTAATGCATTATTTGTAATAGCTTCTGTTAATGGCGCATAAGTAGGAGTAAATACCATTACTTTTTGTTTCGGCCGACAAAAAGTTCTCAACGCCACGTCTACTGCACCAATAACACTGGTAACATCAACAATGTCACTGGCTTCTACTGTAAAACGACTATTCTTAGGCAAGCTTCTTTCATACCACTGAGCTACCGCATCACCAATATAAAGCGACTGATACCCGTATGTTGTACGAAGGTTGTGAGTGATGACACTTAATATGTGTTCGCAAGGCGGAATATCTATATCCGCAATCCACATCGCAATGGGGTTTTGCTCATGCTTTACCACTGTTGCTTGGCTAGACGAAGCCCCTTGAAAGCGACGAAAAATTGCAGAGTATTTCAAACGGGTTTGATCAAGCTTTAGGCAAGACGGGGCCTGCCATACATTCTTGTATGGCATAAATTCACTTTGAAGCGACGAAAACAGAGGAAGTTGATTTTCACTTAAACTCACTCTTTCTTTCCTTATTTTTCCTCAACGCTTTCTCTGACCATTTATTTACGACGATACAAATATTGACATTTGCCTTTAGTTGCACAAGAAAAGTACCACCTTGTATAGTTCAAGGTGTACTTCATGTAAGTTGCTAATCTAACTTTTCAAAAACATTAAACTCAGACAGAGTATGCTGATATTTGCGTTTTGTTTCGCGAATAACAAAAGGTATTTCTGTAGGATTACCTACCCGATTGAAACTATCGCCTAAGGCAGCTTCTAATGCTTGGGTAGAGCTTAACGTTTCGCCATTTTCATCTTTGTAGCCACCCAGCCATTCGCTTCTGTCGGTATACTCCTCAAGCCAAGTAAATGGGCTCGCTACAACTAAAAGGCCTCCCTTATTTAAACGCTTTGCCATATCGTTTAATACTTTTCGAGGGCTGTATACACGGTCAATTAAATTACCCATAAAGATGAGGTCATACCCCGTAAACTGCGGCTTTAAGTTACACGCATCTCCTTGTGCAAACGCCACTTTCTCAGCGCTATTTTCTAAGCCCAGAGCAGACAGCTTTCGCGCTTTAAATGAGGTTAATTCACCCTCTTCAATAAGGTTATAGCGTATTTCACCGCGCTCCTGCATATCAAATGCGGTTTTGATAAAGCGTGCAGAAAAGTCGATACCATCTACATGATCAAAGTGTTTTGCTAATTCAAAAGTTGAACGGCCAACTGCGCACCCTAAATCCAGCGCTTTGGTATGGTTACGCCCTTGCATAGCGTCAATACAGAACTGCGCACTGGCTTTAGCAAAATTGGGCACATTGTAGTATTCATCGCCGTAGTGAAATTCACTGTATTGTGAAACTTGTGTATCACTTTCATAATCAAAATCGTTCACAGCAATTACTCGCTTTCCTTGTACGTATCTAAACCCAGCATGTTGAAAAAAGTGTCGTCTAAACGCATAGCGACTATCTTTCATTGCTTCGTTACCCGTTGAAATCCAGCTTCCGCCTTTAATTAAGTTGTGCTTATTATCGAACGTTGGCGTGGTAAAGTCGTCATAAAGCGGGTGAACCTTAAACCCTTCAAAAGGGTAAATGGGTGTTTCGGTCCACTGCCATACATTCCCCACCACATCGAAAAACTCGCCCGATTGGTTAGCGGTAACAGGCTCACTAGAGGCAAACTTTTGAAGTGCTATATTAAATCCGCTGGCATAAACGGTTTGTGTAACACCTGCTTGCTGGCGAATAGCCAACCATTCGTTTTCGGTGGGAAGACGAATAAGCTCGCCTGTTTTTTCACTTTTGTAATTACAAAAGGCTTTGGCTTCATGGTAATTAACATCAACAGGCCAATCTAGTGGCAGTGGATGCTCTTCAAGCATACTACGGTATGCATAGTCGTCGGCCTTCTTAATCCAAAAAACGGGATGCTGCGTTTTCGTGTATTCGCGCCACTTGTTTCCTTCAGCTTCCCAATACTTTGCATTTTTATAGCCGCCATCCTTAACAAAAGAGAGAAATTCCCCATTGCTTACAAGAAAGGAAGACGCACTAAAATCACTTACTGTATCTTTTTGATAACCATACTCGTTATCCCAACCGTAGTAGTCGCTATCCCACTTCTTGTCGTGAACCACTTCTTGTGCTGGCACACGAATAAGCGAATTAGCCTGTAGTTTATCAAAGTGCTTCACCATAGATTGGCAAGCAGGCCATTCTGCACTGGGCCTTACAGAAGAAATGGGCAACTGCCTAATCAACACAGACGATGTTTCCAAATGAATGCGCTCGTGCTCTATCCCCATCACTACGGGCCACATTGGGCTTTCCCAATCAACAGGCATAGTGAATGACATTGTATCTATCAAATCACAAACTAGGGTGCGCACCTGATTGCGATAATGGCGCACAGCCTCTACTTCAGGCCAGTCGTAATTCGCATCATTTAAGTCATCCCAACTCATCTCATCTACACCAATGGCAAAGAGCGACTCAAATTTCGGGTTAATACGCTCGTTTATGGCTTTAGACAATACCAGCTTGTTTATGAAGAAGGTGGCCGTGTGACCAAAATAAAAAATAAGAGGATGGCGAAGTTTTTCTGGGCGCTGATAAAAGACCTCGTCAGTCGCCAGACAAGAAAATAGAGACTCATAAGTATCAAAAGAATCCAGGAAATAAGCCTTTATCTCCTGCCTTTTTTGGTCAACGGTTCCTTCCCTTAAATTAAGTGTGGGCATTGCCTGCATAATGTCCTCTCGAATTCTTGTTATTACTACCAACTGCGTAGGACCAGCGCTGCGCGTGCAAACGCAAACACCCTTTAATGCCGTAATGAATTCAGTTGATCGTTCACCCTGTTAGTTGTATCAAGCTTTTATGAAGAAAGCGCGACACTTCAGGGCTTGTATGGAATATTCAGTATTTACAAGATACAGACAGGATGAGATCAGAAAATCTTTCGGCGTACTTAAGATGATATTTAACATTCCCTTTTTCATTTCAACTCCCTCTTATGAAACGTTCGACAATAATTGCTAGTGTCTTTTAACGTTAAACTACGCGTTTTGCTGAACTTGTTCAACCTCTGGTAATAAACGGTTGTAGCATTGCCTTGCGCATAGCGGTAGTCGAAACGGAGCAAACGTATTTCGCAGGTGGATTTTAACTAAGATGAGCATGACGGAAATATTGTAGGCATAAAAAAACCCGCAACAATGTGCGGGTTTTCGTAATGTGGCGGAGAGTGAGGGATTCGAACCCCCGGTGGGTGTGACCCCACGTCTGATTTCAAGTCAGGTGCATTAAACCGGGCTCTGCCAACTCTCCTGAAGTGACGCTTATCTTAATGATTTAATTGCCGCTGTAAAGCACTAATTTCAATTAAATCAATCAACTGGTGAAATATTCATCTTTTCGCAAGCGCTATAATTATGTTTGCTTAAAATAAAATCAATTTTCGCGTTATTCGGGTTATCTTTAGTTCAAGTAAAGATAACCCAGTAAGTAATGCGATTTCGGTCGGCTTTTTCTAGATATGACGAAATGTTTTATTTAAGCCATAAAAAAACCCGCAACAATGTGCGTGTTTTCGTAATGTGGCGGAGAGTGAGGGATTCGAACCCCCGGTGGGTTTGACCCCACGTCTGATTTCAAGTCAGGTGCATTAAACCGGGCTCTGCCAACTCTCCTGAAGTGCTGCGTATCTTAATGATTTAACCAAGACTGTAAAGCACTAATTTACACTTTCACGTTTAACCGACTAATAGATAAACAAAGTGTTTAAAATTTGAATGTTAATGTGTAGGTTTGCTTATCTGGAAGTAACCGATCGCACTTTGATTTCGGTGTTTTTTAAACAAACTTAGGAATGTAGAAAAAGCCTGTACTTTAATCGTAGTAAATATTGAGTAAAGTACAGGCCCCTTCTACTAATGCAATTTCCATGTAGCGTTTATTTTGTTTCTGGCGAAAGCTTTTCACTAATTAGTGTATCTACCGAAAGCTTACCTCCACCTTGAATAGCCAGTGCACTCGTTGCCGCAAGCAGTGTTAAAGCAAACTCATAACCGTTGTTACTCATAAACAGTCCATTTGCTGCATGCACACTAAAGATAGCGATTACCATAGTGAAAGCACTGACAAGAGCGGCTGGACGCGTAAGTAAGCCAAGTATTAGTGCAATACCTCCGAAGAACTCTGCACTTCCCGCTAGCAATGCCATTAGGAAGCCAGGTGCTAATCCAATACTTTCCATCCATTGTCCTGTGCCTTCTAAACCGTATCCACCAAACCACCCGAAGAGCTTTTGTGCGCCATGAGCAGCTAAGATAATACCTACTGGCACGCGCAGAACTAAGCTTGAAAGGCTACGGTTTGAAGTAAAGATGTTTTTTAAAAATTGATTGTTCATTGTCATATCCTCTAAATATTTACATTAAAACGATTCGCGCCTGAGCTACGTTTTGCTCTACATCGTTAGCGCTAACCTGATGGATATAGAATAGTTACCAACAAGCATTGAATAAAGACGGAATTTATTGAATGATTAACAACATAATGTTGTTAATTAATTAGAGAGCTTGCTCAAAATGGACAGACTAACGTTGTTAAAAACCTTTATTGTTGTTGCCAATGAAGGAAGCTTTACAAAAGCTGCAGATAAATTAGATACGTCAAATCAGCTGGTAAGTAAATACGTAGCGGAATTGGAAAGGCAGTTAGACACGCGGTTATTCAATCGTACAACGCGAAAAATTCATTTAACCGAGGCAGGGCAACAGTGTTTACAACACGCAAACCATATTATTGAAAGCATCAACGACATGGAAAGCCAGCTTGGTCTTTTTAATACCGAGGCTAAAGGCGTTCTTCACGTAAGCGCGCCTGTCTCTTTTTCTACGCTGCACTTAGCAGATGCGATAGGCGCATTCCAACAAGCACACCCGCAGGTGTCGATCAATTTGCAGCTTAACGACAGAAAAATTGATGTTATTGATGAAGGGTTTGATGTGGCAATACGTGCGGGACACCTTGCAAACAGCACACTGGTGGCAAAAAAAATAACCACAATAAACTTAGCGCTTTTTGCGTCTCCGACATATTTAAAAAAATATGGTACGCCAAGCCGCCCTAGCGAACTTAACCCTGAGCACTATCTTGAATACTCATATATAAATTACGACGGTGACAAATCAGAACTTGTTTGTGCGCTCAAAGCGAACGCACAAAAAAGAACACCAAAACTCACGGCTAATAACGGAGAGGTACTCACTAATGTGGCAAAGCAAGGAGAAGGATATGTTTTACAACCTACTTTTATTGCTGGCGAAGCGCTTAAAAAAGGAGAGCTGGTTTCTTTTCTCGATGAATACCTACCTCAACCCATAACGTTATACGCTGTGTATCCTCACCGTAAGCTTATATCTAGCAAACTAAGAGTCTTTATCGACTTTTTATCTGAATATTTTGAAGGCACACCCCGTTGGGATAGGTAGTAATACGAGAAAGGGCCTAAAGTAAACGCTTTACGCCCACACCTAATGAACCCTTATAAGTAACCCGTGCTAAACAATAAGCACCAAGTTCCTGCTGATGTTGCTATTTGCTCATACATTGCCAGCGCTTTAGCTATACCCTAAATGCTTCCATAATAGCGGGCACACCCGGGAACATCCCAATTAGCGCCATTACTGTGCACAATACTAAAAACGTGATACCAGGAATTAGCCAGCGCCCTGCCTTACCTAGCTCTCCTGCTCTATCTTTACAACCCACTAAGCCCAAGTTATCTAACAGCATGGTAAACGACCAACCAAATACTGGATTAACCAGTACCGATGAAATCACAACTAATGCGATAGCCCTAGCGGCGCAGCAAACGCCCCCACTACGGCGGCAACCATAACAATTTTTCCTATGGTAGCAGCCATTCCAGGCACAAAGTCTTCCCACTCAATGCGGTAATCTTTTCCCGGCATATTAATACGCCAGCGTTTAGGTGAGAGTATTTGTAGCTCGTGATTTAAATAGTCTTCTCGAGTTTTGAAACTAGAGCTTGGCTTGTGGAGATTTTGATAAGAGGCACTTTCTTGTGACACATAACACCTTTAGATTACGCGAAGAAGACGCAAGCCTAAACATGAGAACGGAATGTAACAATGCGACTGTGGTCTTATACTCAGGTAGGAATTGAACAAAAGGCATAAAAAAACCCGCAACAATGTGCGGGTTTTCGTAATATGGCGGAGAGTGAGGGATTCGAACCCCCGGTGGGTTTGACCCCACGTCTGATTTCAAGTCAGGTGCATTAAACCGGGCTCTGCCAACTCTCCTGAAGTGCTGCGTATCTTAATGATATTTTGATAACTGTAAAGCGAAAAATTAAAAAAGTTGTTTAAGTGTCGAGAATTCAAACAAATACGTGATTTTCGGCGTATCAACGATGTTTTTATATCCACCTGACATCATTTTCATTTGAAACTACTTGAAAATGGGAACTAAAAGCCATACAACATACACTAAATAATTGTGTACCATTTTGGTCATATTATAAGTCCTATTGGAGGAAACAATGGATCAACGTTCGATGTATTCAAGTGCATCTCAACCATCGGTATTGCAGACGAACAAGGTTCTACGCAACACCTACATGCTGCTTGCGATGACACTAGCGTTTAGTGCAGTTTGTGCTGGTATAGCAATGGCAGTAGGCATTTCTCCTATGATGTCTCTTGTTATGACTATCGGCGCTTTTATCACGCTGTTTGTCGTTCAGAAAAAAGCAGATTCAGCATCAGGCATTTACTGGGTATTTGCTTTCACCGGCTTGCTGGGAGCCTCTTTAGGTTACACGCTTAATTTTTACTTAGGCGTTGCTGGCCCAGGGTTGATAATGGAAGCACTAGGCGCAACTGCGCTTGTATTCTTCGCGTTGTCTGGCTATGCCCTAACCACTAAGAAAGACTTCTCGTTTATGGGCGGTTTCCTAGTAGTGGGTTTGGTTGTTGTTTTAGTAGCGGCTATTGCAAACATCTTCTTTGCTGTACCTGCGGTAAGCCTAGCAATCAGCGCTGCGATTGTGTTCATCATGTCAGGTTTTATCCTGTTTGACACAAGCCGTATTATTCACGGTGGTGAAACAAACTACATTCGCGCCACAGTTTCGCTATACTTGAACATATACAACTTGTTCACGTCTATCCTTCACCTACTAGGTGCATTCGGTGGCGACGATTAATTTAGCGTTTAAGGTTTAAGAAGAAACACCCCTTAACCGGGGTGTTTTTATTTGTATGGCAGAATATTCAATCCTTATCACATCTTCACCTTTTCAAGGTGATTCAGCGTTACGCGCCCTATCCTTCGTGCAGGCTGCAATCGAAAACGGTGATACAGTAAACAACGTTTTCTTTTACAGCGAAGGTGTGCACCACACTAACAGTTTGATGCTTCATACAGGCGATGAACTGTTTGCGTATGACGCTTGGAAAGCGCTCGCCGTTAGTCATAATGTTAAACTGTTAGTCTGCATTACTGCCGCCGTGAAGCGCGGTATTGTGAGTGAACTAGAAGCGAAGGAGAATGGTTTAGCCCATGCCAACTTAGCGCCCCCCTTTGAACAAGCAGGGTTGGGTGAGTTTTTTACTGCGCTTCACGATTGTAACAGACTGGTACAATTTTAATGGCTACCTTATTAATAAGATTTACCCACGCCCCCTACGCAAATGCCAAAGGCCAAGACGGTTTAGACTTTGCGCTTGCTGCAACTAACTATGGTCACGACATTAAAGTGCTGTTCGAAAACGAAGGCGTTCTGCAATTGGTAAAGGCAGCTTCAACTAAAGGTTTGAAGAACCACACAAAACGTTTAGCCAGTATGCCGTTTTTTGATATTGAGGATTGCTTTGTGTGCCAAGACAGTGCGGACGCTCATAATTTAGAAGGTACACTTAACAACATAAAGGTTGCTGAAGAACTGGCGTGTCAGTGGGTGAATGCAAAGGAAAAAGTAGCGCTATTAGCCAGCGCTGATCATGTGGTGAGTTTTTAATGCTTATCAATATAACATCGTCAAACCTAAGCCATGCTGATAAAGCGTTTCTAACTGCGGCGTTTGAACAGTCTGATAGCACATATGCCGTATACGCGGTGTGCACTGGAGATGGCGTTTACGCTCCAGCACTTAACCCTGACCTTTTTGTTACACTTGCTCGGCTAGCAAAACCCAAAACAACATTACGCGTGGCCGTTGTAGACGGCGATGCTGCATCAAGGGGCGCTCGGCTACCTGAACACATTACATCAATAACTTTGAACGAATTTGCTGCGCTGTCAGCGAATTGCACGCAGTGGGTAACGCTTTAATGACACAAGAAACATACAGCTTCACTTACAACGGACAAGAAATCCCGACTGATAAAGCTGGCTATCTACTCGACTACACCCTTTGGGAAGAAGGCATGGTCGAATTGCTCGCTCAAGAAGAAAATATAGAACTTACCGAAGCGCATTGGGAAGTGGTTCGATTTGTACGAGCATTTTACGAAGAATACGAAACTAGCCCAGCTATTCGCGCTTTGGTAAAAGCAATGGCAAATAAATTCGGGCCAGAAAAAGGTAACAGTCGCTACCTACAACGACTTTTTAAGAAAGGCCCAGCTAAACAAGCAACCAAGCTTGCGGGCTTGCCGAAACCGGCTAAGTGTCTTTAAGCATTTAGCGATGCACCATTAATCACGTTTTCTGGTGTCAATATTGCAGCCACTTTCTCACATACGCGCTGAAGCGAAGTTTTACGCCCACTTTTCGTGTAAATAATGAAATCTCTTCGGTAAGCGTGAAAGTTTTACATACATGGGAACAGGAGGCTGTATGACAGTTCAACGAAACTACGTGTTAGTTGCAAACCACGATGAAGCTGTGGCATACACATATGCTAATCACGGGTCAGAACTTGATGAAGTCAATACGTGGAACAACGAGTTTAGCGACGCACGAGATCAAGACATTTACACCGACAGACCAGGCCGACAGTCTGCACCAGCAACACAGGTGCAAGGTGTTGATAGTATGAACCGAAAGGATGCTGCAGAGCTAGAGGACGAGCGCTTTGCTCACGATATCGCAGACTGGTTCGATGACCAGCGAAAGAAAGGTGTTGTCGCTTCAATTGACATTATTAGTGGCCCGGGCTTTCTCGGTAAGCTTAGAAATGTGATGACATCTCAATGTGCCGATCTGATTGACAAAGAAGTTAATAAAAACGTTTTGGGTTCGGATAAAGAAACGCTTTTAGGTTATCTTAAGTAGTACAGCGTTCTCTATAAGCGTTATAACCAGCCTAATCTATCTTTGAAGCGCAGCATTCACTTGAGCTGCGCTTTTTGTTGGGCAACCTCTACGTTTATACGCACTTGGCCATCACCTTGCTTTTAAGATGGCCGGTGCACCCATACTTTGTGCATTTTTAAATGTCTTCACTTGCGTAACTTCAAGGTCAGTATAAAGCTGCGGATTTTCCAACATATAGGCTACCTCTGGGTTAAGGCTTCCTTGTGTGTCAGTTGAAAGCCATACGTCAATCGCGTGTTTATTGTGAGGTAGAAAGCACGGTATAGACTTTTCGTGGTATTGGCTAAAACCTTCAATGGGTGGCCGCGTAACGACGGCACATGAATACTTTCCGTTGCTGAATCGACGGTACACTGCACCAATTAAAAGGGCTCCCGTTACCGGTTTCATGAGGTAATGCGCCTTACCCTTGCCTACCGGATTCGATTCCCCAACCGCGGTTGCAATAACAATGGCTCTTCTTTGGTGAATGAATTTCTTCCAGTAAGGGCTATCAAGGTTTCGTGCATTAAACGTGGTTCTGTCACCAATTCTAAGGGATTCACCCTCGGGCTTCGCATCGAACCACCATGTCGCATCCACGGTTTCTTTGCTGGAAATGATTAAATTAGATATTTGCCGTTCAGGCGCTCTGCCAAAGGCTGGATAAAAGTTAAGCACATTGCTGTGCGAAGACTCTTGCACGAAAAGGTCGATAGTTTGAGTAAGCCCTACCTCTTCTAACAGGGCAATGACATCAGGTGAGTCGGTTATACGTTGAATAAAGCCACAAATGATGAGTCTCCTCAACACTTTGGAAAATTAAAAAACAAATCCGGTACTTCGCAGCACCGGATCCTACTTACTTATTGCATAGCGCGTTAACAAACAGCGACACACTTTTTCATGTGTGCCAGTAAACTGCTTTTATGCGCTAGCTTTAATGATTTCTTGGCCAGCCATATAAGGCACCAGCGCTTTTGGAATAGTTACACTACCATCAGCTTGCTGATTATTTTCTAGAATGGCAACAAGCGTGCGTCCGACTGCCAAACCCGAACCGTTCAGAGTGTGAAGCAATTCTGGCTTATTGGTTTCTGGGCTGCGGAATCTTGCTTGCATACGTCTAGCTTGGAAATCCAACATGTTTGAACATGAAGAAATTTCGCGGTACGTGTTTTGCGCAGGAAGCCACACTTCAAGGTCATACGTTTTACATGCACCAAAGCCCATATCGCCCGTACAAAGCAGTACTTTACGGTACGGTAACTCTAGCTTTTGCAGAATAACTTCAGCGTGGCCTGTTAGCGCTTCTAGCGCATCAAAACTATCTTCCGGCTTTACTAGCTGTACAAGTTCAATTTTATCGAACTGATGCTGACGAATAAGACCACGTGTATCACGACCGTAAGACCCCGCTTCTGAACGGAAACACGGTGTATGCGCCGTCATTTTCACTGGCAACGTTTTCGCATCTAAGATTTCATCACGCGCAATATTCGTTAGCGGCACTTCTGCCGTTGGAATAAGGCTAAGCCCTTGACCTTCTTCGGTTGCTGGCTGAGTGTGAAACAAATCTTCACCGAACTTAGGTAATTGTCCTGTTCCGTACAAGCTATCTGCATTCACCAAATAAGGCACATACATTTCCTGATACCCATGCTCTTGAGTATGAGTATCAAGCATAAACTGAGCAATAGCACGATTGAGGCGCGCAATATCGCCGCGCATCACTACAAAGCGGCTTCCGGTAAGCTTACTTGCCGTGGCAAAATCCAGACCGTTGTTAAGGCCTTCTGCTAAATCGACGTGATCTTTAACGTCAAAGTCAAAAGTGCGCGGCTCACCCCAACGAGAAATCTCGACGTTGTCGTCCTCGTCTTTGCCTTCTGGAACAGATTCGTGAGGGAGATTCGGAATGCCCTGAGTAAGAATATTAATTTCTTCTAACAGTTCGCTAAGCTCTGCTTTAGCGGCATCAAGCTCATCGCCAAGCTTACCCACTTCAGCAAGTAAAGGCGCAATGTCTTGACCCTGTGCTTTTGCTTTACCAATGGATTTACTTCGTACGTTACGCTCGTTTTGCAGATCCTGTGTTCTGGACTGAAGTGTTTTTCTTTTTTCTTCAAGCGAACTAAAAGCTGCTACATCGAGGTTAAAACCACGGGCAGCCAATCGCTTAGCTGTTTGTTCTATATCGCTTCGCAAACACTTTGGATCTAACATGTGTTTCTAATTATCCTTTCATTAGTTCAATTGCCAGCCAACCCGCTAATAAACAGGCGCCAACATTAAGAAGTACATTTGCTGCAGCTTTATGCCACAGCCCATTTTCTAGCAAAGTTAACGTTTCAACAGAAAATGTTGAAAATGTGGTAAAAGCACCTAACAGCCCAACACCGATGAGCGCACGGTAGGGAGAATCGCTCAGCTCGTTACGCTCAATAAAGCCGTAAAGCAATGCGAGAGCAAACGACCCAACCACATTCACCGTTAGTGTACCAAACGGCATGTGTTTTCCAAATAAGGAATCGACACTTGTGGTAACAAAATAGCGTAAACAAGCGCCAGTCGCACCGCCTGCGGCAATAAAACAATATAAAGCTAACCCTTGAGGCACGAAAAACTCCCTAGCGCGTTCTTTTTGTAAACTAATCTATACTTTTTTGATTAAGTCACTGTATACGCTTGCAACTTTACCTTTTATTGGGGCTTCTCGCATTAAGTGAATCGAGAAATTCTCGTTTTGCTTTAAGGGCTTTTTCCAAACCGCGCTCATTGGGGTTGTATAAGCGCGTTCCGGTAAGGCTTTCGGGGAAATATGACTCACCTGCGGCGAACGCATTTGGCTCGTTGTGCGCATAGCGATATCCATTACCATGACCTAACTCTTTCATCAGCGACGTAGGTGCATTGCGCAGATGCATGGGAACAGGCGCATCTGAGGTTTTTCGCGCTAGTGCTTTGGCTTCACTAAACGCCATATATACGGCGTTACTTTTTGCTGCTAGTGCGCAATACACCGCAGCTTGTGCGATAGCGCGCTCGCCTTCAGCAGGACCTACCCGATGAAACGTATCCCAAGCGTTGATGCACAGCTGCATGGCGCGTGGATCGGCATTACCGATATCTTCCGATGCAATCGCTAAAAGGCGTCTACCTACATAAAGTGCGTCGCCGCCTCCATCTAGAATTCTTGCATACCAATATAAAGCTGCATCGGGGTCTGAACCCCTAACCGATTTGTGAAATGCAGAAATTAAATCGTAGAAGGTATCGCCTTTGTTATCATAACTGGCAACTTTTTCACCTACAGCGTGTTCAATGTCGCTTACCGTGATTTCTTTAGTACTAGTAAAATCAGCGGCAAGCTCTAAATACGTTAAAAGACGTCGTGCGTCGCCACCACTTAAGTCAATCAGCGCATTTCTTGCCGTTTCATCAATACCCAGCAGTCTTTCACCAAGGCCTTTTTCGGTATCACTTAATGCTCTGTCAATAAGTTCAGATAGCGCGTGTTGTTCTAGTGTCTTTAGTACGTACACACGAACACGTGATAATAACGCTTTATTTAATTCAAACGACGGATTTTCTGTCGTAGCCCCAATAAACGTTACTACGCCAGATTCTACAAAGGGAAGAAACGCGTCCTGCTGACTTTTGTTAAATCGATGTACCTCGTCAACAAACAACAAGGTTCGCTGCTTAAAACGGGCGTTCTCTTCAGCTGTATCCATTGCCGCTCTGATGTCTTTTATCCCAGAAGTCACGGCTGAAATGCGTAAAACAGACGCATTGGTATACTGTGCGATAAGCTCTGCAAGTGTAGTTTTACCGGTGCCAGGTGGGCCCCATAAAATCATGGAGTGGCAATGACCCGCTTCTACCATTTTACGAAGTGGTTTGCCCTCGCCTAATAAATGATCTTGCCCACTGTACTGTTCAATAGTTACAGGGCGCATGCGCGCCGCTAAAGGAACAAATTCTTGATTAACGCTGGTCATCAATTATGAAGCTATCTGGAATTTCAACTGAGAAGGTGTCGGCAGGCACAGGAAAACGTGTCTCAATATTGTTGAAGACTAGGGTGCTTACTTGCTGCTGAGCATCAAGCATATCAAGCGACGTAAGCTCGTTTTCTTGATTGAACGTCAGGGTTAGCGCAACAATTTGTCCCCCTGCTTCCTTTGGCGAAATTTGATAGCGTTCTTCACTATCACTTATTGTGTTGCCAGCTGCTGACGCATGTTTTGTTTTATTGATTGAAAATGAAGACCATGTCGCCTCGTCGGTAGAAGTAAGCAAAACAATGGGGTTATCTTTAATTGCGTTTGCTTGCGACAGCACAGTCACTTGTTCTACAAACGTATCGACGTTCCAAACCGCTTCGCCATCTGCGACCAACAGTGTTTCGTCAGGAAAGGTGGTCTCCCAGCGCAATTTGTTAGGACGTGTCATGGTAAGTGTACCCTGCGCTTCGTGAACTACGTTTTGCTGGGCATCAACCACGGTTTGAGCGAAACCTGCTCTAAACTGCTTCATATTGCTAAGCAAAGCTTGCAGCGATGCGCTGGCTGCAGCACTTGAGTCCTGTTCAGCACTTGGATCCGCAAGCGCGTTATCTTCATGTTTTTTTAGATTGTTGGTATCTTGGTCTGAAAATGAAACTAACGTTGCTTCATTTGGGTTGTGCGCATCATTTTGTGCTGCATTAGCAACGTGCAAACTGTCGCCCAACATACTTACGCCAGCAATGGCACTTACTAAATAAACCGAAACTGCTTTATTCATTTATTCAATCCGTTCGTTATTCTTTGTGAGGCGGAGGTGCAAGTACCTCACGGTTACCGTTGTGCCCCTGTGCACTTACGACCCCACTCATTTCCATTTGTTCAACTAATCGCGCGGCGCGGTTGTAACCAATTCTAAATTTGCGTTGCACGCTAGACACACTTGCGCGACGTGTTTCAGTCACAAACGCCACAGCCTCATCGTAAAACGCATCGAACTCTTGGTCTTCGCCTTCAGGTTGTTCGCCTGGCAATAGTACTTCGGCTGTTGCTTCGCCATTTAGAATTTCATCAATATAATCCGGCTTGCCTCGCTTCTGCCAATCGGCAACAACGGCGTGAACTTCATGGTCATCAACAAACGCACCATGAACCCGCGTAGGTACAGGGCTACCCGGCGGTAAATACAGCATGTCACCCATACCAAGTAAGGTTTCGGCACCTTGTTGGTCCAAAATAGTTCTTGAATCAATTTTACTTGAAACTTGGAATGCACAACGGGTTGGAATATTAGCTTTAATAAGGCCGGTAATTACGTCTACAGATGGGCGCTGAGTGGCAAGAATAAGGTGAATTCCGGCGGCACGGGCTTTTTGCGCAATACGCGCAATAAGTTCTTCTACTTTTTTACCCACAATCATCATCATGTCGGCAAATTCGTCAACTACCACTACTATCGCAGGAAGTTTTTCTAGGTCCGGTGCCTCTGCATCCATACTCTCTTCATTCTTCCAAAGTGGGTCTTTAATTGGCGTACCATTTGCAATGGCTTCGGTAACTTTGGCGTTATAGCCCTTAAGATTACGCACCCCTAAAGCGCTCATTAAGCGATAGCGGCGCTCCATCTCACCCACACACCAACGAAGCGCATTCGCGGCTTCTTTCATGTCTGTCACCACTTCAGCGAGCAAGTGAGGAATACCTTCATACACTGAAAGCTCAAGCATTTTGGGGTCGATCATGATCATGCGCACGTCTTCAGGCGTGCTCTTGTAAAGCAAGCTAAGAATCATGACGTTTACACCCACTGACTTACCCGAGCCCGTTGTACCCGCTACAAGTAAGTGAGGCATTTTCGCCAAATCAACAACCACTGGCTTGCCTGATATATCTGCGCCCAGCACCATGGTAAGAGGTGACTTGTTCGACTGGAATGTGTCGCAACTTATTACTTCACTTAAGCGTACCATTTCGCGCTTTTTGTTAGGAAGTTCAAGGCCGATAACTGACTTGCCAGGAATTACTTCTACCACACGTACTGAAATTGCTGACATGGCACGTGCTAAATCTTTAGAAAGCCCAGTAATTTTGCTTACTTTTACGCCAGGCGCCAAATCAAGCTCAAATCGGGTGATTACAGGCCCAGGGAAAACTCCCACCACAGTCGCTTCAATATTAAAGTCAGCAAGCTTTTCTTCTACAAGGCGAGAAATACCGTCTATTTCTTCTTGCGTTAGCGGGTTCTCGTGTTTATCAGCACGTTCCAATAAATCAAATGAAGGCATAGGGGGAAGGTCGTGATCAATCTCCCCTGCCCTCGCTTTTACGGGTTTTGCCCCTAACGCGGCTGAAGTAAATGTTTGAGCTGCTTGTGTTTGCGCTGGTGGCGTAGCCGAAGATGTTTGCTGCACTTCGCTTTTTTCGTAAGCATATTCAGCGTTGCTTGTATCGCTAACGTCTATCTTGTTAGAAGCGGCTGGGGGCTTACTTCCCGTTTCATACGGTAAGTCTTCGTCAAACTCTTCGAAGTCGTCAAAATTGATGTGGGGGCTTTGTTGAACCTGACTGCTTGGCTCTTCGTCTTGATGACTATCGCTTTGTAAAGGCGCAGGCTCTTCTTGATTAGATTTGCCAAACCCGACTTTGTCTTTCAAACTGCCTGTAACCGCATCACGCATTCCAGATAAAGAAAAGCCCGCCTTCTTTGTATCAGGCTCTGTGTCACTGATATCAGTCTGAACTTCACTTTCTGGCAAATGCGTAGATGCATTTTCAGGTGCTGTAGCATTACTTGCTGAATCGTATGTGTAGAACGGTGGCTCATCATTCAGATCATCAATACCAAACGTTGGTTCATTACGGGTATTAACAACGTTTTGAGCATGTGGCTGCTGAACATCTGTGGTCGATGCTAAAGGCTCCGCTCGCATGCTTGTTATATCAAGCTCGGCGCTATCGCTACCTTCTTGGACCGTAGACTTGTTAGACAATGCCAAACGAGGCATTTCCAGGGCTAAAAGATTTTGTGGTGCAGATAAGGTCTTACGGCCTAACCACAACGCTCCTTCACCCAATCGATCTATAATGGTTAACCAGCTAATGCCGGTGAGTAAAGTGAAGCCTGTACAAAAAAAGCAAAGCAGCAATAATATTGTGCCTGCAGTGTTGAAGTACGGCACTAGCGCTGAACTAATGACGTCTCCAACGAAGCCGCCAGCGGAAAAGTTGTAAATGTCATCAAAATTAATGCTAGCGATTCCCGAGGCTCCAAGCGCCATTAGCAAGCCACCGATTATACGCAAACCAATTGTAAGGTAGTCGAACTCATCTAACTCTTTAATATGCTGAAATAAAAACCAGCCCAAAAACGCTGAGCCAAACGGCAGCAAAAATGCCAAAAATCCGAATGAAAAGAGCAATAGGTCGGCTACCCATGCGCCGGTTGCACCAACCCAGTTGTGTACGTCAAGTTGCAGGCCAGCTTGGCTCCAACCTGGATCCCCTGGATGAAAAGATACTAGTGCCAGCAATAAGAAAAAGGCGAAAACACAGGCGATAATCATACCTGCTTCCCACACTCGCTGAACCCCTGTTAATCGCGCCATAACCCTAAAAAACCTTCAAAATTCCATCGCATGTGCTATCACATTAAACGATGTGCTAAAAGCAACAAAGAGCTTAGCGAACTCTTTGCTATTCCTACATAATTGTTATTATTTGTTTAATTTTTCAATGAGTGAATGAGCACTATGAGCAATAACTCACTCATCTAAACTGTATTTATGCTAGCTGTATTTTCCTAAGCCAAACACAAACACTGTATTTTTGCACAGCCTACCACAAAAACACGCTAATGAGCCATGCTTTCATTACTTCAAATTAATGCGTAACGACGACGTACTTTTTACTTCTTCCATCACCACGTAGGTACGAGACTCACTTACGCCTGGCAGTCGCAACAGAGTATCACCGAGCAGTTTTCGATAACTTCCCATATCTGCCACGCGCGCCTTCAATAGAAAATCAAAGTCGCCAGACACCAAATGGCATTCTTGTATATCGTCATGCAACTTCACCGCAGCAGAAAATTCTGCAAAGATATCTACAGAAGTTTTTGTAAGTGTTATCTCTACAAATACCAACATAGCCGCACCCAGTTTTTCGGGGTCAACAACAGCATGATAACCTTTAATATATCCCTGAGCCTCTAGTCTCTTCACTCTTTCAAGGCAAGGGCTTGGGCTTAAACCAACTTCTTTCGCAAGTTCAACGTTTGAAATACGGCCATTCTTCTGCAGCTGTACCAAGATATTCCTGTCTATACGGTCAAGGTGCTTGGGGGTCTTTACCAACATATTTAATATTTCATAAATGACATTTTAAAGAATTATATTCTACAAATGCCTTTTCTTCAGCAGATAGTTCGTTTTTTAATGGCGTATACTCCGCGAATATGTTTATGGGTTGTAAAAAATCTAAAACAAAGTTCAACCAGAGCCGTTTAGAAGCTCGCGATAAAATTGAGGACTATGCATGTTAGTTGGTGTACCTAAAGAGATTAAGAACCACGAGTACCGCGTTGGCTTGACGCCAGCAGCGGTAAAAGAATTCGTTAGCCATGGTCACAGCGTTTTAGTAGAAACTAAAGCTGGCGACGCTATTGGTTTCACCGACGAAATGTATGTAGAAGCAGGCGCAGCGATCGCTTCAAATGCTGAGCAGGTATTTGCCGACGCTGAAATGATTGTGAAAGTGAAAGAGCCGCAGCCTAACGAATGTAAAATGCTTCGCAAAGGCCAAACGCTTTACACTTACCTGCACCTTGCTCCAGACCCAACGCAAACCAAGCTGCTTGTTGAATCTGGTGCTACTTGTATCGCGTATGAAACGGTAACCGACGATCGCGGCGGCCTTCCATTACTAGCGCCAATGAGTGAAGTAGCGGGTCGTATGTCTGTTCAAGCAGGTGCGCACTACTTAGAAAAGGCTCACGGTGGTAGCGGCACCCTTCTAGGCGGCGTACCAGGTGTAGCCCCAGGCAAAGTACTGGTAATTGGTGGTGGTGTTGTTGGTATTAATGCAGCGAAGATGGCACTTGGCCTTGGCGCTGATGTGACACTTCTAGACCGTTCACTACCTCGCCTTCGTCAATTAGACGATATATTTAATGGCCAAGTAAAGACCGTTTACTCGACAGTGGACGCCATTGAACACTACTCGTCGAAAGCTGATCTTGTTATAGGTGCAGTACTTATTCCTGGCGCAGCAGCGCCTAAATTGCTAACCCGTGAGCACATTGTCGCAATGAAACCAGGCTCAGTTCTTGTTGATGTCGCAATTGACCAAGGCGGTTGTTTTGAAACGTCTAAAGCCACAACGCACCAAGACCCAGTTTATATGGTTGACGATGTAGTACATTACTGTGTTGCTAACATGCCAGGTGGCGTTGCTCGCACGTCTACTATGGCGCTTAACAACGCAACGTTACCATTTGGACTAGCGCTTGCTAACAAAGGCCCAGCTAAAGCTATGCTTGAAGACAAGCACTTGCTTAATGGTCTAAACGTTCATGAAGGTAAAGTAACGTACAAAGCGGTTGTAGACGCGCTAGGTGAAGAGTTAGGTCTAACTTATACTCCAGCAGAAGTCGCGCTTAAGGGCGAATAATCTCGGACTGAGATAATGTAACCTATAATCTGAATGCACAAAAAAAGCTCGGTATGTGAGAACCACATCCGAGCTTTTTTGTACGTGAGGCTTTTTTTGGCCACTATTCCCTGCTAAAAGGCTTAGCCATTAATTGACGCGTTTACGTCTTTTAATACTGCAATTGGGTCGTCAGCTTTAGTGATAGGACGGCCCATTACTAAGTAACTTACACCCGCTTTCATGGCATCTGGCGGTGTCATTACACGTTTTTGATCGCCTGCATCTACCCCTACAGGACGAATCCCTGGGGTTACCAATAAGAAATCGTCATTGTGTCTTTCACGCAACGCAATGGCTTCTTGTGCAGAACACACAATACCGTCTAGCCCCGCTTTTTCCGTTAGTGCAGCAAGGCGCAGCACTTGCTGTTCTGGCGTTACGCCGCTTACAACATCTGCTAGCTGAGATTCATCCATGCTAGTTAACACAGTAACAGCAATTAGCTTGGTTTGAGGGTTACTGCTGTTTGCAATTGCCTCTTTGGCAGCTTGCATCATTGGCAAACCGCCAGAGGCATGTACATTTACCATCCAAACACCTAACTCTGCCGCTGCTTTGCAGGCTTTAGCTACAGTATTTGGAATATCGTGAAATTTAAGGTCTAAGAAAACGTCAAAACCTTTTTCAATTAGCGCTTTGACAAATTCTGGACCAAACAAGGTGAACATCTCTTTGCCCACTTTTAGCTTGCACAAGCTTGAGTCTAATCTGTCTACAAACGCCAATGCAGCGTCTTTATTGTCATAGTCTAAAGCAACAATAACGCGTGGGTCATGCATGTTCTTTTATTCTCCGTCTAGCCCTTTGATAGGTTTCACTACGCCCCACTTTTTACAGCTCGGACATAACCAATATAATTTTCGGCCTGAAAAGCCACAGCTGCCGCAGCGGTATTTAGGGCGCTGTAACATCTGCTTTTCAACTAATTCTTTTAATAGGCGTAAACTGTCTGCCGTGGTTTTATCTGACAATTGATCGATATAAAGCCCCATCAGGGTTTTAAAACCGCGCATTGTCGGGCGTTTACGCAATTGCTCTAGCAGATATTCTGCTGCTTGCGCTGTTTCACCACGCTTCATTAACACATCGACCATGGCGAGATAAGATGTCGCACACTCTTGCCAATGCGCTTCCAAGTTTTTTTGGAAGCTTTCCCAGTCGCCCGTTTCTTCTGCTATTTTTTCAAGACTCGGCACAGCTTCGCTAAACCAGTTAATGTCACGCTCGGCTACTTGGGTGAAATAAGCGTTGGCGTCGGTAAAACGTTTTTGATTCAGTGCAATATCGCCTAGCATCAACCACGGTCTCACCGCATGTTCATCAGCATTAACGGCTTTCTGAAGTAAGGTTAGTGCAGCGCCTTGGCTATCATTTTTTAACTCAACCGAAGCTTGTTCACAATAAAAATGCGCCAAACGTTCACACACATCGTCGTTGTCACCATGACACTGTACCATGCGCTCTGCCAGCTCTATGGCCCTGTCCCACTCTTTGGTCGTTTGGTAAATACTGAAAAGTTGTTGTTGTGCAACTAGGTAATGCTTTTCGCTGTTTAATAATTGAAGAAAAGCGTTCTCGGCTCGCTCTAAAAAACCAGCCTGGGTGTAGTCGTGACCGAGTTCTCTTAGCGCGTTTTCACGTTGGGCAGGTTGAAGTTCATCACGGCTAACTAAGTTTTGATGCACTTTAATCGCGCGGTCTATTTCACCGCGATGACGAAAAAAGCTACCCATCGCAATGTGTGTCTCTACCGTATCGCTGTTCACGTTGATCATCTTTATTAACGTGTCGACCGCCTTGTCGGGCTGATCTGAAAGGAGAAAATTAAGGCCCTTATAATAGTGCTTAGAAAGGATGCTGGACTGTTTTCGCTGCGCTTGGCGGACACTATTACGGCCCATTATCCAACCGTATCCTGCCGCAACAGGCAAAAGGAGAAACAGCAGTTCGAGCATTAGTGTTCTTGTTCCAATCTCTGTATTTTAGATTGCGCAGACATAAGCTGAACGCGTAAGCGTAGCCAACTCATCAGCATGATTAGGATTCCAATCCCAACGCCAATAGACAGTGTAATAGCAATTAGTGTTGATAAGCGTATGTTTGCCTGCGCTATCAGATAATTAACTGTGATTTGCATTTCATTTTGCGAACCCACAACAAAAGCGATGGCAAGCAACAATAAAACGATAAGAAAAACTAAGATCCCTTTCAACACTAAGCCCTTTTTATTGATTTATTTACAAGAATAGCAAAATGCGAAAAGAGATAACACAAAAAGCGTGTGCGATTTGATGTTATGCGGACTGGTATTAAGCCGCGCCTTCGCCATCTAGGTCTTTTCGTTCGGCTTTGGCGATTAAATTGTCTATCACCAAGTCGTGATGTAGGGCAGACATGTTGGTAATGAATATGCAGTGGGTGTAGCCAGCTTGCATCGTTTCTAACTTGTCATACATGGCTTTATCTAGTTTTGACAACTGAGCTAAGCGTTTTTTTGTTAAAGGCGTCGTTGCACCGTGGCATCGAACAGCAGTCACATCAGTAGCGCTTAACTGAATTTTTTCATCGTCTAGCTGGCTTTTAATCTGTGTGCGTAGTTTAGAAAATAAAAAATCCCGCTCTTTAATATACACTAATCTGCTGTCGCTTTTTCTCACGCAGTGAATCACTAACGCTTGTTCGGATGTTTCTTTAAACATCGCTTCTAAAATTTGAGATTTGGGCTTAGCCTGCCCTTTATCGGCAAAAAAACCATGAAGCGGAATTATGTTTTGTGTACGGGAAAAAGGGTATAGGTCGTCTGACGTTTCACTTTGATATACTGTTTTTAGCCTGTCTAACGTGAAACGATTCATCACACAAAGTACCGACAATGACGGCATATGTCGCACCGCTAATTCCCATATATACCTATGCGTCGAGCGTTGGATACGAGCAATATCTCTCACTTTAAAATAAGCGGTATTCTCTTCCACCATATGATCGACATTAGAGCTCACCTTTGCTTTTCGTGTATCTTCGACAAGACAAAGCCTTACAACACCGGTTTCTGCTTGGTAGTTTACTACTTTGTACTTTTCGCCCTTAATCCTAAGGTCTGGCACTGAAACGCGAATTTCGTTTTGTAAATCGCTATGCGGTGGCACGAGCAATTTCATCCCGCTTGCGCTTAAATCCGATACTCGTGCATCAATAGATGTTAGCAGACCAACTCTTATCGAAGCAGGTTTATCTATGACGTAGCGCGTTTCACAACGTCTATCTAAATCCTCCTCCATCACGTAATCGATATGCCAGTTGTTACCGCTCGCCTTTAACGTTTTCGATAGAGGTTTAAAATCGCACTTTGCTGAGAGCGTTAAATTTGTTAAATACGCCGAGACATCTTTGCAGTAAAGTACGTGAGAAATTTGCGCAAGCTGCTCAAATTCCTTACTGGCAATATCGTGAATAGCAAAGGCCTTTTGTTTATCTTCACGCGTAACGGCATCTAAACGGCAATGCGTGCAAATAAAATCGCCACTTTTTGCAAGTAAGTAAACCAGCGCATTGAGCTGTTTTAAACCAAGAAGCTGTCTATGGGTTGCGGTTATTTGCACGTTACCATTTTTGGTTTTGATAATACCGTGAAATACGTACGCTTCGTTGTATTTGCGCAATTCATCTGCAAGTGTCGCAAATATTGGCTTGTCTTGCAGACTCTTTAATAGCTTTTCAGTGTCATTGTGTTCAACGTTTGCTTTAGTAAAGAGTGCAATAACAGGCTTTAGAGACTTTTTCTCAGGGGCAAGAAAAACGGGTAACCATGGGCTGTTTTCGAGAATTCGATCGCGTTCAAGCTCTTGCATGGCACGCTCTATTTCCAAATCTCTTTGTAGCGGCTGTTTATGGGCTGTAATTGCTACGTAGCGCTTTAGCGTTGCAATAAACGCTTCGTCAATATCATCTTGGAATACAAATGATGTCTCATATTTCCCTAGATGCTTATTATACTTTACCGATTCAAGCTCTAACGTAATTTCAGTGGGCTCTTTTGTTAAGCCTTTCACTTCAGGAAAAGTAAACGTAATGATATCGCCCGTTGAAGCATTGGGCGGCCTTTTTGTTTCAAGCGCAATGCCTCTATTCGACATAGAGCTTATGGAGCAATGTCGGCCTTTCTCAAAATCTGGCGAAGAAATGGTGAAATTGGGGCGTATGGCAATGTCATCCCCAAAGTCAATGTCGGTGAAAGATTGACTCTCTACATTAAATGCATCGACTATCTTTTTGAATTGTTCTTTCTTGATTTGATTTTGATAGAAGTCTGAGTTCATAACTGACTCAAACACCCCGACGGTATATCTATCTTGATAAAGTGACGTTTCGTTTTTAAGTATTTGAGCACCCACTTTATCAAGGCGCATTTGAACCCCGAAATGTTTAAATTTCATCACGGGAAATTGGGCGAAGGCAGAATTATCAGCAGGAGCGTCCGTTAGAGAAGTCAATCGGACGACCTCTTCTTTCACTATTTTACGGACACTACTAGGGAGGCGCTTCGAAAACTTATTAATTCCTTCTAGCAGCTTATTTTGCTGTTCGTAAGGAATCAACGCGCGAATGAGCGGCTGGTACTGTTTAATTATTGCTTGGTCATCGCCGGCTGACATTACTTCTGTGAATACCGTTTTTTATTATTTGAACAATATATAACCCTATTTAAGCCGGGGTCAACAGGTATTAAAAATTAAACTAAAGTATAGTGAAATTTTTACTGAGTTTTTATCACACCAAGGTGAGGTCACTTCGCGCGTTCAATGGAGAGCTTTATATTTCAGACACAAAAAAGCCGCTTTGCAGCGGCTTTTAAAAATGCATTATGCGATTGAGGCGTCTACCCTCTCGCGAAGCTCTTTACCTGGTTTGAAGTGCGGTACATATTTACCGTCTAGCTTAACCGTTTCACCCGTCTTAGGGTTTCTACCAACGCGCGGAGCGCGGTAGTGAAGAGAAAAGCTACCGAACCCTCTAATTTCAATACGCTCGCCTTTTTGAAGGGTTTGCGCCATTTGTTCAAGAAGTTCTTTTATCGCCAGTTCGAGTTCTTTCGCCGGAATGTGACGCGCTTGATCCGCGAGCCGTTCAATTAATTCAGACTTGGTCATGTTTAACCTCATTGTCAATATTATTGTTTAAACAGCTATCGCGAATTGGGTGTGCAATTGCACACCCACAAAAGCATTATTCGCCTTTAGCAGCTTTGAATGCTTCTGCCATCGCGTTAGCGAAACCAACATCTTCTTGTTGGTTAACTTTATCGATAGCTTCTTTTTCGTCAGCCTGATCTTTCGCTTTAACAGATAGGTTAACAGTGCGGTTCTTACGGTCAACGCCCATGAACTTCGCTTCAATGCTATCACCAACGCTTGCTACTTCAGTTGCGTCTTCAACACGCTCAACAGCAAGATCTGCAACGCGGATGTAGCCGTCAACTTCTTCAGCTAGGTTTACAGTAACGCCTTTCGCATCAACTGCTGTTACTGTACCAGTAACGATAGCACCTTTCTTGTTATCTGTCAGATACTTGTTGAAAGGATCTTCTTCAATTTGCTTAACGCCAAGAGAGATACGCTCACGCTCTGGGTCGACTTGTAGTACAACTGCAGAGATTTCATCGCCTTTCTTGTAGTCGCGAACTGCGTCTTCACCAGACTTGTTCCAGCTGATGTCAGAAAGGTGAACTAGACCGTCGATGCCGCCGTCAAGACCGATGAAGATACCGAAGTCAGTGATTGACTTGATCTTACCAGACACTTTGTCACCTTTTTCGTGTGACTCAGCAAATGTTTCCCAAGGGTTAGCAATGCACTGCTTAAGACCTAGAGAAATACGACGACGCTCTTCGTCAATTTCAAGAACCATTACATCTACAGTGTCACCTAGGTTAACAACTTTAGATGGGTGGATGTTCTTGTTAGTCCAATCCATTTCAGAAACGTGTACAAGACCTTCAACGCCGTCTTCGATTTCAACGAAGCAGCCGTAATCAGTAAGGTTAGTAACCTGACCGTTGATCTTAGTACCTTCTGGGTAACGAGACGCAATTTCTTGCCATGGATCGTTGCCCATTTGCTTCATTCCAAGAGAAACACGTTGCTTCTCTTTGTCGAACTTAAGTACTTTAACGTTGATTTCGTCACCAACATTCACGATTTCACTTGGGTGCTTAACGCGCTTCCAAGCCATATCTGTGATGTGTAGAAGACCGTCTACGCCACCAAGGTCAACGAACGCACCGTAATCGGTAAGGTTCTTAACGATACCCTTGATTTCATGACCTTCTTCAAGGTTAGCAAGAAGCGTTTCGCGCTCTGCGCTGCTTTCTGCTTCGATAACTGCACGACGAGAAACAACAACGTTGTTACGCTTAGCGTCTAGCTTGATAACTTTGAACTCAAGCTCTTTGCCTTCAAGGTGCGTAGTGTCACGTACTGGACGTACGTCAACAAGAGAACCAGGTAGGAACGCGCGTACACTGTTAACTTCAACAGTGAAACCGCCTTTAACTTTACCGTTGATAACGCCTTTAATAGTAGCTTTATCTTCGTAAGCTTTTTCCAGCTCAACCCACGCTTCGTGACGCTTCGCTTTTTCGCGAGAAAGGATAGTTTCACCGAAACCATCTTCAACTGCATCTAGTGCAACGTCTACTTGGTCACCGATAGCGATTTCTAGTTCGCCTTCAGCGTTTTTGAATTGGTCAGCTGGGATAGCACTTTCTGATTTCAAGCCTGCGTCAACAAGAACGATGTCTTTGTCGATAGAAACAACAGTACCTTTTACAATTGAACCAGGACGTGTTTCTAGTTCTTGTAAGCTTTCTTCAAAAAGTTGTGCAAAATTTTCAGTCATAAGTCTCAAATAACTTTTAAGTTGATATCCACGCTTCTTATCCGGATAACGCGGGGTTATTAAAATTAGTCGCCACTTCCTGTAGCAACACTGCTTTGGATGCGATCAGCTCTCGTCATTAAAGGCGTGAGGAAATAATATCCATCGCTTTTTCAAAGACTTGGTCAATATCCAAGTCTGTTGAATCTATAATTACTGCATCTTCAGCCGGTACCAAAGGAGCAACCGCACGTTGTGTATCGCGCTCGTCTCTCGCCTTAATATCGGTTAAAAGGCGCGCAATATTAACATCCATGCCCTTTGCTTTCAACTGGCTATACCGGCGTTCAGCACGAGCTTCTGCGCTTGCCGTTAGGAAAATCTTAACGGGCGCATCTGTAAATACCACTGTCCCCATGTCGCGACCATCGGCAACAAGACCGGGGTCCTGTTGGAAAGCGCGTTGTCTACGAAGCAATGCTTCACGAACACGAGGTAGGGCTGCAACTTTTGACGCTACCGCGCCAACTTCTTCAGTGCGAATATCGTCAGTAACGTCTTCGCCTTCCAATATTATACGCGTGGTATCGCCATTCGTCTCAAAGCTAACGTCGAGACCGGTTGCTAGAGGAACAACACATTCTTCATCATCACACGGGAGGTCGTGGTGAAGTGCAGCAACTGCTAAAACGCGGTAAATTGCGCCGCTATCTAGAAAGTGCCACCCTAATTTCTTTGCCAGCAAACTACTCAATGTACCTTTGCCTGCACCACTAGGACCGTCAACCGTGACTACGGGTGTGGAATGCATACCTGCTCCATCATTTAAATTACTAAAAATCGCGCGCAATTATACGCTTTAGTTCAAGATAAGCAATGCCACCGCTAATTGGTGGCATCGTACGTTAAGATAATTATATCGCGCATCAACGTTCATTCAGCGATAAGTTAACGCCGTATTTCATTGACTTCCACTAAGTTTATTGTGCGTCGTAAAGTGTTTTAAAGCGCGTAAAATAGTCTGGAAATGTTTTACGTGTGCAGCCGGGATCGTTGATGGTAACTGGGGTGTCGCTTAGTGCAACAAGCGAGAAACACATCGCAATGCGGTGGTCGTTATACGTATCTATTTCAGCATGTCTAAGCGAATCCGTAGGCCACACCTTAATGTAGTCATGCCCCTCTTCCACTTTGGCCCCTAGCTTTTGAAGCTCAGCCGCCATTGCTGCAAGTCGGTCTGTTTCTTTAACACGCCAGTTGTAGATGTTAGTCATGGTCGTTGGACCGTCGGCAAATAACGCGGTGGTCGCAATAGTCATAGCTGCATCAGGGATATGGTTCATATCCATGTCCACGCCTTTAAGCGGTGCACCCGTCACTTCCACATATTCATCACTCCACACTACTTTCGCGCCCATGGCTTCGAGCACGTCAGCAAAGCGAATGTCGCCTTGAATACTGTTTTTTCCAATTCCGGTTACGCGTACCGTACCACCTTTAATGGCGCCGGCTGCAAGGAAGTAAGAAGCTGATGATGCATCGCCTTCTACCATAAATTTACTCGGTGCCACGTACTTTGCGTCACCAGAAACCGTAAAGGTTTGGTAGTTGTCGTTATCGACCGTCACACCAAACTTCGCCATGGTGTCTAGCGTAATATCGATATATGGCTTAGAGACCAATTCGCCTTTAATACGAATAGTCACATCACCTGAAAATAGCGGTGCAGCCATTAAAAGTGCAGTTAAGAACTGGCTAGAAACACTGCCATCTACCGATATTTCACCGCCATTTAAGGTCTTACCCTTAATTTGAAGCGGCGGGAAGCCATCGTTTTTCAGATAGGTAACTTCTGCATCGGCTTCGCGCAGTGCATCTACCAAATCGCCAATTGGGCGCTCTTCCATACGTGGCTCACCCGTTAGCACAGTATCCACATTGCTGGCAGCAAGTGCCGCACATAATGGGCGCATAGCGGTACCGGCATTCCCTAGGAAAAGCTCTAGTGGCTCTGCCACTTCAAATGCACCGCCGTTACCTTGCACAACGCACTGGGTTTTATCTTCGCTAAGGCGATAGCTAATGCCTAACTTCGTTAGTGCGTTTAGCATATGCTCAATGTCTTCGCTGTCTAACAAGTTTGTAAGTTCAGTTTCACCTTCTGCTAACGCAGCAAGTAGTAATGCACGGTTAGACAGACTTTTTGAGCCAGGTACATTGACCTCTCCCGATACTTTTGCAATCGGGTCTAATGTTAACTGCTCCATTTTATCCATTCACTCTTTCAAATTCGCGCATAAACTCAACTAGCGCAACAATGCCTTCTATCGGCATTGCGTTATAAATACTGGCACGCATGCCCCCAACCGAACGATGCCCTTTCAATGCAAGCAATCCTGCGTCTTGTGACTGCTGAAGGAATAATTTATCTAATTCAGGGTTAGCTAAATGGAACGGCACATTCATTTTTGAACGGTTATCTGGGTGTACTTTACTTGAGTAAAAATCAGAACTATCGATGGCAGAATACAATAGCGCGGCTTTTTCAGCGTTGCGTTTCGCCATAGCATCCACTCCCCCCATATCTTTTAACCACTCAAAAACAAGCCCGGCCAGATACCATGAAAAAGTTGGCGGTGTGTTGTACATAGAGTCTGATTTTGCAGCCAACGCATAATCAAAGATAGATGGCGTTTCTTTACGCGCTTTGCCTACTAAGTCTTCACGCACAATGACTACTGACAAACCACTTGGGCCAATATTCTTTTGTGCGCCAGCGTAAATCACGCCGTGTTTTGCCACATCCAAAGGTTGTGACAATATGGTAGAGGACATATCTGATACCAAAGGCACCTTGCCCGACTCAGGTAGCCAATCAAAGGCAATGCCATCAACCGTTTCATTCGGGCAGAAATGGTAATACGCAGCAGATTGGTCAATATCGCTTAACTGTGGCTGCGCAATGTAGTGACAGCCATCTTTTTCAGACACTTCGCCCACAACTTTAGCAGTATTGTATTTGTTCGCCTCGTCAACGGCACCTTTTGACCATGAGCCACTGACTAAATGAAGACTAGTATCGTTGGCGTTTGATAAATTGAGTGGAATGGCGGCAAATTGCCCGCGCCCACCACCATGAGTGAAAAGCACATGGTAATTTGAGGGTATGGACAGCAACTCGCGTAAGTCTTGCTCCGCTTTCGCCGCTATCTCAATGAAGTCTTTGCCGCGATGACTCACTTCCATTACAGAACAGCCAAGGTCGCGCCAGTTTGTGAATTCAGCTTGGGCTTTCTGCATCACTTCTTTTGGAAGCATTGCAGGGCCTGCACAAAAGTTAAAAACCTCTTTCATTGCGTTTTTCAACACCTGTAAAAATAACAAGCGGCAAAAGCCGCTTGTTTGAAAGAACACTGATAATGCGCAGGGCATCAAGCCTGCGCGCTACCCCTACTCTTCTGTCGTTGAGCTATCACCATCTTGTGCGGTGTTTTCTTGCTCTTGAACAGCAGTTTCTGCTTGTTCTGGTGCATCTTCTGAGATGATAGGGTTGCCGTCTTCATCGAATTCCTGCAACTCTTCCACTTCTTCAATGCGTTGTAACCCAACAACGTGTTCACCTTCTACGGTACGTATTAAGCGAACGCCTTGCGTGTTACGGCCTACTACCGACACTTCTCCAACACGGGTACGAACCAGTGTGCCTTGGTCACTAATAAGCATTATTTCGTTGGTTTCGTCTACTTGAACAGCGCCAACCACTTTACCGTTGCGCTCAGAGACCTTGATAGATACAACACCCTGTGTCGCGCGGCTCTTCGCTGGATAGTCTTCTAGCGGCGTACGCTTACCGAAACCATTTTCAGTTGCGGTCAGGATTGGACCATCGCCTTTAGGAACAATAAGTGATACCACTTTTTGACCGTCTTGCAAGCGAATACCACGAACTCCGGTTGCCGTTCTTCCCATAGGACGAAGAGCCAGAAGCTCTTCACCCGTTTCTGGGTCGCGCTTCACTTCACCTGTTTCGCTGTCGCGAAGCTTTTCGTTAAAGCGAACCACTTTACCTGCATCAGAGAAAAGCATGATGTCGTCATCACCGTGGGTGATATCAACGCCAATCAGCTCATCGCCTTCGTTAAGGTTAACGGCGATAATACCGCTTGAACGAGGTCGAGAATATAGGCTTAGATCAGTCTTCTTCACTGTACCATTCGCCGTCGCCATCAATACAAACTTGCCTTCTTCAAATTCTTTAATAGGAAGAATTGCAGTAATACGTTCATTTTCTTCTAGCGGAAGAATGTTAACAATTGGACGTCCGCGTGCGTTACGGCTAGCAAACGGCAATTGATACACTTTCAGCCAATATAAACGGCCACGGGTAGAGAAACACAGAATGTGATCGTGGGTGTTAGCCACAAGCAATTTCTCGATGAAATCTTCATCTTTCATCTTCGTTGCAGACTTACCACGCCCGCCACGGCGCTGTGCTTCGTAGTCTGTTAGTTTTTGATACTTCACATACCCTTCACGAGAAAGCGTAACAACAACGTCTTCCTGCTCAATGAGGTCTTCAATATCAATATCGTGACTTGCTGCTGTAATTTCTGTACGGCGCTCATCACCAAATTCATCGCGAACTTCTTCAAGCTCTTCTTGAATTACTTCCATCAAACGCTCGGGGCTGTTAAGAATGTGAAGTAGCTCAGCAATGATTTCTAGAAGCTGTTTGTATTCTTCAAGGATCTTTTCGTGCTCTAGACCTGTTAGCTTGTGAAGGCGTAGGTCAAGAATGGCTTGTGCTTGCTGCTCGGTAAGATAGTACTTGCCATCGCGAATACCAAATTCTGGCATCAACCAGTCTGGACGTGCAGCGTCATCGCCGGCACGCTCAAGCATTTGAGCAACGTCACCTAAGTCCCAACCTTGTGCAACAAGCGATTTCTTCGCATCCGCAGGGCTTTGCGAAGCTTTAATCAACTCAATAATTGGGTCGATATTGGCAAGCGCAATCGCCAAACCTTCAAGGATATGAGTACGGTCACGTGCTTTGCGTAATTCAAATACAGTACGGCGTGTTACCACTTCACGGCGGTGAAGAATAAAACATTCTAGCGTTTCTTTAAGGTTAAATACCTTAGGCTGACCGTTATCAAGCGCAACCATATTAATACCAAATACCGTTTGAAGTTGGGTATTGGCATATAAATGGTTAAGCAGAACTTCGGCTGATTCATTGCGTTTTACTTCAATGACAATGCGCATGCCGTCTTTATCAGACTCATCACGTAGCGCCGAAATACCTTCGATACGCTTTTCTTTTACTAGTTCAGCGATCTTTTCAATAAGACGCGCTTTATTAACCTGATAAGGAATTTCATTTACAACAATGGTTTCTTTGCCGTTGCCGTCTGTCTCAATTTCCGCTTTAGCACGAAGATAAATTTTACCGCGACCTGTGCGGTAGGCGTCTTCAATACCTTTACGACCGCTGATCATGGCAGCCGTTGGGAAGTCTGGACCTGGGATGTGAGTCATTAGATCGTCAATAGTAATAGACGGATCTTGTATCAATGCAACACAGCCATTAATAACTTCTGTAAGGTTATGCGGCGGAATGTTAGTCGCCATACCTACAGCGATACCTGAAGAGCCGTTTACAAGTAGGTTGGGTACCTTCGTTGGCAATACTTCAGGAATGTGTTCTGTACCATCGTAGTTAGGCACAAAATCAACGGTTTCTTTATCTAAATCGGCTAGAAGTTCGTGTGCAATTTTTGCCATGCGAACTTCGGTATAACGCATCGCAGCAGCTGAGTCGCCATCTACCGATCCGAAGTTACCTTGTCCGTCTACTAGCATATAGCGAAGTGAGAACGGTTGCGCCATACGAACAATAGTGTCGTAAACTGCAGAGTCACCGTGAGGGTGATATTTACCAATTACGTCACCTACCACACGGGCAGATTTTTTATATGGCTTGTTGAAGTCGTTTTTCAGTTCGTTCATTGCGAACAGCACACGACGGTGCACTGGCTTCAAGCCATCTCTTACATCAGGCAAGGCTCGCCCGACAATAACGCTCATCGCGTAATCGAGGTACGAGTTCTTTAACTCTTCCTCAATATTAACGGGGAGGATTTCTTTAGCGTTATCAGACATAAACTGCTTAATCCCTTTATCTTGGTTTGTTCTGCGTTATCCAGCACATTGCTTCACATCATTGTAAAAACAAGGTGTGGGAGCGCACTATTATTATTATGTGGGTCATAATCGTGCTTCGAGTGTACCACTTGATGACAGAATTATGTAGCGCTTAATTACGCTTATTAAGCAACTAAAACACAAGCGATTATTTTTCGTTCACCTAGTGTTATAAAAAGACTAAATCTGCCTAAAAACAGTGAAACACAGACTTAATTTGCGATATCTTAAAAAGAGATAAGTTAAGGATTGTTTTAATCATGACAAACGTCGACCAACAAGAAATAAATAAATTTTCTGAACTTGCCTCACGCTGGTGGGATCCAGAGGGTGAATTCAAACCACTGCACCTAATTAACCCTTTGCGCTTAGACTTCATCAACCAGCACAGTGAAGGGTTATTTGATAAAAAGGTGATTGATATTGGTTGTGGCGGCGGCATCTTAGCGGAATCGATGGCACGTGCAGGTGCAAAGGTCACGGGTTTAGATATGGCAGAAGCGTCGTTAGAAGTGGCCAATCTTCACGGCCTGGAATCAGGGGTTAGCGTTGAGTACGTTTGTTCAACTGCCGAAACATTCGCAGAGGCCAACGCGGGCCAGTTTGACGTGGTAACGTGTATGGAAATGCTTGAACATGTTCCTGACCCTGCATCAGTAGTAATGGCGTGCGCTAAATTAGTAAAACCTGGCGGTCACGTTTTCTTTTCTACATTAAACAGAAATTTGAAATCATACTTAATGGGGATAGTGGGTGCAGAATACGTGCTTAAATTAGTTCCAAAAGGCACGCACGACCACAGCAAGTTCATAAAGCCTTCAGAGCTTATGGCAATGACTGACCAAGCAGGTCTGTTACCAAGAGATATGACAGGCTTACATATGGACCCTATTTCTCAGGGTTTTTATCTTTCGTCTAATAATGTGGACGTTAACTACTTACTATATACAGTAGCGCAAAGTTAATTTAACACTACATATTGGGTTGCGGCGATAATTTAAACACCATATATCGTGTTCACATAAAAATATGTTTCTAAGAATAAATTAATTTTTATGTCGAAGAATTTATTAAAAACGCTTGCATTCCCGATATTTTACGCTTGTAGAACGCTAAAAAGTTAGTTGTTACTAACATAAATTTCATGCCAGATTGAGTGCTTGAAATACCACCAGATATTGGGTTGCATTACGACTAAAACCTCACTATCTTGTGCTTAATTCAGCACGCGATCCCAACCTTTAAATTCGGGATCGCAATGATCACAACCTAGCGAAAGCCTAACGATATTAATTCGATTAACGGCGGGTTGTGACAACAACCTCGCTGAAAGACAAAAAGAGTTAAAAATTTATAAGCTGTCTCTACTTTTTACTTTCGGTATTGGTTTAGGCCGCTTTTTGTGTGTGTTCTTACCTGGCGTGAGCCAGCAAAAACAAAGTACTCACAGTAAACAAATTAAAAATGAAAATGGGCGGTATGAAGCCCACGCATCAAGCGCTAACAGACAAACGGCCAGTAACATGAACAACAACTTATTCGTCACCAAACGCAACGGTGAAAAAGAAACCATCGACTTAGAAAAGATTCATAAAGTTGTCACTTGGGCAGCCAAAGGACTTAAAAATGTTTCTGTTTCACAAGTAGAGATAAAAGCACAAATTCAGTTTTACGATGGGATCAACACCAGCGAGATCCATGAAACACTGATCAAGTCTGCGGCAGACCTTATTTCTACCGACGCACCAGATTATCAATACCTTGCTGCGCGCTTAGCTATTTTCCACCTTCGCAAAAAAGCTTACGGCCAATTTGAGCCGCCTGCGTTGTTCGAGCACGTAGGCAATATGGTTGAAATGGGCAAATATGACAAGCACTTGCTTGAAGACTACACGCCTGAAGAGTTCGCAGAAATGGACTCTTATATTGACCATTGGCGCGATATGAACTTCAGTTACGCCGCGGTAAAACAACTTGAAGGTAAGTACCTTGTTCAAAACCGCGTATCTGGTGAAATTTACGAGAGTGCACAATTCCTCTATATCCTAGTAGCGGCATGCCTTTTCGCAAATTACGACAAAGCGACTCGTATGGACTACATCCGTCGCTTCTACGATGCGGCGTCAACATTTAAGCTGTCGCTACCTACACCTATTATGGCTGGTGTTCGTACGCCAACACGTCAGTTTAGCTCATGCGTACTTATTGAAACAGGCGACAGTCTTGATTCTATTAATGCGACAGCAAGCGCCATAGTAAAATATGTAAGCCAACGCGCGGGTATCGGTGTAAATGCGGGTCGCATTCGCGCACTAGGTAGTCCAATTCGCGGTGGCGAAGCTTTCCATACAGGTTGTATTCCATTTTATAAATACTTCCAAACGGCGGTTAAAAGCTGTTCTCAAGGTGGTGTTCGCGGTGGTGCTGCTACCCTTTTCTACCCTATCTGGCATATGGAAATTGAGTCGCTACTGGTGCTTAAAAACAACCGTGGTGTAGAAGAAAACCGTGTTCGTCATTTAGATTACGGCGTGCAGTTTAACAAGCTTATGTATCAGCGCATGATGAAAGATGGTTATATTTCATTGTTTAGCCCGTCTGACGTGCCTGGCTTGTACGATGCATTCTTTGCAGATCAAGAAAAGTTCGAAGAACTTTACGTTAAATACGAAAATGACGACAACATTCGTAAGAAGCAAATAAAAGCGATGGAACTGTTCAGCTTGTTTATGCAAGAACGTGCAAGCACTGGTCGTATCTATCTTCAGAATGTTGACCACTGCAATACACACAGTCCATTTAACCCAGAGGTCGCACCTGTTCGTCAAAGTAACCTTTGTCTTGAAATTGCGCTTCCTACAAAGCCGCTACAGCATGTAAATGATGAAAACGGCGAGATTGCGCTTTGTACATTGTCTGCCTTTAACCTAGGGGCTATTGAGTCGCTAGACGAATTTGAAGAGCTTTCGGATCTTGCCGTTCGCGCTCTTGATAACTTGCTTGATTACCAAGATTACCCTGTTCCGGCTGCATACAATGCAACAATGGGGCGCCGTACATTGGGTGTGGGCGTGATTAACTTTGCCTATTACCTTGCTAAAAACGGTGTTAAATACTCGGATCACAGCGCGAATGCCTTGGTACACCGCACGTTTGAAGCGATGCAATACTATCTGTTGAAAGCCTCAAACAACCTTGCGAAAGAAAAAGGTGCGTGTCCTAAGTTTAACGAGACCACTTATTCGCAAGGCGTTATGCCAATTGACAGCTACAAGAAAGATCTTGATAGCGTATGTAATGAGCCGCTTCATTACGACTGGGATGCATTGCGCGAAGAGATTAAAACACACGGTTTACGCAACTCAACGCTATCAGCATTGATGCCGTCAGAAACGTCTTCACAGATTTCTAACGCGACTAATGGTATTGAGCCACCGCGCGGTTTCATCAGTATCAAATCAAGTAAAGACGGCGTACTTAAGCAAGTAGTACCTGAATACGAAACGTTAAGAGACCAGTATGAGTTACTTTGGGACATTCCTTCAAACGATGGTTACCTACAACTTGTTGGTATCATGCAGAAGTTTATCGACCAAACTATCTCAGCGAATACAAACTACGATCCAAGCCGTTACGAAGGTAACAAAGTACCAATGAAGCTTCTTCTTAAAGATCTTCTTACTACTTACAAGCTTGGCGTTAAAACACTTTACTATCATAATACCCGTGACGGCGCATCTGATACGTCAGCACTTGACGCAAAAGCAAATGAACCAATGCCGCGTCAAGAGGAAGTGATTGTCGAGGAAGACGATGATTGTGCAGGCGGCGCGTGTAAAATATAAAACACGCCCTACTGTTTAAGTGGCAAGTGTGTAAAGGATATACCTGCACTTGCCATTAAAAGTTTCGCAGCAAGAACACAAACAATAATACGCGTTAATCATTAAGTTTTTAGTTAGGCCATCATGAAATACACTACGTTTAATCAGCAAAGTACAAATCCATTGATCGAGCCGATGTTTTTCGGTAACCCCGTAAACGTTGCACGCTACGACCAACAAAAGCATGCCATTTTCGAAAAGCTTATTGAGAAGCAAATTAGCTTTTTTTGGCGCCCGGAAGAAGTTGATGTGTCTCGCGACCGTGTTGATTTTCAAAAATTGACCGACCCAGAAAAGCACATCTTTATTTCAAACCTTAAGTACCAAACTCTGCTAGATTCGGTACAAGGCCGTAGCCCGAATATCGCGTTCTTGCCTATCATTTCTCTTCCTGAGTTAGAAACTTGGGTTGAGACATGGTCATTCTTTGAAACCATACACTCGCGTTCATACACGCACATTCTGCGTAACCTATTTTCAGACCCGAGCGAGATTTTCGAAGACATCGTTGTTAATGACGAAATTAAGCGCCGTGCAGCTGATATTTCTAAATACTACGATGACCTTATTTTTGCTACTCAGCTGTGGCAAACACAAGGCGAAGGTGTTCACACCGTGAATGGTACTGCGTACACAATTAATATGTACGAGCTTAAGAAGAAGCTTTACCTTTGCATGAACTCGGTAAACGCGCTGGAAGCGATTCGTTTCTATGTGTCTTTCGCTTGTACGTTCGCATTTGCTGAACGCAAGTTAATGGAAGGTAATTCAAAGATCATTCGTTTGATTGCTCGTGATGAAAACCTTCATCTGTCTTCAACACAGCACATTCTAAACTTGTGGGCCAAGGGTAAAGATGACCCTGAAATGGCGCAAATTGCAGAAGAATGTAAAGAAGAAGCTCGCGCCATCTTTATGAATGCGGTTGAGCAAGAAAAGCAATGGGCTGACTACTTGTTCCAAAACGGCTCGATGATTGGCCTAAACAAAGAAATTCTTTGCCAATACGTTGAGTACATTGCGAATCAGCGTATGTCTGCCATTGGTCTAGACACCCCGTTCGAGATAAGCAGCAACCCACTTCCTTGGATGAACAACTATCTGAATTCAGACAATGTTCAAGTGGCACCTCAAGAGTCTGAAATTAGCTCTTATCTTGTTGGCCAAATTGATTCTGCGGTAAGCGAAGACGATTTCGCTGATTTTGAGCTGTAAAAATACAGCTCAATGTGCAGTAAAGACAAATCACTCCACATCGACGTTGTCGATGTGGGGGCGGTTGTTGCCCCTTCCGATACAACCATCCTAAGCGCCCTTGAAGCGGCAAATGTTAATATTCACTACCATTGTCGTGAAGGCTTTTGTGGTGCGTGCAGAACAAAGCTACTACAAGGTGAAGTAGAATATATAACGGATCCCCTCGCCTTTATTGACGACGATGAAATTCTTCCTTGTTGCTGTGTCGCAAAGTCTGCTCTGAAGATTAAAGTGCCGCTATAGCGTTTAGATTGAGTGGCAAACTGCCCTCGTTCTTAAAGCCTCCCTTAATATTAGCACTGTGCCTTTTTCTAGAAACAGATCATTTTTCTATTGCATACAGGTCTTCATCTATTGACTGTATGCGTCTTTCAAGCACAGCTCGTGCATCGGATATTCCTTGGTTGTAAACCGCAGGACCGACTTTTTCAATTATGAAATCAAGCAAAAACTCTCCATCGAACTGCCCTAACTCTACGTTTAATTCAGAATCAAAATAATTTTGTAGCTCTCTGACAATGGTTTCTTTAATCGTTCTTTCTAGCGTAATGTTGCTCAAATCAACGTGCCCTCATTTTTCCATTTTTGCGAAATTTAATAATCCAGTTAAGCATTTACACGTAGCAATTTATCATCAATCAAACGTAAGGATAGTGTTATGAGTGAAATTTCTGGAAAAGTAGTCATTATTACAGGTGCAAGCAGCGGTCTTGGCGAAGCAACTGCTAAAATGCTGGCCAACAAAGGCGCTAAACTAGTATTAGGTGCGCGTAGAGAAGAGCGCTTGAAGAAGCTGGTTGACGACATAGAAAGCGCTGATGGCTCAGCCATTTATAAAACTGTAGATGTCACAAACAAAGATGAATTTAAACAGCTTGCTGACGCTGCAGTTAATGAATTTGGTCGCATAGATGTGCTAGTTAATAACGCAGGTTTAATGCCGTTGGCACCACTAGATGAATTAAAGGTAGACGAGTGGGACCAAATGATTGACGTCAATATAAAGGGGGTGATGTACGGTGTCGCTGCAGTGCTAAAAACGATGCGAGAGCAAAAAAGCGGTCATATTATTAATTTATCTTCCGTTGCAGGCCATGTAGTGTTCCCCGGCGCTACCGTATACTGTGCTACAAAATTCGCCGTTAAAGCCATCAGTGAAGGTATTAGGAAAGAATCTAATGGCCAGATTAGGGCCACAAACATTTCTCCAGGTGCTGTGGCCACAGAACTTACCGACCATATTTCTCATGAAGACTCGAAGCAAATGGCAGACGATATGTACGACGACGCTATCGACGCTGATGCCATCGCTCGTGCCATCACATTTGCCATTGAGCAACCAGGCGATGTCGACATTAATGAAATGATCATCAGGCCAACCAGCCAAGAGCTTTAAACGCATCATTGAACCAATCGCTTAGCCTGTAATTTAAAAAAATACAGGCTAAGTTATTTCTTTAACGTAGTACCTAAACGTCAAGCGCGTGAATGAAGATCGTGAACGCGCTATTTATATTTAGACGGTGGAACCTTGAACCAACTAACAAAAGCTCGACGAAAATTCGATGGGTCTGCATAACCTAGCTCTTCAGCCACCTGCCGTACACTCATTTTCCTAACATGTAATAGCTCGTAAGCCCGAAGTTTAAGAAAAGCATCACGTTCACACTTAAAGTTTGTCCCCTCTTTCAACAGTTGTCGATGCAGTGTTCGCTTACTCATATTAAGTGCAGAAGCGGCTTCGGTTAATGACGGGAACGCGTTAAGGTTTTTTTCGAAATAACAACGCAGTTTGCTTTTTACTTTGTCTTGAGACAATCGTTCTCTTTCTTTTTCACACAGCGCAACCGCATATTCATAGCTTACTGGATCACTTCCTTTTAGCGGTGCTGTCGCACTGCATTTGTCTAAAACTACGCTACACACGGGTTGAGAAAAACGATAGGTTATATCGCCACAAATTCGCTGTATAAGCGTCTCATCGAAATTAGGATAATCAAAAGAAAATTGCTTTATGATAGGACAATTACCCGCCTCTACAATGCTGCGTTGTAAATTGGCAAATGCCGCCGTTAGCGCATCGATAAAAAATCGATGAGACGCTTGTGTCCAGTATTCATCGAATACCGCTACCACTATCTCTTGTTTAGTTTCGCTAACCTTCAGAGTAATACCAGGGATAAGCAAGCTAATAAACCGTTGTACCAACCGCAGACTATCTAATCCTGTCGGGCTATTCATGATTGCAAGGCCAAAAGAACCATGATGGATGGGTTTAAGCGCATTACCAAGTAGTAGGCCAGGTGATGCAATTTCTTTGTCGCAAACAAGGTGAGATATCAAGGCATCAAACGTATCTGAAGGCATCACTGCGTTTGGAGTCGAAAGAGTTTGAATTTCTGCGTCCAACGCACAAAGACAGTCACTAAGTGAGAGTCCGAGCTCTGCCAATACATTACTAAATTGCATAATGTAAAAAGTGGGTACGTTACAAACCTGGCCGCTCATGTTGTTTACCCTGTGGAAATAGTCACGGTAAAAAGAGTAATGTAAAGACCTACCGTTGGCAATAAATGACCGAACTTTGGCCATTTATACGCTCTTGTAACGCGTTAAATTCTGTCACTCTATAACTTCGTAATTATGAGGGGATGACGGTGTGGCATTATCTTAAATTCTTTAATTTTTATATCGCCGTCTTGCTGGGCTTATCAGCGATATGGCTTGGTGGTGTTTACATCATTTATGGTTATCTGCTCTATCTTGCGTTTTATATTTTGGGTGACGCACTGTTAGGCGATGATGTTTCACAGCCGCCATTACTCAATCAACGATTGCTCAGATACATGCTGTATGGCGCCCTACCGATAAGTATAACGATATATTTGTCTGCACTATGGCTGGTATTGCCACTTCAAAGTGTAATAGGCCAGTGGATAACGCCTTTTCTTCCAATATTCTTAGTAGATGCCAGACAAAATACAACGTGGTGGCAAGTCGTCATTGCTATTCCTTTTTTAGGTTTAATGTTGGGCGGCGTTGCCACTGTTGTTGCCCACGAACTTGTTCACAAGGTAGGTAACCCCAAAGCAGTCATTATCGGAAGATGGCTACTGGCATTTAGCTTTGACGTTAACTTTTCTATTGAGCATGTATATAACCACCACACTAAAGTAGGCACGCCTGACGACCCTGCAACCGCTCCAAGGGGCCGCAATGTTTATGTTCATTTTGTAAAAGCATTTATTGGAACACAAAAAGCCGGATGGAAAATTGAAAAAAAACGCCTTACTCGTAAACAGTTATCAATCTTAAGCTGGCATAACGCTTTTCTTCGAGGCTGGCTTATGAGCGCACTTCTGCTTTCATTAGCTTACACTCTAGCCGGTGCCTTTGGCGCACTTATGTTCATTGCAGTAGGTTTAAGTGCGAAATTCACTCTCGAAGTGGTTAACTACATGGAGCATTACGGTCTTGTGCGCCACCCAAGACAACCTGTACAGCCGCGCCACTCGTGGAACTCAAACCGCCGTGTGAGTTGCTGGACTATGTTCAACTTACCACGCCATAGTCACCATCATGCGCAGGGCGCCGTTCCATTTGAAAAGCTCAAAGCGATGCCAGATTCTCCAGAAATGATTAGTGGCTATATTTCAACAATGGCGATCGCACTTATTCCCCCGCTGTGGTTTAAATTAATGGACAAAAAGTTAGCGCACTGGGATGCACACTATGCAAACAAAGAAGAGTTAGAAATAATTCAACGGTTGCAGGTCTCTAGAACTTAAAGGTGTTTTGTTTATACCACTGTATCAATAAAGGTAAATTGACTGATATGCACCATTTAATACACTTGACATAACTTACCAATAACAAAGTGGAATGTTTATGCATAAAGCCACCCTCTTTTCTGATTTTAAATGCAAGAGTCTTTCCTTAGACAATCGCATTGTTATGGCGCCAATGACGCGACAGTTTTCACCAAAAGGCGTACCAACCCCTGATGTTGCTGCATATTACAAACGCCGAGCTGAAGGCGGCACTGGCCTCATCATAACTGAAGGCACTACAGTAAACGACAGCGTCGCCACGATGGATGCAAATATTCCACAGTTTCATGGTGAACAAGCGCTCGGTGGTTGGAAAAAAGTTGTTGAACAAGTTCACAGCGTAGGTGGTAAAATAATGCCGCAGCTTTGGCATGTTGGAATGGCACGTGTTGCCGAAAAAGCCCCCTACCCCGAAATACCTAGCGCTGGCCCTTCGGGTTTATTTAAGCCTGGTAAGCAAGGCGCAGAACCAATGAGTGTTTCGCACATTGAATCAGTAATTGAGGCTTTTGCTCAAGCTGCATCTGATGCAAAAAATATCGGGATGGACGGTATCGAAATTCATGGTGCTCATGGATATTTGATTGATCAGTTCTTTTGGGAAGGGACCAATCAGCGCGACGATAACTGGGGTGGTAGCATGGAAAACCGTGGTCGCTTTGCGGTTGAGATTATTAAAGCTATCCGCGCATCAACTGGGCCTGACTTCCCAATTGTTTTGCGCTACTCACAGTGGAAGCAGCAAGACTATACAGCTAGACTCGCTACATCACCCAAGGAACTAGAGCAGTTTTTACTTCCATTAAGTGAAGCTGGTGTTGATATTTTTCACTGCTCACAACGCCGATATTGGGAAAGTGAGTTTGAAAATAGCCCGCTTAACCTTGCTGGCTGGACGAAAAAGATCACGGGGAAACCAACGATTACCGTTGGGTCTGTGGGATTGAACGATGACTTTTTTGGTGCATTTAAGGGCCAAGATTCTTCGACGCGTTCAGTCGACGATCTGCTTGACCGTTTAGATGCTGGTGAGTTTGATTTAGTCGCGGTTGGCAGAGCACTGTTGCAAGACCCAAACTGGGCGTTAAAAATAAAAGAAAATCGAACTGATGAGCTGGAAACCTATTCAGGCAAAGCCCTCGCAACGTTGTCTTGAGTAAAAAATTACTGTTATTAGCGTAACGATTGTTGCGCTAATGCTTTGCTAGAAAAGCTTCAAAGTCTGACTTCCCTAGAGGCTTTGCGATAAAAAAACCCTGAGCATAATCACACCCCATACCTTTCAAAATCTCAAACTGCTCACGAGTCTCAACACCTTCTGCAACAACCTTTATGCCTAACTTTTTAGCCATTACGATTATTGCTTCACAAAGGACCTTATCATTGTTGACATCGGTCATTGATTTAACAAAGCTCCTGTCTATCTTGATAATATCTGTTGGGAATTTTTTCAGATAAGAAATTGAAGAAAACCCTGTTCCAAAATCATCAAGTGCAATGTCAACACCTGCTTGCCTGAACTGAAAAAGCTTTTTTGTCACCATCTCATTGGCTTCCATCAATAAGCTTTCAGTGACTTCGAGCATTAGCGAGCGCGCTGAAATCCCCTTTTTCAGAAGCGTGTTAAGCCATTCAGTAATGTTCATCTCTACGTTGAAATAATGACTTGGCGATGTATTAATGCTGATTTGTAAATCGCTACTAAAATTCAACTGCCAGTGTTTTACGTTGGCACACACCTCGTTAAAAACCCAGTTGCTAACATCAATAATCAATCCCGATTCTTCCGCGAGTGAGATGAACTCATTAGGTGGCACTCTACCCTTTGTAGGATGCTGCCACCTTAGCAAAGCTTCTGCCTTTACAACTTCGCGAGTTTCAAAACATAAGATGGGTTGGTATTCTATAAACAGTTCATTGTTGTTGATTGCATACCGCAGATCGTTGAGAAGCGTTATCCTCTTAATAGCCGAAGACTGCATATCCTGGGTGTAATACTGATAACTGTTCTTACCTTGGTTTTTCGCGCCATACATTGCTTGGTCAGCATTTTTGATTAAGCTTTTCGCATCATTTGCATCATCAGGATACAACGTTATACCTAAGCTTGCACTGGTGTGTACTCGTTCATACTCCAGTACATAGGGTTCGTTAATCGAACCGAGAAGCTTTTCAACCACATGTTCAATTGAATTCAAGCTCTTTATGCCATTTAAGATAATAACGAATTCGTCCCCACCCAACCTAGACACCGTATCGTCTGCGCGCAAGCACTGTTTAATGCGCGCTGAACATTCAATTAATAACTTATCCCCCATGTCGTGACCAAGCGTATCGTTGATATCTTTAAAATTATCTAAATCGAGGAAGATTACAGCAACTTTGTCTTCGTCACGTTCTGAAGAACTCATTGCTAGCTGCAAATGCTCAAGCATAAGATTTCGGTTAGGTAACCCCGTTAAAGCATCGAAGTTTGCTTGACGCCAGATAAGCTGGCTAGCCTTTTCGCGCTCAATCGCAATGCTAGCAATATGGGCAAATTGTTCGATAAGCACCATTTTATCGGCAGTTGGCACCGCTTTTCCCTTATGGTAAATGGCAAAAGAGCCTATCACGCCACCATTAGCGCCATGAATTGGTTGAGACCAACACGAGCCTACACCGGCACGTGCTGCTAGCTCTCGCCATGGCTCCCAGAAAGGATGGGTTGAAATATCCTCAACAATTGTCGGCGCATTGATAGCCGCTGTGTTTCCGCATGAGCCCACGCCTACTCCAACTTCTACTCCATCTATTGCATCGTTGTAGAAGTCTGGTAGCGAAGGAGCGGCGCCTTTTCTTAGCTTTCCATCTTCTAACAGTAAGATACTGCAGATTTGCTCAGGATATTCTGTTTCAATGGCATACACGATATCATGAAGCACAGTATAAAGAGATTCAGCATTTACTACCCTCTCTAAAATAGCACTTCTCACACGTGTAATTTTTTGCGTTTGCGCTAAGCGGAGTTGATATTCTTCTAACTGGTTAGAAAGCGCGTTATATTCCTGTTTATGCAGCTCTGCCTCAGCAATCTTAGCTACACTTTCCAGTTCGGAAATTTGCTTTGATGAAAATGTCCTAGGCTTATCATCAAAAACACACAAGGTACCAACAGCAAACCCATCAATTACCAGCGGCACCCCCGCATAAAAGCGGATGTGTGGCCTACCCTGTACGAATGGATTGTTTTTAAATCGCGTGTCCTCTAGTGTATCTGGGACAATAAGTGTGGTTTGCTGTGCAACAGTATGAGCACAAAAAGCATCTTCTCTAGATGTTTCTGAAATATCTAGATTTATTGCAGATTTAAACCATTGTCTGTATTCATCAATGAGAGAAATGCTAGAAAAATTGCAGTCAAGGATACTACACACAAGTCGTGTGATTCTGTCGAATCGTTCTTCGGGCGGTGTATCAAGAATATCTAGACGTTTAAGCGTCCTAATCCTCTCTCGCTCGTTTGTGATTGGGGGTGGTGCACGCAAAATCCGCTCCTATAAAAAACGGCCTAATTGTACACTTCATTTATATAACAACTATTTTTATAAGGCCATAGCAAGTCGCAAAATCAAGCCATCTGTACGTAATTTCTACCATTTTCTTTAGCTTTATACAGCGCATCGTCTGCTTTTGAAAGTGCTGACTCTATAGACTCGTGTTCTTCGCTAATACAAAAAACACCAGCACTCACCGTAATATTAATAAGCTTTCCATCTATATCGAGTGGATTTTCACTAATTCGCTCTCTTAATTTGTCAGCCAATTTAAAAGCACCCGGGCCGTCGGTATCCAGTAATAATAAGGCAAACTCTTCTCCGCCAATTCGAGCAACACTGTCTGCATTTCGACACGACATTTTGAGAAGTTTTGCGACATGACAAATAGCTTTGTCGCCGACTTCGTGCCCGTAGGTGTCGTTAATTTGTTTAAAAAAGTCGATGTCAATCATTACCACTGAAACAGGGCGTTTGAGTCGGTGTTGTGTAGCAATAGCCTGCTCTGCAACAACATGAAATGCACGCCGGTTTAGTAACCCTGACAGATAGTCAAAATTTGCGTCATATTGTAGTTTTGTGGCAAATCGACTTACTTTTGACACCATGGGACGAAAAATAAAAAGTGCCTCAGCGAAGATAGTGAGAATAATAATACCCAATACAATGTTCTGTGCGTTCCTTAGAGCATTCACTTTTTCTAGGCTTTCTTTTTCATATTGCTCAACAATATTGTGAAGCGGTGTCAAAAGATCATTTTCTGCAAGTTGCAAAAACATTAAGCTTCCGCTCGAGAAATTTCCAGACACGAGGTCTCCGCTTTCCGATAAGGCTGCACTAATTTCACCTTCAAAAAGCCTAATTTTTTTATCTACATCGGCTGGTGGCATAAAATACAATTCAAAAAGCGCTGCCGACAGCGGACTCGGCTCATTTTTACCTATTGCTTCAAAGTGGGGGGCTAAGAGAAATCGATGGTTTTGCTTCATTTTCTCAATCGCTGCAATAGAAAGCCTTTTAGAGTTCTGTGAGCCAGTTTGTAGGAAGTCAACGGCGAACATGCTGGCCCGTTGAGAAAGCATTCTTTGTTGTCCACTGATGTTAAGAATTCTGCCTGTATAGTTTTGCTCTGTTATGACTTCATCTAACATTAAGAGAATAGCAAGTGATAACACTGCAATGACTGACAACGAAAAAACATAAGTGAGCGTCATTAGACGCCCGGGGTTTTTGATTACAATTGGCTCGTCAGCTTTCATCAATTGCTTCTCACAAGAAGTAGACCTATTCAAGTTAGCACTCTTGAGAAATACCAGTATTACCCTTTAGTCTAGAAGTAAAAGAAGAAAGCGCGACTTTCAAAAATTAGGGGTTGGGCAGATTAACTTTCTTTATTACAAGATAAATGCCGCCAAGCGTCATTATTGATGCTATCGCCATTTGTGTGCTGAGGTGTTCTGCTAGCATTATTCCACCCATAATTGCTGCAAGAACAGGAACACTTAACTGAACCGTCGCAGCGGTAGTCGATTTGATAAATGGCAATGTGCTGTACCAAATAGCATAGCCACAACCCGATGCGAAAATGCCGGAAGCAAGTGCATAAATCACACCTTTGCTATCCCATATAATAAGGTTTGTATTAAATAGTAGCAGTGCAATGATGAACACAATACAGAGCAATGATGCATAAATGAAATTGCCTGTGGTGGCCAATAACGCAAACTTATTTTTTTTGCCCAAAAGAGAATATATGCCCCACGCGATGCCCGCAGCGACCATGATGACGGCGGAGGAAAGCGAAGGCGTTGTAGCACTAGGCAAAAGCAACACAACTATTCCTAAAAACGCTAAAATAAAACCCACCCACTGATGTGATGTAAAGCGCTCACCACTTAATATCCCAACGAAAATCATCGTGAGTTGAACCGCACCAAATAGAAGTAATGCTCCAGTACCTGTCGACATTGCAATGTATGCGTACGAGAAGCAGATAGCATAAAGAAATAGTGTAATGCCTCCTAAGATGTTGGCATTTTTTTTAAGTCTCGAATACAAAACTTTATGTGGTGTTCTTAATGCAGTTTTACGCAATGAGAAAAAAGAAAGCAGAACCAATGCAATCGCCCCACTTGCTAGGCGCAGAACAGTAAAGGTAGCCGGGTCAATTGTGGTTTGCGCTAGCGCCATTCGGCACAAAAGCGAATTAGCAGCAAAAGCTACCATGGCAGTGGCAACTAATGAAATTGTCCTTATCAAGGTTATCTCTCCGTATTGAGTACGTCTACAATAAGTTGTGAACGCTTAATAAGCAATTTGGGCTAGTGCAAGTCCTCAAAATTGCAGTGTTAAAGATTTGAACACATTTCGTAGAGCACCACTCACTTTAACGATATTCTGAGTACAACGAAAAAGAGGACCGATAAGGTCCTCTTTAGTTTTTCAACAACTTCGCTGCTTCGCTATAGCGATAAGCCTAAACGTTCGGCCACTTCAATATAGGTTTCAACAACAGAGCCAAGGCCTTGTCTGAAGCGATCTTTGTCCATCTTCTTACGGGTTTCTTTGTCCCATAAACGACAGCCATCGGGCGTAAATTCATCACCCAAAACAATATTGCCATCTTTATCAACGCCAAACTCTAGTTTGTAGTCAACAAGCAACATACCCGCTTCATCAAACAACGATTTCAAAACGCTGTTCACTTTAAACGTTAGTGTCTTCATTTCAGCGATTTGTTCTTCCGTCGCCCAGCCAAATGACAATATATGATAGTCGTTGACCATAGGGTCGTGAAGTGCATCGTTTTTAAGGAAAAACTCGAAAATAGGTGGGTTAAGTTCTTTGCCCTCTTCCACACCTAGTCTGCGAACCAAAGAGCCAGCAGATAAGTTTCTCACCACACACTCAACAGGGATCATGTCGAGCTTCTTAACCAAAGACTCAGTATCAGAAACCAGCGCTTCAACTTGCGTTGCAATACCCGCTTCTTCAAGCTTTGTCATAATAAAGTGATTGAACTTGTTGTTTACTTCACCTTTGCGATCAAGCTGTTCAATTTTTTCACCGTCGAACGCAGAAGTGTCGTTTCTAAAGTGAAGAATTAGTTTATCGCTATCATCGGTGTAATAAACAGTTTTTGCTTTACCGCGGTAAAGCTCGTCGCGTTTTTCCATTCTCAGTCTCAGTTATATATCAAGGTTATCTTCTGACATGACCTCAGCAAATGCACTGTAAAGGTCGGAAACCTGATTTGCTTCAAACGGTACACTTTCATTATTCATGAAAGTAACTGACGTGCGTTCTGCACCCGCTTTTGCAACTTTCAAACGATAATCACCCTTTTTAAGAAGTTGTTTATCGCTTGAGAATAAACCATCCCACCAACTACCTTGGTCACCGTTGTAGGTAACAAATAGTAGGCCGTTTGATTTGTCTAAATCTTTAACATTGAAACCAAGCTTTCGAAGTACCAACAGCATTCTTGGCCACGCTACATCATATTTGGCATCTAAGATGTAAGCGGCATCGCCATCGGCATTGAAGCCCATTTCAGCATTAATACCTTGTCGAATACGCGCTATTCTTCGCGTTTCAGCTAACTGAATTTGATATTCGTAATGACCAATGACCTGATTAAGTACTTCAACTTCTTCTCGACGCTCTTCCATCGAAGAAACTTCTGAAACTACTTCATCACCCAACGTCTGTAAGTAATCTTTAAGCTCAACGGTTAACGCTGCACTTCTCCCGTGCGGTTTAACGGCAAGGCTGAATTCAAAACGCTCACCAATTTCACTTTCTTCATCAGTGAAACTATACCAAGGTCCTTCGATCTCTTTAGTAATGACAATCCAATCAGTGATTAGAATTTTTTCTTCAGGATCAAAGCTGTCAACACCAATTCCTTGTTCGTCTAAGAAGCTTAACAATGAATTCCAAATAGCCTGGCTAAGTGGTTGACTGTCATCAACTTGGTCGAACCAAATAGTGGCTGAGTTTTTACCTTCTTCAACGTGTGACCCTGTTACTAAAGGTAAAACTAATGCGGGCGATCTAACTACCAACGACTTACCTACAAGGCTTTCTTCAGCCCCTTCGCCTAGCTCAGGTACTGTAAACTCGCGAGAAAATTCAGGCGCATCTAGCTCGTCAGGAACTTCAATCAATTTTTGTTCTTTTGTTTTTAAGTATTCGTAGCTACCTGACGCGGTCTTTCTATCTAATTGGCTTGAACAACCTGCAAGTACAACCATCGCCACTGAACTTGCTATAGCCAGCGTTCTTTTCATCTGTATTCCTTATTACCCAGAAATCAATGCGTATTTTTTTAATAGTTCTTCGATACGTTTTTGGCTTGATAGTTCCGGTAAAACCATTGGTAAACGCATAACGGCGCTTTCCATCATGCCCATTTTGTATAATGCCCATTTAGGCATTACTGGATTTGGCTCAATAAACAGCTCGCTATGGAGCAATTCAATTGTTTCATCGATTTCTCGACACTTATCATAATTTTTATTGAGAGCCGACTCGCACATCTGTGCTATGGCTTTCGGCACAATATTGGCTGTCACTGAGATTACGCCATGTCCGCCCTCGCACATGAACTCACAGCTAGAGCCGTCGTCTCCGCTAAGCAGAACAAAATCATCGGGGACTAAAGATCGTGTTGCTTTAAGACGCGCAATTTCACCCGTTGCGTCTTTAAGACCAACAATGTTCTTATGTGTCGCGAGCTCAGCCACCGTTTCTGGAAGCATGTCTGCTACTGTTCGGCCCGGCACATTGTAAAGAATAACAGGTAACTCGCTGGCATCTGCAATGGCATTGAAATGCGCAACCATGCCGGCTTGCTGAGGCTTATTGTAGTAAGGCACTACACTCAAGAAGCCATCTATACCCGTAGAACCTAGCTGTTCTGTTAGAAAAATAGCTTCGGCAGTAGAGTTAGCGCCACTCCCTGCAATGATGGGGATTGCGCCTGACGCCATCGCCACAGTTTCTTTAACCACATTGATGTGTTCATCGAAAGGTAGGGTTGCTGACTCACCAGTAGTTCCAACCGACACTATTCCGTGGGTGCCCTGCTCTACATGAAACTTCACAAGTTTCTCTAAAGACTTGTAATCAATATCGCCGTTTTCGAACATCGGCGTGACGAGTGCTACGTAACTACCAGTAAACATAATCTCTCCGAAAAATGTGAGCGCACATGGTAAATATGTCGGTGCTTAAACACAAGTAATAGCGCACGTTAAATGACAAGAATTTGACAATATCTTATTCAAACGCAAGAAAAAGGCGCTGACTTCTAAAAAAACTCTGTGCTAACATCGCGATATCATTAACATTGAAGTGAAGTAGATGTCGAAACACCAACTTATCGTCACCATTTTGGGGACAGACAAAAGTGGCATTTTAAGCGAAATTGCCACGACGGTATCAGAAGCTCAGTGCAACATCCTTGATAGCAGACAAGCGATTTACGGCAAAGAGTTCTCGCTGACTATGATAATAGAGGGCTCGCAAAGTGCTATCACCAAGGCAGAGTGCATTTTACCTGCTTTGTTTCAGCGTCTTGATTTGCTGTCTATGATGAAGCGTACCAGCCATCACGAAAAGCAAAACTTGGCCCACTTATTCAACGTAGAATTCAGTGGTGAAGATGCCGCTGGTCTGATTAAGGCGGTTACTGGCTTTTTCGCACAACGACACGCGATGATAAGTGCTTTTAGGCAGCGCACATTTAAAGATAAATCCACAGGGAAGGATAATATGAGGTGTAAATTTGTCGTCTCCCTTCCCTCTGATGAAAATCTAGACGCATTAGAATCTGATCTAATGACCCTGTTCGACACGTTAAACGTGACAGGCAAAGTAGTAGATAAACAAAAAAAGGATCCCAATGAAAACGTTACAAGCTGGTGATAATGCCCCGCAATTCTCATTGCAGAACCAAAACGACGAAACTGTTTCTTTAACTGATTATTCCGGCAAAAAAGTGCTTGTGTATTTTTACCCTAAAGCGATGACACCTGGGTGTACGGTTCAAGCTCAAGGTTTGCGAGACGTAAATGACGAGCTTAAAGCAAAAAACGTGGTTGTATTAGGCGTAAGCCCAGATGCCGTAAAGCGCTTGCCTAAATTCATCGAAAAAGAGAATCTGAATTTTACCCTTCTTTCTGACGAAGACCACGCGGTAGCTGATGCATTCGGCGTGTGGGGGCCTAAAAAGTTCATGGGTAAAGAATACGACGGTATCCATCGCCAAACGTTTCTAATAGATGAAAACGGTGTTATTGAACACGTATTTAACAAGTTTAAAACGAAAGAACACCATACGGTAGTATTAGATTATTTGAATAGTTAACACTTTTGAAAATCGTATAAAAAAGCCCCGACAACGCATTGTTATCGGGGCTTTTTTTTACGTGCAGCGATTAAGGTTTATGTTTGAACTCTAGCCAGCTCATTCGCAATAAACGCTATTTGATCTCTTCTGGCACGGCAACTGGGTTACTAGACCACGCTGTTACCACCGCTTTCACTAAGGTTGCCAAAGGAATAGCGAAAAACACGCCCCAGAACCCCCAAAGACCACCAAATACTAGTACAGCCACAATGATATAAAGCGGATGTAAACTCACCGCTTCCGAGAAGAGCAGCGGAACCAGTAAATTTCCATCGAGTGCTTGAATAATGCCGTAGGCAATCATGAGATACCAAAACTCAGGCGATATGCCCCACTGAAACATAGCAACTACAGCTACAGGAATAGTCACGACTGCCGCGCCGATGTAAGGGATGAGTACCGAGAAGCCCACTAATACACCAAGCAATATGGCATAGCGTAAATCCATTAAAACAAATGTGACACAGCTCACTGCGCCAACGATAATGATCTCAATCACTTTTCCGCGAATGTAGTTGGCAATTTGAGCGTTCATTTCATGCCCGACTTGAGTAATTAAGCGGCGTTCTTTCGGAAGCAACCTAGAAATACTGTCTAAAAAGAACAGCTTGTCCTTCAACATGAAAAAAACCATCAACGGTACTAAAATCATGTACACAAGCAGTGCGGCTAAGTTTGCAATATTGCTAAACGAGGCGGAAATAAGTGTTTCCCCCACTTCAACCAACCTATCATTAAGCCCTTCCATCATCTGATGAATTTGATAAACCTGCACGTAATCTGGGTATTTATCAGGCAGCGTTAAAATCCACTCTTGCGCTTTTTGCCAAATAAGCGGCGTCTCTTGAATAAGATTTACACTTTGTTTGGAAATAACAGGCACAAGCCCAATGAGGGTAAGTATAGTGATTGTAATAAACCCAAGCATTACAACACCGCACGCCAAGGTTCTTCCTACGCCAATATTTACTAGCCGACTCACAGGCCAGTCAAGCAGGTAGGCAATAACGGCCGCCACTAGTACGGGCATGATTAACCCGCCCCACAGCAGCAGTACTGCAGTGGTTATCAATATTAAAATCAGCAGCATAGCTGCATCAGGATCGGAGAATTTGCGTCGGTACCATCGACCAAAAACGCTAAACATAAAATCGCCCAGAAATTGCAAAAGAATAGGACACGCATCATAGTTGATAGCGCTGGTAATTAGCAATAAGTACCACTTAAGAATCTTTCAAAATCAAACTGGTATGATGTTTTTGACGTACAACTTACATGAGCATTTCGGTAAATGATTAGCAAACTGCGTTAGTTTGCTCTAAATAACGTAGAATAAACGTAACGACTTGGGCATTATACCCGTTGCATAAGAAATTAATAAAAAATGAAACTGTTTAGCAACTTAGCGCTCTAAGCGTTATGCCAATATAAAACGCGTACAATGATTATAGGTTCATGAGAATAAAGTTTTCAGCATCGTTGGTAGCCCTTTCTTTCATGCTCACATCGAGCTTAGCGGCTGTTGCACAAGATGCCAATTTTAGTAACAAAAATGCGCTGCCAGAGATTGGCGTTGTCGCCTCGGATGCAATTTCACTTGATAAGGAAATGATTGTCGGCGATGCCGTTATGCGTCAAATGCGCGGGCAAAGCCCCGTAATATCCGACCCTGTTCTTGATGAATATCTTCAGGACGTTGGAAATCGTTTAGTGGTTCATGCAGACAATGCCAAATTTCCCTTTGAGTTTTTCTGGGTAAACAACGATGCCATTAACGCTTTCGCGTTTTTCGGAGGCCACATTGGCGTGCACACTGGGCTGATGCGCCGCACCGAAAATGAAAGTGAACTTGCTTCAGTGTTAGCTCACGAAATTTCCCACGTTACACAACGCCACATTGCAAGGCGAATGCAGGCTCAACAGCGGTCATCGCCTTTGGCACTAGCATCACTGATTGGCGGAATACTCATTGCTATCGCTAACCCTGAAGCAGGTATAGCGGCTATGCAAGCTGGCACGGCGACGTCAGCGCAGCTACAAATTGACTATACCCGCTCAAACGAGCAAGAAGCAGATAGAATTGGTATAGCCATGTTGGCCAGAGCGGGTTTTGACCCTACCGCCGCTGCTTCGTTTTTTTCAACTATGGCAGAAGAATATCGCATGGTATCTCGTCCGCCAGCTAGGTTGCTAACTCACCCATTAACCGAAACCCGTATTGCCGATGCTCGTAACCGCGCGCGAGATTACCCTCGCCGATATTTGCCAATAAATAAGCAGTTCGAGCTGGCCAAAGCGCGAGTTAAAGCTCGCTATTCGTTCAAACCAGACTACGCAATTGAGTATTATGAGGCTGCGGTGAATGAAAATGTTCAGCGTAACAGAGAAGCGTCATTATATGGCCTAGCACTGGCTTATATGCGCAGTGAAAAAACTGAAAAAGCTCAAGAAATTATGAACAAACTGTTAGCCAGCGACAGCAGTAATTTGTTTTACCTTGACGCCATGACAGACATTTATATTTCTTTGGGTGAGCCGCTTAAAGCGGTAAAAATGCTTGAACCACATGTTACGCATAACCCAAGGAATCAAGTGTTAGCGCTTAATCAGGCCAATGCATTAATTAGTGCGAACAAGTTTGACGAAGCTATTTCTTTGCTAAAGGACTTTCTGTTAGTTAAGAAAGACTATCAAATCGCTCACCAATTAATGAGTGAAGCCTACCAAAAATCTAAACGCTTCTCTCAAATGCACCAAAGCAAAGCAGAAGTTTATGCGCTGTACGGGGCCTATAACCGCGCAGTTGACGAACTTCAATATGCCTATAATTTTGCAGGCGAAAACCACCTTCAAAAGCAGAGAATTAGAGCCAGAATCAAACAGTTCAGAGACCAAGAAGAACGACTACAGCGTTTGTAAAACGCTAGGTCGAGTTAGTACGCAGTGTATTTAGCGCTGGGTTATTCAGCCTTTTTTAATGTAGAAAGGCGCTGACGCAAATGCGCTGCGGTCACCTCACCCATTACTGTGTCTTTTATTTGTCCATCAGGGCCAAGGATAAAAGTAGCCGGTAGGAAAGGCGGTTTTTTCATAGGCAGTTTAGTACTTTCGCTGCTGACAATAACCGGCACCTCAATGCTGAATTTTTCAACCATTGCCTTTAATTCAGGCTTGGATTTTGGGTCGTAGTTAATTGCGAAAAGCGAAGTATTTTCAGGTGGCGCTGCGTGAAAGTTTGCGAGTTCTGGCATTTCTCTAAGGCAGGGCGCGCACCATGGCGCAAAGTAGTTCACCACGACCCATTGCCCTTTGAGCTCTTCCCAGCGATACGATGTCCCATCTAAAGTTTCAAAATCATACTGAAGGCGCTGATACGTAAATACACCCGCCAACACAGCAGCAACAAGCAATAACATAAATAAAATCGGTTTCGCTTTATTTGAATTAACTTGTACATTGGCCTGTGACTTCGATGACGACATGCAACCCTCTGAATTATTCGTTTTTTTCATAGTGCCAGATTCCAATACCCTTCTCTATTTTTTATTTCAAAGTGCGAACAGTTAAAATTTGTACGGTTCTGTAAAACAACGCTTTAGAAAATTGCGCAATTTGTCTGCAGATGAAGGTAAACTGCTTGATATTCGAAAGCAAAAACGCAATAGTTCGCGCCGAATGAAAAGATCATGAAAATGGGGCTATCCATGACAGACATTATTATTATCCACAACCCTCGTTGTTCCAAAAGTCGACAAACCCTTGCCTTAATTGAAGAACAAGGGGTTAAACCAGTAGTCGTTGAGTATTTAAAACAACCTCTCGCCGTGCAGGAACTCAAAGAAATATTTAAAAAACTTAACGTTGAATCAGTTAGACAGATGATGCGTACAAAAGAGGCAGAATATAAGGCGGCTAATTTAGCCGATGATACGTTATCAGACGAAGAGCTTTTTGAAGCGATGGCGACCACGCCGAAGCTGATAGAACGTCCTATCGTTGTGAATGGTGACAAAGCGCGAATTGGCCGACCGCCTGAATCTGTTTTGGAAATTTTGTAGTGCAACCTATTCTCGTACTTTATTACAGCCGCCATGGCAGCACCAAACGACTCGCTGACGCCATTGCACAGGGTGTTTCGTCGCAAGATGTGCCTGTGATAGTACGTACGGTGAAAAGTATTAATGATGAGCATTCAAATTCAGCTACACAAGATGCTACTGCTAACGTTCCACAAGTTACACTACAAGAGCTAGAGCAGTGTAGCGCGCTTGCCTTGGGCAGCCCAACTCGATTTGGCAATATGGCAGCATCGGTGAAGCACTTTTTAGACTCTACCAGCAGTCAGTGGCTAAAGGGCGCGCTCATCGACAAACCTGCCTGTGTGTTCACATCATCGTCATCTATGCATGGTGGCCAAGAGTCTACGCTGCTATCAATGATGATACCGCTAATTCACCATGGCATGGTGATTTGCGGATTGCCTTATAGCGAACCTGAGCTGCACAATACCACCACAGGTGGTAGCCCCTATGGCGTCACTCACGTTGCACATCACAATCAATCTGCCCCAGAACAGTTAAGCGCAGACGAAAAAGCCTTATGTTTTGCACAAGGCAAACGATTAGCGATGTTTGCCAAAAGGCTTTCGAGCGAGGCTTAAAATAAATTTAGTCGATAAGATTTCACCGGAGATTTAACATGGCACCAGATACGCGCTTCTTTCGCTATCTTGCACTAATTAGCCACACTGGGTTAATTGTATGGATAACGTTATGGCAATTTACATTTACTAAAGCGCACACTTACTCGCCGCTTTTCATTGCCTTGTTCTATATTTTACCTCTATTGTTACCGTACTGGGGGGTATTAAAAGGCAAGCCTTACACCCATGCATGGGCGAACTTCATCGTTTTGTTCTACCTAATTCACGGCTGTACGGTCGCGTATGCAGTGCCCGCCGAGCGTTGGTATGCTGTAGTTGAAATTATCTTGTGTACAGGAATGTTTGTAGGCTGCAGCGCATTTGCAAGAAAGCGCGGACGTGAGCTTGGACTTGGTCTCAAAAAGCTTAAAGAAGAGATGCAGGAAGAAAAAGCGCGCTTTGAGCAAGGCCAGAATTAAAAAATTGTAAGGCCACGCCTAGCCAATACTGCGGTATAACAAAGCAAGCGTCATGCATTAAGGGGGGGGAAATGACACGACAGTTACGCGAACTCTCAGTATTTTTAGTCTCGTTACTGATGTTTTCTGCGTGTGGAGGGTCGAGCTCAAGTAATGATACGCAGCCGCCTTCCTCGCCACAGGCCCCCTCACCTGATCCAGTAGTAGTTAATATTTCTGGCTCTCAAAACGCCGTTGTAGGCGATGCAGTCGACTTTGCGGTCACTGCACCGACTGGTTATTCCATTGAAGAAATTGAGTGGCAAATTTCTGGTATTTCACGTCAACCTCTCAACGCACACACTCAAGCTATTGGTTTTGACATTGAAACTTCTGGTAGCTTTGACGTTACGGTTAATGTTCGCCTTGATAACGGCGCTAGACTTACAGATTCTATCGTATTGCAGGTTGACGAGAACACCTCACCTTTAGCCGCACTGCGATTGGGCCACGAAACGACAGAAGGTGGCAGAGTGTCGCTTCGCGTCGACACAATCAATGTGCAAAGCACGGATATTAGCGATATTCAATGGCGCCAGACGTCTGGGCCAACGGTGAGCAGCTTTGAATTTAATACTGGCGATTATTCTCATGCCATTTACTTTCAAGCCCCGCGTGTGAATAACGATGAAATTATTGAAATTGAAAGTACGGTAACACTCTCCAGTGGCCAAACATTAACCGACACCGCGCAAGTGCTGGTAAAAAATATAGCAATTAATAATAACGGCTTTTTTGTTGATGATGAGGTATCCCCTGCTGCAACTGTGAGCGCGCACATGAGACCTTACCGTTCAGATAGTCCATACGCTTCGGCGTTGATCGACTGTGTCTACAACAATCAGATAGCAAACAGCTGCACTTTTTCTAGGCTACCGCTTATCGGGCAGCGCACGGAAAACCCTACAATAGATGACATTTTGGACAGAACACTCGTCTCCCATCCTTGGATGGGAGATGCGTTCAGGACGTTTTTAGAAACCTCTGCTACTCGCGACGACATGCTACAGCTTCTACGTGCTACTACTGCGGTAGTGATATCGTACGATATACGCCCTTCATTTTACTGGGTAGCAACGGGCGCTATTTACCTTGACGCCAATAATTTTTGGCGTACGCCACAAGAGCGTGACACGCTAAATACGCGGCCTGATTATAGAAGCGGTTTTGGAAGTGAGCTCGATTTTACGACCTCATGGCGTTATGTAAAAAACGGAGCATACTATTTCCCTATAATTAGCACATCAAGTGCCGCTGCAAGGCAGACTCGCAGCGCACGCGATGTGGAAGCTGCGCTTAGCTACTTGCTTTATCACGAGTTGGCCCACGCAAACGATTTTTTTGATTATACTGAATGGGCGCAGTTGCCCAACAACGCAAGCCCGCTTTCAACATATGATGACAGCTCCCCCATCTCAACCGGATTAGCAGCGTCCCTTCCCTTGAACTCTTCTCAGTTACATGCGCTGGCCGAGGTAAGGTTTGGTGGCGCAACGGCGTCTGATGCTGAGCGTAACTATACCGCACAACAAGTTGCAAATTGGTTCGAAAATGATGGTGCTGTAGCCTTTTACGCTTATTTTACCGAACGTGAAGATCTTGCCATGCTCTTTGAACGCTTCATGATGTTATATCGACTTGATGCAGAAGCCGACATTGGGGTGTTTACACAAGAAACCCTTAAAGATGGGAGCTTTACACCGACATGGGCGCAGCGCAACCGAGTGAGTGACGACCGTGTCACCATGCGAGTGGACTACGTTGTGAGTAGAATACTACCAGATTTAAATGTGCCAAGTATTCAAGCTTCTCTACCCGGCCCATTTATGCTTCCAACTGGCATAACATGGCGAGAATCTGCCTCTAGTCCAAACCCTAATGAGCAAAATATTACTAGTGGTTTGGTAGAAAATGGATTCAAAACTGACGCGATATCAACAATTGAGAATGGGCTTTCTGTTTTAGAAGAATTTAGAACAATTGCTGAGATTAACAACAGAAGGGAAAACCCCTAACGATGGCGTTTCGGGAACTACATGCAAACGACATAAGCCACTTAAGGGTTCGAAGTTGACCGATACATTGTGTTTGTAACGTTCACGCTTGGCTAAATTATGCATTGTGAAGCGATGTTTGCTCGTTCTTGTCTAGTTTAAGCTTCCGCTCGTTCGCTTTAATTCAAGTTAAGCTCTCGCTTACTTTCTAACTTAGTTTAAGCTCTCGCTTAACCATGGCCACCGACAAGCGTTTCTGTTCTTGCAAAGAGCGTGTGTCTAACCGCGCTAATAACGACATTAAGCTTTTCAGGTCTCGTTCGCTATGATGCAAAAGAAACTGTAGTGCTTGATTTGACAACGTCAAACCGCGCTCTGCGGCACGTAAACGTAGCGCTTCTTCACGGCCATTATCATCCAGCTGATTTACGTGATAAATCACGCCCCACGCCAAGCGAGAGCGTAAGTCAGGTAAAACAAACGCAGGGTTTGAAGGCCCTAGTTGGCTTGTACACATGACTAACGCATGCTTCGTCTCAAAAACACGATTCAATAAGTCGAACAGTGCTTCTTCCCAATGAAGGTCACCCGCGATTGCATGTATATTATCTAGCGCAATTAGTGAAAGATTTTCTAATCCTTCGAAAATATCCAGTGACCACGCCCTGTAATTGTTTAAATTAAGATAGAGATGGCTAACTGACTTATTAGCCAAATGGTGACATGTGGCAAATAGCAAATGACTCTTTCCAATGGCAGAGCTGCCAAGCAAAGTAAGTAGTGGAAGCTGCAGTGATGCTAACGGTGCTAATTCAGGAGCCTGACGCCAATGCGGCAGCGCTTCTGCAATCTGTTTTAAAACAGAGACCACTTCTTCGTTACCGGAGTTTACGAAACTATCGAAATTTTCGTCTACGGGTAACGTTACGGGCAGAGGCAGTTGCATACTAAACTAATTGCTCCAATAAAAGCTGTGCCCTTTCACGGTTTGACCGTAAGCATCGGTCACCGGACGTAATTTGCTTTCTAATTTTATGCTGTTTAGCAAATCATCTATTGTACCGATTAAGGTTAGGGAGTAAGTGGCTACGGTCCCAGACTGTTCCACTAGCGTCGCACTTTCAATTACACTCAAACTATTTAAATATTCTGTCGCATTGGCATAACTGTTTATCGAGCCTATATTGGCAATCGATACTTTTATCACTTCGCGCTCAGACGCTTCTATGCCAACAATAGCATAAAGAGAAGACAAGTAGTTTGAGTAGGCGTCAACCAATTGGTTTCCGAGGATCTCAGGTGTCTCGCCATAAATGCTTCCGTAACTCACCTTACCGCCACCAATAAATACCCAGTCAAGGGCGTAATCGCCTTCGTCAGCACGTTTAGCGTAATCGGCGAATTCATTCATGGTAAAGGGAACAGTTGCGTTTTCTGTTTCTGGAATGTTTATAAGTTCCGCATTTTTCGGTTGGCCTTCATAGCCAAGCGACGCGTTTCGCACATCACGTATTGAATCGTTTAATTCATTATTGATTGTTGCCGAACTATCAGATGAACCTGTCGTCGGATCGTCAACAAGAACCTGGGATGAGCGTGGCTGAGAGCTTGTTAGTGCTTCTTCATTTACAACATCGTCCAGTGACTCGATAGTACCTGAAGGCACCACATTTTCAGGTAAATCAGGAATTGCGCTAGGACCGTTTCGATAGACTCGCGCACCAATAATATTGTCTACTCCATATCGTACTGATGCTTTTCGCAATGGCCCTACAAACCTCCCCCATACATCGTAAGTGGAAATAGTAACATTATCAGTAAGGTCCATAAGCGGTAAGCTTAAAGGTACACCGCGCTCTTTCGCGGTCTGTTTAAGAACGTACTGTAGCTCTGAATTAAGTGACTCATCCAAAATAACGCGCGCTTCGCGTTCATCTTCTTTTGCTAACCAAACAATTGTCTCCGGTCGTCTGTCACCCCATAGTGGAAGCATTTCACGCTGCAATATTTCACTGAGTTTTGCTTGGTCAAATTCTGCCACGTAATAAGTTTTGCCGTTGTCATAGTCAAATTGATAGGAACGAAGTAAAGATTGGGGAGAGGTTATTGCGGCTCTAACACCCGCATTGTCGAGCACGCTGGTACTACCAGACATTTTAACAAACACCTGCCTTAGCGCCCTTTTAAGTGCGGCTTGTTGCGTTCGCTGCGATTGATCATCAACTTGAATTTGCGCTTCATTTACAACAACGCGCTGAGCAGCGTGTGAGAACGCCGCAACGTTTAACAACGCGATTAAAGAGACACTTAAAACGCGCTTCAAACGAAGTCTCTGTTTAGTTTTTCCAATGGTGTTGCGCTTTACTGCCGTTAACATTGACACTCCATACTCTCTTAAAACCCATTCCTTACCTACTGAATCGTCAGTTAAACCTGATGCAATGTGCATTCGAAATACGGCCTAACATGCGCACTACGTGCCCTGCTATATGGTGCAAGACATTTTATTAAGCAAGATGTTCACCAAAAGATAGCCTTCTATTGTCATTTATATTGTGTTGAATTTCACCCCTAAAATAAAAAAGATCAAAAAGCGCAGAAAATAGCCGTCACAAATTGGACTTGTGCCGACTTGCTGGTAGAATCCGCGGTTTTCTACCTCTTAGTTTCAGGGCCCAACCGTGAGCGAAAATAAAACCTCTTTAAGTTACAAAGATGCAGGCGTAGATATCGATGCAGGTAATCAACTTGTTGAACGCATTAAATCTGTTACCAAGAAAACCCACAGACCTGAAGTAAAAGGTAATTTGGGTGGGTTTGGTGCTCTTTGTGAACTGCCTACCAAATATAAAAAGCCGCTACTTGTTTCAGGTACTGACGGCGTGGGTACAAAGCTAAGAGTTGCTATGGATGCTAACCGCCATGACGGTGTTGGCATCGACCTAGTAGCAATGTGTGTTAACGACCTTATCGTGCAAGGTGCCGAACCCCTATTTTTCCTTGACTACTACGCGACTGGAAAGCTTAACGTTGACGTCGCCGCCTCGGTTGTGACAGGTATTGGTGCGGGCTGCGAACAAGCAGGTTGTGCGTTAATTGGCGGCGAAACGGCGGAAATGCCAGGCATGTATCACGATGGTGACTACGATATTGCCGGCTTCTGCGTAGGCGTAGTTGAAGCCGATAAAGTTATTGATGGCACAAACGTTAAGCCAGGTCAAAAATTGATTGCGCTGGGCTCATCAGGTCCACACTCAAATGGTTATTCTTTAGTAAGAAAGATTATTGAAGTAAGTGGCGCAGACGTTAATGCCGATTTAAACGGCAAGCCAATCATCGACCAGCTTCTTGAACCTACTCGCATCTATGTTAAGTCGGTACTGGCTCTACTTGAAGAAGTACAAGTAAGCGCTATTTCTCACATTACAGGCGGCGGTTTTTGGGAAAATATTCCACGCGTGCTTCCAGAAGATGCGAAAGTGGTTATTGACGAAAGCACTTGGGAATGGCCTGCTATTTTCTCTTGGTTACAAGAAAACGGTAACGTAACACGTCATGAAATGTACCGTACATATAACTGTGGCGTTGGTTTAGTAATTGTTGTAGACGAGAGCGACACAGACACAGCCCTGACCATTCTTAAAGAGCACGGTGAAAATGCGTGGGTTATTGGTGACATCGCAGCGAAAGACGGCGAAGAGCAAGTAGAGATAAACGCGTGAGTGATAGTGTAACCAAACTATGCGTACTTATTTCAGGTAACGGAAGTAACTTACAAGCCATTATCGATGAGATAAAAGCGGGTCGCTTAAATGCGCAAATAAGTGGTGTGATAAGCAATAGACCTAACGCTTTTGGCCTTGAACGTGCGCGCGAAGCAGGCATCGAAGCAATCTGTTTAGATCACAACAAGTATGATTCACGTGAGTCTTATGATGAAGCCTTAAGAGCACAAATTGAAGCGATAGGCGCTGACTGTGTTGTTCTTGCTGGCTTCATGCGTATCCTGACACCTGAGTTCGTTGATAATTTTGCTGGAAAATTAGTGAACATTCATCCTTCTTTGTTGCCAAAGTACAAAGGTTTGAATACACACCAGCGAGCAATTGACAATGGTGATAAAGAGCACGGTGTGAGTGTGCACTTTGTAACGCCTGAACTCGATGGCGGCCCCGTTATCATTCAAAGTCGCGTGCCAGTGTTTGAAGAAGACACTGCTAGCGACTTAGCTGAACGTGTTCAGGAACAAGAACGTCGAATTTATCCACTTGTGCTATCTTGGTTTAGTGCAGGTAGACTTTCGATGAGAAACAATAAGGCAGTTTTAGATGAGCAAGAACTTCCAGAATCTGGTTATGCAAGCGACTAAGCCTTTTGCTTTAGGTGCACTGTTAGCAGTAACGCTAGCAGTGCCCGTTCAGGCAAACGAAATTGCTGAGTTGCCGCTTCAGCCCTATAAAGCCACCTACACCGCTTACAAATGGGGCGACGATGTAGGTGAAGCAAACATTGAGCTTTCAAAGCTGGGCGAACACCAATATTCTTTGCTTTACACGTCCAAAGTTTCTAAGTTTTTCCTGTCTGACAAACGCAGTGAACACTCTATTTTCACTATTGATGAAAATACGGTTGTTCCTTCAGAATATTATTACAACCGTTCTGGTACAGGCCCCGATAAAGAACTTAAAGTTACGTTTAGTCAACAAGGCGAAGGAAAGATTGCTGTAGAAAACGGCGAGACGTTCGACTGGAATGGCGAGTTTGATAATCAGATATATCGCATTGACCTTGCAAAGCAACTGGCCGAAGGTAAAACATCGCTAGACTATAAATTTATAAATTACCGCGGTGAACTTAGGCATTACGGTGTACAAGTTGTCGACGAAGAAGTGTTGTCGTTGCCCTTTGGTAAGATAGAAGCTGTGAAAGTTAAGCTTATTCGAGATTCTAAGAAACGAGAAACGTTTGCATGGTTCGCACCTTCATTAAATTACACATTGGTTAGACTACAACAGTTTAAAGAGGGCGACGAACAAGGCGATATCAAATTGAAATCGTTTGAAACTCAGTAGTTCGGCCTCAAGCCCACCAAATTTAATTTTAATAATTATTTAACATATCAAAATAATGCGCGCCATAAACGCTCAAAATGGCGTGCATTTTTAGCTATTATTACACCTATTCCTCTCTCATTTTATCGCGGCTTGTTCCGAGTTAAATTCACATTCTAAATCAGTATTTATAAGCAACGACTATACTTATAAGGCAGGTAATGCTTTACCCTATTATTTACATCGTTGTTAATAGAATATTCATGTAAAAATCTTGATCTTTGCCCTATTAAATAATAGGTTTACAGCATGCTGGTCTGACCTCGTTTCCATGCCCGATAATTTTTTAAACGAGTGTGGGTCGTCGTTCAGATAAGTGTAACGTTCAACGCCTTTCAGGAGTGAAGTATGGCAGATTTTATATGGTTTTTACTGGTTGTTCTGACACTAGCGGTTGCTAGCTATCAGCGTACCAGCTTGGTAACAGCAGTTACCATGGGCGCAGGTGTTATGATTTTAGGCACCTTATTCGGTGATATTGGCCTGCTAGGTTGGGTAGTGTTTCTTGCATTAACACTGCCATTCACACTTGCAAACATTAGACAACAGCACATCTCTAAGAAGCTCCTTGCTTTCTATCGCAGAGTCATGCCAGAAATGTCGAGCACCGAGCAGGAAGCTATCGACGCGGGAACCGTGTGGTGGGACGGCGATATCTTTAGCGGTAAGCCTGACTGGGATAAACTGCACAGAATTCCAAAGGGTCGTTTAACTGCTGAAGAACAAGCGTTTTTAGATGGTCCATGTGACGAAGTTTGTTCGATGGTGGATGAATGGCAGATTAACCACAAAGATGCTGACCTATCACCTGAAATTTGGCAGTTCCTAAAAGAGCACAAATTCTTCGCCATGATCATTAAGAAAGAATATGGTGGTCTAGAGTTTTCTGCGTATGCACAATCACGCGTTCTGCAAAAACTTGCTGGTGTTAGTGCCGTATTATCGAGCACCGTTGGTGTACCTAACTCATTAGGCCCTGGCGAATTGCTTCAGCACTATGGCACGAAAGAACAGCAAGACCACTATCTACCTCGCTTAGCTGCGGGTGAAGAGATCCCTTGTTTTGCACTGACTGGACCAGAGGCAGGCTCTGACGCCGGTGCTATTCCTGATGTGGGTGTGGTGTGTAAAGGTGAATGGAACGGTGAAGAAGTATTGGGTATGCGCCTAACTTTCAACAAGCGCTACATTACGCTTGCGCCTGTTGCTACCGTTATTGGTCTTGCATTTAAGCTTCAAGACCCTGACGGCCTTCTTGGTGACAATAAAGAGCCAGGCATTACCTGTGCACTTATCCCACGTGACACAAAAGGCTTAGAAATTGGTCGTCGCCACTTCCCTCTTAATACTCCATTCCAAAATGGTCCAATTAAAGGTGAAGATATCTTCGTACCGATTGATTACATTATTGGTGGCCCGAAAATGGCGGGTCGCGGATGGCGTATGCTTGTTGAATGTTTGTCAGTTGGTCGCTGTATAACCCTTCCTTCTTCGGCAGCTGGTGGAGCGAAATCAGTTTCGCTTGCAACGGGTGCGTACGCACGTATTCGTCGTCAATTCCGTATGCCTGTTGGTCATATGGAAGGCGTTGAAGAAATGCTCGCTAGAATCGGCGGTAACGCCTACTTGATGGATGGCGTGACTCGCTTCTCTACAGTGGGTGTTGATCTAGGCGAGAAACCTTCTGTTATCTCGGCTATCTGTAAGTACCATCTAACCGAGAAGATGCGTCAAATCATCAATGATTCGATGGACGTTCACGGCGGTAAAGGCGTAATGCTTGGGCCAAATAACTACCTGGGTCGCGGCTATCAAGGCGTGCCGGTTTCTATTACGGTAGAAGGTGCAAACATTCTAACCCGTAACATGATGATCTTTGGTCAAGGAGCAATGCGTTGCCACCCTTACGTACTTAAAGAAATTGAAGCCGCGTCGATTGAAGACAAGAAAGAAGCACTGAAAGCATTTGATAAAGCGGTATTTGGTCACATTGGCTTTGCCGTTGCCAATACGGTTAGGAGTATTTGGTTCTCGTTAACTAACGGCGCATTCAGCAGCGCACCGTTTACCGACGAAACGGCTCGTTACTACAAGCTTCTACAAGGTTACAGTGCAAACTTAGCACTACTTACCGACGTATCTATGGGTGTTCTTGGCGGTGATCTAAAACGTCGTGAACGTTTGTCAGCGCGTTTAGGTGATATTTTAAGTGGCCTTTACATGGGCAGTACAACACTTAAGCGCTTCGACGAAGAAGGCCGTTTAAAAGAAGACTTACCGCTTTTACATTGGGCAATGCAAACCACTTTGCATGATATTGAAACGGCAATTGATGACTTCTTGGCGAACTTCCCTAACCGAGCAATTGCCGCAGCGCTTCGCGTAATGGTAATTCCATTTGGCCGTCGTATTGGCAAGCCGTCTGATAAAACTGAGCATGCTATTGCCCAAATGCTTCAAACACCATCAACAGCTCGTAGCCGTTTAGGTTATGGTCAGTATTTGACACGCGAAGACGGCAGCTTATTTGGCGATCTTGAGCAAACGCTTGACGACGTATTGGCATGTGAGCCTATATTCGAGCGCATTTGCAAGCACAAGAAAGCTAAATTGCCATTCACGCGTTTAGATGTACTTGCTGATGAAGCACTGGCAGAAGGTGTAATCAACGAGGAAGAAGCCAACCTACTTCGCAAGACTGAAGCAGGAAGACTTCGCACTATCAACGTTGATGACTTCGACCACGAAGAGCTAGTAGCGAAAGTAAATTCGAGTAGTTCAGCTAAGAAAAGAAGTGGTAAAGCCGCTTAATTAAACGCAGGCTAATCTAAAATCGTTAAGTAGCAACCTTAGTTGGGAGCTGCTTTCACTGTAAAAAGGCGTAATTTCGATAACCTTTCGAAATCACGCCTTTTTTGTTACCTATTTCTCTCACATAACGCTTCACGTCATGAATACTAGTACTTGCGATAATAGAAGCGTTTTACCGCTTGTTAGCCGATAAGGTTAGATATGTAGGTAATGTTGTTAGCGCGCTTGCATTTACAAAGCCATGTACATGATAAAAACAAGTCGGGATGTGCCTCTAGCGATAATGTGCAAACTAGAGGAAAGCGCAGGAGAGAAAACATAGAAACAAAAAAACCGGGTACAAACCCGGTTTTTTAGTAAAAAGATTTCTGGGAATTAGCTAAGCTGTAGCTTATCCATTAACAATACTGCTTGAGTACGCGTGTTTATCTCTAGCTTACGTAAAATCGCGCTAATGTGCGCTTTAATGGTTGCCTCAGTGACATTCATTTCATGGGCAATTTGCTTGTTCATCAAGCCAGCGCGCAAGTATGAAAGCACCTGAATTTGTTTAGGTGTAAGTTCGCGAAAACGCTGAAGAAGCACTTTTAGCTCGTCATCAACTTTCTCGAGCTCTTCTTCCATTCCTTCTGGAAGCCATTTCTTACCGCCAATGATATCGACAATAGCTTGTGCAATTTCTCGAGTTTGAGAAACTTTAGGTATAAAGCCCTGCGCACCTAAACTCATCACTTGAGCAACAACTTCAACCGTATCGCTTCCAGAAACAACGCCAATAGGAATATTCGGGTATTGTTCGCGCAGCGTGATTAGACCATTAAAATATTCACCGCCTGGCATATTTAGGTCAAGAAGCACTAATTCAACACCGTCGAATTCATTCAGTTTTTCCAACGCATCATCCAAACTTTCTGCTTGAATAATTTGTGCATTCTCAAAGTAAGGCTCCAACGCGCCGCTTAAGGCTTCACGAAACAATGGGTGATCGTCTGCTACTAGAATTCTCGTCATTAGCGTTACTGCTTCCTTTTTGTATTGTAACTATAGGTTAATACGTTAGTTCATTTACGAAAAGCCCTAATCCAGAAAAATCACGTAAAATATAACAAATTTAGCGTTTTCCATTGGCATTTACGTACCAAACGGTAAAATTGCGCTCCTATTTAGCTAAGCGAAGATTCACAGTGAAGAAACACGACAATATATATGCAAAGGCACTCAATAAAGTAGATGACTTTAAATTTGACGAGTCTGTCGTTGATGTGTTTCCCGATATGATACAAAGGTCAGTACCCGGGTACGAAACCATAGTGCACACTATAGGCGAACTTGCAAAAACAGCTGTTACACCTAAATCTGTGGTCTATGACCTTGGTTGTAGTTTAGGTGCGGCCAGTTTGTCGGTAGCCAGAGCAGTGCCAAGCAACACCTGTAAAATAATTGGGGTTGATGCCTCTGAAGCTATGGTTGAACGCTGTAAGCGAGTTGTTCAAACATTTACTTTACCCAACCCGATTTCTATTGAGCAAGATTTCGCTCAAAACGTAGATATTCAAAATGCGTCCATGGTCGTGATGAACTTTACTTTGCAATTCATCCCACCTGCCGATCGCGAAGCACTTTTAAAACGCATCTTCGACGGATTAAACCCTGGTGGCCTGTTAGTGCTATCAGAGAAAATACGCCACCCCACCCTATCTGGCAACGAGCTGCTGGTTGACTTACACCACCAGTTTAAACGCGATAATGGGTATAGCGAGTTAGAAGTTAGTCAAAAACGCGCTGCATTAGAAAAAGTGATGTTGACCGACACATTCAGCGAACACGAATCGCGGTTAAAGCATGTTGGCTTTGCCGACGTTGTGATGTGGTACAAATGCTATAACTTTACCTCGATGGTTGCCATCAAATCCTAAATCTCGAAACGCAAAAAATTCGCCGCTTTTTTTGAGACTCCAATAACACATAGAGATAGCTATGAGTAAATTAGAACAGACTTGGTTTAATGACTGTTACAAATCGTTGTTAGACAGCCCGCTTTCACACTGGCTTCAAACATTGCCAGCATTAATGGATACGTGGCAACGCACCGCAAAACACGGCGAGTTCGATAAATGGTGCCGATTACTAAACAAATTACCAGCTACACAGCCAAGCCTTGTCGAATTATCATCGAGCGTTTCGATAGGAAATGAAAGCGATATAGACCAGTATACTCGCAAGCAAATTGAAGGTTTGCTAAAGCAATTTATGCCTTGGCGCAAAGGGCCATTTAACTTGCACGGCATTCATATTGACACAGAATGGCGTTCAGATTGGAAATGGGATCGCGTAGCGCCTCACATCGCCTCACTTGAAGGGCGAAACGTACTAGATGTGGGCTGCGGAAGTGGCTACCACATGTGGCGAATGCTGGGTGAAGGTGCCAATAAGGTGATTGGTATCGATCCAACCCAGTTGTTCCTAATTCAGTTTCACGCCATCAAGCAATTTATTAGCAAAAGCAGCGTATCTTCTGAAAATATTCATTTTCTGCCTATGGGTATTGAAGACATGCAGCCGCTTAAGGCCTTTGATACTGTGTTTTCAATGGGTGTGCTTTACCACCGCAAAGACCCCATGTCGTTTTTACAGCAGCTTAAAGATCAGCTGAGAAAAGGTGGTGAATTAGTGCTTGAAACCTTAGTTGTAGACGGCGATGAAAATACTGTTCTAATGGCGGGCGAGCGCTATGCACAAATGCGAAACGTTTGGTTTCTGCCGAGCACCGATGCCCTCGGCGTGTGGTTAAGCCGTTTGGGTTTTGAAAATATTCGCGTAGTTGATGTTAATCACACAACCTTAGATGAGCAGCGCTCAACGTCATGGATGGAGTCACAATCTTTGAAAGATTTTCTCGATCCGGAAGATATTACCCGCACAATCGAAGGCTACCCTGCACCACAAAGGGCCGTAATTGTCGCCAATAAGAAGTAACCGTTAGGAACGCGTAACCGTTACCTGATTGGCACAAATGTTGTTATCTTAATCAATAAGAACGTGCGAATTCTGCATTGATTAAGGTGACAACATGGATATACATGGCTTTCTAACTACGCATCAATTGCCAAGTAGTTACGCAGAAACTGCACAAAAATGGTTCATGCCATTATGTGAGCAGCTACTTAAGCACCAAAATAGTGCAAACAAGCCGTTTATTGTTGGTATAAATGGCTGCCAGGGATCGGGCAAATCTACTCTGACCAGTTTTATCGAGAGCTTTCTTTCATCGGTGCACGGAAAACGTGTGGTATCGCTGTCGATAGATGACTTTTATTACGACCAGACAAAGCGGAATGCCCTTGCAATAAAAGTTCACCCACTTTTAGCAACGCGCGGCGTTCCAGGAACTCACGACATCCCTCTGGCGCTAAATACACTTCGTAATCTCGATAAAGGTAATCGCACATCGTTACCTCGCTTTAACAAAGCGACTGACAACCCTTTTCCAACTAAGCAATGGCCCGTTATCACGTCGTCACCCGACTTCATCATACTTGAAGGTTGGTGTGTAGGCGCTTCCGCTCAGGCATCTGTGGAGCTTAAACGCCCTGTTAATCACCTAGAGGAAGTAGAAGACCCATTAGGTATTTGGCGATCGTTTGTGAATACTGAATTAGCAGGTGATTACCAAGCGCTTTTTGAAAAAATTGATTACCGCATCATGCTTAAAGCTCCTAGCTTTGATTGCGTATACCAATGGCGTTTAGAACAAGAGCACAAGCTGGCCCAAAAATCCTCAGGCAACGACAACGGCATTATGTCTGATGAAGAAGTGGCAAACTTTGTGCAACACTACCAGCGAATTACTGAACACGCATTGCAACATTTGCCTGAAAAATGCGACACGGTGTTCTATCTTGATAATAAAAGAACGATAACTAAACAGGATGTAAAAAGATGACGAAAACGCTTGTTTTCACCGATATGGACGGCACGTTGTTAGACCACCATACCTACTCATTTGAGGCGGCGAAACCGGCTTTAACGGCATTAGAAGAAAAAGATATTCCGGTTATTCCTACCACCAGTAAAACATTTGCTGAGCTACAGCCATTGCGGGAAAACATGGCGTTGGATGGTCCTTTTATTATAGAAAACGGAGCGGCCATTTTCATTCCTCATGGTTTTTTCAAGCAAAAGCCCAGCGGTACGGTTTGGGTAGATGGCTACTGGTGTAAGGCGTTTATTTCAAACAAAAACTACTGGATCAAGCTTCTAGAAAAAGTAGGGAGTGAATTTGACGGAAAGTATAAACAGTTCTCTAAAATGTCGATTGACGAGATACAGGAATGTACTGGGCTTGATGAGCGCTCTGCCTCACTTGCTGCAAAGCGTCAATTCGGTGAGCCAGTTCTATGGCTTGGTACTGATGAAGAAAAGCAGCAATTCTTAAAAGTGGTAAAAGATCGGGGTGCTTTTCCGTTAGAAGGCGGTCGTTTCATTCATATTTCAGGTAATTGCGACAAAGGCCAAGCGCTTAAGTGGCTGGCCAGTGAATACCAAAAACAACATACCACCAAAGTTAAAACCATTGCCCTTGGCGATGGTAAAAATGACGTAGCAATGCTTGAAGCGGCGCACGTCCCTATACGCATTTTATCACAGGTAAACCCTCCACCAGCAGTAAAAAAAGAAGAGGTTTATACCAGCACCCTAACCGGCCCTGAAGGCTGGAACGAAATGCTTACTCAATTGCTATCGCTATAATCTGGAGGACACATGGCTGATTTTTATCAAAATGGTGTGATTACTACGTTACATAACTTAGCTCGTCGTCCTACCGAAGAGCTAGAAGCAGAGCTTCTGCAATTTTCACAAAAGCGCCCCATGGCACTTATTCTTCCGTCACTTTTTTCTGAATTAGAGGGTGACGCACTTCCGCATATCGTTAATGAATTAACTGAAGTTCCTTACCTTTCAGAAATTGTTATCGGGTTAGATCGTGCAAACGAAGAGCAATACAAGCACGCCCTTAAGTTTTTTGGAAAGCTTCCACAGCACCACAGAGTACTTTGGAATGATGGCCCTCGCCTTAAAGCACTGGATGAAGAGCTTCAGGCACAAGGCTTGGCACCAAAAGAATTGGGTAAAGGTCGAAACGTATGGTATTGCATGGGGTATGTGCTTGCGTCTAACCGCGCAGAGTCTGTAGCTTTGCACGACTGTGATATTGTGACCTACAATAAAGACTTACTTGCCAAACTTATCTACCCTGTAGCCAATCCGATGTTTAACTACGAGTTTTGTAAGGGCTACTATGCGCGTGTTGCCAGCGGGAAAATAAACGGTCGCGTTTCGCGCCTACTGGTAACGCCTTTACTTCGCGCATTAAAGCGCATTATGGGCGACAACGAATACTTAGAGTATATGGACAGCTTCCGCTACCCATTGGCTGGTGAATTTTCATTCAGACGAGACGTATTAAACGACATTCGCATTCCTAGCGACTGGGGTTTAGAAATTGGCGTGCTGTCAGAGATGCACCGCAATTATTCGCACAATCGCCTGTGCCAAGCCGATATTTGTGATATTTACGATCACAAGCACCAAGATTTGTCGCTAAATAACGACCAAGGTGGCTTGTCGAAAATGTCTATTGATATCACCAAAGCCATCTTCAGAAAGCTGGCTACTCAGGGCTATACGTTTAGTAATGAAATGTTTCGTTCAATTAAAGCGACCTATTTCCGTATTGCGCTAGACTTTATAGAAACCTATCACAATGACGCTGTGATGAATGGTTTGAACTTAGACATTCACAGCGAAGAAAAAGCGGTTGAGATGTTTGCCAGCAACATTATGAAAGCGGGTCAAAACTTCTTAGAAAACCCGATGGAAACACCGTTTATTCCTAGCTGGAACCGTGTAACCAGTGCCGTACCTGATATTTTAGAACGATTATTGGAAGCGGTTGAAGCCGATACTGCAGAATATATGGAGTAAGTGATATGGCATGGGACCTTCTCCATGACAAAGTAAAGCACCATTTAGAAAGCATTTACGCCGATGTAGAGCTAGATGTCTCGTATGAGGCACTAGCCACTGACTTGTTGAATACCATTGGCATTGCGCAGCAAACGGATATTGCTTCACCTCTATCACACCACAACTATTGGGATGAAGACGACATTGTCATGATCACCTATGGTGATAGTGTCATCGACGATGATGAGCGCCCGCTTATTACGTTAAATAGGTTTTTGCATCGATATTGTAAGAACACAATAAACAATGTGCACATTCTTCCTTTTTTTCCTTATAGCTCGGACGATGGGTTTTCGGTCATCGATTATTCTACCGTTAACGAGGCACTGGGTTCTTGGGATGACATAGAAGCCATTGCAAAAGACTACGGATTAATGACCGACTTAGTGATCAACCACTGCTCCGCAAGAAGTGTATGGTTTGATAACTTTATAAAAGGCGAAGGGCCGGGTTCTGACTTTTTCTTTACTGCAGACCCTGCCGATGATCTTTCTATGGTTACCCGACCCCGCGTGTCACCTTTACTTAGGGAGACGGAAACCGCCAATGGCACTAAACACGTGTGGTGTACTTTTAGTCACGACCAGGTCGATTTTGATTTTAGAAACCCCAAAGTACTGCTGGCGTTTATTGACATCATTAAGCAATATATTGACAAAGGCGCTAAAATTTTCCGCTTAGATGCCGTGGCGTTCTTGTGGAAAATTGTAGGAACCAACTGCATCAATTTGTTCCAAACACACGAAGTTATCCGTTTAATTCGAACGTTAATTGAACATGTAGATCCATCCATAATAATCATCACCGAAACTAACATTCCAAATAGGGAAAACCTCACCTATTTCGGTAATGCTAACGAAGCGCACGCTATTTATAACTTTTCATTGCCCCCTTTGTTGGTAAACACACTTGTTACCGGTGACTGTACCTACTTAAAAAGCTGGATGATGAGTATGCCACCCGCACAAAACGGTACAGCCTACTTCAACTTTATTGCCTCTCACGATGGTATTGGATTGCGTCCTGCTGAAGGGTTGTTGTCTGACGAGGAAATTTCAGAGCTTGTGCATACCATGCAGCACTTTGGCGGCAAAGTGTCGTGGCGCGCTTCTGATCATGGCCAGCAAAAGCCCTACGAGATTAATATTACGCTGTTCGACGCACTGCAAGGCACCACAAAAGGCCCTGATAAATATCAGGTCGATCGCTTTATTTGTGCTCATGCCATTATGCTAGGCATGGAAGGAATTCCGGGTATTTATATTCACAGTTTGCTTGGCACGTCTAACGACTATGAAAAAGTGGCAAACACTGGTCAGAACCGCTCTATTAATAGAAGACGTTGGGACTTTAACGAACTTGAAGCGCTGTTAGACTCGCCGTTCTCGCAGCATCACAAGGTACTTACCCGACTATCTCAGCTTATTCGCATCCGAAAAGCACAGCCAGCCTTTCACCCGAACGCAACACAGTTTACGCTGCACTTAGGCAACCAACTGTTTGGGTATTGGCGACAAAGCCTTGATAGAAAGCAGGGTATTTTCTGTATTAGCAACATATCTGATGAGGAGCAAACGGTCTTATTGTCTGACATTAACTTAATTGGCACAGATAATTGGATAGACCTTATTTCCCGCGATGAAATTTCACTTTCAAGTGGATTCTTGCAAATGAAACCTTATCAGGTACTTTGGATTAGTAATCAAGATTTTGAGTAAATTTCACTAGCCGATAATTCTACCGCGGAATGGATACTGCGGTATCGGTACTACGATGTTACTCTTGCTCAACACACAGTCAAAACACGTTAATAATGCAAAAAATCGATACCTTTCTTTTTGACCTTGACGGAACACTGGTAGATTCGGTGCCCGATTTAGCAAAAGCTTTAAACCTAATGTTAAACGATTATCAGCTTCCTACCTTTGACGAGCAAACCATTAGGCATTGGGTTGGGAATGGCGCTCGCATGCTTGTTGAAAGGGGCTTACGTGGTACCTCGGATTTAAAAAGCAGTGACAAACAAGGTGAAATTGATAAGGCGCTAGAAAAATTTCTCTTTTATTACAGAACGTTAAAAACCAAAAGCACAGTGCTTTATGAAGGCGTGCATTCCACGCTAAATACACTACACGAAAAAGGTTATTCACTTGCACTGGTCACCAATAAACCGTCGGAGTTTATAGATCCTATTCTTTCATCCTTCTCCTTGTCGTCGTTGTTTTCAATTACTATCGGTGGCGATTCACTGTCAGAGAAAAAGCCCTCCCCTTTGCCGCTTTTACATGTTTGCAAGCAGTTAGGTGTATTGCCCTCGCAATGCGTAATGGTAGGCGATTCTAAGAATGATATTCTTGCCGCTAAAGCCGCAAATATGCAAAGTATTGGTCTTACTTATGGTTATAATTACGGCGAAAACATTGCTACATATAATCCCGATTGGGTGTTAAATAGCTTCAGCGAAATACTGAAACTTAACCCTAACCCGCAAACTAAGGAAAGTGCTCTACTGTAAGGCTACCATTTACAACAATTCGCCAACTGCCTGCTAAAGACCTTGCGTTTCAAATGCTTCCTTTTTGCCTACTTTCTTTTATTTCACGTTATAACCTTTGGTATAACGTCGCTTTTTCTGTAATATCCGCGTGTTAATTCATTTAAAGGAGTTGTTGGTATGTCATCTCATTGGCTTTCACTTGAAGAGGCCCTCACTAAAGCGTTAGACGCTGCAAAAGCGATAGCCGACACTGAGCAGGTGAGCACTTTTGACGCCAACAATCGAGTTCTGGCACAAGATGTAATTGCACACATTGACGTACCACCGTGGAACAATTCGGCAATGGACGGCTACGCCATAAACGTTGAAGATTTAAAGGACGATTGTTCCCCTAGGCTTGAAGTACAAGGTGTTATTACAGCGGGAATGAAAGCTGATGAGCCGCTTCAAAAAGGCAAAGCTTTTAAAATTATGACTGGCGCCCCCATGCCGGCAAATGCAAACGCTGTGGTTATGGTGGAAAATACTTCCAGCGAGAACGGCGCCGTGCTAATTAACAAAGTGCCCCGTTTACAGGAAAATATTCGCAAAAAAGCCAACGACATTGCCTGTGGCGATACACTGATAAGCAAAGGTACACGGCTTCACGCCGAGCACCTTATGCTGCTTTCTTCTCAGGGCAGCAGCACAGTAGAGGTTTTCAGAAAACTTCGCGTTGGGGTAGTAGCAACAGGCTCAGAGCTTGCTGCGCCAGGTGAAACCCGAGAAGCGACGCAAATTTTTGAATCGAACCGAGTTGGCGTTAGCAGTATCTTGCAAAACGAAAACGTAGAGCTTATAGATTTTGGGATTGTAGCAGATGACGAAGCATCCTTACGTGCGCTATTTGTTGAAGCGAGCGAACGCGTTGATGTAATGGTAAGTAGCGGTGGCGTGTCTGTAGGTGATGCTGACTATGTTAAAGATATCATTGCGGAATTGGGCGCCATTGACTTTTGGAAAGTGGCCGTAAAACCAGGCAAACCCTTCGCGCTAGGACAAATAAATAACGCATTGTTTTGTGGCCTACCAGGAAACCCAGTGTCGTCATTCGTTACGGCGAAGCTACTCGTTGTGCCAATAATTAAGAAGATGCAAGGGGAATCAAAGGTTCACGAACCTTTCCTAGTAAATGCAAGCATTACCACGTCTTTAAAACGACGTGCAGGCCGACGAGACTTTCAGCGTGCAACCATGGTTAAAAATGCACAAGGCGGCTGGGACGTTACTCCCTTCAAAACGCAAAGCTCTGGTGTAATGACCTCTATCACTTCAGCAAACTGCTTGATGATAGTTCACGAAAACGTGAGCGAGTTAAAGAAAGGCGATACCGTTCAAGTTATGCCTCTTCATTTTTAAACTAATATAGTTACACAATTCGCACTAACTCATTACCTTAGGTTTTGCATTTAGATTTGACCAATCGAGAAGTATTGGAACTTTGTAGCACACGCACAGCCCGCCTTTTATTTAAGTGCCTGTGGCGATAATTTAAGAGACACATTACCGTGAATAAAAAACGCTTTCTTTTAGAAGGTAGAGATGTACTAAAGCTAGCTTGGCCTTTGTTAGTGGCCCAAATTACTCAAATGCTCATGGGAGTGAGCGATACCATCATGGCTGGGCGTTACAGTGCCACCGATATGGCAGCCGTAGCGCTTGGATTTAGCATTACAATACCCTTATTGTGTTTTATTCAGGGTATTGCACTGGCGCTTCCCCCTATTATTTCTCGTTTACAGGGCAATAAAAATTTAGGTGGCATTGCCGATGCTAGCCAACAAGCAGGATATCTAGTTTTCTTTGTGGGGTTAGCGGTTGCAGGCTTAATTCCGTTTACTGAGAGCATTGTTGCGTTGTTTCCAATGGCGCCGGTTCTATTCAGTATTACCGTTGATTACGTGCTTTACGTATTGTTTGCCATGCCTGGATTTGCTCTGTATCAATGGCTTAGAAATTACTGTGAAGGCCTAGGAAAAACAAAGCCGACAATGACCATTACGGTTATTGGGTTAATGGCAAACGTGGTGGGTAACTACTTATTTATTTATGGTGTGGGTCCAATTCCCGCAATGGGTGGCGCTGGCTGCGGTATTGCCACGGCCATAGTTATTTACACTATGTTAATTGCCACTGTTGTTTATGTTCGCTTTGCGCCTGCGCTGCAAAAGTACAACTTATTCGGCCAAATTTACAAACCCAACATGGCGACCATAAATCGCTCCTTTAAAATGGGGTTGCCTATTGCCATGACCATTCTGTTCGAAGTTACCTTATTCTCACTGGTAGCGTTGTTGCTTGCTCCCTTTGGTGCAACCACGGTAGCTGCTCACCAAGTGGCTTTGAACTTCTCTGCGCTTATGTTCATGTTTCCAATGAGTATTGGTATGGCTGCAGCAATTCGCATAGGCTATCGCATTGGTCAAAACAACCATCGCCAAGCCAAAATAGCCGCTCGAACGGCCATACTCATCGGCTTTTTTACCGCGGCATGTACCGCAACGTTCACCTTGTTAGCGAAGGGATTCATAATTGGCTTGTACACCAGTGATGAAGCCGTATACACCTTAGCTAATGCGCTTTTAATTTATGCAGCGCTGTTTCAGTTGTCTGATGCGGTTCAGGTGATCTCAGCCAACGCACTTCGCGGCTATAAAGACACTACGGCCATGTTTATCATTACGTTTATTTCGTATTGGTTAATAGGCCTACCTACTGGTGTTATCTTAGGTAGAACGAACTGGATTACTGCAGAGCCCATGGCGGCAGCAGGTTTCTGGATAGGTTTCATTGTAGGCTTAAGCGCTGCCGCTATTATGTTAGGCACGCGCCTACTTTACATCCAAAGGCCAGATGCTGAACAACGTTTGAAAGCGGCTTAATTAATTTACTGGGTTTTATCTACGCAAGCCCAGTCTTGCGGCGTGTCTATATCAAATTGTGCATTTGGTATAGACACTGTGGTTACCTTCCCTGCTTTAGCGAAGTTCTTAATGACAGCTTTTGCACCTGTGTCCCCCTTAAGTGCTAAAAGTTCGTTAAACATAACGTTAGGGAATACCGCTGGCACCGTTAAGCGATTGCTAGTCTTTCCCTCGACGCCCCATTCACAGCACACTATGTTATTTGGATTTTCTTTAGACGCATTAATGAGGCGAGCAAGGTCTTGAGCGTTCAGGCGAGGCAAATCGGCAAGTGTAAATAACACATGGCTGGGTAAAGGGTTTAACTGGGCGTTATTTTTTTGATTACACTCACGTTTTTCATGGTTAACACTACGTTCGAAGGAAGAAGCACTATTGCCGCTGATTCTATCGGCCTTGTTGTAAAGGCGAGTTTGTGGGGCTTGTAATGTTGGTGATGGTAAATTGAGAACATGCAGAAGCCCAGAACGGATGCTTGACGCAATCCCCTCTTTCCAAGACGTGTTGTGAACAATACTTACCGGTAAATTCGATAGCCGATGTTCAATGCTTTCGTGCCATTTGCCAGTGACCACGTTGATTAGTTTCCGGGAAAATGACTGGCCTGAAGCTTCCGGCTCAGCACCTTCGTATGGCGCGAAACCATTAGCCACATTGAGTTGTTCACACACCTTTGTCAATTCACGAATACTGTGTTCAATAAGTGGCACTTTTGAGCTCGGATGCTTAGACAATAGCTTATTGCCTTTGTAGCGTGCACTTTGGCCGCCAGCTAATAATACAATCGCTAAGTAATAAGCATCTGAATTCAATTTAACAACAACCATAACGTACTTGGACAAACTGCGAGAAGGGCTTAACGACTTCTACTAAGCCCTTTAATAGCTGCGGTTAAACCTTCAAGGGTTAAACCATACATTCTGTCTTCCATAATCTCGCGCATTATTTTTACCGATGAATAATACGGCCAGTAGTTCTCAGGCTGCGGGTTAAGCCACACCGCATTACTGAAATGGTTTAATAAACGCTGCATCCACACGCTGCCCGGCTCCTCATTCCAATGTTCTACGCTGCCACCTGGGTAAGTAATTTCGTACGGCCCCATGGTGGCATCGCCCACAAAAATCACCTTGTAGTCTTTTCCATAGCGATGAATGATATCCCAAATAGGTATGCGTTCTTTATTGCGTCGTAAGTTGTCTTTCCACACTTCTTCATACACACAGTTGTGAAAGTAAAAGTACTCTAAATACTTAAATTCGCTTTGCACTGCGGAGAAAAGCTCTTGGGTGCTTTTTACGTGTGGGTCCATAGAGCCGCCCACATCAAAAAACATTAACACTTTTACCGCATTGTGACGCTCTGGCGCCATATGTATATCAAGCAGCCCGCCTTTTTTGGCGGTTTCGCCTATGGTAGTAGGAACATCCAGCTGTTCGCTAGCGCCAGTGCGGGCAAATTTACGTAGCTTTCTAAGCGCAATTTTAATGTTACGCGTACCCAGCTCCACATCGGAACTTAAGTTTTTAAATTCGCGCTTGTCCCACACTTTTACTGCTGAAAACTTTCTATTGCCCTTCTGCCCTATTCGAACGCCTTCTGGGTTGTCGCCATAAGCGCCAAAAGGCGAAGTACCGCCTGTGCCAACCCATTTATTTCCACCTTGGTGACGCTTTTCTTGCTCTTCTAAGCGTTTCTTCAAGGTTTCCATCAGCTCATCAAGGCCGCCGGCTTTGCGCAGCGCTTCACGCTCTTCAGGGCTTAAGTTTTTTTCAATCTCTTTGCGAAGCCATTCTTCAGGTATGTCTTTGCCGAATAAATCGATAGATTCAACCCCTTCAAAATACTCAGCAAATGCCCTATCGAACTTGTCGTACTGGGTTTCGTCTTTCACCATAATAGTACGAGACAAGCTGTAGAAAGCTTCGATATCGGCATACACCACGTGCTTTTCAAGCGCGCTAAGCAAATCAAGTAACTCGCGCAGCGTGGTTTTAACCTGATATTTTCGCAGTGTATAAAAAAACTGGATAAGCATTAGCGGCGCGCCATAAAGACCAGTTTTTCGAACAAGTGAATGTCTTGTTCGTTTTTAAGCAGCGCGCCGTAAAGCGGCGGTATAGCAGCTTTGCCATCTTTAGAATGCAGTGCTTCAGGTGGAATATCTTCAGCGACCAATAGCTTCAACCAGTCGATCAGCTCTGACGTCGACGGCTTCTTCTTAAGCCCTGGTATATTGCGTAATTCAAAAAAGGCTTTTAATGCTTCATCAAGCAGCTTTTTCTTTAAATCTGGGAAATGTACATTCACGATTTCTTGCATTTCATCTGGGTTCGGAAACTGGATGTAATGGAAGAAACAACGGCGCAAGAAGGCATCTGGCAGCTCTTTTTCGTTATTCGATGTGATAATCACAATAGGACGTTGCTTCGCGACTACACGTTCTTGGGTTTCGTATACGAAGAATTCCATTTTATCGAGCTCTAAAAGCAAGTCATTGGGGAACTCGATGTCGGCTTTATCAATTTCGTCAATTAATAGTACCGGGCGCTTTTCAGCACTAAAGGCTTCCCACAATTTACCTTTCACAATGTAGTTGCCGATATCGTGAACGCGGTCATCGCCTAGTTGAGAGTCGCGAAGACGCGATACTGCGTCATATTCATACAAACCTTGTTGCGCTTTCGTGGTTGATTTAATGTGCCACTGAATTAATTCAGTGCCCAAGCTTTCGGCCAATTCTTCAGCAAGCATGGTTTTACCCGTGCCCGGCTCGCCTTTAATCAGAAGCGGGCGCTCTAGCGTAATGGCGGCGTTAACTGCCAACTGTAGGTCTTTGGTTGCGATATAATTAGACGTACCACTAAAAGCCATTATTATTGTACTCCGTATATTTTTTCGTCTTTGCAGAATTAGCTATAATATCAAGGCCTTCAAATGATTGCCCATAGATATAACATATAGCTAAAAAGCACTTTGCATTTTACTGTTTGGGACCAATGATATAGGGGTATGACGAAATCCCCTAATTCAGGCTGTGAATTATTAACTATTACACGCCTTGAATTATTAACTATTAAAAAGGTCGTACAGATCACGACAGACGGGGTTTCCTGTAAAATAAGGAACGAGGTAAGGATTTATAATGAACGTATTTGACGACAATTCCCTATCTATTGGCCGCACGCCACTAGTTAAGCTAAATCGCGTAACATCAGGTAATGTATACGCAAAAATTGAATCGCGTAACCCAAGTTTTAGCGTTAAGTGCCGTATTGGCGCAAACATGATTTGGGATGCTGAAAAGCGCGGTGTCCTTACCGAGGGTAAAGAAATTGTAGAGCCTACCAGTGGTAACACTGGTATTGCTTTGGCATTTGTTGCGGCGTCGCGTGGCTACAAGCTAACGCTTACCATGCCAAGCAGCATGAGCTTAGAACGCCGTAAGCTATTAAAAGCACTGGGCGCAAACCTTGTTCTTACTGAAGCGCCTAAGGGCATGAAAGGTGCGGTTGCTGCTGCTCAAGAGATTGTTGCCTCAGATCCAGAAAAATATGTGTTGCTTCAGCAGTTCGATAACCCTGCTAACCCAGCTATTCACGAAAAAACTACTGGCCCTGAAATTTGGGAAGACACCGACGGTAAAGTTGATGCCTTCGTAGCTGGTGTAGGTACTGGTGGTACTATTACAGGTGTTAGCCGTTACCTTAAGAACACCAAGGGCAAAGCAATTACCTCTATTGCTGTTGAACCAACAGACTCGCCAGTAATAACACAAGCGCTAGCAGGTGAAGAGCTAACGCCAGGGCCACACAAAATTCAAGGTATTGGCGCAGGCTTCATTCCAGGTAACCTTGACCTAAACTTAATTGACGAAGTTGAGCAAGTTACTAACGAAGAGTGCATGGACATGGCGCGTAAGCTAATGACCGACGAAGGTATTCTTGCGGGTATTTCATCTGGTGCAGCAGTTGTTGCAGCTAAACGTTTTGCGGAACGCCCTGAAAACAAAGACAAAGTAGTTGTAGTATTGCTAGCAAGTGGTACAGAGCGTTACCTAAGCAGCCCGCTGTTTGCCGGTGCGTTTGACGAACAAGAAGAAGTTCAGTAAAAAAATTCTTTCTTTTTTACATTCCAAAACGAGGCTTAACGCCTCGTTTTTTTGATTCTGGCTAAAGCATCTACTGTGACTTTTCTAGCTAGTTACCTTCAGCTTTCGTTCTATTGCTTTGCTTTTCAACTCAATATTGTGAATAATCGAGTTGTAAATTATTGAAGCGCGTAGCTCTTTAGCTTCAATAAAATACTACAGCATTAATAAGAAACGGACCTCTTTGCATAAGGTATAGCTAATGAGAACGCGTATGTGGTACGCCCTTCTAGGGCTTTTTACAGTTTTGATTTTATCAGGATGCGGCGGAAAAGAAGAAGGCATTGGAAGATACGGAATGCTAGATGAAAGCACACCTGAATACACAACGGTTGCCTTTTTAACAAGCGTTTATGAAGACGACAACCTTGATACCGCTATTCGCCTTTCAAGTAAAAAATTGTCACGCATTCTTACGAGATATCACACCAACAGCAACGTTCAGCGCCACCTACTAAATTTAAAGTACGACAGCGTAACCATTACCCCACAAAGTGCAGCGCGCGTTGGAAGAAATGAGTTCGCAGAGAAGTCTACAATTACCGTTTTTTTAAGCGGTACCTACAACGACGCCAAAATTGAAGACTTACGTAGCCTAGATTTAATTAAAGAAGACGGTGAGTGGAAAGTTAATAAAATTCACCCCGATGCTTACCTTTAATGAGTTACAACAAACCACTGTATTTATATACACCAAGACAACAAAGTTGAACCTTTAAAAATAAAAAGGAAAGTTTCCGGCTTTCACACGAGAAAGCTTTTTAGGTTCTGTTAACGGGTTGATTGTGTTGAGTTAGTGTAGTTTTAGGAAAAAGGATATACGGACTTTTCCCACCTTGCATAAAGGATTTTTTCCGTACATTAAATTGTTATGCACTGAGGGAATTTCAAGACTAAACGATATGAATAAGAAACCATTCTTTGACAGTTTTTGGAAGTATTCGGTCTTAATTGGCTTAGCATTGTTACTGATAGCTGCAATAAAAGTATTGTTTGGTGGACAGTTAAACGATGTATCTCTGCTCACTTTAGCCAAAGGCTTTTTACTTCTTCTTTTAAGTTCAGTAGTAATTGGTTTCTTCTGCGCACTATGGGAGAAGCATGGAGAAAGCTAATAGCAACTAGCTTTTCATTCAGATTTATTACTTTGCTTACTAGATTTTTTAAAGCTCAAGTGCATAACAAGTCAATAAACTTGCTCACTTCGTTCGCTGGGACGCATACACGCTGGGCGGCTTCGCCATTATGCCCTGCGTGCCTGCGCCCGTTATTGAAAAGTTATATGACATGGAGGTAGCCAAATGGATCGGAAGACTGCTGACAATATTCTTGAAGAACTAGCAATTATTTCAGTAACAATAGAAAACTTATCTAGAAAAATTTCTAAGGAATCGAGGAAAGAGATTGCAAAGGATTTGGGTACTTTGTTGAAAGCTTGTACCAGTATCGAATCAGAAATAGGATTTAAAATTCCTGATATTCATCCGCATTATCTGGGGTGGGAGAATTATTCTCAGTTACGTAAAAAACACGAAGACCCTGAACATCCTGTAGTTCTTCCAACAGAGGAACAACTAGAACAAGCGCGTGAGCAATGGTCTAAAATCCAAAATTTTCTGCGTAGTTAGAATGTCATATAACAAAAAAATTAAGTCACTCACTTCGTTCGCTGGGACGCATACACGTGGGCTGCTTCGCATTTTAGCCCACGCGCCTGCGCCCCTTATTTAAAAGTTATGTTTCTAGGGAGAGAACACATGTTTTATAAACAACTTCTAAAGCTCACACTAACATGCACACTAGCTATAGCCTGCTTTCCAATCAGTGCAGATAACCAAATTAAAAGAAAGATGTATAACCCTTGGGAAGCAGAGATTGGGTATTCTCAAGTTGTCATTGCAGGTAACAATGTCTATTTATCTGGCATCGCTAGTAATAAACCGACCATGGAAGAACAGGTTAGAGAAATTTATTCTTTAATAGAAAATACATTACGTGAAAATGATTTAGGTATGGAGAACATTGTTAAACAAGTTATATATACAACAGATATTGAAGCGTTCAAAAAATTGGGTAATGTTCGCAAAGAAAAATTCACTAATAACCAATACCCTAGCTCTACATTAGTCGAAGTAAGGCGTCTTTATAGTCCTAGGCATCTAGTAGAAATAGAAGTTATTGCATTCAGTGATAAAACATAACAACCCAATTAACACACTCACTGCGTTCGCTGGGACGCATACACGCGGGGCGGCTGCGCCATTATGCCCCACATGCCTGCGCCCGTTATTGGAAAGTTAGGCGTCATTTACTTGCCACTTCAAAAGGTGGGTTCAGCCGTGACATTACAGCAATAAGGTTGTTTCACTAGGTAGTCTTTACCGCTTGCTTTTCCGGTAGTTTCAACGGCTTTAGCAACGCGGTTTTTATCAACACCGAAACGCCAACATTCAACATCACCAGTTTTCTAAACTCGCTCTTTTATCCAGCATTACCGCTAACATCTGGCTTTTCGCACAGGGTTGTTTTATCTTGAATTCAATAAATTAAACACGCGGTCTATTTGGCTAGTGGTGGCAGCAAAGCTGCGTACGTTCCTTTGTACGCCTAACAAAACGCTGTT
>NZ_JBHZRZ010000014.1:0-79386 GCF_043642145.1 Alteromonas gracilis
ACGTCATGAATGTTCCATCTTTTTTTATCTGCCTAATATCACTATATTATTTGTGGGGATACCTCAGGGTCAGAGTACATTTTTAGGCCAGTTAATTTACTCTGACCCCAATATTTTAACAAACTAGGAAACATAGCATGACTCAGCAACTTCTGCCTTGCGTAGAAATTAACCCGTCGACTACGCCTGATGCCTGCGTTATCTGGCTTCACGGTCTTGGTGATTCAGGGCATGGCTTCGCGCCCATTGTGCCCGAGCTTAAACTCCCAGGTACAATGGCTGTAAAATTTCTTTTCCCCCATGCCCCAGAGCGCCCAGTTACCATTAATGGCGGTATGCGTATGCGCGCTTGGTACGATATCAAGTCGTTAGACTTTGAAAGTCGTGCAGACCTTGCTGGCGTGAAAGAGTCGGCGGCACGGGTAGAAGCATTAATTGAAGCGCAAATTGAAAGCGGTATTCCTAGTGAACGTATTGTTCTTGCTGGTTTTTCTCAAGGGGGCGTTATTGCGCTGCATCTTGCGCCAAGATATGCCAATAAGCTTGCTGGAGTACTGGCACTTTCTACGTACATGTGCGAGCCGTCGCTACTTGAAAGCGAAGCTAATGACACAAACCGTGAAACACATATAATGATGGCACACGGGGATCAAGACGAAGTCGTTCCTGTATTTATGGGTAACGCTGCGTTTAAAACATTAAGTGAAAGTGGGTTTAAAGCCACGTGGCAGACTTACACCATGCAGCACAATGTTTGTATGCAAGAGCTAAACGATATTAGCGCTTGGCTTCAAAAAGTGTTGAACTAAGGCTTTTAGCTTGCCAGTTATAAAAAGATAGCCATGAGAAATAGCTGGTTTAGCAATTGCTCACCGGCTATTTTTTTGATGTGTGTCTAGTTCGGCTCCTGGCTCTTTAAGCCTTCAAAGCGCAAGCTTTTACTTCATTCAACTACGCGATTTCGGCCTGCACTTTTCGCTTTGTAAAGATTGTCATCAGCTTGCTTTAAACAAGCATGCAGCGTTGTATCGGTTAGCGCCGTTGCCACGCCAAAGCTTGCGGTGAGCTTATGATTCACATCCCCTTCCACAAATGGGTTGGCTTCAATTACCGACCTCACCTTTTCAGCTAGCTTAACGGCTTGACTTAGCGTGGCGTGAGGAAACAGCACTAAAAACTCCTCCCCTCCTGTTCTCGCTACAACGTCTGTAGCTCTTATTGCATCTTTCATTAGCCTTGAGATGTGAATAAGCACCTCATCACCGATATCATGCCCATAGGTGTCATTAATGACTTTAAAATGGTCGATATCGACAACCACCGCGCTTAACGGGAAAGATGCCGCCGGGTCTTGCATCGCCCTTTCGAAAAAAACAGTTTCTAAAAAACGTCTATTAGGAAGCTTGGTTAACGGGTCGGTATTAGCCTGCCGCATTCGCTCTAAATTCTCACGCAGCATTTCTTTTCGACTTTGATGCCAAAAGTGCTCGCCAATAAACGCGACACAAATAAAGCAGAAGGTGGCTATAAGAAAACGAGAAACGTGCACGTCGGTGTACTGAGCCATTATTTTATCTTGGTTGTACAACATGACGATAGCAACACCTATTGTAACTGCCACATATGCCATTGCTGGCTTAAACCGCACCACAACAATCTGAACGAAGAGCAAAGGAAAGATAAAATAAAGACCAGTATTGTTAAGCCCGCCGGTATACACCAAGCCATTTATGGTAAACGCCACGGCAAGCCCAGCAGTGTAATAAAAAATATCAGCACGGGGAAACATGTGCGACAGAGCAACATTTGCGTAGATCACCGCAGCTGACACCGCTAATGTCAAAACTAGAAGGGTGCTGTTGGTTCCCATGTTGAGCCACGCCATAAACGCCATGATCGAGCCGCCAACATAAGAGATGAAATATAAGGTTAATCTTCTTCTTTTAGCCTCTGCTTCGTCTTGTTGCGCATTTCTAAGCAGTTGCCGTAATGACGCACTATCCATACAAAGACATATCTCCGCGTTTTTTCAAGCAAATTAACGTTCAGCATAGACCGAAAGATTCACAATGACCAAATAGAAAACTGCATGTAATTTCAAACATTGATACAGAAAATGCGTATACTACGACGTATCTTGTATGACATTTTGTGATACGTTGTTTTAGTTTCTTTTTTAATAAATTTGGAATAGCCATGAGTCACCTCAACACTACCCGCACCGTTCGAATTGCTACTAGAAAAAGTGCTTTAGCACTTTGGCAAGCAGAGTATGTGAAGGCAAAATTGATGGAGCACTACCCATCAATGACCGTTGAGCTAGTTCCGATGAGCACACAGGGCGACAAAATTTTAGACACACCACTTGCTAAAATTGGTGGAAAGGGCCTGTTTATCAAAGAACTTGAAATTGCAATGCTTGAAGGCCGAGCCGATATTGCCGTGCACTCGATGAAAGATGTACCTGTAGAATTTCCTGAAGGATTCGGGCTACATGCAATCTGCGAACGTGAAAACCCGTTCGACGCGTTTGTCTCAAACCACCACGATAGCTTAGATGCACTTCCTCAAGGCGCAGTGGTGGGCACCTCTAGTCTTCGTCGACAGTGCCAAATTCGTAAATATCGTCCAGACCTTATCATTAAAGACTTGCGTGGAAACGTGAATACCCGCCTAGCTAAGCTTGACGCGGGTGAGTACGACGCCATTATTTTAGCTTCCGCAGGCCTAATTCGCCTAGAAATGGAGTCTCGTATTCGCATGCCACTACCTGCTGATATTTCATTACCTGCAGTGGGCCAAGGTGCAGTAGGCATTGAATGCCGTAACGATGACGAAGAGCTTATTAGTCTGCTTCAAGCACTAAACCATACAGATACTCATACGCGAGTGACTGCTGAACGCGCTATGAACGAAAGACTAGAAGGCGGTTGCCAAGTACCGATTGGTAGCTTTGCTACCCTTGATGGCAATGTGCTTACTTTAACAGGTATGGTAGGCAAACCAGATGGCTCTGAACTGCTTTTTGCATCGGCTACAGCATCACGAGAAAAGGCTTCAGATATTGGTGTTGAAGTGGCCGAAGCGCTTCTTGAGCAAGGTGCAGGAGAAATCTTGAAGGCACTTTACAGTTAGGGGCCTTATCGTTTAAGCGCTTTTCATTTGAGACACTATGCGCCTAGCTAAACCTAATGACATTGTTATTTTAACGCTAAAAAAGGATGAGAATTAGCTAACATGTTGCTATTTACGCGCCCGCTACCAAAACTGAAAGCCAGCGCTCTAGCGTTTGAAAAGGCTGGAATTAATGCAGTGGGCGTGGCGACATCTGACATTGTCACCGTTTCATCGGAACAAAATGCGGCCGCATCTTTTTTATCGTCAAACACAGTAAACGCAATTGTTGTCACCAGCGTATACGCTGTAGAAGCAGTCGTTTCGGGGCTTAACGAAGCAAGTAACCACTCTGCATTCGTTATCGCCGTTGGCGATGCTACCGGGCGAAAACTAAAGGCCAAACTTACGTCTGCTTTAGCGGCAAACGTTATTACGCCTGAAGTCCATACATCCGAAGGAATATTGGCAATGCATCAGCTTAATGAGGCAAATTGTCGGCATGTCGTTATTATTAAAGGTGAAGGTGGGCGAGACGCCATAGCAAAAGGGTTAGACGAAAAAGGTATTTTAGTGAATAGCTTTAGCGTTTACAAAAGAGAGCAACTTACGCGACCAGTTTACACAAAACGGTGGAAAATGGGCGAAGTTAGCGGCATTATCGCAACAAGCGAAGCAATGGCACTGCAACTAATTGAGCAATTTGGTAATGCACTTTTAGCCTTCCCTTGGCTAACAGTGAGCGACCGAATAGCGCAAACCCTTAATAAAAAAGGTATTACAAACGTAGCGGTTTGTCAGCAAGCCACCGATCAGGCACTCATCGCCTGGGTAAAGGATAACTGGGAGTATTGAATGGCCAACAATAATGAAAATAGCCCACAGAAAGAAGAACTCGTGAAAGTGGACGCTGAAAAAGAAGTAATCGAATCTTCTGCTACCTCAAGTGATTCATCAGATTCAGGTGCTACAAAAAAGAAATCGTCAGGAAATGGTCTATTGTGGTTTGTTGTTATCATCCTGTTTCTGATTGTGGTTGGCATGGCAGGCGCTGGTTATTGGTATTACATGCAGCAGCAGTCGGCAAGCAAAGACTCTGAGTCAACGCAACAAAGTACGGTTTCTCAGCTTAACGCTATTGAGCGTGAACGCGCCGACATCTTAGCGTCAATTGACAACGTAACTAAAACCAATAAAGCATTAGAGAGCACGGTAGCCGAGCTTAAGGCGCAGAACGAAAAGCTGACTCTACAATCAGAATCAACGCTTCAGCAGCTAAATAATATGGAAGGCCGTCGTCCATCAGACTGGCTGATTGCCGAAGCTGACTATTTAGTGCGCATGGCTGGAAGGAAGCTATGGTTGGAGAACGATGTTCGCACGGCTATTTTACTGTTGGTAAATGCTGACAAACGTTTGAAATCATTGGCCGACCCGTCAGTGTTACCTGTTCGCGCAGCCCTGGCCGAAGACATTCAAACGCTTCAGCAGATGAACCCCGTATCGCAAAGTTCGGTAGCCCTTGCGCTTACTGGCATGATTGCACAAATTGATAAGCTCCCTCTTGATACTTTTGAAAAGCCTGAAGATGCGAATGCAGAAGACACCACTTTGTCAGAATCGACAGACGATTGGCAAGAAAACCTAGCAAAAGTATGGCGTTCTCTAGTAAACGATTTTCTTACCATTAAAACTATTGAAGGCCCGGTTGAACCCGTGCTTTCCCTAGAAGCACAGTTTTTAGCTAAGGAGCAGCTACGCTTACAGCTAATGCATGCTCAAACCGCCGCTCTTCAGGGCGATGCTGGCCTGTACAATCAGTCGCTTCAATATGCACAAACGTTAATTATTGAAAAATTCGATACAGAAAAAAGCCAAATAACAGGTTTTGTGGATGCTTTGCAAAATCTGATTGCTACCGATATATCGCGCCCTATTCCTACTGAACTAGCGTCGCAAAAACCGCTTGAGCGACTTCTGGAAAGCCGCGTTAAGCAGGCGTTTGGACAAGGAGCAAATGCACTATGAAATGGTTAGCTATTGCCCTTGCGGTATTAGCCGCATTCGTTGTTGCATTAATTGTGGGCCCAATGTTGTTAGGCGACAAAGGCTACGTACTTATTTCGCTGGGTAACACAGCAGTTGAAATGACAGTAATCAGTTTTTGTATTTTGGTAATAGGCTCTGTCATTGCTTGGTATGTGCTGTCACGCTTTGTGATGTGGGCGCTTAGCCTAATTACTGGCTCACACAAATGGTTTGGCACTTTGGGTGAGCGCAAACGCAAGCGTGCATTTTTTGATGGCTTACACGCTATGGCTGCGGGTGATTTTGATACGGCACAAAAAGCACTTAGCAAAACCACCAATGGTAACTTTGAAGGCGTTAACTACCTAGCGTCAGCGCAAATAGCATTTGCCGATAACGACCTAGCTAAGGCGCGTTATTTTTTAGAGCAAGCTGCTGACTTTCCTAAAGCTAAAGTTGCGGCAACGGTCATGCACGCTCGCATCGACATGGCAGAAGCGAAATACGATGTTGCGCTTGAAAAGCTTAACGAACTTGACGAGCAAGAACGTGAAAATAAACAAGTGGTTCAGTTGAAAGCGCAAATTCTAGCCAAACTGGGTAAGTGGCAAGTGCTTCAAGATAACCTTTCTGGCTGGCGCAAAGCGTTGCCTAAAGCAGAATACACCGCATGGAGCCAGCGAATTGCTAAAGGTAAGTTTGCTGAAATTGCCAGTAAACAAGGCGCTGTCGAGCTGAAGTCGTACTGGGATACATTGCCACGAAAACTGCGCCACGACGACGCCTATCGCGCCGCCTACATTCAGCAATTATTAGAGCAAGGTATGCATGCTGATGCGCAGCAGTTACTTGTTGAATGGCAAAAGCGTGGCCCTAATAGCGCGTTGTTTCCGCTGTTCACTCAGCTTAATATTCCTGATGCGTCGCCGTCACTGCGCCTGCTTGAAAGCTGGATAAAACAAGACGAAGAAAACGTAGCGCTTTATTCTACACTAGGACAGGTTGCATTTAACTCTGGTGATGATGTGCTGGCAGAAAAGGCCTTGTTAAAAGCAACGAAGATGAAGTCGCGCAAAGAAGATTTACTGCTACTTTCTGCCATTAGCGAACGCAAGCACGACACTGCTACGGCCCTTCAGCTTTACAAGGAAGGACAACAGCTAGCAAGCTAAATGAATATTCGTTTAGTCTTGCTGGTAGCACTTGTACTTTTTGTAAATTTGAAGATATAGTAAAAGAAGATTTTCAATTCATGTTGCCAAAAACAACGTGAGTTGATGTAGTTAACTTGTCGGAGTGCTTCACTGGTAACCCAGTAAGCTGAGACCGCGAAAGTGGGATCCGTAGAACCTGATCAGGCTAATACCTGCGAAGGGAACAAGAAAATACAATGTGCACAATGTTAAGCCTTGGTTTGGCGTTGTGAAGCGAAGTTGTTTTGCTGTTGATGAAACAGATACAAGCCTTACGGTGCTGCTCATCGCTTAAGGTAAACTGTTTAAATTTATCGCCAAGTAAACATCAACGGTGTAAAGGGCTGTAATCACCAGATCCTTTACCAACAATCTCGCTAAAGTATCGGGCTTATCCCCTTCCACACTGTATTCTCCTTCACTCCTGACAAGCATTTTTAACCCTATACTTACAAGGCTAAAATGCTATGTCGAACAGACGCGAACAGCGACAACAAGCGCAACAATTCATTAATGAACTAGCGGGCGAAGCTTACCCTAACTCAACACGTCATTACGAAATGGGAAGCCGCGAAGATATCCGTGTGGCAATGCGCCTTATTCACCAACACGACAGTTTGGTGGGTGGCACAGAAGATAACCCCATTCTAGAGCCAAACCCGGCTATTCCGGTATACGACACCTCTGGTCCTTATGGCGACCCGAAAGAAAACATTGATGTTCACAAAGGTTTAGCGCCACTTCGTAAACGCTGGATTGAAGAAAGAAGCGATACTCATGAACTAGACGGTGTGTCGTCACACTTTGCCAAAGAGCGTGAAAATGACATCTTCACAGAAGATTTTCGCTTTATTCGAAGCCGCAAGCCATTGAAGGCCAAAGCCGGTAAAAACGTAACGCAGCTTCACTACGCCAGACAGGGCATTATTACCCCTGAAATGGAATACATTGCCATTCGCGAAAACATGGGCCGCCAAGCTATTAAAGACGCCGAGCTTACCCAGCAACACAAAGGCGAACATTTCGGCGCTAATTTACCTGACACCATCACCCCTGAGTTTGTGCGCCAAGAAGTGGCCGCGGGGCGCGCCATTATACCTTGCAACATAAATCACCCTGAACTAGAACCAATGATTATTGGTCGCAACTTCTTGGTAAAGATTAATGCCAATATTGGTAATTCGGCGGTTACGTCATCTATTGAAGAGGAGGTAGAAAAGCTTGTGTGGTCAACCCGCTGGGGCGCCGACACCATTATGGATTTATCCACCGGCAGAAACATTCATGAAACCCGTGAGTGGCTGCTTCGAAATAGCCCCGTTCCTCTTGGCACCGTGCCTATTTACCAAGCCCTAGAGAAAGTAAATGGTGTGGCCGAAGACTTAACGTGGGAAATGTTTAAAGACACCCTAATTGAACAAGCCGAGCAAGGCGTCGATTACTTTACTATTCACGCTGGCGTGCTGCTTGAGTACGTGCACCTAACCGCCAAACGGGTTACCGGTATTGTGTCTCGCGGCGGCTCTATCATGGCTAAATGGTGCTTAAGTCACCACCAGCAAAGCTTCTTGTACGAGCACTTTCACGATATTTGCGAAATTTGCGCAAAGTATGATGTCGCCTTGTCGCTAGGTGATGGCTTGCGACCTGGAAGCGTTGCAGATGCTAACGACGATGCACAGTTCTCAGAGTTACGTACCTTGGGCGAGTTAACTAAAATTGCCTGGGAACATGATGTTCAGGTAATGATTGAGGGCCCAGGTCATGTGCCAATGCATATGATTAAAGAAAACATGGAAGAGCAGCTTAAGCACTGCCATGAAGCGCCATTTTATACCCTTGGGCCACTCACGACTGATATTGCACCAGGTTATGATCATTTCACATCAGGTATAGGTGCCGCCATGATTGGTTGGTATGGGTGCGCCATGCTTTGCTACGTAACGCCTAAAGAGCATTTAGGCCTACCGAATAAAGAAGACGTTAAACAAGGCCTAATCACTTATAAAATTGCAGCTCATGCTGCCGATTTAGCGAAAGGTCACCCGGGTGCACAAATTCGCGATAACGCCATGTCGAAAGCACGTTTTGAATTCAGATGGGAAGACCAATTTAACTTGGCATTAGACCCACACACCGCTCGTGCCTATCACGACGAAACCTTACCTCAAGCTTCGGGCAAAGTTGCGCATTTTTGCTCAATGTGTGGCCCTAAATTTTGCAGCATGAAGATTTCTCAAGAAGTACGTGACGTTGCAAATCAAGCTGAAAATGCGCAGTTAGATGAAGCTCAGCAGAGTAAAAGCCAAGGTATGAAAGAGATGGCAAACGCCTTTAACCAGTCGGGGGCACAGCTCTATCACGCCGCTGATAGCAAGGTAGAACTGCCATGATAGGGGCTACGCTTACCAAACCCATACTGCAGCCCCCCACGAAAAAGCAGCCTATTGTTTGGTGTGTGGGCGGCATAGACTCAAGTGGCGGCGCGGGTGTAACACGCGACGCCATTACGCTGGCCGATTTAAATGTGCATGCTTGCGTATTAACAACGCAGTTAACCGTGCAGTCGAATGCCATATTGCTCAGCAAGGAAAACATGAGTGCGTCGGCGCTAAATCAGCAGTGGCAGGTGCTATTTGAAGACACGCCCCCCAATGCCATAAAAATAGGGGCTATCGCCAACGATGAACAGGCACTTTTATTATGTGCACGTATTCAAACGAAGCTAACTCCCCGCCCATTTGTAATTTGGGACCCCGTGCTGTCTACGTCATCTGGTGGTGTATTGAGCGACCTAAGTGAAAGCGTAATCGACGAGCTTCTAAACACCGTAGACTTAGTTACGCCGAATACCGATGAACTTGCTTGGCTTGCCGACTTACCGGTAACTAATGAAGCAAGCCTTCTTAGTGCGGTGAACCGACTAATGGGAAAAGGCGCTAAGGCCGTTTACGTAAAAGGCGGCCACGCCACCTGGCAAGATAACGCTTGCGACACGTTCGTTTGTGCATCGCATACCATTCGCTTTACACAGCCAAAAGCGCAGCTAGGTAAACTTCGCGGTACGGGCTGCATACTGGCCAGTGCCATTGCGGCTTTTGTCGTACACAATTATGGCATAGAAGACGCACTCACACTGGCGAACGCATATGTCAGCGAAATCAGGTACAACGCTTTTTCGGCGCCCGTTGCAAGTGGAGTTAAAAGCACGGTTGCAAATACGGTTAAGAGCACTGTTGAGAGCGCGCTAAAGAGTACAGCCCAAGACACAACGCAGCGAGAAACTGTTACCGAGCTTTATTATTCATCTAACGCTCTTACCTACTTTGCTCGAACTAACGGCTTTCCCACAGAGCCTTCACGCTTTCCACGGGTAAATTTCTATCGCCGTAGTCAAGTTCCATCAAGCGATGCATTTTTATCTGATGAAGAAAGCGGTGTGGCATCGGGAAGTTTAGGCTGCATACATTCACAGGGCTTTCCGGCGCTCACCCACACCAAACTGGGGGTTTACCCTGTAGTAGATAGCGTTGATTGGATAGCCCGCCTTTGGCCAACTGGCGTAAGGATAATGCAGCTTAGGGTAAAAGAAGGATCAATTGACCATAAACGCCAGCAAATTAAAGAAGCAATTGCACTGGTCAAACACACTAACTGCCAGCTTTTCATAAACGATTACTGGGAGTTAGCCATTGAAATGGGCGCGTATGGCGTGCACTTGGGCCAAGAAGATATTGATACAGCCAACTTAGATGCCATTCGCTCTGCAGGATTAAGGCTGGGTATCTCTACTCATGGCTTTGCAGAAATACAACGGGTTCGCGCCCTTAACCCTTCGTACATTGCCCTTGGTCATATCTTTCCCACACACACCAAAGATATGCTGTCTAAACCACAGGGTGTGGAACGCTTGGCAAAATACGTAAAACTTTGTGAAGGCATACCCACTGTAGCAATTGGTGGCATTAACTTGTCGCGTATAAACACAGTAGCGAAAACCGGGGTTAACGGCGTTGCTGTAGTTAGCGCTATTACACAAGCCGACCATCCATTAAAAGCCTACCAAGCGTTAGCGCAGGAGGCGGGGTTTGCATAGTAATTCTAACAATGCCTGCATAAGTGCCCAAGACATACAACGCTATAGCAGGCAGCTTTTGCTTAGCAGCGTGAACGATGAAGGCCAATTGAATTTAGCCAATTCTCATGCGGTGATCATTGGTCTTGGTGGCTTAGGTAGCTTGGCGGCTCGCTATTTAGCGGGCGCCGGAGTTGGCAATATCACGCTGGTCGATGGCGATATTGTAGAAATCAGCAATTTGCAGCGCCAAACCACCTATAACGAAATGCATTTAGGCGAGCTAAAAGCCAAGTCGCTTTACAGTGAGCTTCGCAAAGTCAATTCACACCTTAATATCCGCTTTAAAAGCCTATTTGCTGATAGTAACAACTTACCAACTTTGATTAGTTCAGCCACCTGTGTATTAGATTGCACAGACAACACACAGGTCAGAAAGCAAGTTAATTTAGCGACCTATCAGGCGCGAATTCCACTTTTCATCGCCGCGGCCAGTGGGCTTACTTGGCAAGCACTGAATCTTCCTCAAAATTCTGCATCTTGTGGCTGTTACGAATGCTTGGTAAACAGCATTGATATTCGTGAAGACTGCATGAGTCAGGGCGTACTTGGGCCTGTGGTTGGCATGGCTGCCTGCCACCAAGCAACACAGGCCCTGTTATTCATGGCCAAAGGCTTTGATGCAGACATCAAATGGGGGCAGTACCTTAACGGCAATGCTGGCCTAGGTTCACTGCAAAGCTTTGCGTTGCCGCCCTCTTTATCTTGTGAGGTATGCAATGACTCAGATTAAAATTAACGTTAACAACCAGCCTGTGAGCGTTATCTCGCCTATTTCGCTCAACGAGTTAATTGCACTTAAACAACTTAATAGCGACGGTACTGCTATTGCAAGAAACAACGCCATTGTCAGTAAAAAAGCATGGTCGACAACTTACCTTAATGACAACGACACTGTTGATATTTTTACCTTAGTTGCAGGGGGCTAATATGCTTACTTTGGCAAACCATACCTTTTCTTCGCGCCTTCTAACGGGCACAGGCAAATTCAGTAACGCCAGCACCATGAAAAGTGCAGTTGCAGCAGCTAATAGCAGCATAGTCACGCTGGCAATGAAGCGTGTTGCTAGCAATAGCGCGCAAGACGATACGCTAACCGCGCTTCGCGCCCTTGGTGTAACGCTGCTTCCTAACACGTCGGGGGCAAAAAACGCGAGCGAAGCAATATTTGCCGCCGAGCTTGCTTACGAAGCATTAGGTAGCCCGTGGATAAAATTAGAAATTCATCCCGACCAACGTTATCTACTGCCCGACCCCATCGAAACCTTATTAGCAGCTGAGGCTCTGGTGAAAAAAGGGTTTCACGTTTTGCCCTACTGCGGCGCAGACCCTGTGCTCTGCAAGCGTTTAGAAGAAGTAGGCTGCGCAGCCGTCATGCCTTTAGGTGCCCCTATTGGCAGCAATCAAGGTTTACAAACCAAGCCTTTCTTACAAATTATTGTTGAGCAAGCATCGGTGCCAGTTATTGTTGATGCGGGTATCGGCAAACCCAGTGAAGCCATGGCGGCCATGGAAATGGGCGTAGACGCAGTGTTAGTGAATACAGCAATTGCAACAGCACAAGAGCCAGTTGTGATGGCAGAGGCCTTCGCAAGTGCTGTAGAAACGGGTCGCAAAGCTTATGAAGCTGGCCTTGGTGCAACCAGTAATATGGCACACGCTTCTAGCCCACTAACCGCATTTCTGGAGCCTTCGATATGAAGGTTGCACAGGCATTATTGCAACAAGACCTAGCGCACATTGCTATGTCAATAAACAGTAAAACGGCGAAAGATGTAGAGCGAGCAATACGCTCAGACGCGCCAACGTTTGATGACTTTATGGCATTGATTTCTTCTGCTGCCGCGCCCTATTTAGAAGTAATGGCGCATCGTGCAAAAGCCTTAACCCGGCACCGCTTTGGCAACACCATGCAGCTTTTTTTGCCGCTGTATTTATCGAACTTATGCGCTAACGAATGTACTTATTGCGGCTTTACCATGAGCAATAAAATAAAGCGTAAAACACTGACGAAAAGCGAGGTACTAAGTGAAATTAGTGCTATTCGAGACATGGGGTTTTCGCAAGTATTGCTAGTAACAGGAGAGCACGAAACCAAAGTAGGCATAGAGTATTTTGAACAAACCTTGCGCGCTATTCGCGACAAGGTGAGCTACTTAATGATGGAAGTGCAGCCGTTAAAACGCAGTCAGTATGAAACCCTGAAACAGTGCGGTTTAGACGCCGTGCTGGTGTATCAAGAAACTTATTCGCCCCAGCATTACGCAACCTATCATACCCGCGGCAAGAAGCAGGATTTCTTATGGCGACTAGAAGCGACCGATCGCATAGGTCAAGCTGGCATAGACAAAATAGGCATTGGTGCACTGCTTGGCTTGGGTGACTGGCGTGTAGATAGCGCTATGACAGCGCTGCATGGCAAGCTGCTACAACAACATTACTGGCAAAGTCGAGTATCTATTGCTTTCCCCCGCCTTCGAAGCTGTGAAGGAAATAGCACTGGAGGCAATGCCCTTACTAACCGCAAGCTTCCTAATGAGAAAGACCTGCTTCAGTTGATATGTGCACACCGACTGTTTAACCGAGAAGCTGAACTGTCGCTGTCTACCCGCGAGTCGGCCGCGTTCAGAGACGGCGTTATGTCTTTAGGCATTACATCGATGAGCGCAGCATCGCAAACTCAGCCAGGCGGCTACAGTGCACCATCAAAAGCACTTAACCAGTTTGATATTGACGATAATCGCTCGGTGTCAGATGTGGTGAATGCGCTTTCCCTGAATGGGTTAGAGCCTGTTTGGAAAGACTGGATGCCATTTGAAGATCGCCAAATAAACGCGAATATGACGACTTAATATCGCGTGTTGTAATGTTAAAAACACTCGCGTTTTGAGGCTATTTTCATTGTATTAACCGATTAGTTTTTTTAAGGGAAAATAAGAAAAAATTTATTTTGCTTTCCCTTGAATCCATCCGTACAATCCGCCGAAAATTTAGCCAGACACCACTTGAGTATGTCTGGCTTTTTCGTCTTGTTTACCACATATTATAGTTCTCAACATTTAAGGGCAGTGCGTTGGATACCTTTGAATTTATTCAAATTCGAAAATTTATAGTGAAGCTAGGAAAGATGCTGCACAAGTACGGCACGCCCGCGTTCCGACTTGAAGCGTACCTTGGCGAAGTTGCCAAGTATTTGGGTGTACATGCTTCTTTCATATCTACGCCAACGTCGTTAACTTTTGTTATCTGGAGCGATCGTCACGAAGACGAATACAATCACGCTGCGCGACTTCTTCCCGGCGATTTAGACATGAACGCGCTGTCGCTTACCGATGAGCTTGCCAGTGAATTGTTAGCTGGAAAATTAACGCTTTGCGAAGCCGATAGACGCTTAAACGAAATAGATGCCATGGGCAGCCCTTATGGCAAATGGGTAACCGGTATTGCCTTTGCTATGGCAACGGGTGCGTTCGCCATGCTAATGGGTGCAAGCTGGAGCGAGATTGGCTGGTCGGGCGCACTAGGCATTGTTGCTTATTTATGGACACTATGGGCGCAGCAGTCGAAACGCGTAAACTTAATGCTAGAGCCAGTTACCGCGTTTGTAGGCGGTATTCTTGCCTGCGCCATTGGTCAGTATGTCGACCCGGGCATTAATATTCCGCTAGTGGTGCTGTCTTCGGTAATTGTATTTGTACCTGGGCTTGCGCTAACCATGGGCCTTGCAGAGCTGTCCTCGCGTAACATGGTGTCGGGCACGGCTAGAACAATGGACGCTATTATGCAGCTTTTTAAACTGTACTTTGGTGCGTTTCTTGGTGTGTCTGTGGGCTTTAGCGCGTTTGGTGAAAACGTGTATACCCCTGCTGAATCACTGCCTTATTGGGCAACGTGGCTGGCAGTATTTTTACTGTGTATAGCGCTAGTGGCAATTTTCAGAACCCGCTTAAAACACATACCGTGGGCATTGGCAGCGGCATTTATTGCCTATAGCGCAACCGCGTGGAGCTCAGATTACATGAGCCCAGGGTTAGGAGCCTTTGTGGGCGCGTTTGCCTTGGGTATTTTTGCCAATGCTTTCACCCGTATTGCCAACCAACCGGCCACCATTGTTGCTATGCACGGGCTTATTGTACTGGTGCCAGGGTCGAAAACGTACATTGGCTTAAACTCGTTTATGACAGGCCAAGACTTTGTAAAGGCCGACCATTTGGGGCAAGAAGTGTTTCTGATCTTTATGTCGCTTGTAGCGGGGCTAATCTTTGCTAACGTTGTTGTACCCACTAAAAAGGCGCTGTAATAGCGCCTTTAAAACTCATACGGTTTGTATATCTGTAAACACCTGAGTAGCTAGAGCCGCTATTTAAGCAGCTTGATTAGCGCACGCCCCAAACGTGCGTTAAGTGCGCCAGCTGCAATAGCTTCTGCCGAATTCTCCATAAACTTAGCCGACAAGCTACCGCCAATTTGATTGGCCACTTCGTCAGTTGCCAAATCAAATACCCCCTGGGCGGCAATGTTTTGCGCAAGCACTTTTAGCAATTTCCAGTTGCCCGCTGTACCCGGTCTTAACCCATACACCCGCGCCATACGGCGAATAGTACGAAAGCTTATCCATACCACAGCGAAGGTTTGTATAAGATTATTAGGGCTAATAAACGCCAAGCTTCCTGCAGTAACCGACTCTTTGTTAAGTACTTTGTGTGCTTTTTCCTGAACAGGTTTTAGCACCGTATCTTCGTAAAGGCCCAAACGCTCTGCCCCAGTCATATCGGCTTGCAGTTGTTGTTTATAGCGCTTAAAACAATGCGCAGCGTAAGAGCCACTGGAAAAGCGCTTACCGTGTTGAAGTAACACATTGTCTATTCGTTGCGCCGATGTGTCGACGCCTTTGCTGGCTAGCAAATTACGAATAGTGCTGGCGTCTTCCATTGCGGTATTCACTTGCTTATAGCCACGCCACTCTTTAATGCTTAAAAAGCTAAAGCAGCTAACAAAACCCACCAGTAAAGCGCCTAATACTCCCGTACCAATAGGGTGCTCAGCCATATTTGCAGCAAGCGTGGTATAAGCTTCAAACACAAAGAACCCAATTAAGGACACCACACCAAACCCTAGCGTTGCCCCACCTAGTGATATGCCGCCCTTTTTCGCGTCTACTTCCCACACATCGTCGGCAACTTGCTGCGGCAGCTTAGTTTCAGGCTGCGCAATATCAAGGGTTTGCGTTTTAACTTTGGTTTTGTACTGCGGGCTTTTCACTTCGTCACTGTGAAGAGTAGACGGCTGCGCGCTTTCATCATATTTAAACGGTTTATCGCTCATTCTTGCTCTCCTTTGCCCAGTAAAAACTGAAGCAATCTATCTACGCCCTTGCCGGCCAAAATGCGGGCTTTAAAATCAGTCGGCACGCTTACATCAGGCACGGGAAAGTGGCTTCCCTCTTCCATATCTTTCAATGTGCTGGGAATGGGTTCAAACGTAGATTCTACATAACGGCCGTCGGTGTCTTTATAGCGAATAGCATGTTCGTTAGCACCTTCGTCGGTCACTTGCATGCTAGACACTAAAAAATGCTCGAACTCAATAGGCTTACCATCGAACCTTGCTCTTGCACCTTCGGTAATTTGGGTAAGCAAGTTCAGTAAGTTACTGCGCTGGCTTACGGGGATTAAGTCTGACTTTGTCGCCACAAAGGCCACTTTACCTATTTGCTCTTTTTTCAGCACATTGCGTGAAAACCACGTGCTTTGACCGTACACAAAGGTATCGGCTAAATGACTTAACGTTTCTTTTAACTGATACAAATGCTGCCTGCTGTGGTTCAGCCCCTCAAACAAATCGACAAGAATAATTTGCTTGTCGGTTTCTTTGAAAATGGATTGTTTTAGCGGCGTTAGCCAAGCGCTTTTAAACTTGCCAAAATGCTTATCAAATACTTTGAACCACGGGTGCGACACGTCGCTAGTGATGCTTGATGGCAGCGGGGTAAAGCCAAAAGCCTGCCAATCGAAGTCACTCGATTCTAATAGAAAGCTGCCCGGCTGCAGCAAAGATATACCGTTGGCTTTAGCATCTACTAAATAATCTCGGTATGCATTAACGAGCCGCTGAATACGTTCAGCCGTTGGCTCTTGCTCAAAATCGAACTTATTTACAAAGGCTTTCCACTGGCTAGCGAAATACTGTTGCGGCCCGCTGCTTAACTGCGCCCACGCAGAATCAGACCAGTGCGCATAGGTTTTACCCAACATAGGAATGTCGGTAACCCATTCACCGGGGTAATCGATAAATTCAAACACTACGTCACTGTGCGGCAGCACATGGCGTTTTAACGTTGCGGTTTCTTTTAAACGCACAATTAATTTAAAGCCAAATGCCTCTTCAGTAGCTTTGGGCCACTGCCCGTTTTCAAGGCTGGCAATGTTCTGTAAATGCGGGAACGGTTTATAACCTTCAATGGGCGCTATGCGCATATCTACAACTTGTGAAGGAGGTAAATAGCGTAATAGGGGCAAACAGGCATAGCCTTCTTCACTGCGGCTTTTCAGCATAGTGATTAAGCTGGTAAACAGCATAGATTTACCGCTTCGACTAAGCCCTGTAATGGTAAATCGGTGAGTTTCTTTATTAAACACACTGCTAAGTTTGTCGCCGGTTAGCGACGCCATTGCTCGAGTCTTGTCAAAAAGCGTAGCGATATTTTTTTGCATTATCTTGTTTGTGTTCTGCCGTTGCAGCTCCTATACCCTTTTTAAAGTCACATGCTACCAGAGCTAAGCTCTTACTTTATTATAGATGTGCTTATAAAAGTTAATGTGGTTGTTACATTAGAAAAGCAAGGGCAATGCCAGCTAAACGTCGGTTTTGACAATAGCGCAGTGTCTGGGTTTTAGTGTTCGCGAGTTAAATTGAAAAGCTTTTTCTTTATGCGGTTTTTGCTGGAATGCCAGTGGTTCTTGGGTTTGCGAGGCGCGTTCTCGATCAGGCTTTGAAAATCGATATCCGACTTTTTCGTTGGCGGCACATGAGCGCAAAAGAATGTATCAATTTGTGACTGAGCCAACTTTTCCAAACTTTCGCGATATTGATTGGGATGACACAATGGATACGGTGGCACAAGCTCACCTTTAACTTTCACTAATACATCGGCAATATACGCTTGCTGCGTTGGAATGTGCACAAGGGTTAAATCGTGATCGGTGTGACCTGGTGTGTACATCACCTGCCAGTCGGCAAAGCCCGGCAATAACTGATTGTCGGTCAATGTCATGTCTGGCGCCAAGATAGGATTGTACCAAATAGGCATTCTTGGTTTACCAATACGACTGGCAACCCACCACGTTAACAACAAATCAATGCCATGAGCCGTGCGCCCTGCAAACCCCGTATACCAATTAACAGCCTTGGGATGAGAGGCGACTTGCGCGCCTGTACGCTGGCGAAGCTGAATTGCACCACCCGCGTGATCGGGATGCATATGAGTAACCACTATTAACTTTAAATCGTTTAGGGGTCTACTGAGCGTTTGCGTAATGTAACTGCACACGCTGTCTACGTCGGCACGGCTGCAGCCGTCAAGCAATAGCAACCCGTTGCTGTCTTCAACAAGGTAAATATGCTGTATGTAACCAGCCAGTGTGTGAATTTTCATTACTGCTTCCTATTCACCAATAAATGTACGAGCGCTCACGTGGAAATCATTGCAAAACTGATGCGCTATGCCCTTGTAGGCAATTAGTAAAGCGGCAAAAAAGCATTGATGCCGATAGCCCCAAATCCTATCAAAGCCTATCTGGTATGACCAGACTCAGCGAACAAGTGTAGCATTAAATCGCGAAGCCACATTAAACCCGGCTCTCCCTCCTGTTGACTGTGCCAGTAAAGGTGGGTTTCCAGAGCCGGTAACTGATACGGCAATTTAGTACTGACAAGATTGCCATCACTCACTGCGTCAGCCACAGAACCTGGCAGAGTTAATAGGGCCTGTGTATTTGCCACCACGTCGGCCGCCGCACGATAGTTTTGGCAACGCCACAACGATGGGCGGCTTACTCCCAATTGCTGTAGCGCAATTTCTTCAACCGATGCCCCTTTTGCGCGGTTAGAAACCGTAATATGACGCGCCGCAACATACTTTCTTTTATCTAGCGTTTCAGCTAGGGGGTTTTGCTTATTCATAAGCACTTTGTAGGTATCGCGGCGCAATAGCGAGTGTGAAATAGGAGCAGCCACAGCGCGACCAATATCGATAACCAAATGTAGATTTCGATTTGTTAGGTCAGCCAACATTGAATCCCTGTGTAAGCGAGTGCTTACTATTTCAATATTGGGTGCTTGCTTTTCTAACGTTGATAACAATGTTGGCAATACGCCCAATTCAAGGGACTCTTGCATTGCAATAACAAAGCGTTGATGACTGTGCAGTGGATCGAACTCACTAAATTCCCCTAATGCCTTACGAATATCACTTAGGGCTTTGAGGATAGCAGGAGCCAAACGTTCGCAAGCTGGTGTGGGCAACATGCTTTGCTTTTCTTTAACAAAAAGCGGGTCACCCAAAATATCGCGAAATCGGCGCATAGCATGACTCACAGCCGACGGTGTAATGTGCAGCGCCTCGGCAACTCGGGTCATATTTTTATGCTGCCAAAGCGCTTCAAACACTTTCAGTAAATTAAGGTCTAGCTTTTCAAACTGCCTGCTTTCTAACATTGCCAACACCATGAATAAAATTCACAACAAATAAGGATTATATTTCATTTCATTCACTGAGCAACTTTCACTAGTATTGAGTTATCAATTTTTTGCACACTTTTTGGTTAGCACCGTTGTTTGAGTGCTTGTTTAAGTTTAAACAAACGCCTGCTAAGTGATGCGAAATAAAACGCTTTATTCAGAATGAAAACTAAAGGTGCCCTATGGATTTTTCACATAACGACAAAACCAAAGCCTTGTTAGAAAAGCTCGACAACTTTATTGCCACGCACATAGCGCCAATTGAAAACGAAGTGTACGACTTTCATCACAAGGAAAATAATCACGGCGACTGGAAAAACTGGAAATTGCATCCGGGTACCGAAGCCCTGAAAGCAAAAGCCCGTGAAGCTGGCCTAGCAAACCTATTTTTACCCGATGCAGAACTAGGCCAAGGCCTTACTACATTGGAATATGCGCCAATGGCTGAGCGTATGGGTAAATACCTATTTGCACCAGAGATCTTCAATTGCAATGCCCCTGATACCGGCAACATGGAAGTGCTTTACCATTTTGGTAACGATGCCCAAAAAGAAAAATGGCTGAAGCCATTACTTGCAGGTGAAATACGTTCGGTATTTGGCATGACCGAACCCGACGTTGCCTCGTCTGATGCCACCAATATGGCAGCGACGATCATTGAAGATGGCGACGATGTAGTAATTAACGGCAAGAAATGGTGGTCAACAGGATTAGGTCACCCTAACGCTGCAATCACTATATTTATGGGTTTGTCTAACCCAGACAACGACAAACACAGTCGCCACAGCATGGTAGTAGTACCGCTAGATACACCGGGAATTACCATTACACGCATGCTAGACGCGTATGGCGATTACGATGCGCCTTATGGCCATGGTGAGATGCATTTCGACAATGTGCGCGTAAGCAAAGACAACCTTATCATGGGGTTAGGTAAAGGCTTTGCTATTGCTCAGGGGCGCTTAGGGCCGGGTCGTATTCACCACTGCATGCGTGCAATTGGTATGGCTGAAAAAGCCTTAGAGCTTGCCTTGAAGCGCGGTCATGAGCGCGTAGCATTTGGAAAACCTATCATTCGCTTAGGGGGCAACTTAGAGCGCATTGCTGATGCTCGCATGGCTATTGAGCAAGCACGCCTGCTAACCCTTCACGCCGCATGGAAGATAGACAACTTAGGTGTAAAGCACGCCATGACAGAAATCTCTGCCATTAAAGTTGTTGTGCCTAACATGCTGCAAAGCGTGGTTGATATGGCGCTACAAATTCACGGTGGCGCAGGTATGTGTAGCGACTTCCCACTGGCGCGTTTTGCAGCCGGCGCAAGAGCACTTCGCTTAGCCGATGGCCCTGACGAAGTGCATAAAGGCATGGTGTCTCGTTTAGAGCTTAAAAAATATCAGTAAGATAAGACACTAAAAAAGCGGCCTAGGCCGCTTTTTTACTTTTTAAAACGTATAAATGGCACTTAGCTGGGCATTAATTCCTGCACCGTAAAAACCTATGGTGTGAAGGCTATTAATGTACTTTTTATCAAAGATATTGTTGATATTCATGCGAACGGTGAGATCGTCAGTAAACGCGCGCGAGGCATACACATTACCTAGGAAATACGCCCCCTGCCTTACGTTGAAATCGCTATTGCTGATCTCAGATTGCCATCTACCGCCTAAGCCCACTTCCATCTCTGGCGCCGCAGGAATGGTGTAACCCATTTGGAATGTCACTACGTCACGAGGTGCCCATGTATTAGCTTTGCCCCCTTGCTCGTTTTCAACATCAATTGCGGTATAAGCGGCTTGTACACGAAGGTTATCAGTAAGCTGGCCCACCATCTCAAATTCAAAACCATTCGACTCTACCGACACTCCTTCATAAAAGTATTGACCGTTTTCAGGGTTAATACCGGCAAATGCAGCAAGGTTGTCTTGCTTTGCAGTAAAATACGCGAAAGTGGTGAGTAATGTGTCGTCTAACCATTGCGCTTTAAGCCCTGCTTCAAAGTTCTTTCCTTTTGTTGGTGCAAGGAACTGACCCGATAGTTCATACTGCTCTTGGGGCTGATAAACATCAGAGTAGCTTACATAGGCGTTAACACGTTCGGTTACGGCGTAAGTCGCACCTACATAAGGGCTAACTTCACTTTCGCTGTTATCGATAATCGTGCCCGAATTAACACCGCTTCGTTCAAAGTCGATGGCGTTAAACCCAGCAATAACAAAAAGCGCATTGGTAACAGAGATTTTCGTTGAACCAAAGTAACGCGTTAAGTCTTGCTCTATTTCTGAATAAAGTACCGGTGCTAGCCAGTCAGGCTCTGCAATAGCGTCAAACGCATAAGGGAACGCGGGCGTTGGACCAAAGGCCGGTGTATTGGCAAAATCAAAACCGTGTTGGAATGAATCTTCATCGCTGGTTGCGTTGCTTACGCCAACATTAAATTCGTGCTGGCGGTTAAATAGGTTAAACGTGCCGAACAAACGCCCCTCATAAAGATGTGAATCACGCTCAGAATCGTAACGCCCCGGCCAGCCAGATAGCCCTAAACCGGTTTCTTTATCTATTGTGCCAGAGGCATAAAACAATTTGCTTTGATCTTCAAAATCACGGTAGTTGTAGCTAAGCAGTAACTGCCAGTCGTTGTCAAAAACATAGTCTAGTTCAACAAATGCATTGGTAGACTCTGTGTCCCACTTGGTCCACTCTTGTGACGTGGTATCGCTGATATCCCACTTTGCTTGCGTGCCGTCGGAGTAGTTAAATACTAGCCCGCCCCAGGTGTTTCCATCGGTGTTAGCATCTTGGTACGACACACCAAATGTTACCGTAGCGTTGTCGGTTAACTGCCCGTCAACAACACCATAAAGAAAGCTTCTGTTGTCTTCTAATCCGTCTAAGTGGCTTTCTTTGTCTTCTATACTGCCAACCACCCGCGCGGCCCAGCGGCCGTCTTCAGTTAGCAGCATTGAGTAGTCGCCCTGAACGCGTTTGAAATTATAAGAACCAATACTGGCACCAATCTCACCGCCTTCTTCGTTAGTAGGGCGTTTTCGAACGTAGTTGATGGTACCAGACGCATTACCTACGCCCGTAAGCAAGCCATTGGCGCCACGAATGACTTCAATATTTTCATAGCCGTAAGCCTCAACAGCCCCAGTTACAATTCCCCAATCATTAGGTAGACCCACACCGTCTATTTGCGTGTTCTTAATTTCAAAACCACGGGCGGTGTAGTTGGTGCGGTTTGTTTCCCACTGCTCTACGTTAATACCTGGCGCTAGCCTTAGCGCGTCGTTAATGCTGAATGCGCCAAACGACTGCATTAAGTCTTCAGAAATAATACTTATAGACTGCGGCGTTTCGCTAATTTCCATGGTTAAGCCAGTTGCGCCACGACTGACACGGTTTTGGCGAACACCCACAATACGAATTTTTTCAACATCCGCTTCTTTAACTTCTTCAGTTTGGTTGGCGGCGGTTTGTGCACTTACCGACATGGCAAAGGCAAGCGGAGTTAACGCAAATAGAGTTCGTGGTTTCATTGTGTTCCCAAAGTAGTTTTAGTTCCTGATAGTGGGGCGGGATTATACTTAACAAAACAAAATACACAAATGATAATTATTATCATTTGTTTTTAAAAGCAGTTTTAAGAAAGGCTTTTTGAACAGGTAATTAAAAATACTGAGAGCCGTTTTTAAAGCGGCTCTCATTTATGACATGAAACGATTTTTTAGGGCGTTTGCGTTACTGGTGGGTACTTCTCATGACAAGACTATTCATGACGTAGCGCTTTAATAGGCTTGTACCTAGCAACGCGCGCTGCGTTACCACCCACAGTAATCCACGCTATGGCAACGCTGATTGCGCCAGACCCAATACAAATGGGAATTAACAGCCAAAAATCTATTCGGTAGGGAAACTGCTGTAGCCAGCTTAGCATTAGCCACACCGCTACAGGCCACGCAATAATGTTGGCAAGAGCAACAGGCTGTGTGAATTGCCAAACCAGAAGCTTAACTATATCACTCACACTGGCCCCCATCACTTTTCGAATTCCTATTTCCTTGGTACGTCGCTGTGCACTAAATGCCGCAAGTCCGTACAAACCCAAGCACGCAACCGCAATAGCCAAAACTGCAAACGCACTCAGCAATTTCATTTGGGCATTTTCCTGCTGATACTGGCGCTCTAGCATATCGCTTAAATAACGAATGTTAACGGGTTCAAGCGGCACTACATCGCGCCAAACCTGTTCAACCGCCTCTCGCACGGCTTTATCTTTGTTTAATGAATAGCTAGATGAATAGCTAATGGTTGCCACGCTGAAGCGATTGGGGTCAAGTAAGTAAACGGAAGGTCGAATATCGAACTTCACAGAACGGAAATAAATATCAGGTATTACACCAACAATGGTTAGTTCAGACATACCATTTCCGTAGCCACTATGAATCACAGCACCTATTGCGCTTTCTGGCGAGTCAAAACCTAATTTAGTTACCGCAGAGCGGTTTAAAATAATGCTCCCTTTACCCCAGTTGTCATCATTACCACTTACAAATACATCGCTTCTGTTAGCTTTATTAAAAACGCGTCCTGCAATGGGCGTTACTTCATAGTCGTCAAAGAAACCATAACCCATAGAGTAGTAGTTAAGTAATGCTGTAACAGGTTCGTTGTTGTCAAAGCCCGGACGAGTGAAGTTAGTGTTGTTTTCATTGTCTTGTGACGGGGCTTCAGACGAATAACTGACGCCCGTAACGTCTGGAATCGCCTCTATTTGGCTTTTAAGCGCATCTCTATTGTCGCGTGCAGCACCTATATTAAGCACCAGTTTGTTGTCTGAGGTATAACCTAAGTCCATGTTATTCGCGTGCTGAGTTTGCAAGTACACGACAGAAGTACTGATAAGTAAGCCTATCGAGATAACAAACTGCCCCACCACCAACGCGGAACGTAGTGTAGATGAGGCACCTGAGTCGCTGCTTTCACTTGCTTTTAGCACGCGCCCTGGCATGTAGCGGCTTATCACAAGTGCCGGATAGCTTCCCGCTCCTAACCCCACTATTAACACAATACCTGCCAATAGCAGAAACAAGTCAGGCGATGAGAGCAAGTCAAACGTAATCGATTTATCAAGCACGTAGTTATAAAACGGCAAGGTCACTTCTACACCCACCAGCGCTAGCAGCAATGCAATGAATACTAAACAAATGGCTTCAACTAAAAACTGCACTGCGACTTGACTGCGACTAGCACCAAGCACTTTTCTCATAGCCACTTCACGGGCTCGCAGCCCTGCACGTGCGGTAGATAAGTTCATAAAGTTTACGCATGCAATTAGCAAAATAAGTATGGCTACAAACGAAAAAGTAAACACCATTCTGTCGTTGCCAAGCTCGGAAAAATCACCTAAGTTACCCGCGTGTTTGTGCGCATGTAAGTGCAAATCTTCAAGCGGCATAAAGCGCAGCTCTACCGAGTCAGTGACTTTCCTATCGTTCAACACCCCAGCCGCATCTTTGGCATTTTGTGCATACGGGCTCTCGTTGTTAATCCAGTAATCCAAACGCGCTTGAGCTTGCTGCAAACTCACGCCTTCACGTAATTTGAAATAGGAATACACGTTAACGCTGTTCCACGTGTTAAGTAGCCCGTCAAAGCTGCTAAACAGCTGCACATCCATGTATACCAACATGCTGATGTTAAAATGCGTGTTTTCAGGAAGATCTTTTAGTACGCCTGAAATGGCAAGCTCAATAGGCCTTCCAGCAACGCAGCAAAGCGTTAGGGTTTCACCAACAACATCGGTGCGTCCAAAATAACGAATAGCGGTTTCTTCCGTTACCAGTAAATCGTTAGGCTTTGCAAAGCTAGACTCTATAGAGCCGTGTGCTAAAGGTAAGTCAAATAGCTCAAAGAAGTACTCTTCTCCAACTAGCACGTTGTCTTCAAAGCCCTCACCGTCTTTTCTAATGGTGGTGCTCATTGAAAAAAGTCGTGCGCCGACTTCTACTTCGTTCGCCATAAAATCGCGCACCGCAGGCATGACCATACCGGCACTGCGAACCGTAAGAAAAGATGGCCGACCTGGAGTGTGATACGCGGTGTGTAACCGCACCACCCGATCTGATTCACTCATCCAAGCGTCGTATCCGGACTCTGAGCGAACAAACAACATGATTAGAATGCAGCTCATTAAGCCAATGGCCAAGCCAACAATATTGATGGCTGAGAACAGCGGCTTTTTAACAATATTGCGCCAAGCAATAAGGATATAGTTACTAAACATATTGCACCCCTAGCGCTATGCGGCTTTTACATTTTCAGTGACAACGTGGCCATCGAAAAGATGAATAGTGCGTCTTGCGTAATCGGCGTGCGACGGGCTGTGCGTTACCATGACAATGGTAGTGCCTTCGTTATTCAGTGCCTGCAGCATTTCCATAACTTCTTGGCCGTGCGCACTGTCTAGGTTTCCTGTTGGCTCGTCGGCAAGGATCATAGACTGCCCACCTACCACAGCGCGGGCTACGGCAACACGCTGCTGCTGACCACCAGAAAGCTGGCCTGGCATATGTTTAGCGCGATGGGCAATGCCTACTTTATCCATTACTTCAGCCACGCGTTTTTTGCGCTCGCTGGCGCTTATATCGTGGTACAAAAGCGCAAGCTCAATGTTTTCTTGCACGGTCAGCTCATCAATAAGGTTGAAGTTCTGAAAAATAAAACCAATGTGATGTTTTCGAATTTTAGACAGCTGAGACTCGTTATATTGGGCAATGTTTTCATCATTGAACCAGTACTCACCGCTGCTTGGGTTGTCTAACATGCCAACAATGTTAAGCAAGGTAGACTTGCCACACCCTGACGGGCCCATAATGGCAACGAACTCACCTTTTTCAATTTCAATATTGACCCCATTAAGGGCAAGCGTTTCAACTTCGTCTGTTTGGTAAATTCGTTTTAAGTTATTCATTTTTAACATTGTTCGTCCCTCACTTTTGGTCAATATATAAAACTTGCATGTCGAGATAATCGGCATATGAACTGATGATCACGCGCTCACCTACCGACAAGCCTTCTATCACTTCAATGGCATTGTTGTTGCGTCTACCAAGGCGTACACTGCGGCGCGTAGCTTGTGTGCCGTCGCTGTTAACCACAAACACCCAATTGCCGCCGGTGTCTTGGTAAAAGGCGCTATTTGGAATAAGCACAGCCTCGCTTGCATCGCCAAGCGTAAGCTTCATTTGCAATGTCTGGCCCCGGCGAATGTCTGCTGGCTGCTGCTCATTAAAGGTAAGATCAACTTCAAATTGACCGTTTTGTACCTGCGGGTAGATTTTGCTGATTGTTAGCTGATAATCGTCAAATATCGCTTGCTGGCCTAAATCAATGCGCGGCAAATAGTATTCATCCACCAGCACGCTTACCTTAAAGTCGTCGGGTGTATCGATTTGCCCCAAGCGCTCACCGCGACCAATACTTTGCCCTACTTCTACACTGAACCCCGATAACTTCCCGCCCACAGGCGCACGCACATTCATGCTTTCAAGGTTTTTGCGTGAAATTTCCAAGTTATGTTCTAAGCGCTCACCCGTGCTTTTCAAAAATGCCAGCTGCGACTCTTGCATGCGCGCGTCAGACGCTTGGCTTTCTTTGGTAATTTGCAAGCGCTGCTTATACCACTGCAACGAGTCGATTGTTTCGTCGTATTGCGACTGACTAATAGAGTTAGATGACAAAAGCGGCGCTTCTCGCTCTAGCTTTCGTGTAAGCAATTTTATTTGGTATTCAATATCAATAAGGTCGCGTTTATGCTGCAGGCGATTTTGTTCAAGGCTAAGCTCAATACTGCGGATATTGTTAAGCTGCTCTGCAACACTTGCCTCGTTACCCAGCACACTAAGCTGCAAACTGACATTCGACAACTCAACAATTAAGTCGCCGGGTTGAAGCTGTGCGCCATCTTCCACCAATACCCGTTCAACACGCCCTCCTTCAATGGCATCTAAGTAAAGGGTTCGGCTTGGCACTACTCGGCCTCGCACGGGAATGAAGTCTTCAAACGTGCCTTGTGTAACCGTAGCAACAGACAACCGCTGCCCGTCTACAGCCAAGCTTTTGCTTTGGAACGTAAACGCTTTGTAAAAGCCAAACGCAATAACCAAGGCTACCGCTACTAACAGGTAAGGGTTCATGTACCAGGCTTTGGCTTTCTTTACCTTTCTGTCCATGGTCGCCCCTGAATGTGACGAAGAGGGCGGCGTGTTCACTCGCTTAAGTTGTGTCATGAAATACCTTTAATTGAGCTTGTTGCATGCATACTTGGATATTGCCTTGGCTTACCCTTTGCTATGTTTTTGTTATATATGCTGATGCAGAACAAAATTATATTGCAGCTAGTAACACAAGAAGCGTTCCAAATAAGCTAAGCAATTGATTAAAAATAACTTTAACGAATTCACACAAAAAACAAGCGCACCCAACATGTACGTTTATGAACAGTTGGTGTACGTTAATGAACACTAAAACGGCAATGAGATGACGATGAAACAACAAGGAAGCGTACTACTGGTTGATGACGATGAAGATATTTTGGTGGCAGGTAAGTTGCTGCTAAAACGCTTTTTTTCAGACGTAAGAATTTGCAATCAGCCAGAGCACATCCCCACTTTACTGAATGAACATCGTTTCGACGCCATTTTGTTAGATATGAACTTTGGCCCAGGCGAGAGCAGCGGCGAGCAAGGTTACAACTGGCTAGACAAAATCATTGCCCTAGACCCACAAGCCGTTGTGATTATGATTACTGCCCATGGCGGCATAGATACCGCCGTAGAAGTGATGAAACGTGGCGCGACCGACTTTATCGCCAAGCCGTGGCAAAACGAAAAGGTGATTGCCACCGTATCTTCAGCGGTAAAACTTGGGCAGTCGCGCGGCGAAGCAAGTGCGCTTAGACAAACCAACGAAACGCTTACCAAACTAACCAGCAGGCAGTCGCAACCCTTTATTGCCAACGCAAACTCAATGCAGCCCGTAATGAATATAGTAGAACGCTGTGCCCCTACCGACGCGAACGTACTCATTTTAGGTGAAAATGGCACGGGCAAAGAAGTGATTGCCAGAGCCATTCACGAAAAAAGCGCCCGAAGCGGCAACATTTTTATTACGGTAGATTTGGGGGCTGTGCCTGAGTCGCTGTTTGAAAGCGAGCTGTTCGGCCACAAGAAAGGGGCGTTCACAGGCGCGATGGAAGATCGCGTGGGGCGCATATTAGCCGCGAACGGCGGTACGCTATTTTTGGATGAAATAGGCAACCTGCCAATGCACTTACAAGCTAAGCTGTTAGCGGTATTGGCGCAGCGCGAAGTTACCCCGGTTGGCGCAAACAAAGCCACGCCGTTCAATGTACGCATTTTGGCCGCTACAAACATGCCCCTTGCGCAACTGCGTGACGAGCGGCGTTTTCGACAAGATTTACTGTTTAGGTTAAATACCGTAGAGCTTACGCTACCCGCATTACGCCAGCGAACAGAAGACATTATTCCCATTGCTAACATGTACTTAGCAGATTATGCACGCAAGTACGCTAAAGACGGCATTCGCTTAAGCCAAGGGCTACAAGATGCCTTTAAGGCTTATTCGTGGCCTGGCAACATTCGTGAGTTAAAGCATTCAGTAGAGCGCGCAGTTATTCTATGCAGCAGTGACGAGCTTGGTACAGAAGACTTTCAGCTTAACGCGGTGCCACATCGCGCTACTTTTAACGATGCGCCCAAACCTTACCACAATACGGGGGCTTCAGCGGTTGATAGTGCAGCACCGACAACAACGGTAAGTGAACAGACAAGTGCTACATTACACCACCAAGCAGAAAGCGCTCATGCGCAGTTCAACCTAGAAGAAATAGAAAAACAGACCATTTCAAAAGCACTTAAGGCGTATCGCTACAACATTAGCCATGCGGCAAAAGCACTGGGCTTAACCCGCGCTGCGCTTTATAGACGGATGGAAAAACATGGGCTTTAACCGATTCTCGCTGCTACTTAGCACGCGCGTTTGCTGTTTAATGATATCGGTAGCGCTGGCTGCTTACTTTTGGTTTACGCCTGGCTATACCGCAACGTTCTTTTTAACCACGGTAATTGCCATTGCATTAGCGTTTGAAACCCGAAAATTCGTAAGTAAAACCAATGCAGAGCTTACCCGCTTTTTAGAGTCGGTTCGCCATGGTGAGCTGACACAGCGCTTTGCCTACCCTGAATTTGGCAGTGGCTTTGAAAAGCTGGGCGAAACCTTCACCAGTATATTGGCCGATCTTCAACAAAAACGCACCGAACAAGAGCAAACACTTCGACATTTAAAAGCCTTGCTAGAACAAGTGCCCGTTCCACTATTAAGCCTTTATGAAAACGGCGATATAGTGCTGTGGAACCACACAGCACGAAAACTCTTTGGCACGGTATTGATAAAAAACGAGCGAGACTTAGCGCAGCATTCATTACACCTTGCGAATACGCTGAAAAACATGCGCCCAAGCGAAAAAGAGCTGGTTGAATTCGACGCAGACGGCAGCAATCACAAGCTTGCGGTGTCGGTATCGCACATTATTGTGGCAGGAAAAAAAGAGAAACTTGTTAGCCTGCAAGATATAAACAGTGAACTGGGTTTAGCGCAATTGCAGGCTTGGCAAGCGCTGGTGCGTGTACTTACACATGAAATTATGAACAGCATTACGCCTGTGGCTTCACTGGCCGACACCACATCTCATTTAGTAAAAGACATAAAACAGAACTACCAACATGACAACGCCGTGTTGGCCGAGCTAGACGACGTAGAACAAGCAGCCGATACGCTTTCAAGGCGCAGTAATGGGCTTATGCAGTTCGTAGGCAGCTATAAAAAGCTTACCCGCCTTCCTGCCCCCCAACTTAAACCAATAAAAGTTAACGAGCTGCTTGAGCAAACCGTAGCGGTGTTCGCTCAGTCGTGGCAACAAAAAGGCATTGCCATTGATATGCAGCTAATTGCAGCTCCCATTCAAATTGACGCCGACAGGCACATGATTGAGCAAATAATTGTGAACATTTTGCACAACGCTGAACATGCACTGGCGCACGTAACCCACCCTAAAGTAACGATTAGTGTAAGCCTGACCAAGCGCAGTCGATGCGTAATTGAGATAGCAGATAACGGTGCAGGTGTGCCTGATGACATTATTAATAAAGTGTTTGTGCCGTTTTTCACAACAAAGCGCGAAGGCACAGGCGTTGGATTGGCGCTGACTCAGCAAATAATGGTAGCCCACGGCGGACAAGTACGTGTTAAAAACCTAGAGCACGGCGGCGCGTGTTTTAGTTTGGTTTTTTGAAAGCAAAAAATTTTAGAATTAAAAAACTGCGAACCCAAATTGCGAGTGCTACGTCTTTAGATAAAAAGATAAGGGTGCGCAATGTTAATACCACTGTTACTGCTGTAAGTCGCCTTTTTAATAGGCGTACTTGAGATTGTTATAAACCAATGACAAACACAGACATAGCGCTACTGGTTATAGAGCTTCAATTTGGTAACAAAGAAGCACTTGGTAAACTATATCAACACTTTCACGTTGCAATGCGTAAGTACGCCGTGCTGCGGGTTAAAGACAGTATGATTGCCGACGACCTTGTGCAAAACGTTTGGGCTAAAGTGGCAAAACGGGTAACCAAGTTAAACGACGTTTCGCTTTTCAAAAGCTGGCTATACAGAGCGTTGCGCTGGGAAATCGTAGATTGGTATCGAGCGTCGAGCAAAGAAGTACCGTTACACAGCGACATGCCCGAAAAAGCCATAGAAGTGGTGTTTAGTGAGCCCTTATCACCGTTAAAACATTTATTAACATTACCTACGAACGAGCGCGATGTAGCCGAGCTTTTTTACCTGAACGATTTAAATATTCAAGAGATAAGCCTAGTGACAAACGTTCCACTTGGCACGGTGAAATCGCGTTTACACCGCGCCCGCAGCCTGTTGAAACAACGCATTTCAAAAACGGAGTACGGTTATGAAGAATAATTCTGATGACGACATTAAGCGCTACTTAAATCAGCAGTCGCAAGAACTCGACAACATGTTGGGAAGCGGTTTAACTGACTACCTAAAACTGGGCTTTGCCAGCAATTTTTCAGGAATTATGAAGCTAGGCTATGTTATTGCGATAGCGCTAAGCATTGCTATGTTTTACTGCGGTTATAAATTTTTTACTGTGCCAGCTACAGACCATGTGTTTTGGGGAGTGTTGCTAATTTTAAGCTTTAACGCACAGGTGGCGACAAAACTTTGGATATTCATGCAAACTAACCGCAACATACTTTCGAAAGAAATGCGAATGATTGAGGTAAGGCAAAGGGCTTGGTTTGAAGCTATGAAATTAAAAGATTAAGGTTTGCTTGAGTTTACATTGCAAATGATTTAGAAGTGAAAACTAATAATGGAATTGCAACTAAGTTAACGGTTTGACTAAGAATATATCGTACTACTCAACTAACGCTTCTTTTCTGGCGAAACAGTATGACAGCGTTTCTTTCGAGTCGGTACATAAAGATTGGGTAAAGGAAATTCCCAAAGATGGGATGGTACTAGACGTAGGGGCTGGCTCTGGTCGCGATGCGCGTTATCTTGCCTCGAGGGGTTTAGGCGTGGTTGCAGTAGAGCCCGCCTCTGGCATTCGAGAGCTTGCTAAAGATTACACAATTTCAAACCCTATCCATTGGGTTTCAGACTCGTTACCTGAACTGTCCGAAGTTTTTAAATTACAGTCCAAATTTGATTTAATTCTGCTAAGTGCCGTGTGGATGCATATTGCGCCCTCTTCACGTGAGCGCGCTTTCAGAAAGCTCTCTTCACTACTGAAACCCAACGGCAAACTAATTATATCGTTGCGTTTTGGTGGCTGCGACGATGAACGCACCATGTACGACGTTTCCGCCGACGAACTTGCGAAATTGGCTAGCCAGTTCGGCCTTTCTTATCGCTTATTAAGCTCAGCGCAAAACGCAGATGAATTGGGTCGTGATGATGTTACTTGGCAAACGGTTTTACTTACCTTGCCTGACAATGGTACTGGCGCGTTCCCGTTAATAAGAAACATTGTTGTAAATGACAGTAAATCATCTACCTATAAGGTTGGCTTACTAAGAACGTTGCTCAGAATTGCAGAAGGCCACCCCGGCGCAGTTATCGAACAAACAGGCGAGCACGTAATTTTGCCCGCTGGACTCGTAGCGCTATATTGGCTGAAGCTTTATAAGCCGCTGATTGATCAATTCGAGATGCAGCAAAACAGTAATTCACGCAAAGGCCTAGGCTTTGTTAAAGACAATGGCTGGCAACAATTTAAAAGCTACTCAAGTAACGATTTTTACATTGGTGCCCGCTATACAGACAATCAGATTGGACCCGGCCTATATCGAGCGCTAAAAGATATTGCTAAGACTATAGAAACCATGCCGGTGCGATACACTACTTTGCCAGGTACCAAAGATGCTGTGTTTCACGTTGAGCTTAATACAACAAAAAAGCCAAAGGCCGACCTTGTATTAGATTTCAGCTTTTTATCGTCGCTTGGAAAGTTTTACGTGCCCATTCATATCTGGGACTCGCTAACACAATATAGCGTGTGGATTGAACCAGCGCTAATAAACGAGTGGTCTTCGCTTATGGCGAGCTACAACCTTAATAAGGCAAAACAGTATACCAAGCTAGATTACTTGAATGCGCTTAGATGGGAAGACCCCGAGCGGACAACGGCAAGAATTAGAAAGCGCGTAACTGAATTAATGGCCAGTGAGGATGTAGCATGTTGTTGGTCTGGTAAAAGACTGAGATTTCAAGATTACGCAATCGATCACGCCTTCCCTTTTGCTCGCTGGCCTAACAACGACTTGTGGAACTTGTTACCCACAAAAACCAAGATAAACGCCAATAAGTCTGACAAATTGCCTACAGGAATTAAGCTTTCAAGCTCTAGAGAGCTTATTGTTTCTTGGTGGAAACAAGGGTGGCAAAACAATCAGGCTGAGTTTTTTAGCCAAGCAAATTTAGCACTTCCAAACCTTAAGCCAGATAACACAAACTTTGACGATGTATTTGAAGCGTTTACGCTACAGCGCGACCGCATAAAAGCATTACAGCAGTTGGAAGATTGGCGGTAGTGCTTGTAGCAGGTTAACTTCCAGTAAAACAAAAAAATAGATTAAGGACGAAATAGTAAATAATGGCAGCCTTAGCTGCAGCAATTGGTTTTGTGGATTCCTCTAGTGAGTGCTGAAAATTAAAGCAACCTCTCTTACGGTTAATAATTTATTCCTTATTAAACCAAAGGTGGCTCACAATCAAAGTACCGAACTCAAAAAATAAGTTGCGGAACTGAAGCAATACCAAGTTTTTGTTTGGTCGTAGGGGACAAGTCTTGCCAACGCTCGGCTAGCCAATCTACAAGTTGAGTTCCATTCATTAAGTGAACGCTTAAACCATCCGCGTGCTGTGTTACATCTTCAGTGAAATCACCTAATGATACTACCCATCGATGACAATCGTCTTTTCTCTCAACCTTCGCTATCTGCTCGATAGCATGCTTATCGGTGTAACCTACATGATCTTTCACTTGAACCAACAGCTCTTGCGTAATGAAAGGGTTGCGTGACTGGGCTTCTATATCAACATCAACGCCAACCTCGTGACTTTGCTTACTGGGTATAACCGCGGTGTAACCTTCAATTTCAAGCAATTCTTTTACTAGGTGTTCTAAGCCCTGGCCACCAGCTTCCAAGTAATGATTTCTATTTCGAAGGTTATCTAACAGTTTTTCCTTAAATTGCTCTAATTTTTCCCCAGCTTTTTCGTTAATTTTGGATAAGGCACCGCTACTCACATTATTTTTAATGTCGTTATAACGCTCTATGATTTCCTCTTTAAAGTAATCTAAGTCAGCAACGGTTAAGCGTATGCGCAGCCTAGATTGTAAACCCTGTTTCAAGTCTGTACGTGCGATAGAAATTGGCTCGTTTTCGGCATCGCAGGGAAAATCTACTTTTATTTGGTTTTCGCCCCACGGTTTGTCTGCGCAGAATTGCTTTTTACCAGTAGCGACACCGATGTATATGCGCGCAGGAGCTGGAACTACTATTAGATCGCCCTGCTTAACTTCAATGAAACGGCGTAGTTGATTGCCGCTACGCCCTACGCTTTGCTGTGTGCCATCAAGATGTTCAAAGAACTTATCAGCAGTGGTGAAATTGCAAAGCTGAAACTGTCCCCATCCAATCCCAGCATATCCCTCGCTGATTAATTCAACAGGTCCCCTCATCAGGAGTACTTTACTATTTTCAAAATCGGTCACCGTACATCCCTCGTATTTTAGGTAAGTTATATTGATGTTTAGTTTAAAACATCATAGCAATCTAAAGTATTTATCCTTTATCCACCAACCCATTGAAAACCTCAATCGCCCTATCAAAGCTTTCATTGTTGTCGAAATAAAGCTGGCTTAGTCAGCTTTTCTTTATTTTGTAGATAGCGCAGGCAAAGGCTAGTGTTTCTCTAAAGCTACGAATTCTTTAAACATCTCTCGCTGCGGTTTTGCCACCCGCTTTTTTAATACGGGTAATTATTAGCGCTAATTGAGTTTATAATAGCGGTTAAACAGTTTTTGAATTACATCGACCAACTTGAGTAGAACATGGCCCATAAAGTACGTTATAAGTTTAAAGGTGTGGCAAAAGAGATAAACTTTTCTTACAGCCGCCATCAAAATATGCATGAAGCCGTGGCTGATGCTGAGGGAATAGACCTTTCCCAGTTCCTGCAAACCGAACAGCAACTTGCTGCTATCAGTAAAGATAAAAAAACCGTTAGAAACTTCAGAGATACCGAATTTGTAAAAATGGGTTTTTCTGAATTGTACTTCTTAAAAAACGGTCAAGAATGATGGTTACACTCTTGCAATACATACTAGGCCTCTGAAATGCTTTGCTTTCGGGGATTAACGGTCAAATTTTAAAAAATGGTAGGCCCGACAGGGTTCGAACCTCTGACTCCGGAGCGCAAAAACATCAATCAAATTTTTATGGGTTACCCTCAACCAACCCATGAAAAGCCTCAATCGCCCTATCAAAGCTTTCGTCATTTTCAAAATAAAGCTGGCTTAGGCGGCTTTTCTTTATTTGGTAGGTAGCGCTGGCAAAGGCTAGCGCTTCTCTAAAGCTCTCAAACTCTTGGTCGAATACCGTAAACACTTCGTTCTGGGGTTTTCCTACACGTGTTTTACTGCCATTTATCTCGTAATCGAACCCTGCAAAACGAATGCGTGAAAGGGCTTCTTTGCCAAGTCGCATTCCCCCTTTTAGGCTTATTTGAAATGCGGCGTCCATTTCTTCAATTTCATCTTCGCTCCAATGGTTAAACACCCTAATGGCTTTTTTGTACTTCGCTGCCAATAGCTTTTTTAACACGCTTGTTCTGGGTTCTAGCGTGGCGTTGTTTTCATTTTTTAATAGGTCGAAGCACTCATTGCATGAAGGTACAGAAATAAAATCGGCCTGTAGGTTGCCATTTTGCCAGTCGTGAATGAATTTTATAGGCGGGATAAAGTCTTGCCGTGCTGCTTCGCAGCCGCAGTAAATACAGCGGTGAAAGTCTGCCGAATGTACCGCACTTAGTGTGGAGTAGAACTTTTGATAATTCTTTACTGACATACTGGCGCTAGGTTGAAACTTAAAAGCTATGAACACCAATAATGGTAACACAGCAGTATTGAGTAAACGTTAATTGTGCTTCTTAAAACAAAAGCGCTGCCCTTTTGCAGCGTTTTTCTTTATCCAATATCGGTTACAAGCGAAAGACTTAAATGTGGGCCGCCTTCAGCCTAATCTAGAATTATGACTGCTGTTGAAAATGCACTAATACTTAGTGAACCCTGAGTAACAAATTCATTTATCTCCCCCGAATCACTTTTCCAAAGCTTCACTTTGGTTGAAGCCATAAACCCTAACGGAAGGGGCATTTCATGCATGTCGTAAGAAAAATTAACCGCAGCATAAATACGCAAATTGTCCTCTGTCACCGAAAAGCCAAGAAGCTGTTTTTGTTCATCGAAGTAATAGACTTCGAACTTACCCATAAGGCTAGCGTTAATCGTTTTAACCAGCTCCGATACTGAGTTTTCCCGAATGTGAAAGGCATTAAATAAAGTCGCATGCTCGCTACCTAAAGGTAGCACTGCAAACAGTGTGCTGAGCAGTGCGGTTTCGTGCTCGTTAATGGGGTGTTCACAGGAACTGACTTCATGTTTACTACCTGATCCCGTTAGTTCATTAGACAAAGTATTGCTCAACCCATTTGCCAACGAAGTAATTGAGCGCCTTTCGTCTTTTTTACTCAGAAAATCACATACTACTTGTGAAATTAACAATGCTTGTTGCTTATTCACTTCCGCGCTTTGCACATCATTCTGTAAGCTAGCTTTTTTATTCAGAATAAATACGCTGATACCGCCGATTAAAAGGGCTAAAAGTGAAGCCCATTTCAGTGACAAAAACCTATTCATCGTTTTGCCCCCTTTTCTATTAATAAACCCACGCCCATGGCGGCCATATTTACCGCAACAATGCCATTTAGATAATTGAAAAACGCATAAGGCGCGTAATCGAGCACCTCTACACCAAGCGTTGCAGAGTAAAAAGCGCCAGCAGTTGTCCATAGTTAAAGACAAGTTGGCAAAGCTCGAAAATGAAGTAGAGAAAATCAGTATAACGACTTAGGAGTGACTTGTGACAAAGAAAAGCGAAGATCATGGTTTGAGGAAAATGGCCCGCCCTAGAGGATTCGAACCTCTGGCCTCGGCCTCCGGAGGGCCGCGCTCTATCCAGCTGAGCTAAGGGCGGATTGTGTTACATAGGTAGTAAGCACACTGCGTTTACAAAGATGAAAATACGCGAATAAACGTATGCTGCAAACGGGGCGTAATAATACTTAGCCCGTAAGCTAGCTTCAACTCATTTATTAAAATCTATTTAGATGACTTGGCACAAGTGTTAAAAATCCTTACTTTTTATGGGTAATTGGCCTCAAATAGTTGTTCAGCCCCAATTAACCGTTATAATCTGGCCAGTTATATTTTAAACAAATTCATCATTGCCTGGAGACAGATGTGAAATTAAAGACTTGGTTAACTGTTGCTGCTACTGCGCTAACCGTTTTTGCAGCACAAGCACAAGAAATGAGTAACGATGAAATTGCCGAGCGTATTAAGCCGTTAGGTCAGGTTCACGTAGCGGGCGCAGCGGCGGCAGGTAATGCTGGTGCAGCAGGCGGCGCAAAGTCAGGTGAAGAAGTTTACAACTCAGCTTGTGTAGCGTGTCACGCTTCAGGCGTATTGGGCGCACCAAAACTTCAAGTTGCAGCCGATTGGCAACCTCGTTTAGACGACCGTGGCCTTGATGGCGTATGGCAAAATGCACTAAACGGTATTAACGCAATGCCTCCTCGTGGTACCTGTGGCAACTGTTCTGATGAAGAAATTAAAGCTGCTATCGAGTATATGATTGAAGGTATCTAATACCCTCAAAATCGCAACAACTTGATGGAAAAAGTAGCGTTTTATCCTCTAATCGGGTAATTTAACTCCTTGGAGAAACGTTACTTTTTTACTGGCGAGCGGAATGTCAAAAGATTCGACGCAACATGAGTTAACTGAAGAAGAACTGCGCGAACTTATACCGCAGCTTCAACAACTCACAGATAAATATAAGCGCGCTGAACGTGTTCAGAAGGCGCTTTTTGACATTTCTGAGCTTGCCAGTTCTGTTAGCCACCTTAACCGCCTGTATTCTGCTATTCATGAAATCATTGCCGATTTTATGAACGCCGACAATTTCTTTGTCGCCTTCTACGAACCCGATAGTCACGTTGTCGACTTTGCCTACTTCATAGACGAATTCGACGAACAAGCGGTTCATCAACTTCCCGCAGAATCGTTAATGGACGGGATGACAGGTTACATATTGAAAACGGGCGACCACCTGTTTTACAAGCGTGACGACGAAGAAACCTTTGCCTCTGAACACGATATTAAGCTGGTTGGCTCGCAGCCTTTTGAACTGCTGGGCGTACCGCTAAAGCGCGGCAGCCAAGTAATTGGCGCTATGGTAGTGCAAACCTACGACGAGGGTGTGAACTACCGGCAGGAAGATTTAGAAGTACTCCTTTTCGTTTCTCAGCATATCGTGACGACCGTTGATAGGGTAAAGAACCGAGAGCTTACCGAACGCACCATTCGCGAGCGCACCCGTCAGTTACGTAAAATAAACGACGACCTTCAAGAAGAAATTTTAGAGCGCCAAAAAGTAGAGTCTTTGCAGCAAGCGCTGTTCGAGATCTCTGAGCTAGCGGCTAATCTTGAAGGTGACATGAATGCGTTTTATTCCAGTCTTCATGAAATTTTAGCCAGGCTAATCAGCGCGCCAAACTGTTATATTGCCATTTTAGATAAAGAAAACGATTTACTGAAGTTCCCGTATTTCAGTGACTCTATCGAAAAAGAAGTCAGCACGCGGCCTCTTGGTTTAGGCTTAACCGAGTTCGTATTGCGAACAGGGCAAGCAGAGCTTGTAAACCCGCCTAGAGTGCTAGAGTTAGCAGAGTCGGGCGAGCTTGATGTGTCTGTTGCGCAAACCATGCTAAACAGTGCAAATTCATGGCTAGGCTCTCCGCTTATTGTCGATGGCGAGATTGCTGGCGTTATTGCCGTGCAAACCTACGGTAAACACGCAAAGTACAACTCTCGCGACCAAGAGCTTTTACGCTTTGTATCGCATCATATTGCCGTAGCCATTGAGCGTAAGCGCAACACAGAATCGATGCAGCGCTACAACGTAGAGCTGGAAGAGCGCGTTAAAGAGCGCACTGCAGAGCTTAACCGCGCGAATAAATTCTTAAAGCAGCAAATTGAAGAGCGTAAAGAAATTGAGCTTAAGCTGATTCACGATGCCCATCACGACTCGCTAACCGATTTGCCTAATCGCTCAATGTTTACTAGCCGCTTAGAACTGGCAATTGCGAGTAAACAGCGTTACTGCGAAAACATGTTTGCAGTGCTGTTTATCGACTTAGACCGTTTTAAAGTTATCAACGATACGCTAGGTCACCACGCTGGTGACGAGTTCTTAGTTGAAGTGGCGAAACGTATTGCACTTTGCATACGTGGTCACGACTTATTAGCACGCCTAGGTGGCGACGAATTTGTTGTGCTACTTGATAACTTTGAAGATGAGTCTGACGTTGAAGAAGTTGCTAACCGCATCATTTCATCTATTTCCGAGCCGTTTTTACTTGATGGCCGCGAAATGTATTCTGGCGCCAGTGTAGGTATTGCGCACTTAGAGTCTTATTATCGCAGCGCAGATGAAGTGCTGCGCGATGCCGATGCCGCAATGTATCAAGCGAAAACACTTGGTCGTGGCCGCTTTGTTATGTTTGATAAGAGCATGCGCGATAGGCTTATTGAAGAACTTGAGCTTGAGAACGAATTTAGGCGCGCATTGCGCGAAGAAGAGTTCGACTATTTCTTACAGCCTGTTATTAAGCTTAATGACAACAGCACGCTGTACAAAGAAATGTATATTCGCTGGTCGCACCCCGCCTACGGCAAGATTGCTAGGGAGCAGTTTAGACAGGTGGCGGAACACAGTGGGCTTACTCTTGATCTAGATTTATTCCAGTTAACCAAAGCCTGCGAGCTACTTAACTATTATAAAGACTCTGATGAGCCCGTTAATAAAATAGCGGTTAATGTCTCGATTAATCACCTGCTTCAGGCTTCAATGGTTAATCAAATGATTAATGTAATTGAAACCTCGGGGATTACGCCTAGCCAGTTGGTGTTCGAATTTGACGAAAACGACTTAAATCGCCGCTCTCAGTTTATTCTACCTGCTATTAAAAAGTTGAAACGCGCTGGCGTAACCTTGGTATTGGATAACTTTGGAAGTGGCTTAGCGTCACTGAGTTATTTATTCGCCTACCCGTTCGACTTTATCAAAATTGATCATCGCTTCGTAAAATCCCTTCCTCGCTCTCAGCGCAATTTAAAACTGATCCAGTCGGTTATGCTTATCTCAGAGCACTTAAGATTCCAAGTCATCGCTGAGGGCGTTGACTCAGAAGCTCAGCTTGATGCTCTTAGCGAAATTGAATGTTCATACGCACAGGGTAAAGTATTAAAGCAAGCCAAAGTGCTCGATATGGCGCTGATTGCCAGCTAGAAGTTAGTACTTACAAACCACAATTAATTAACGTTTCTGTTTATTTCTTACCTAGAATATCGCGAAGGTTTGCAATGCCGACTTGCGCTTTTTGCTGGCGTTCTTCTTTGGTGGCTTTCGGCTTTTGATTTTCCCATTGCACGTCATCTGCAGGCAGTTCGAATAAGAAACGGCTTGGCTCTGGGTTTATCACTTCACCAAACTGACGACGCTCTTTGGCAAGGCTAAAAATAAGCTCGCGCTGCGCACGGGTAATGCCCACATAAGCAAGCCTGCGTTCCTCTTCAACATTGTCTTCGTCAATGCTGCTTTGGTGCGGCAACAACCCTTCTTCCATTCCTACTAGGAAAACAATCGGGAATTCCAGGCCTTTCGAAGCGTGAAGGGTCATTAGCTGCACTTGGTCCCCTTCCCCATCGTCTTCGCCACGCTCCATCATGTCGCGCAGAATTAGGCGGTTTACCACTTCGGTTAACGTCATAGGCTGATCTAAATCGTTGCCTTCAAGCATGTCGTTCACCCAACCAAATAGCGTACTTACGTTGGCCATGGCCATTTCAGCGGCTTTGGGGCTAGCACTGGTTTCGTACAGCCATTCTTCATAACCCATGGTGCGGATCATGGTACGCACGGCGTCGGCAGTGTTGCCGCGTTCAGCGTTGTCCGACAGCTCTATTACCCAGCGGGCAAAGGTAGACACCGAATGAAAGGCTTTTTCAGGCAATACACTGTTTATATTTGGGTGGGTTGCCGCTTCAAACATCGACACACCAAGGCTGTTGGCGAAGTTCCCCAACTTTTCAAGCGTTGCGCGACCTATACCACGCCCTGGCGTGTTTATAATGCGAAGCAAAGCATTGTCATCATCTTGATTCACCAGCAGCCTTAAATAGGCCATGATGTCTTTCACTTCGGCGCGACCAAAGAACGAAATACCGCCACTTATTTTATAAGGAATGCGGTTACTCATTAGCAGTTTTTCAAATATACGGCTTTGGTGGTTTCCGCGATACAAAATGGCGTAGTCTTTAAACTGCGTGCGGTTCATAAATTTGTGCGCCAGCAATTCTGCCACCACACGCTCGCCTTCGTGCTCTTCGTTTTTCGCCTCTATGACTTTAAGCGGCTCGCCGTATTGCAGCTCTGAAAACAGGGTTTTATCAAACAGGTGCGGGTTATTCTGAATAAGAATATTCGCGCAATGTAGAATGCGCCCCGATGAGCGGTAGTTTTGCTGCAGCTTAATTACGTTTAAGCGCGGAAAGTCTTGCTGTAAAAGATGCAGGTTTTGGGGCTTAGCACCACGCCACGAGTAGATAGACTGGTCGTCGTCGCCAACCACAGTAAAACGTGCGCGCTCGCCTACTAATAGCTTTACCAACTCGTACTGACTGGTGTTGGTATCTTGGTATTCATCCACCAGCAGGTAGCGAATTTTACTTTGCCATTTTGCCCTAATTGCTTCGCTGCTTTTTAACAGTAGCGTGGGCAGCAGAATTAGGTCGTCAAAATCGAGCGCGTTATACGCTTTTAAGTTGTCTTGGTAGCGCTTGTAGGCCTCAGCAAATTCTCGCTCGCCAGTGCTTGTTGCCGACTTCAACAAGGCGTCGGGCAATATAAGGTCGTTTTTCCAGTTCGATATACAGCTTTGTAGTAACTGAAGCTGCTCTTTATCGCCATCTATCGTGTCGGCGGTTAAGTCTGTTAATAGCGCTAACGAGTCTTTGTCGTCAAACAACGAAAAGCCGGGCTTAAGGCCTAAGTCTTTAACGTGGGCTTTAATAATGGTTAAACCCATAGTGTGAAAGGTTGACACTTTTAGCCCGCGAGCTTCGGGTTTACCCAAGGTTTGCGCAACACGCTCTTTCATTTCGCGAGCTGCTTTGTTGGTAAAGGTAACCGCTGCAATATAACGCGCTGGCATATCGCAGTTTCTCACTAAATGAGCAATCTTATTGGTAATTACACGCGTTTTACCACTACCCGCACCCGCCAGCACCAAACATGGGCCAGACACAAAGGTTACAGCAGATTCTTGAGCTTCATTTAGTTTCATTTAATTCCTAAAACAACATACATTTTGGGCACAACACAGTTTTCATTGCATGTCGTGTCGATACCGATAGAATAGCTTCATATTTTGAGCTGCGCATTATAAGGGAATTCCATGTTGGATCCGAAGAAACTCGAAGATTTAGCGAAACAAATTGCTGATGCCGTTCCACCTGGCGTTAAAAACATGGCTGAGGAAGCCGAAGGTCGAGTAAAGGCGGTATTGCAGTCGCAGCTGTCTAAGCTTGATTTAGTCACACGCGAGGAGTTCGACATTCAAAGCCAAGTGCTTATTCGCACGCGAGAAAAGCTGGATGTTATGGAAAGCCGCATTGCCGAACTTGAAGCGAAGCTAGCGGAAAAGTAGTACTTAATGACGTAAAGAAACCCAAAAGCGCCTTAATGGCGCTTTTTTGTTGAGCTCAACAAAATAGATAATTTAGTTTGCCCTTCAACAAAGACATCCTAGCAGCGCTTCAATTCCGTAAGATAATACCAGCGCCAGATAGCTACCAACTTTGCTATTGGTAAGCTGCAACTAACTAAACCAAATAAAAATGCAGTGCCGTGCCAATTGTGATGGCTAACCCAATGTAGTGGTTTTCAAGAAATGCGGTGAAGCAGCCTTCACGTTGCCGACGCTTAATAAGCTGATATTGGCGCACGCAGAGTAACGCTGAAAACAGCACTGCAATGTAATAAGGCCACGTTGCATCAATCGCACTCCCGATACACCACAGTATGGTGAGTGCAGCACCTTGCAGCATCATCACAATTTGCACGTCGTTTTTACCGAACAATATAGCCGTAGACTTTACGCCAATTTGTAAATCGTCGTCGCGGTCGACCATGGCGTACATGGTGTCGTACGCCACCGTCCATAGTAGGTTGCCTACAAATAACCACCACGCGTACGTTGGAACCGTTTCCAGCACGGCCATGAAAGCCATAGGAATGGCCCAGCCGAATGCGGCTCCCAACACCACCTGCGGCAAGTGAGTATAGCGTTTCATAAAGGGGTAGCTAGCCGCAAGAAGCAAGGCTACAACCGAAAGCGCTATAGTTTGCCAGTTAAGAAATAGCACTAGTACAAAGGCTATGGCAATGAGCGTATAAAATAACTGAAGCGCTTGTTTAGGTGACACTTCGCCCGTTGCCAGCGGGCGCTGAGCTGTGCGCTTTACGCTGCCGTCTACTTTTCTGTCTGCATAGTCGTTAATCACACAGCCCGCTGAACGCATTACTACTACACCAGCAATAAAAATTAGCGTTATATGTAAAGCGGGTTGCCCTTGGCCCGCCATGAGCAGCGCCCACAATGTTGGCCACAATAGCAGGTAAATACCCACGGGTTTATCTAAACGCATAAGTCGCGCGTATGCATTCCAATTGTGCTTCATAACTGTTTTTCGCTTTCCTTTTCAATGCTGGTGCAGTTGTTATAAGCGGGTGATGCGGGAAGAAAGACCTCTGCCACTATCATGCTGTAGTTGTCTAACGTAAACAACGAACGTCTTCCCCACAAGCGTTGAGTGTTGTGAATACCAAATTGCGAAGCCGAAACCGTACACAGCTGAAACGCTGAACGCGTAAAACGGGCATCATTGAAAAGACGCTTACCTAACGGCTCTTTGCCAAGGTCGGAAAGCTCGCTGTCGACAAACGCCTGAGGAATGATAGAGCGCGCGAAAACCCAGGGCTGATGATCGCCACAAAGCAAAATTTCTCGGGCTTGATAATGGGTGTCACCATTAGCATGTAATAGCGACAGTTCGTTGTCGTGAGGTATTTGGCCTTGCTGGCCAATTAGCTCAAGAGAAAAGTGCTTGCATAAAGACTGAACTCGCTCTGTTAACGACCCGGTGTCTAGCAACCAGTTTTTTAGCTGCGCATTAGGAATGGAGACGCCGGAAGGTGCTTGCCAGTCAACCGCCAAACCCACTGGAAAAGTGGCATTAAAACTCACACAAAAAACCCGAATAATGAATCTGATGACATGATACCACGTCATGTCCAATTATTTTCACTAGGTTAAACTTTTGCAGTAGTGTGTTTAATCAGAGTTTTGCTACACTAGCGGGTGAATTCATTACTTTGGTGTTTCGGACTTCACAATGCTTAAGTCTTTAGTTTTACGTGTATTAGCGGTTGGTTGTTTAGTATTAAGTGGTAACTCGGCAATGGCTCAAGAAAAAGCCAATTATGCTTATTTAGGCTTAGAGCCTGAAATTGTCACCAACTATATTAGTGATAGTGCCAAGAAATTGGGGTATGTTCGCGTGCAGGTTGAGCTAATGATAAACGACGTGAATCAGCTTGAAATTGCCGAGCATCACATGCCGTTATTGCGTTCTACCGCCATAGAAATTTTCGGGCAGCAACCTGAAGAAAAAGTAAAATCGCTAACAGGCCGTGAAGACATTCGACGCGCTATTCTAAAAGCGCTTCAAGATCATATGAAACAAGAAACAGGCGGTGAAGTTATTAAAAACGTTATTTTCACAAAGTACCTGTACCAAGGCGGCTAATTCAACATTTTATTTGTAGGCTTGTCCTCTTAAAGCCGGTGTAAAGACGTTAGTATCAAACCACGTGTAAGAACATAAAAAAAAGCGAGCACTGTTTAAAAATGTGCTCGCTTTTTTATGGATAGTCATGCCCGTTAACCACGTACAATTAACAAACATTAGGTTCGCTTGAATAAAGGCTATTTCGATTATTCACGTCTGCCTGAGCCAAGGCTTAAAGCGGCGGCAAGTAAGCAGCCTGAAATAAGTCCTGCCGTGTGCGCCGCGTTCGCCATGTTAACCCAAAGTACGTCGGCGTAACCCAGTACCAACCATACCAGCATAAACCCAACGATGGACTTTGGTAGTGATAATCCCCAGCTTGGTCGCAACCAGCCTAACCACCAAACAAAGCCCAAGACAGCGTACACAACGCCCGACAAACCGCCAAATAAGTAAAAACTGCCTTGTATTGGTTCGCTGAAGAACGCTTGCGCTGCATTTGAAATAGTAGCCGACACCAAGAACACGATAAGCAGCATACTTACGCCAAAAGTGCGCTCAATTTTGGCCCCCAGCATTCCCCACCATAACAGGTTGAATATAATGTGAAGCGCCGAAAAGTGGATGAAAGCAGGGCCCAATAAACGCCACCATTCGTTATTTTCAGACAAAAGAGAAAGCGGCTGCATGAGCAAATGCTGCGCAATAGGTGAAAATAGCCCAAAAAGCGATAGGAGATACACCGCAACACACAGCACAAATACAATCGACGTAAAAGGCGCTTTAACCGCATCCGAAATCATGTTGCTCATCGAGAAACCATTACCCGAGGGCGCTAAGCGTACGTTTTTACCATTTTTCCAAGCTGCTTGCTGATACTTAGGGTGAGAGGGATTTGCCAAAAAATCTTCGGCTATCATTTTAGCTCGGTCAGTTGACTCATGATCATCTAACACAACCACGAACCCTTCTTCATTTTTCACAACGTTTGCCGTTATGTTCTGACTGGTTAAATAGTTCGCGAGAAGGTGCGCAGGACTTTGCTGATTAAATGCAATTAAAGGATGACCCATAAACTTGTTGTTACCCCAATGGAAAAAGATTGACTCGATGCTATGAAAACCGAAGGCGCTGACGTGATATACAACCCCTTTATACTGAAATTAGAAGGCCTGCGCAAAGCATAAAATAAAGGTGCACAATGTGCACCTTTATCATATCTTTATGCCGTTTCCACAGGGTTGCCCTGCCGCCAAGCTTCAAAGCCCCCATCCATGCTGTAAACGGTTTCGAAACCTTGCTGTGCTATCACTTGCGCAGCCTGTTGACTGCTAACACCGTGATAACACACTACAACCACTGGAATGTTCTTGGGTGTTTGATCGATAAACGCTGCAAAATTGTCGTTGTTCAATTGTGCGGCGTTTGGCATATGCCCATTAGCAAACGACTGTGGATCGCGAATATCCACAATAGTAACGTCGCCTTGAAAGTTAGCGACGTCGCTTACGCTAATGTGTGAGAATGTTGTCATTATTGCCAGTCCAGAATAACTTTGCCTGATTGTCCAGACCCCATGGTATCAAACCCTTTCTGAAAGTCATCAATAGAAAAGGTATGGGTGATGATAGGCGAAAGATCTAAGCCGCTTTGCAGCAAGCTCGCCATCTTGTACCAAGTCTCGAACATTTCACGGCCATAAATACCTTTTATCACCAAACCTTTAAAAATAACTTGGTTCCAGTCGATAGCCACATCTTGTGGAGGAATACCTAGCATGGCAATTTTGCCGCCGTGATTCATTTTGTTAAGCATGTCTCTGAACGCAGCGGGTACACCTGACATTTCAAGGCCCACGTCGAAGCCCTCTGTCATGCCAAGCTCGTTCATTACATCTTTTAAGTCTTCTTTACTTACGTCGACAACACGGGTTGCACCCATTTTTTGCGCAAGCTCAAGGCGGTACGGGTTGATATCGGTGACCACAACATGACGCGCACCTACATGCTTTGCAACGGCTGCCGCCATAATGCCGATGGGGCCAGCACCTGTTATCAGTACGTCTTCACCCACTAAATCAAAACTTAGTGCCGTGTGAACAGCGTTACCGAACGGGTCAAAAATAGATGCAAGGTCGTCGCTAATGTTGTCGGGAATTTTAAACGCGTTAAATGCAGGAATAACCAAATACTCGGCGAACGCGCCTGGGCGGTTAACCCCCACACCTTCGGTGTTACGACACAAATGCACACGACCTGCGCGGCAGTTACGGCAGTGACCGCAAGTAATATGACCTTCACCAGACACGCGATCGCCTACTTTAAAGCCTTTTACTTCTTGGCCCATGCCCACCACTTCACCCACGTACTCGTGGCCTACAACCATAGGAACCGGAATGGTTTTTTGCGACCATTCATCCCAGTTGTAAATGTGCATGTCGGTACCACAAATAGCGGTCTTACGAATTTTAATCAGTAGGTCGTTATGGCCCACTTCAGGCTCTGGCGTATCTTGCAGCCAAATACCCTTCTCGGCTTTCGCTTTAACTAGCGATTTCATGAGATCACTCCCATTTCACGGCCTACTTCAATAAACGCATCAATGGCTTTGTCTACGTGTTCAAGGCTGTGACCAGCTGACATTTGCGTACGAATACGCGCTTGGCCTTTAGGCACAACTGGATAAGAGAAACCAATAACGTAAATGCCTTTTTCAAGCATCTTGTCTGCCATTTCACTGGCTAAACGCGCATCGCCTAGCATCACTGGAATGATGGCGTGGTCTTTGCCCGCTAGCGTGAATCCCGCGTCTTCCATGCGTTTACGGAAATGATTTGCATTGCGCCACAAATTAGCGCGAAGCTCGTCACCCTCTTTCATCATTTCAAACACTTTAAGTGATGCTGAAACAATAGGTGGCGCAACCGAGTTAGAGAATAGATAAGGACGAGAACGCTGACGCAACCACTCTACCACTTCTTTTTTGCCCGACGTGTAGCCGCCTGACGCGCCGCCAAGCGCCTTGCCAAGGGTGCCGGTTATGATATCTACACGGCCCATTACGCCGCAGTATTCATGGCTGCCTTTACCGTTTTCACCCAAAAAGCCCGTTGCGTGACAATCATCTACCATAACCATGGCGTCGTACTTGTCCGCCAAATCGCAAATTGAGGCAAGATCGGCAATTACGCCGTCCATAGAAAACACGCCGTCGGTAGCAATAATTTTGAAGCGTGCACCGTCAGCATCGGCCTGCTTTAACTGCTCTTCTAGCGCTGCCATATCGTTATTAGCGTAGCGGTAACGCTTGGCTTTACACAAACGCACACCGTCAATGATACTCGCGTGATTAAGCGCATCAGAGATGATTGCGTCTTCTGGGCCAAGCAAGGTTTCAAATAAACCGCCGTTGGCGTCAAAGCAAGACGGGTAAAGAATGGTGTCTTCTGTGCCTAAGAAATCGCTTATAGAGGCTTCTAATTGCTTGTGAATGTCTTGAGTACCGCAAATGAAACGCACAGATGCTACACCAAAACCATGGCTATCTAGGCCGTTTTTCGCCGCTTCAATTAAGCTTTCATTGTTCGCTAGACCAAGGTAGTTGTTGGCACAAAAGTTAATAACGTGCTCGCCATTTTCAACACCAATATCCGCTTGCTGTTGTGACGTGATAACACGTTCTTTTTTGTACAAACCATCTTCTTTCGTGGCTTCAATTTGCGATTGCAAATGAGAAATAAATGCCGCAGACATGCCATTCTCCGAGTGTAGGTATATAAAAGCTGCTAGTTTAATGAAAGCGCGTTAAAGGGTACACACCCTTGCGCTGTATTTAATGGGTTTGTCGACAAAGTTTGTAAATTATTCAGCACACTGCGTTAACAGCCCGATGCGCTGCAAGATGTAAAATAAGGCACGTCACGCCGACTCCTTCCAAAACCCAAACTCTACTTTATCGCTTAGTACTTCCCAAACATCCGCTTCGGCTATGGGTCGGCTAATTAAATAACCTTGCCCAATGTCACAATCGAAATGGCAAAGTAGTTCATACTGCTCGCTAGTTTCAATCCCTTCTGCTACCACTTGCATTCCCATTTTTCGAACCATGGAAATGGTAGAGTGCACAATGTTTCTGTCATCTGCGCTACTGGCGATATTGGCCACAAAAGAACGGTCAATTTTGATGTAGTCGGCAGGTAAAGACTTTAAGTAACTTAACGACGAGTAGCCTGTACCGAAGTCGTCTATCGCTAACATACACCCCATATCGCGAATATTCTTCATGATGCTAGTCGCGCGTTTGATATCAGAGACTAAAACCGTTTCGGTTAGCTCTAAACAAATTTGGTTAGGCGCGATATCGTTTTTGATGATCTGTTGCTGTAAAAACTCTGGAAGGCTCGGATCTAAGAATTGACCCGCAGATAAGTTAATTGCAAGTTTAACATCAGGGTAACCACTGTTTTTGAGTTCTCTAATCAAATACGTTGAGCGCGAAATCACCCAATAATCGAGCTCGAGCATAAATGAAGTGCTCTCAAGAAGTGGAATAAACTCTCCTGGAGAAATATTGCCCTTTTGAGGATGATGCCAACGCAATAGTGCCTCAAAACCTATCAACTTTCCGGTATGCATTTCGATTTGAGGCTGAAGCGCCAAACTAAACTGGTTATCGCGTAGCGCCTCACGTGCTTCCGATTCCAGCTCAACCTTTTGCATCACTTTGTGGTTCATCGTGGAATCATAAACACGATATTCCGCGCCCTTTTTCGCTTTCGCTTCGTACATTGCAATGTCAGCATGACGCAATAACTCAACTGGCGTAGCGCGAGAATGATTGGTAATAGCAATACCAATACTGATGGATACATAAAAGGTAATGTCATCAACAATAATGGGAGCCTTGAACTCATCAAGAAGCTTTTTAGCCACCGTATCAACGTGCTCTTTGCTTTCAATATTTGAAAGCAACACCACAAATTCGTCGCCTCCAAATCTAGAAGCAATATCCGATTCTCTTATGGGCCGTGAAATGCGCATAGCAGCGGCTTTTAACAGTTTATCGCCAACATTGTGCCCATGACTGTCATTAACCTTCTTGAAGTCGTCTAAGTCCATGAACATTAATGCCACTAAACGGTCATCACGAATTGAACTTGCCAGCTGTTTTTCAATTTGAAAGGTTAACATATTCCGGTTTGGCAGCCCGGTTAACACATCGAACATTGCCATTTTTTCAAGTTTCGCGGTGTTAATAGCCATTTGACCATCGAAGCTCTCTAGTTGACGGGCAAGATCATTCGCCGCTTCTTCAACCACATCAAGTTCGTCGGTTAATTTAAAAACTGGGGCTTTTCTGCGCTTTGCAGCAATGGTGTAAAACTCGCTGAATTTGTGCTCCGCCAACATAGGCAGACGTTCGCTCACATCTAACAGTCGAATGCGGTATTGGTTTAAAAATAGATAAAGTAGCGACGAGAAAACGAAAAACAGTGCAATCGCACTAGAAATAACAATATGTTGATATTGTTCATTTTGGCGGACCATCGTAGAAACATCTTGCACAATCAACAGATACGGATGATCGCCAGTAGCATGGTCAAAGGGCAGCAAGCTGACGAGCAGCTGTTGCTCTCCTAATTTTACATTCGTCCCTCTGATAACTAAATCATCAACGTGCCAACCTTTAGGCAACGCATCAAAGAGTGCCTGAAGATAGATGCGATTCGCAGCAGATACTTGACTTGAAACCTTTAATTCTGAAACCCCTTCAGAGTTTTCTTTATGCTGGACTACGGCCACTTTATGAACATCAGTAGCGCGGCTGAACAAATACAAAAGTTCACGTAAAGACGTTGATAAGACAATAACGGGTAATTGCTCATTACTCGCCATAACAGGAATTGAAATGTAATGTGTACATACGTCTTCACATGAGAGTAATGAACGACTCTCAAACGATGCACGTGTTGTATTCACTAACCTTTCTATGGTTTTGTTCAAAGGCCGAGATGCGTTTCCTACCACGCCATTATCGTCGAACAAAAAAAGCGACTCGACTTGAAAGTTAAGCGCTAAATACTCACTTAACCTGCTTAGTGTTTTCTGGAGTGTTTCTAGGTTATCAGCACTGCCGCTTCTATTTTGGCTTATGATGTCCATTAAAGTAATCATTCTAGCGTGCAAGATATCTTCTAAAAGCTTCATGCGGCGCTGGTTACTTATTTGGTTTTCACGTTGTTGCAACAACACCCTTGCTTCTGACTCTTGAATAAGCACAGTAGAAATTACAACGGCAACCGTAAGCACCATTGCCAGCAAGATAGTGATGGTTTTGGTAGTAAAAGAGACTTGAACTTTCATCCTCTTTCCTTAAAACCAGTACATCAATTGTAGTGACCACATTTCCCAATTTTTATCCGCATGAGACGCCACATCCATATTTAACAAGCTAACCACTCGCGCAGCTCCTTCAACCCAGTGATATTCGCCCTGAAGCCGCCATTTGGGCGCAATGTCCCAGCGTACCCCTAATGTATAGGTATCCTGATAACCAAAGTAAGCAGGGATAGTCCCTCCAGATATGAGCTCTAATTGCTTTCCATCTCTGTCCGATGTGTCGTTTACATAGGTGTCGTAACCAATAAGCCCACTTATATCGTTACTAAACAAATACCGAAACTGAATAAACCCGCCTTCACCAGTTTGTTTTTCTGTAAAGTCAGGGGCAAACAACCCTCTACTGTCTTGGATCTCGCGTAACAACTCTGCAGACACTTCCCAATTTTCTGCAAAATACTGACCGGATAACATTATGCGCTCTACGTTTGCGCCACCGGCCAAGCGATTGTCTTCTTGCGACGGCGTATAGGTAAAATCTGAATTTAACCAACTAACGCCAAGTTTCCATGTCATGGTAGACGGTTGCCAAAATACGCTCGCCTGATGCACAAAATCTTGCTTTACTTTACCGTTAGCCGCGTCGCCTAACAGAAAATCTCGCTGTGAGTCGTTGATGTTTGAACGGCCATAACTCCAATTAACTTCCCAAATATTATTCGCGCTGTAATGCGAGAAACTGGTCTGAATACCATTACTGCCCAGTGCAACGTCTCGAAACCCGTCAAAATATACCGATTGGGGAAGCACAGATGTGTAGCGCGTTTGAGGTACATCTCTGGTCACAGAGTATAGCCAATGCCTATTTTTAAAGCGGCCGACGTGTATTTGGCCGCGCCACCCACCTGCCAAGTCCGGTAACTTCCAATCTACAAACAAATAATCAAGACGGGCGCCTTGCTCGAAACGATTCCCGCCATCTAGATAATTAATCTGTCCAGCAATAGAAATATTCTCTGCAAGTTGGTAATAACCATTTAAACCTATTTCTGTTAGCTCAGCCGTAATTGTATCGTTGTCAGTAATGAAACTGCTTCCATTTGACTGCGTGACGCCTTGGGAAAGGTAACCGTGCCATGAAAAGTCACTATGCGAGGCGAATACCGGCAGGCTTATCATGCATAAAGCAATTGCAATGTGTTTTTTCATTAAATACCTACCTCTACACGTCGTAGCTTCAAAAAGTCGGATTGCTCGACGTAGCCTATTGCGCCAGACGTCCGTTCTAAGGCCTTGACTAACTCTTGATAAGAAGAAACTCTAACGGGTGTGACGCCCTGCCCTGAGTAGGTAATCTGATCCCATAGTCGAGATAATTGATAAGGAAACATGTGAAGTACTTCGCGACAAAACTGCTTATGTAGTTCATTACTATCTTGCAATACAAAAACGGTAATCTTAGTCCCATCACTCCAATATTGGCGGTGTCCTGTGAAGATTTGACGTAGCTCGGTGCGGTTGAGCTCGTTGACCATTACACTTTCATTTACCATAACATTTAGCTCAGAGGAATGTGCCAGAGGCGCACACAAAAGTAGTGCAACTTTTGCAAGTAACACAATGCTAGAGTAAAGATGTGCAAGAACAGTCGACAGCCTTCGCAAAGCGGGCTCTTTCATTCCGTAACGACTCCCTGTTATTTCAAAGGAACACTTCGCATGGCTAAGTGTAGATAATAGTGAATACTTTTACCTTACAACTAAGTAAATTAAGCCACAAATGGCTTACGCGCTTACTTTTTAGACCTGTGGGCAATTTTTTTCGCCCGCGCTTTTCTTGTAGTATACGTAAAGCATTGTGATGACAGATTAGTCCCACACTTTTATGTAACGTTCTTTTAATATAAAAGCGCATTGAGATTGAGAATTGGCAAAGCCAAGCAAACTCTGTATCGTGGTGCAGGTAAGTGTTCCCTTCACACATAATAGCTACCAGCTTTGCGAAATAGCTGCATGTAGGCAGGGCTCCAAGTGAAAGTGGCTCAATAAACCCTGTTTGCTAACCGGTGTAAGTGATACCGTGTTAATTTACGCATATTCACCCAATGAAAACGTTGAAGCTGCACAAAGAACACACGTCTCTTTTCAGTTTAGCCCTCGTGGGCAAAGCACTTTAGCATGCATATTTAGCAACATAAGTTATGCTTCCAAATACGCGGGTATTGTTTAAGCAACCCATTTATTCGTGTTCAATTTATTGTGACGGCAGCAACTATCTCCTAACGGCAAACTATTGTTCACTTTTCATTCTGCAGCACATATTTCTGGTATTAATAGTCTAAAAAGATAACTTCAACACGAACAAAACAGGCCAGCATAATGCGAAAAGGTGATGACAGGTAATTCAAGTTGCCTTTGGAGGGGGATTAGCATGTTTTTCTTGTCAGACGTCCAGCGATTGCTGAAAAACAAAAATAAATCATTAGAATATGAAGTTTTCTACAGGCTGCAAGCAACATGACGACAATTAGACGAGACATCGGCGCTGGGCACCATTTCATCTTCGACGACAGCTTGGTCAGTAACCCTAACCAAGACATGTTTACTCATGAGTTTTGGCAGCTTCAGAATAAAATTACGGGTCAGGCAAAAGGGCGCGGCACAACTATTTTCATAGAATACGAGCACCAACACTGGGTGTTACGTCACTATAAACGTGGAGGCTTAGTAAGTAAGATTCTAAGTGACCAATACCTGTTTACAGGTGTAGAACGCTCTCGCCCTTTCGAAGAATTTCAGCTACTTGAGTACATGCGAAATCAAGGTTTGCGAGTTCCAACTCCCGTTGCGGCTCGCATCCATCGCTGGGGATTAATTTATCGAGGTGACTTGATAACACTGAATATCCCAAACAGTCGCGATTTACATCACGTTTTGTGCAATACCCCCCTCTCTCCAGAAGAGTGGTATAAAGTAGGGCAAGCACTAGCGGCCATGCATAACTGCCAGGTATACCATCACGATGCCAACGTTAGAAATATCATGATGGATAGTGATAAGGAAATTTGGCTTATTGACTTCGATCGCTGTGAACAGCGCGAAGGTGATAGTTGGAAACAAGAAAACCTAGACCGCTTGTTGCGCTCACTTCATAAAGAAAAAGGTAAGAACCCCGTTTTTCACTGGCAAGAGAGCGATTGGGCATCGTGTATGAACGGGTATCGTGAATCAATTAAAACTAAGTTTTAACACTAATAGCCAGATGATGACAGCAACGCTCAACATAGGCGAGTAATGTGATACATTAAGCGCGTTGAGAATATAAACCCTCTACTTAGAAAAGATTCGACTTTATGCACACTAGAGCACTTTACCCAGGTACTTTCGACCCTATTACTAATGGTCATGCAGACCTTATTGAGCGCGCATCGCAATTATTCTCTCATGTGATTGTGGCCATTGCTTCAAACCCTAGCAAAAAGCCGCTGTTTTCATTGGAAGAACGCGTAGAAATGATAAAGAAAGTAACGGCTGACCTGCCCAATGTTGAAGTCGTTGGATTTACTGGGTTGTTAGCCGACTTTGCCGATGAACAAAATGCCACAATTCTTATTCGCGGCCTGCGTGCGGTATCTGATTTTGAGTATGAATTTCAACTGGCCAACATGAACCGCCGCTTAAATCCAAAACTTGAAAGTGTGTTTTTAACACCCGCCGAAGAGAATTCCTTTATTTCATCGACGTTGGTAAAAGAAGTGGCACTTCATCGAGGTGCGGTAAGCGGCTTTTGCCACCCAGTGGTAGAACAGGCATTAAAAGACAGACTGAGAAAAAAAGACTAAGTGCCGATGGCGGTATCGCTATCGCTGGCAGTGGGTACAAAAAAAGGTATTTCGCTGCCCTATCACTTTACTTTCTATTGTTTTTCCGCACACTTCACACGGTTCGCCCTTTCTTCCATAAACATTAAGATGCTGCGCAAAGTATCCCGGCTTGCCATCGGTTTGGGCAAAATCCTTTAGCGTGGTTCCCCCCTGTTCAATGGCTTTCGCCAGCACTTGCTTGATGGTGGCTGTAAGCGATTTATAGCGCGCTGCACTAATATTGCCCGCCGCTCTGCGTGGGTCGATGCCAGCGAGGAATAATGCCTCATTCGCATAAATGTTTCCTACCCCCACCACAATGGCATTATCCATGATGAAATTTTTAACCGGGCCTTTTCGATTGCGCGACAAAGCAAATAAACGCTTATCGTCAAAATCGTCGGTAAGCGGCTCTGGCCCCAAGTTACCAAGCATTGCAATTTGGGTGTTAGGCGCTTGAAACAACACTGCACCAAAGCGTCTGGGGTCGTTTAAACGCAAACACTTGCCTGTGTTAAGCACAATATCGACATGATCGTGTTTAACAATGGGTGTAGCGGCATCAATCACTCTTAATTTGCCCGACATGCCCAAATGGAGAATAAGTGTTCCAACAGCGGTCTCAATAAGCAGGTACTTCGCCCGGCGCTTAACATCAATAACCTTGTGCCCTTCTACGCTAGACACTTCATGTGGTATTGGCCAACGCATTCTTCGCTCGCGCACAACCACTTGCGTAATTGTATTGCCAACAAGATGTGGTGATACGCCCAAACGGCTAACTTCAACTTCGGGTAATTCAGGCATTTATAATGTCCACGGTAAAAGCTTATCAAGGTCGGTGTGGGTTAATGTATACCAGTTATTTTCAAATTTGATCACTGTTGGCGATGTGTCGGGATAAAACGCATAAACAAGCCCACTGCTATTGCCTGCGAGCCATACTACAGCAATGTAGGGCTGTGTCTGTGCAAAATCAGATGGTACTTCATTTAAAGGGGTTAAGGTTGCGCGTTGCCAGTGTGAAAATTGTACGTCAGGTGTAATTGAAAGACTGCTGCCTTGCACCTTTTGTCGCCACTGCTGCCCGGTGCGCTCTAAACTGTTACCGTCGTGCTCAATTTTCAGTACGTAAGCGTCTTCGGGCAACAAACTACGCGCTTGCACAACGTTTCTTTCAGGCAAAAGACTGTCTAAGTTAAACAATGCAATCATAATAAGCATGGCAATTATAACCACGTTGTTCATTGCTCGCTGAGAAATTCTAGCCACGCTTTTTACCCGCTAAATTTGATAAGACTAAGTTTGAGATTTACGTACTGCAATATAGTAATACCTCATCAATACATAAGCTAACCCAATTCAGGAAAAGTAGGGGCTTGGTTATGTGGATACGATCTAGAGGCAATCGACTCTTATATTGATGCGAGGATCTGGTTGGCTAATTGGTGCGTTCTTCTAGGATCGCTAATGGAAAAACCAAAAAGCTAAGCGGTAAAAAGCAAAAAACCCAGCAAAAGCTGGGTTTTCGTGGAGACAAAAGCAAGCTAATTACTTGATTTTGGCCTCTTTGAACATAACGTGCTTACGCACAACGGGATCATACTTTTTGATCTCCATTTTGCCAGGCATGTTACGCTTGTTTTTATCAGTAGTGTAGAAGAAACCTGTACCTGCTGAAGAAACTAGTTTAATTTTATCACGCATTGTCGGCTTCCTTAGATTTTCTCACCACGGGCACGGATATCAGTAAGTACTGAATCAATACCTTTCTTATCGATGATACGCATGCCTTTTGCAGACAAACGTAGTTTTACAAAACGGTTTTCGCTCTCAACCCAAAAACGGTGTGTTTGAAGGTTTGGCAAAAAGCGACGACGAGTCGCATTTCTTGCGTGTGAACGGTTATTACCAACCGTTGGACGCTTACCTGTTACTTGGCATACTCTTGACATTGTATTTGTCTCCAGAACAACGATAACTGTCGCGTCAGTTAATCCCAAGCGCTCAAACAGTGGTTGGGTCAATTGACGAATTACTATAAATTAGAGGGCGCATTTTATACAGCAAACCTAGGATCATTTCAATAAGAAAGTAAAAAAAGGTTACATTGAAGTACAAATATTGACCTTTTTTTGCGTGCCAATCAATTTTTCCCATTGTATTAGCGTCAAACTGGCTGTTGGAGCATTTATAAACACTATTACATTTTAGGTCGCCGCGATATACTGGTAGTGTGTTTTAAAATGACATTTCACTGAAGGGTAGCAACGTCTGCTAACACTTAAAGATCGACCGTCTTAATATTGATGTTAGGCTTGAGTAGATATTGCATTACTTACTTTGAGTGTTCACTTAAAGTGTAACGAACATAACGATGATCGCGTTTTAGTGCCACAATGGCAGCCAAAAAATGTCATTTTCTTATTGCCCATTACTTCACTTAAAAAGCTAGGTGTTACATTGCGACGAATAATAACCTTCGGCACTTTCGATGTGCTACATGTTGGACATATCCGAATTCTTAAACGCGCTAAGGCGCACGGTGACCATTTAACAGTAGGTTTATCGTCTGATGAGTTAAATTTCAGCAAAAAAGGCCGAAACCCTATTTATCCGTATGCAAGCCGTGAAGAATTGCTTTCATCTCTACGCTTTGTAGATCACGTTTTTACGGAAGAGTCGTTAGATAAAAAACGAGAATACATTATTCAGCATAAAGCAGATGCGCTTGTTATGGGTAATGATTGGGAAGGTAAGTTCGACGAATTTAAAGATATCTGCGAGGTCATTTATTTACCTCGCACGCCTTCTATCTCTACCACCGAAATTATCGAAATTATCCGAGACGCAAATTAATGAGATTTCTGCTTTATTTGTCACAGAACTATTCGTTCGAAATCCTTCGTCCACTTGCGCAAGTGATGCTTGAAGAAGGGCATGAAGTTAAATGGTTTGCCGAAGGAAAGGAAGTTAACCGGGCATTATTTAATGACGATGAAAGTGTCCTACCCTCAATTAAAGAGGCCATTCGCTATAACCCTGATGCGTCTTTTCTTCCCGGTAATTTAGTCCCTTCTTTCTTGCCAGGCTTAAAGGTTCAGCTTTTCCATGGTTTCGAATGGAAGAAAAAAGGCCATTTCCGTATTAGAGACTGCTTCGATTTATATTGTACGCAAGGCCCTTTTTTTACAAGAAAGTTTAATGAGTTACGAGCGCAGCACCCTCATTTCACGGTGACAGAAACAGGCTGGCCTAAGTTAGATAACTTGTTTTCAACGCTACCGCCTTCAACACCTGAAGGGGCACCACCTGTTATTTTATATGCACCAACATTTTCGCCTGCTTTTACTTCAATGGCATCGCTGTACGACACTATCAACGAGCTTAGTCAAAGACACGACTGGCAATGGAAAATAAAATTTCATCCTAAAGCGGATAAAGCGTTAGTTGAAAAGTATAAGCAAGCACAACACGCTAAATTGGAAGTTGTGGAGTCTTCAAGCATCATTCCTTTGCTTCAACAAAGTGACGTGATGATTTCCGATACATCTTCTGCTATTACTGAGTTTTTATTGCTGAAAAAGCCCGTGGTGACATTTTGTAATGCACAACCAGAGAAGGTGCTTATTAACGTTGAAGAGGCGAGTCGTTTAGAAGAAGGCATAATACAAGCGTTGGACATGAAGCCAGAGTTAAAAAATGCTATTGAGGCATACTGTACTGAGATGCACCCTTATGATGATGGCGAATCAGCAAGGCGTATTCTAGAAGCAACAATAGATGAGATTGCTCACTTCCCTCGAAAAGAAAATGTGGCTAAGCCTAAAAACTGGTTCAGAAACTTAAAACTTCGCAAACGCCTTGGATATTGGGGCTGGTAGCACCGTTATCGCTATTTTATTAAGGTTGTTAAAAAACCAAAAAGGGAGCCGTGTTGAAGTGGCTCCCTTTTTTAATTAATAAATACCGCCTTTAATTAAGCCTTATTACCTAATCATAGAACGGTGACCTTGGCTCCGTTAAATCAATTAAACGAGAAGGTCGACGCAATAGTTGCCCACCATCACGAGCAATAGGAACCCAAGGGAACAAACCTCGCCCTTTTGTAGGTTCAAGCAAGAACAGATCGGTCGGTATAGAGATGTAGAAGCCTTTAGTAAAGCTACCCTCACCATATTCCTCAGACGATACATCGGTAAATGCAGCGAACGCACCTACAACTATGCCGCTGTCGAAGCGCTTCGCGTAATCAATATTTACGCCTTTATCTTTCGCCAAGAACTGACCTGCACTTAACGTAATTTGCGTATCATCTAAAAACTCAGGCTGCCAGTATACGCTAGCGTGACCCGTGATTGCCTCGTAATCCTCTAACCCTGTTTGGCTGTTGGGGTCACGTTGTTTTACGTAGTTAATATCTATACCGTATGCCACATTACTATCTACAGGGCGATATAGTACTTCCCCACCAACACCTGAGAACATGGTCTCTAGATAACCAGCGTAAATCTGTCCGTAGACGTTTTCTGCAATATTATCTTTGTAGTGCAAAATGGCGGTGTCTAGCCACACATCATTTTGTGTTACGTACTCGCGAACTCGCGTGCGCACGCGAGGTAAGGTAACCTCTTCTCCATCAACCAAGAAGTTAAACTTGTCGAAGTTATCAAGAAGCGTGACTCGCGCACTGCTCATAAAAGAAAAGTTTTCGTTAAAGGCATAGCCGCCATTTAGCATTAAACCCGTTTGATACAGATAAAAGTCTTCAGGGTTACCGAAAGTCTGAGTAAAGAAGAAGTTTGTGCTGTAGAAAAAGCCTGATGTGCTTTCAGGTTCATAAGCATCCAGCACTTCTTTTGACGGAGACGTTCTCACATACGTTTCTGTAATATCCGCATCGACTGACTCATAACGCGCAGCGGCGATGAAAGCTTCGGCATCTATCTGAGTATCGACTAGTGGAAGACCTCCACGGCTATCGACTACGTGGTACGTTTCAACGCTATCAGGAAGCTCAGAGGCAGCAACGCGGCCAATTCTTTCTATAGCTTCATCTTGGTCGCGATAGGCAACCTGAGTACCGTAGAATGTCGCGCTGTCTTCTTTTATTTCAGCATCAATCAATACGAAACCGGCTGAACTATACAGATCATTGTAAAGACGTGACTTATTTACGTCCTTAACATCAGACGGCGCGTTTCTACCCATTAGGCTTTTAGGTGGATCATCGAATTTTATTTGCGAAGCGGTGTTCATATTAAAACGATAAGTGACGCCAAAGCCGACCGTGTTGCCACGTTGGTAGTTCAACGAGAAGTCAAAGTTCTCATGGCGATAAACAGCGCCAACATTCCAGCGAGAATCTTGCTCTAATACCCCCGCTCGGTCACGGGAATAGTCATTCCCCTCAAACTCGAGTTTTAGCGTTAAAGGCTCCCACGGGGTTTGATATTCTACACCACCGAAAAAGGCCGCCGTTCCTTTAAAAAACTGATCGTAGTCAACCTTACCACCTCGGCCGGAAAAACCACCCGGGCGTTCACAGAAGCTGTCTCTTATTTCGCAGAATGGGTTTTTAATATCGTCAGCGGTGCCCAGATATCCCCATCCCAGTCCAAGGTGAAAATCGAAAGGACCAATGGATTTACTGGCATTTACGTATTCGCTTTCAAAAAAACCCGTTCCCCCAAAGTCTCTAAAGCCAACGCTGATATCTGGTAGGTAGTAGCTCTCTTCCCACAATCTAAACTTAACGTCTAAACCTTTATCTTTAAGGGTTTGGTCACCACTGAACGACGGGACTTGGCTATATAGCTGTGTACGCACGTCGGTATAACGCGCTGTAGCTTCCATCCAATCGTAGAGCTGAATATTGACGGACCAGAAGCGGTACTCACCATTATCAGTGTAGTTAATGGCCATTCCCCCTTCTTCGCGCATTCGAGCCGTTGGCGTTTGAATTAGGCCATTTCCACCCTGCACCATTTGTGAAGGGATGACGCGAACTTGGGTATCGGCGAAGGCCGAAGAGGAAAGTGCGCTTCCAATAACAAGCGCGAGTGTTTTTTTCTTTGAAAGTAGTGGCGCACTCATTGAGGTAAAACCCTGTGTACTGCTAACGCGGCTACGCGCTCATTAAGTTGCTTAAGTTTATTACTGAAAAGTTCTGAAGATATTGGGACATAAACCTGACTACCCGGCATAAGCTGAGCAAAGTCTAAGTTCCAGTAAGCAATTCCCTTCTCTTCTATTTTCCCTGCTGGGTCAATCACATAAACATGACTTCTGTCAGCATCAACTGCCTTTTTTACCGTATGAACTGCGCTATACACTGATGTATCGCTTTGATGTTTATATGCACCGGGCTTTACAACAGCACCAGAAAAATGCACAACATCCGGTCGCCCATTCAATCTAATCCAGTATTCGCCCTCTTGAAACATTGGATTGTCTTCAAAAAACAGTCGCGCCCTATTATAAGAAATAGGCATATCTATTCGCGTAGAGACTGTCCATAAACTAACTTGCTCATGAAGGTTTTGTAGCGCTTTGTGCGTCTCTGAGTCCTCGTCGAACTTGGTAAGAAGCATCTTAATTTCAGACAATACTACTGCTTTTTCACGCTCTGCTTGTGGATTTGTTAAATTGAATGCAGAGGCTGCAGGCCAGTACCAATCACCGTTATCTGCAACGATTGAAAGTACGCTTGAAAGCCTTATAGGTCTGTCAAATTGATAGGTTTGCTTATTTATCATCACACTCACCGTGCCATTATCAGCAAATGAACTTGCTGATGTAGCAAGGCCTAAGGCAATAAAAAGCGTATAAATAAACTTCATTATTGCGTTGCTCCCAGCTTCTTCATTTCACGAACTACACGGCTTAAATAAACCATATCGTACACGTCTCCCTCGGGGCTGAATTGCTGCTTAGAGGCCAGTAATTCTTTTGAATGCTTGTGCAAGAAATATGTATTTTCCCACGACAATCCAGTATCGATAAATGGGGTATACTCTGAGAATTCTACAGACTCTATAACCTTAATAACGGGAACAGAAAAACCAAGGTATTCGCGGGTTTCTTCGCCGACTATTCGCCAAGATGAATCAATTGGCACCCCGTAACCGATAGAGGCTATATCAACTTTGCGCTTCCAGCTGTACGGAAGAACATTGTTGGTGGCAAGCGGGTTGTGCTGCAGGTTACCCGTGTAAAACAAATCATTATCTAACCCTTCGGTCTTAACAATAATGCCGTGGTGCATGGTGAATATAACTTTATCACCCGATACCCATTTGTACTTATCACCATCGATATAGGCTAACGCTAGAGATGCTGTATCTCTTGCACCCGCCTTAATTTGCATAAGATCGGCTTTACTCGCCGCAATCTCTTCAACGCTATAACTGACTGACCTATCTTTCAGTGCAAGTTTAAGCGTACTGTAATATGCAAGCGAAGTGGTGGAACAACCGACAAGAAAAAGGCAAACAACCCCTGAAAGGGCGAATAAAGTGTGTAGTTTCATTGAAAAGCGCCGACAAAAACTAAAAACAAATAAATTTTGCTATGAAAATAAAAAAGCCGCTAAAAAAAGCGGCTTTTTCGAATACTCTTAAATTTACTGTACGGTCGGCGCGTAAGTAAAAGTAACAGGTACAGTGATGGTTTGGGAACCAGAAACCGTAACCGTCATAGTTGTACCAACACAAACATCATCAACGATTTGGTCGTCGCCTTCACAAGTAGGCTCAACCGGATCGCCACCTGATGAATCAGCATTGTTGTTGTTTATAATACCAGCTACAACACCAACAGCAACAACACCCGTTGCGATAACACCAGTACTAACACCACCGATACCACCTGCGCTTGTACCGCCTGCGCTATCTTGTTGTTGAGCACTAACACCTGCTGCCATTGTAGCAGCTGCAAACAATGCAATGATTGACTTCTTCATAACAGTCCTTTAAAAAAATAACCCACTAATATCCTATGCTAAATCATTTTCAATCATTTGACTAGATTATAATCGACAAATAACTTAGTTTTATTATGGTAGCAAGCCTCGCTGTGCGAATGAAACAGTTTCTTTATCTCCCACGACAAAATGATCTAGCACGGGGACATCGATCGATGCCATAGCAGCTTTGATCTCTGCTGTTAAACGTATATCCGCATGGCTGGGCTCAGCAACACCTGAAGGGTGATTATGAACTAAAATGATCGCGGCTGCATTATCGATCATTACCTGTTTGATCAATTCCCTCGGATATACCGCAGCACTATTGATCGTACCGTTAAACATCGTGCGAAAAGCAATAAGCTGATGCTGACTATCAAGCATTAAAAGCGCAAACTTTTCTCTTTCACAGTCTCTTAGTTTTGCCTGCAAATAGCGCTTCGTATCATCCACATTGTTAAAGACATCTTGGCGCTGTAGTTTAATTTCCAAATTGCGCTTAAATATCTCAAACCCCGCCTGAAATTGCGCAAATTTACATGGCCCAATACCCGTAACTTTTGAAAAGCGTGCTTTCGTTGCCGTTACCACACCTCGCAAGCAACCTAATTCATCGAGTAGCTCATGCGCCACAGAAACCGCGTTCTTCCCTTTAACACCTTTGCCTATTAATACGGCGATAAGTTCAGCATCACTTAAACTCTCTACTCCGTATTGCAATAGCTTTTCTCTTGGCCTCTCGCTTTTTGGCCACACTTTTATCGACATACTTTTAATCCATCTACCCACTTAGACAGTCTTTATAATGAAAGCAAGCTAATTAAACGACTGTATTAAAGGCGAGTTTATTTTCTATCATGAGCTAGAATGGGTTAAATTCTGTATGGCCAGAGACATCGACTTTTGTTCAGCTATCCGATTTTTTTCCACCATGGTAGGCTTACGTTAATTTTTAAGTTTTGTGTTCTTTTATGTCTATTGCTAACAAAAATATATTGCTGGGTGTAACCGGCGGCATTGCCGCTTACAAAGCCCCTGATCTTGTGCGCAAACTTACCGCGTTAGGTGCAAACGTTCGCGTTGTTGTCACCGACTCTGCGGCGGAGTTTGTTAGCGTGCTGTCGCTTCAGGCTGTTTCAGGAAACCCAGTCCATCAGCACCTTCTCGACCCTGCAGCGGAAGCGGCAATGGGGCACATTGAACTGGCAAAGTGGGCAGACATTTTACTTATTGCTCCAGCAACAGCGAACACTATTGCCAAACTTGCTCATGGCATGGCTGATGATTTACTCACGACATTATATTTAGCAACAACGGCTAAGCTGTTCATTGCTCCAGCCATGAATCAACAAATGTGGAAAGCGGTAGCAACAAAGCGAAATATCGATATTTTAAAAGAACACGGTGTAACCTTTATAGGGCCCGCAAGTGGTGAGCAAGCATGTGGCGATGTGGGTTCAGGTCGAATGGTAGAGCCTGTTGATATCGCTAATGTATTAAATGACACCGAGAGAAATGCGTTATCCCTGTCTTCAATGCTAAAAACATTATCGGGAAAGAATTTAACAATAACCGCTGGGCCAACCAGAGAGCCTTTGGACCCTGTACGGTATATTTCAAATCACAGTTCTGGAAAGATGGGATTTGCCATTGCGCGAGCTGCGGCTGAGGCAGGAGCAAACGTAACATTAGTGGCAGGCCCTGTGTCACTTGAAACGCCGCCTAACTGTCACCGGATTGATGTTACAACCGCCGACGAAATGTTGGCTGCCTGTGAAAAGCTAACCTCAACCACCAATATCTTTATTAGCACTGCAGCAGTTGCTGATTATAAGGCAGTGAGCGTTGCCGACAATAAAATTAAGAAAACAGGCGATGAGTTAACACTTACTTTTGTTAAAAACCCTGATATTCTAGCTACAATATCCAATAAACAAGACCGACCGTTTTGTGTGGGCTTTGCCGCCGAAAGCCAAAATGTGGAAGATTATGCCCGTTCAAAGTTAGCCAAAAAGAAGCTAGACATGATTGCGGCTAACGACATTACAACTGAAGGTCTTGGATTTAACAGCGATAAAAATGCACTGCATGTTATTTGGCAAGATGGCGATAAACGACTGCCAGCTACAAGTAAAGACGAGTTGGCAGGTCAGCTACTCGCGCTTATTGCAGAACGTTTCGCTTTAAACAATAAAAACTAACAGATACTTATTAAGTGTCGATAATAAAAACGATAAATATAAACGCTTTGGTGTAAGCCAACTTAACATGGAGCCCGGGTTGTTATAACTCGGTAGCGGAGGAAATACTTTCGTCATGCCTGCTGTCAAAAAAACAAATCGCAGAGCGCAAATTCTGCAAGCACTTGCTGGAATGTTAGAAACCAGCCCAGGTCAACGTATCACTACTGCTAAATTAGCTGAAAAAGTGGGGGTGTCAGAAGCGGCACTTTACCGCCACTTTCCAAGTAAAGCGCGTATGTTTGAAGGGCTAATCGAATTTATTGAAGAAACGCTCTTCACGCGAATCAATAAAATTGTGAATGAAGAGAAAGACTCACTGACGCGTTGTCAGCTTATTCTTCACCTTATTTTAGGCTTTGCTGAGAAGAACCCAGGTATTACTCGAATACTAAATGGCGATGCCTTGATGGGTGAGCAAGACCGTTTGCGAGCGCGTATTGCAAAACTTTTTGAGCGTTTAGAAACCCAGCTTAAGCAGGTATTAAGAGAACGCAAGCTACGCGAAGGGAAGACCCTTTCTGCCGATGAAGCAATAATTGCAAATATGCTTATTAGCTACACTGATGGCCGTATAAATGGCTTTATCCGCAGTGGGTTTACTCGAAAGCCAACAGAACAGTTCAACGAACAATGGGCGACGTTTAAGCAGATGTTTGTATAGTGCTAGCACTAGTCGTGCTGTAACAAAAGCACTAAACGAAAAGCCCTCAAGAGTTGGACTACCAATTACTGAGGGCTTTTTTGTGAGTATTTCTGTTAAGCTAAGTTGCTGTTTATTTGTTAAATACCGCGATTACGAAAATAGCTTTCTTCTAGCTAGCCTAAAATTAACTTTCCAGTTTGTTTTTAGTTTGTGTTTAAAAGCATTCGCCGTGCTTAACTTAGGGTCTTCTACGTTCAGCTTAAATTTTTCAAGCGCCTCTGGATGTAAATTAAACGGTTCAATTGCGCTTTCTTCTACGTTGCCATAGCCCTTGTATTCATTTACCTTGTTTTCAATATGGATAACTGACATCCACATTCTTTTTCCTCTAACAGGCGTTACTTCTTTTACACTACTCCAATAACCATGTCTTTCTTGAACCCATATGGTTTTAAAGTTTTCACTTTTTTCAATTAAGCTCATAAAGGGGTTATGAACATGAGAATGCTTGCCAAACCTTACCCGTGGCGCCACTTGCAGTGTATGACCGTCAACAAAGTCAATGACCATAAACTGTTGCTCTGAAAACTGATTGTGCACTTCTTTCACGAAGTCTTGATGAAGGCTGTCGTCGTTATCTAAACGCGTAGTTATGAGGTAAGGTGCTGTTAGCCTAGACTTTATTTCTCTGGTGATTGACGGATAGAAGTTTTCCATACCGTCTGCATAAACAGGTACAAAATTAGCAAATTTCGATGATAACTCGCTAATTTTCTCACGAAAAATTGATGGCGTGTTTGTATCGAAAAATACTAACCACTCAAAGTTCTTTTCAGTTTGCGCTTTTATAGAAGAATAACAATACTGTTCAAACAGTTTTAGTCTATTTTCCATCCAACTGTCTGTTAAAACTTTAGACTGAGACTTGGTCTCGTCCCAACCTTTTTTCCTAAGATTAAAACGAGTCAATATAAAGTGCTGAAACATAATGATGCCAATAAAAAATTGAGAAGATATTTTTTACAACTTGATTGTTCAATCTTAAAAATTCCATGTAATACGCTTATAGAGTACCAATAATTATTAGGTGCAAGCGAGCCAAAACTCTTAATGACTTATAACACGCTAACAATGTGAAGCTTGGGCCAATTTCTACGTTTACAGTCTAACGGTAATAGAAAATGGAAGATTCATTTAGTTCAATAATAGTGATTGTTAAAGGAAGTACTTATACCAGTTCGCATATATAAAAAAAGCAGCATAGAGATGCTGCTTTTTAATGTCGATTTAGTAATAACTACTTACTAAACGTGTTACCGAAGAAGTCACCGTGGTTCCACTTTGGTTTGTTTTCTTGGTTAGCGAGCGTCCATCCAATTTGCGCATTAACGCGAGTGAACGTTTCCGCAGCATTCCAGTTGAATGGCTGGTTAATATCATCGCTTGGCTTGTGATAATGGGTCGATAAGAACTGACCAAATACCTTACTGCCATCTACGTTTGGATCTTTTGATTTAAGACCAGGTACCATAAACACCGAAGGTACGCCTTGTTTTACAAACGCATAGTGGTCTGAGCGAGTGAATAGCGCCTGCTCAGGCCATGGATCTGGGCTTAGCTCAATATCAGCATTGGCTGCGGCTTTTTCCACTGAGTCTTGCAAGTCGCTGTGATTCGCACCAAAGGCAATAACGTCTGCAAACTCGTAGGTCAAAATTGGCATATCTAGGTTTACGTTAGCGACCATTGAAGTCACAGGTACGGTTGGATTACGGGCGAAATAGTCCGCACCAAGTAAGCCTTTTTCTTCACCGGTTACCGACACAAAGAGAATTGAGCGCTTAGGCTTTTCTTTCATTTCGCTAAATAAGCGTGCAGTTTCTAACATCACTGACGTACCTGACGCATTGTCCATTGCACCGTTGTTGATGTTGTCTTTTTTCACCGTTTTGGCAAAGCCGATGTGATCAGAGTGGGCAGAGAAAACCACATACTCGTTTTTAAGCTCTGGGTCTGAACCTTCAAGTACACCTACAACATTAGGGCTTGTAATGGTGTCGTGAACACTTTTTTTACTGATATCAACCACGCCGTTTAGTGCAAAGCCTTGCGGTACTTTGTCAGCTTCAAGCTGTGCATAAACCTCATCAAGGCTTTTTTCTGCACCCTTAAATAACTTACGTGCAGCACCTTCACTCATGTAAGCGCCACCTTTTAACTGTGCAAAACTGTTCGCTGGCTGACCGTTGTCGTCTAACCACGCCATACGCGGTGTATGAATGTAGTTCAAACGGCTTTGATAAGGGCGCACCTTTTCATTTTTAGGTGTGGTAATAGTGATCATGCCAATAGCGCCATTGTCTACTGCATACTTTTGCTTTTGATAGCCAGACGCGAAATGGGCGCCCTCTTCCGACGGGAAATCACTTGGCTTACCAGCAAGCGTAACAACAATTTTGCCTTCAACGTCGATATCTTTATAGTCGTTGTGTGACAGCTCGTCAGCCACAATACCATAGCCTACAAACACCATTTCGCCTTTTACATTGGCATCAATATTAAGCAAACTCGGACTTGCTAAGTACTCTTTTGGGTAGTTGAAATCTACTGTTTCACCATCTTGAGTGAAAGTAAACTTAGGTGACTCTTGAACCAAGTTGGCTTTGCGAAACGCGACGTTTTGTATGTAGCCATCAGTACCCGCAGGCGTTAACCCGTATTTGGCAAATTCAGTAGCAATATAAAGCGCCGCAATTTCATGGCCGCGAGAGCCCGTATCCCGGCCTTCTAGTAAATCGTCTGCTAAGAAAAACAGGTGCGATTTAATTCGCTGTGTATCAGGGTCAAAAGCATTATCTGTCGATACATGGGTATGTGCTGTGGCAGCAAACGTCATTGCTGTCACCGCACCACCTATAAGGAGTTTTTTTATCATTCTAATTTCACCGTATAACTAAGTGTGCATTATGGTAACGCAGTTAATAGGATGAATACCATTAAACTACCATGCGTTTACTGCCGTTGCTCGCATTTTAGGAGCAGGGTAAAATTGTCAGCTTAAAACACCACTTTGTTTTACGATTTTTCTATATTCTTTAGCGAAGAGCAGCCGCTATGTCAAAAGACGATATTCTTTACCGCGTTCAGTTCATCAGTAATGGAGAACGTTACGAACTTTACGTTAAAACCCTGACTCAGGGCTCCTTATTTGGTTTTATCGAAATTGGTGACTTTGTTTGGGATACCCATACCAGTGTTGTTGTAGACCCTAGCCATGAGAGGCTGAAAACCGAATTTTCTGAAGTAACAAAAACTTACGTTCCTATGCATAACGTATTACGCATTGACGCGGTAAATAAAAAAGGTTCGGCCAAAATTACTAAATTGGAAAATAAATCTGATAAAGTAACCGCATTCCCTAGTCCAATATATACACCAACGAAAGAGTAACCACCGAGTATGCCCGGCGAAGGTTACCGGAGACCCCTATGTATCGCTATTTTTTAGCAGGATTACTACTGATTTGCAGCATTGGCTCATCTGCGAAAGCCCTTAATGATGACAGCTTGTATCAACTGCTTGATGAGATTTGGCAATACGAGCTTTCTGTTTCTCCTTTGCTAGCATCCCGTGAAGGCGATACATCACTTGCTCATATTTTGCCGGACATTTCTCCAGAGGCACTTAAAGCACAAAATGCGCAGTGGCGTGCGTATCAAAAAGCGTTAGGTCAATATGAAAAAGACACTATCTCTACTGACGCCTATATTGCGTTGCTGATGCAACAATATCGTTTAGCCAACTATGTAGATGAATACACCTACCGCGCACATTTGATTCCCATCAACTCGGAGTACGGTTTTCACGGCGCGATGGCGTCTCTCCCTAACTTGTCTACCTTTAAGCGCGTTGAAGATTATCACGCCTACATTAGCCGTTTAAACGCATTAAAGCCTTATTTCGAGCAGCAAATTGCTTACATGAAGCAAGCCCTAAAAGAAGGTTACACACAGCCTAAAGTGGTACTGAAAGGGTTCGAAGATTCCGTTACCTCCTACATTGTTGAAAATACAGAGGATAGCGGCTTTTATTCCCCCTTTACTCGCTTTCCTGAGTACTTTACCGCCGAGCAAAAATCGTCGCTAACTGAAAAAGGTAAAGCTGCAGTACGCACCAGCGTACTGCCTGCCTATCAAATGTTTTACGACTTCATGGTGAATGAATATATACCTCAAGCACGAGAAGATATTGCGGCCAATAACTGGCCTGATGGTGTGGCGTATTACGCTAACAGAGCAAAGCATTACACCACTACAGATATGACACCTCAGGAAATCCATGATTTAGGGCTGTCAGAAGTAAAGCGCATTCGCGCGCAAATGCAGCAAATTGTTGATGAGCTTGGCTTTGACGGCGATATTAACGAATTCATTGCGTTTTTGCGTGAAGATCCGCAATTTTATGCCACCAGCGCTGAAGATTTACTAAAAGAAGCGTCGTTCATTGCAAAGAAAATGGACGCCAAGCTTCCTTCTCTTTTTGAGTATTTGCCAAGAACGCCTTACGGTGTTGCCCCTGTACCTGACGCTATCGCACCGAAATATACAACGGGCCGTTACATTCACCCTAGCCGCGATGATCAGCCAGGATATTACTGGGTAAACACCTATGCCCTTGATAAGCGACCACTATATGCCCTGCCTGCACTGACGTTACACGAAGCCGTTCCTGGACATCACCTTCAAATTTCGCTTGCCTCAGAACTTGAAGATTTACCTATGGTACGTCGCAACACGTATATCTCAGCGTTTGGTGAAGGCTGGGGGCTGTATTCTGAGTTTTTAGGCATTGAAGCGGGCATTTATGAAACGCCGTACGACAACTTTGGTCGCTTAAGCTATGAAATGTGGCGCGCGTGTCGCCTTGTTGTTGATACGGGTATGCACACTATGGGGTGGAGCCGTCAGCAAGCGGTGGACTATATGATGGAAAACACCGCGCTTTCAGAGCACAACGTAAATACCGAAATAGACCGCTATATTTCATGGCCAGCGCAAGCGCTGTCTTATAAAATTGGCGAAATTAAAATTAAAGCCCTACGCAAAAAAGCAGAGTCTGCATTAGGGGAGCGTTTTGACGTGCGTAAATTCCATCGCGCTGTGTTAGAAAACGGCTCTGTTCCACTGTTCATTTTAGAGCAGCATATCAATACATTTATCGAAGAACAAAAGGCACAATAAACATGATCGTTGCATTTGGTGTTATTGGATTACTTATCCTGTTTTTAATTTACTTCGTGCTACGAGCGCAAAACCTACAGAAAGAACTGACGCTATCGCGCCATTCAAACAAACAATCTACCAATAAGGTTAATTTTGCTTATCGCAATCTCGTTCTTGTTACAGACGCTTTGGAAAAGAACCTTACCGCACGCATTGAAAGCGCCTATAAAAGCCGTCTTATAGACCAAGAACAGTACAATGCACTACATGCACTTATGCGTAACTTCTCGAACATTGTCATGACTTGTTGTGAGAAAGGCATGTCATTTGAGGAGTCGCTGAAAAAAGCATTGCTAAATGAAGAGGTAACGCTAGAGGAGATTCGTGAAGTGGTGAAAGCATTACCCAGCAATGTACGCATGGTATGGTCAAAAAACACCGCAGATGGTTTTATTGCTTTTTGCCAAGCCGTTACTGCAACGGTAAGTGGCACTACGGTTAAATCTCAACAAGAACCGTCACCTGAAAGCTAGCGGCGCTCACTTTATCATTTCACTTTTTAGTTAACGTTATTTTGTGCGTTATCTAAGTATTAAGGCCTGTAGATAGCTACTGTACTCCAGAGCGATACAGGCCCTAAAGCTTCTGCTTTTGAATATATTACAAAGCTTAGCCATCCCAGCAGCTCCTTCCTTCATACTAAAAGTTTAATCTTTTACCTTTTCAAACTAATCAGTAAGTTAGCCTCTAAAGCGACAAGGCGAAAACCTTTTGTCTTGAAAAGGGTTATTGCTGCACTATAATACTGTATAAAAATACAGTTTATTTTGAATGCCATGAATAAATCGCTATCAGTGCTTAACAACCACCCGCATATTTGGCGGGCCAGAGAACAGAAGCAAAGTGAAACAAAATTTTCACTGGGCTTCCCGCGTCTGGATAAAGCACTCAATGGTGGTGTTGCCTCTACCGGGCTCGTGCGTATCTCATCGCTAACTGGTGTAGGTGAACTTTCACTTTTTAAGCGCGTTATCTGCCAACATCGCACGCACAAATTGGTGGTATTTATTAACCCCCCAGGGTTGTTACAGTCACCTTGGCTAGAAAACTTGGGGCTTAAGTCACAACAAGTACTGGTAGTAAAAACACGTACCGAGCAAGAGTCGCTGTGGGCCGCTGAGCAATGCTTAAAAAGCACGGCCTGTCATTGCGTAGTGCTGTGGAATAACACGATAAACCCAAAAGAAGCCCGACGCTTACAGGTAGCAGCAACCCATAACGACGCGCTGTGCTTGCTATACACTCCGCCTCAACAGCTCGCGTCACAATCAAGTTATTCAGAGGCAAGCCGCAGTAGCGATTTACAAGATAGCATGACAAAGCAAAGTGATAATTCATTGCCAATTACTTTGGATATCTCGCTGCAGGGCAAGGCTCATGCCGTGTCGGTAAACATACGTAAACAGCGTCATGGCTGGCCGAAAGATAACATTGTTATTTCACATACATGGACGCCCGACAATCACGCCATTAAATGGGCCATGGCGCATAACACCCTTTCCAAACAGGCATTACATTCTGTGAGCTAATTATGCTGTGGGCCTATATTCACTGCTACCAACTTACCTTAGACGCCCATAACAAAGCGGCTAGAAGTAAGGTGGTTTATGACCAAGAAACTAAGAGCGGGGCTAATAACAAGTATTCCTCGTTATCGTGTAATACGCCTGTTGCGGTGTACTGCAGTAAAACGAACAAGATTACCCAGTGTAATGATGTTGCGAAAAAAGAAGGTATTGAGGTTGGACACGGTTTAGCTCAAGCGGCGGCACTGTGCCCGTATGTGCACATTTTGCCTTTCAGTGAAGATGCCGAAAAGCATATGTTGACCCAGTTGGCTCATCGGCTTTATCCGCTAGCGTCTGACATTGTGCTAGATACCCAAACTAACTTAAACGGTTTAAGTGGATTAGCTATCAGACTAGATAACCTAACCCATTACTATGGCGGACATGCCCCCCTTTGGAAAACCCTCACTCAAGCTTTATCAGAGGCCAAGGTTAAATATCATTTCGGTACGGCATGGACAGTAGAGGCAGCAAAGGTACTCGCGCTTCAAAAACACAGCACTTACCTAGATACATCAGATGCTATAAAAAAAGCGCTAAGCACATGCCCGCTTTCTATTACCGCACTGGCTTCGAAAGTTATTGAGTCGTTAGCAAGAGTGGGCGTTTCGCGCGTGCATCAGCTATTGAGCATGCCAGTACAAGAGCTGGGGCGGCGCTTTGACAATAACACCATTAGCTATCTTACTGCACTTAGAGGAGAAACTTTTCCGCGCGTCACGCTGTTTAGGCCTTTAGAGCACTTCGATAACTTTATGCTGTTACCCTTTGATATAGAAAACACGCAGCACTTAACGCCTTTTGTTACTCAGCAGTTTGAGCATTTATCTCACTACCTGCGGGCGAGGAATTTATATACATCTAGCATCAGCGTACATATTCACTTTAGAGAAGCACCGATTATGGATATTAACATTCACTCGGCGCTTCCTCAGTCTTCAGTAAAAAGCTGGCTGCCGTTGTTTACGCTTAAGACTGAGAACATTGAATTACCAGAACCTGCCACAGCCATCGGGCTTACCTGTAAGCAGTTTGAAGAAATTGACAGCCAGAATGGCGACTTTTTTAGCGATAGGTTTAATGACGTTGCACAAAAGCAATTAATTGGCCGCTTAAACGCTAAGCTAGGCGATAACAGTACGTTTCAGCCTTGTGCAGCCGACAGCCATCAATTTGAATATATGACGGTAACAGAACCGAGCACCAGCGATGATGCTTATGCCAGTGACATTACGCCCACCTTTACTTTTGATGCACCTAAACCGCTTGTTCAGGCGACCCAGATTTGCTTTGGCCCTGTGCGATTACACAGCGAGTGGTGGCATGACAGCCCAACAAAACGGGATTACTTTATTGCCCAAACCGAGCAAAGCGTGAGGCTTTTGGTATTTAAAGATGAAGCGAGCCAGTGGTGGGTTCAGGGTCTTTTTTGTTGAGCGTATATGGTTAAGGTAAACGCGATACCATGAAGTACAGCGAACTATTTTGCCAAAGCAACTATAGCTTTCTTTGCGGGGCGTCTTCACCTGCCGAACTTGTTACTACCGCCTCTTTTCTTGGTTATGACGCGCTCGCTATTACCGATGAGTGTTCAGTAGCCGGTGTGGTGCGTGCTTTCGATGAAATAAAACATCAAGGGTTACCTATTAAGCTTATTGTTGGTAGTTACTTTGTATTTGATAACACCTTATCTTTCGTATTACTGTGCCCAAATAAAGCCGCTTACAGTGAGCTATGTCGTATTATTACTAACGCGAGGCGTCGCTCTGAAAAAGGTGAATATCAACTGGCCGAATGGGATTTGCGTACTATTCGCCATTGCAAATTCATTTGGCTTCCAAGCGGAAAAGACACGCAAGACAAACACTGGGCTGACTGGCTTCAAAAACACTCCAGCATTGATGCCTACATTGGGGCTCAACGTTTACTAGACGGGCGCGATCATCACAGGTTTGCACATTATAACAACCTGCAATCTGCCTACCCTTTCTCTGTTGTTGCCTGTACTGGCGTATTAATGCATCACGCTGACAGACTCCCCCTTCAACATGTGTTGCATGCCACCAAAGTGCACACCAGCGTAGATAAAATAGGACGGGGTGCTTTGAGTAATGCAGAGCGTAGCCTGCGCACCACTCAAAAAATTAAAAAGCTTTACCCTGAAAAATGGATAGCCAATACCAACGCCCTTGCCCACCTATTCACCTTTTCTTTAGAAGAGCTACGCTACCACTACCCTGCAGAGCTTGTACCTGAAGGATACACGCCTACGTCTTATTTACGGGAGCGCGTAGAAGCCGGCATAAAAGTGCGCTTTCCTGAAGGCATTACTCCTGATATCCGCCACACCATAGAAAAGGAACTGAAACTGATTGCCGAGCAAGAGTATGAGTACTTCTTCTTGACCATTTACGACATTGTGCAATTTGCCAAACAACAGCGCATCTTGTACCAAGGGCGTGGCTCTGCAGCCAATTCTGTGGTGTGTTATTGCCTAGAAATAACGGCGGTCGACCCTAGGCAAATAAGCGTGCTGTTCGAGCGTTTTATCTCTAAAGAGCGTAACGAACCGCCCGACATTGACGTAGACTTCGAGCATCAACGTCGCGAAGAGATCATCCAATACATTTATCAAAAATATGGCAGGGAAAGAACCGCTATCGCCGCGACAGTTATTTGCTATCGCTTTAAATCGGCATTTAAAGATGTGGGCAAAGCGCTGGGCTTTAGCGAGTCGCAGCTTGATTTTGTGGTAAAGCAAATTAATCGGCGGGACAGCGTTATTCCGTGGAAGTCTCAGCTGGCAGAGCTTAGCTTAAACCCCGAAGAGCCTAAAGTACAGCAATTAATTACCCTGACCGAAGCCTTATTGGGTACGCCTCGTCATTTATCGCAGCATGTGGGCGGTTTTGTTATTAGCGCAGGGCCGCTGTACGACCTAGTGCCTGTTGAAAATGCAGCAATGGAAGCCCGCACTATTATTCAATGGGATAAGGACGACATTGAAACGTTAGGTTTATTGAAAGTCGATGTATTGGCATTGGGAATGTTAAGCGCAATTCGTCGTGCATTTTCTCTTATCAATAAGCAGTATCCTATTGAAACCAGCATTCCATTTATCACCAAGCTCGGGGATGATAAACAGGTTTTCGATATGATTTGCAGGGCAGATACCGTCGGCGTTTTTCAAATAGAGTCACGAGCTCAGATGTCCATGCTGCCAAGGCTTAAGCCACGTCGCTATTACGATTTGGTCGTACAAATAGCCATTGTACGGCCAGGACCGATTCAAGGCGATATGGTTCACCCTTATTTGATACGTCGACACGGCAACGAAACCATTAGCTACCCATCTAAAGATGTCGAGAAAGTCCTGTCTCGCACTATGGGCGTACCTATCTTTCAAGAGCAAGTGATTCAGCTGGCTATGGTTGCAGCGGGCTTTAGTGGCGGTGAAGCCGACCAGCTACGCCGGGCTATGGCTAGCTGGAAAAAAGACGGCAGAATTTTTGAGTTCAGAGATAAGCTCATTAAGGGAATGACCGACAAAGGTTATGATAATACGTTCGCCCACAACTTGTTTGAACAAATTAAAGGTTTTGCCGGTTACGGCTTTCCTGAATCACACTCAGCGTCGTTTGCGGTGTTAGCTTACGTGTCTTGCTGGCTGAAGTTTTACTTTCCCGCCGAATTTTACGTGGCACTTTTAAATAGCTGGCCCATGGGTTTTTACTCACCCTCCCAGTTAGTTCAAGATGCTAAGCGCCATCATATACGCGTAGAGGCACCTTGTGTTAATCAGTCAAACACTGAACACACTCTAGTAATACAAGGTCAAGAAAAGTACATACAGCTTGGTCTTAAGCTTATTAAAGGCTTAAGTGAAGCGTCGGCTGAGCTTATTGTGGAAAATCGCTTAGACAAAGGCTACACCAATGTAGAGCAGTTACAGCAGCTTTCGCTTAAAAGTAACGAGCTGGAGGCACTGGCTAGCGCTGACGCGCTTCGTACTATTTCTGGCAATCGCTATGAAACACGCTGGCGAATAATGGATACGCAAACACGCTTACCGCTTTTTGATACCGACGACTTTTATGCAGATAAAAATAGTGCTGTACTTGAAGCTACACCGTCTGACGCAGAAAACTTACTTGAAGACTATGCATCGACAGGCTTATCGGTAAATAATCACCCTATTACACTGCTTAAGAAGCAACATAAACTTAAGGACATTAGCTGGTCTGATACACTTAAAAACAAGAAGCATAAGTCTGTGGTAAAAGTGCTTGGCGCTGTAACAGGCCGTCAAGCCCCCGGCACTGCCGCAGGCGTCACCTTTCTAACCTTAGAAGATGACATAGGCAATATGAACGTTGTTGTATGGCAAGCCACAGCGCGGGCTCAGCAACAAACCTTTTTAAAAGCGAAACTTTTACAGGTAAATGGCATTATCGAACGCTCTAAGGAGGGCGTTATTCATATCATAGCAGGAAAGCTTATTGATCGTACTTCTTGGCTAAAAAGCCTGTCGCTGCATTCAAGGGACTTTCACTGAAGGTATTTATTCTTGCACCATCTCTCTTATCTTTTCGTATAACAAGCTAGCCCTTAGTAGCTATTTCATATCCTCAAACACTAAATAACTTGATAATATAAAAATGAGGTATGACATAGTTCTTTCAATTTATTGTTTAAAAGCGCATGTGAGAACAAGGATTAAACATTGAAGAGGTACGGAAATAAGGCGAAACGCATTGTTAAAGCTGCGGCGTTACTATTCATGTTTGCCGCGATTAGACCGTTCGCGTACGCTGAAACCTATATTGTAGGTGCTCAAAATATTGAGTATTACCCCTTTTATAATTTTTCATCTAAGCATGAGAAAGGTCTTGGATGGGCCATTCTTGAGGCTTTCTCAAAACAGAGCGGGCATCGCTTCATTTACTTAAGTATGCCTGTTAAACGCCTTCAAATTGAATTGAAAAAAGGCAATGTAGATTTTGTTTTCCCCGATAATCCTCGTTGGCATGATCAAGTAACCCAAAGCTTTAATAAGGTTTACTCTGAGCCGTTGACAGAAACGTTCGCTGTGACTTTGGTTAAAACGAACAACTTAGGTAGGGGAGTTGAGCATATATCAACACTTGCCACACCAGATGGTTTTTCACCGGTAAAGTGGGAAAGTCAAATTAGAGCAGGCACAGTAGAAGTCGTAGGTGTAAATAGCATTTATGGGGGGCTCACACTTCTTCAAGATAATGAAGTAGACGCCATAGATGTCGAATACAACGCAGCACGGTACTTTATCCGTCAATTTCCACAAATGGGGCAGTTTAGCGCTGATTTGACGTTGCCTCACAATACAGTGTCATTTTCATTATCTACCTTGAAATACCCCAATATTATTGCCGAACTCAACGCTTTTTTACTTTCCCAGTCAGAAGCAGTAGATAAGATCAAAGCAGAGTACGGTATTGAAAATACACAACACCTGATAAATCGTTTAATGCAAGAACAGGGCGTTAGCGAGGATACTCGCTGGGCTCCTATGTAAAAGCTTCCTTAAACTCAGTAAATTACGCCTTAAAGACCGAACTCCTTTATCTCAATATTTATTAACCAACTGAAAATCCTGTCTTTTTGTAATTGGAAAATTTTTTGCTTGTTGATAACCAGATCAAGGAGCAAATATGAAACAGGTATCACTACTTTTATTTTCTTTATTCATTATTTTCAGCGCGACTAGCGCACAAGCGAAACAAAGCGTCAGCGTAGACTACATGCATGGGTTCGATGATATTGACGGAATGCGCTTCGCGTACAGACCTTTTGAACAAACGCTGACAACTCAATGGTTCGGCGATATTAAACTGTATTGGGAAGTGAGCGCAGTGGTGTGGGAATACGGTGAAGACGACACACACAGTACAAGCTACGCTGCGTCTTTAACACCTGTTTTTATGAAGCAAGTAACTACACTTTACGATAAATATCCTTTGTACATAGAAGCGGGTATAGGCGCTAGTTATATAGGTGAGCAGGAAGTCGCAGGAAAAGACATTGGTTCGAACTACCAGTTTGAAGATAGGTTGGGTGTATTTGTAGAAATAGATAAAAAGCAGCACGTTGCGCTTCGTTACATGCATTTCTCAAACGGTGGGTTTAACAATGATAATCCAGGCCTAGACTTTATGAACTTGTCATACGCCTATCACTTTTAAAAACTGGGGTCAGAGTACATTTATCAGATTAGACGTCCAGCTGGGAAATTAAAGTACTCTGACTCTAATTTCGTAGTTAGGAGAAGACGGCGTGTAGCCGCTGGAATCTAATCTACTCTGACCCTGAGGTATCCCCACAAATAATATAGTGATATTAGGCAGATAAAAAAAGATGGAACATTCATGACGT
>NZ_JBHZRZ010000015.1:0-71399 GCF_043642145.1 Alteromonas gracilis
GTAAACGCCGCATTTAATGCCACATCCGTTGCACCATTTTTCGGGCTGTAACTTATCAATGAGCCGGTTTGTGTGTCAGTTTGAGTGCCTGTGGAGAAAGAAGTTGATAGTGCAGATTCAAGCAGATTACCACTAAGATCAGAAATACCGTCTACAACTAGGGTATAGACTGTCTCAGGCTCCAAGTTTAACTTAGGCTTTAAGGTTGCTGTGCGCAGGTCACTGCTATTGGTAAGGTCTACTGCAACAACTTCATCACCTTTAAAGAGTTTTATATTCTTAGTTGAATAGCTGTTTATCGCTTCATCAAACTTTATATTGAACTTGGCATTAACAGGTACAGATGTTTCTCCTTCATTAACACTGATACTATTGATCAGTGGAGCAACACCATCAGCATCAAACGCTGTAGTAAAATAGTAATTATGGTTAGACATGGAATTACCAAAGAGGTCTTTAATTCCACTTCTTAAATATATTCTGTGTTTCCTTCCTACAAGGAACGCCGCATTAGGGGTAAAAGTGATAGTTGTGCTATCGTCCTTAACATCTATTAACCCTTCGATACGTTCTCTTGTTGAGTTATCTTCGATATAGAAGCTATCATTGGTTACACTTTCCGGATCGATCCGTTCACTCATCACTACAGTTAATGCAATATTAACAGGAACATCTTTTGCGTTTTGAATTGGGTTAATATTGCTAACAGTCGGTCTAACTGTATCAACTGTATTTCCGGTTTCGAAATTAAACTTCTGTTCTTCTGCCAATGGGTTGCCCGCAGTGTCTTTTACAATACCGACAACAACCTCATGCAATGTGTAGTCTGCCATTAGTGCATCTGGCGTAAACAATACCTGCGTATCACCGCCAATTAACTTAACGTTACCCTGAACTGGTACACCACCGTCTCCGTATACACGAATAGAATTAGCGTCGATAGATTTACGCGATAGAGCCTCTGAAAAAGTTACGATAATAGCACTGTTTTCCGCGACCTCAGTTTGATCAGCTGTCGGCTCAGTTGCAATTATGGTAGGCGCAACAATATCGGGGTTTGCCGGGTCAGTGCCTGCTGCAACCTCATCACCGTCTTTTCTGCCATCGCCATCGGAATCCTGATTATTAGGGTTAATCCCACGCGCGACTTCTTCCCCGTCTGTCAGGTTATCCCCATCAGTGTCAGGGTTATTGGCATCCGTCATCCACGTACTAGCTTCTTCTTCATCACCGAGACCGTCACCGTCTTCATCATTTTGCACTTCAAGCGTAACGGTAACTGTTGTTGCACTATTAGAGCCCAGATCTGTAGCCACTGCTTTAACCGCAATATTTCCAACATCCTGAGGTACGGTGAATGGAACGGAGTATGGATAGGTTGTGTCTTGTGCAACGAGCAGATTATTGACATAAAAATCGACTTTGCCAACGGCAATGTCATCTTGTGCATCTGCAGTTAACGTTAACCTTGCACCTTCAACTGTAACGCCATCTGATGCAGGCTCAACGAGCGAGACCGTTGGAGATATTCCATTCGCATCATTTAGCTCTCTATATTGTGCGATAAACAGTTTCGTATCACCCGTCGCTTTGTAGTCTGAGCCCACAACAAATCTTTCTTCTGTAATAAAAGCATGGGTCGCGTTAAGCGCAATACCGGTACCTGCGTAATCACCTAAAGGAGAAAGGTTAATCGTATCCTGGAAGAAAGGCTCGTCAGGATTTTTAGTGTTCACATAGGCAACAACATTTGGGAATAATTGCTCAGCAAAGAAGGTAAAGCCATTTGTCACCGCAACATCGCGTGGAACAAAGGTCCTGTCTCCGCCCTTGAGCTCTAACATTCCAGCATCCGTAATCTTATAAATACGATAGCCAGTGCTGTATGCTGCAACATAAACATATTCATTACTAATTTCGACATCTTTAACTGTGCCGATATTGACAGAAGAAAGGTGTAAGGGCGCTGAAGGGTCTTCAATATCAAACAAAGATAAGGTTGTACCGCCCACTGCGACCATAAAGTTGTTTTCTACAGCAATCCCCTTTACATCAGTAAGGTGTTCAGTAGAACCAACTGCAAAAGGTTTGTTAGGATTCGCGACATTAAATATTTCGATTCCTGCAGAGCCATCAGCAACAAAAACGAAGTCACCTTTTACTGACAAGTCTTGTGCGATACCTGCAGTATCTGCTGTGGCAAGCAACGTAGGTTCGGTTACATCACTCACATCAACAACATGTAGCCCAGCTCCACCATCGGCAACAAATGCTAAGTCGCCTGCAACCTTAACGTCAATAGAGATGCCTTCGGTGTCCAATGCCCCGATTATCTCAGGATTAAAAGTATCTGCTGCATCCACAATTTGCAGTCCAGCGGCCCCAGCCGCAACAAATGCAAAGCTTTCTTTAAGATCGACGTTATTGGCGTAGCCAGGAATGGTTACTGTAGACTGAGCAACCGGGTCAAACTGAGTCACGGTCACATTAACAACAAAACTCTCATCACGGTTGGTCACCGTTATTCTAGTTTCACCCGATTGCCCTGCGAAAATCTCACCATCAGACGAGCCAAAATTGGCAATAGTAATATCATCTGTAGTATAGCGTGTGCCGCTAGATTGCTGTGTTAAATCTACAGAGGTGCCGTCAAGCATATAGCCCGTAACGGAAAGCTTGCCACTGGCTTCACCATCAATGGCATTATAAGTTAGGAATAAGTTCTCTGGGGATACCGTTATGAAATCAAGATAATCTGCTAAATCACCGCTTGATGAATCATTAGGATCTGAACCACCAGCTATTTCCAGCCCGTCAGAAATACCATCACCATCGGAATCAGCTAAAAGCGGATTGGTAATAATACCATTTGTTCCGCCAGTAAGTTCTTCCAAATCAGTAAGGCCATCACCATCTGTGTCGGCTTCAAAAATATTGGTACCCGCCTGATATTCCTCAAGCGCCGATAACCCATCGTTATCATGATCTTCTAACGCATCAATAGGGTCATTTGGATTAAGCCCAAGCGCACGTTCTGCATCATCCGGAATCCCGTCACCATCGAGATCACCGCCGATTTTGACCTCTACTCGACGGCTGGCTAGTACGCCGTCTTTCCGAGCACTGATTAGTGCAACACCGTTGGCTTTAGCTGTAACCAAACCATCTGGGCTAACAGTAGCAATATTCTCATTTGTACTAGAGTAGTTTGTACCTTTATCCCCTGCGGTTAAATCATCTACACTACTATCAGCAAAAAAGCCTGTGACAGTTAAAGGAAAGGTTTGTTCTGGATTGTTTAGAAGGAGCGTATCCGTTGTCGAGAAACTCAATGATACGGGGATAGGGTCCAATGTTTCAAATTTGATATCACCAACTTTTGTAATACCGTTACGTAACACATTAAAGTAATCACTTTGTCCAGAGACGGTGCGACCATCTTCCAATGTACAGGTCGCTCTCGCACGAATCTGTCCCATATTGGAAGGCACATTAGGTAACGCCCACCCACCATCTTCACTAACTTGGATAGTTCGGTTGAGTATATTAATTACGCACTTGTCGTCTAGCGTGACGGCTTGAGCTCCCGTTACTGCCAAAGGCAGAAAAAAGATTGTACTTAGTAGACGATAAGACCTAATTTTCATTTTATTTCCCTATTTAACCCTAGCACTGACTGCTCCTTTAGTGCTGGAGAACAAAAATCTTTTAACCGCAACTTTTAGAGCAACTTGTGGAAAGCCCTAACTTAAAAACACACAAAACTGCTCACTTATACTCAAAACAATTATTTGTCATATTTCATCTTGAAAACTAAAACATGAACTAGATAAAGAAAAACTACCCAAGAAATAAGGAAGCCAACAAGCAACATCGACATATGTTCCCAAATAATACTTTTGATAAAAATGGATTCTGACGAGTTATTCGGGTTTATGTATATTTCTATTGGTTCAGAAGTTACAAATTTTCTCTTTAGCTCATGCCCTATTTCAAGCATAAAGCCGTCGTCGTATGTTTCAGACCAAGTTACTTTGCTTCCGATATATTCTTTATCTCTGAATGTATACTTGTACTGAATGCGAGGCGTATATAGCGTATATTGACTTCGATTATCTCTCGTAGTTGTTGTAATCATTTCATCAATATATACATTTGTTAGCATCGCTTCATTGGGTAGCCAATTTATGGAAGAAATTGGGCCAGCTACTCCTTGAAATACTTTTATTGAGAATACGATTACAAATATTAGAGCTATTAAAGCGACAAAAAAGACACCCAATCTGGCTTTTCTGAGTTGTATACGGCTAACTTCTATAGTCATAGAAGCGCTCTATTTAATTTATTTGCTACAATATTGTTATAGAAGAACAGATATCCGTCTTCCCAATTCGAACCGTAAATCAACCTATTGGATTTTTTTGTCTCATCTATAGCAAAAGAAACAGCTTGAATTGGCTGAACACTGTTATCACTGATAAAAGGGCGAAAAATTACGAATCTGGTTGAATCACTATCTACATAACCTAGTAATTCTACTGATTGCCACTTATTCACTCGCGCTAAAAATGCATTTGAAGAAAAGATTATGCTTTGCACCATACCACCGCGATTCTCATTCATCATAACGCCATTTCCTTGTGGCTTAGCAGTGATTGACTTGACAAACTCTTCAACTGCAGCCTGATTTTCAGAGTCTACTTGATTGGACTCGTTTAAGAATTGACAAAAAGCAATCGTCTCTAAAGATTTGTAAATTGAGCAATCTTTTTTCCTGGAAACAGTCTGAGTTCCTTTGAATCGTTGCATTGCAAACTTAAAGTTAAATTCCTTCTTCTTACCTTGGTATAGTCCGCCCTCTGGATGTGAAACCGAGAATTCAATAGGCTTACTCTTGAATTTCAACTTGTCAGTCAGATCACCATTTAGACGTTTGGATTCTAAGTACGTCATCTTACTTAAATTCAGTAAGTCCGAAGCCTGAGAGTTGTCAGCGATAGCAAAAACCATGTAACACCTGATCTCACAAACAACCCGCTCCTGCCAGCTCATTGACTTGTTTTTTGCGTTGAAGAGCTTTACACCGAATACAGTAAAACTGTCCCACTGCTGTATGGAAGTAATTTGCACTCTGTTTAGTGTGGAATATTTTGTGAGGTTCAACTTATTTGTCGTTATCGCATTTTCAAACTTAGCTCTGCTGCCATCTTTATTTGTATAAAGTCTCGCTACCTGCTTTATTTTCTGCTCTTTCAACAGCCAATAGTAGTGAGATAGTAGATTCTGAGCGCTATCAAATCTTGCTTTACTTGACAGCTCCAGTTCAAAGCCCTTTCGCGTGGCTTCAATGTGTTGTGAGGCTGCAAACATCGACTCACCTTTGTGTGAGATAATGCTCCATTCTTTTCGTTCTGCGGCAATAGTTTGCTGTCCAAACGTAAAACCAAAAATTAAAAAAAGTACTAACTGCTTTATCTTCATTTTCATTCCTACAAGCAACTTCCGCCGTTTCCATCTGACACTTTAATTGGTTCTGGTTTATAATTGTACTCGAAATCGAAAAACAGGAACTTCACTTTTGCGCTTCCCTCAGCAAATAGCTCAACCGGTTTTATTTGCCATGCACATGACTTTGGCCCGGTGCAACTGTTCGAAGATGAGCTCACATTAGCCTCTACTTTAGCTCCACCCTTTATAGTTCCTGAAACCCCTTCTTCAACAGACCAGCAGTGATTATTGCTAGGCTTTTTCCTCGCTTCTCGACTATAGAAACTACAATGATATAACTCGTGATCAAAATCCCACTTTTGCATTGCAGCTTGTAGCAAACCATTCGCAGCGATTTCCCCACCTACAGCAACTTGAGCAGCAAATTCGTGACAGTTTTCATCATCTGGACATCCCAGTTTTTCTGTATACTCATACTTAGGTGAAGTGGCTCCCGTTACAGTCCCTCTCAACTCTGCATTAGCACCCACAATAAAACGCTCATCTCTATTGAAATAATGTTCGTATGACGGAAAAGGAAGTCTAGGCGTTGCAGCAGACGCAGTGGCTTTTATTTCTACGTCAACTGAATATTTATTTTGTATGACAGGCTCAGTCGTGACGCACGCGGTACAACAGGCTTCACCTTGCTCCATTGAACCTCCGCCAGTCACGTCAAGTGATAATGTGAATGGAGATACTTTTCGAAGCTTTTCTGAGCCACGATTTAGTACCGTTAAGAAATTTGTTATTTCGCCTGGAATTCCAACCTTGATAACTTCTTTATCTTTGCTCGCTTCACAGTGATTGCCACAAGAACCATCTTTACATGTATAACAGGCTGTATTCGTACCCGGTGTCCCACACGCTTTATCTTCTTTGCTTTCATCAGGTACTTTCTCACCATCAGAACACATAGCACATTTTTTATCTTCTTCTTTGATATCTCCATCATCAGGGACATCAAAAATTGGATTTTCCCCATCGCACCCTGGCTTTTTACAATCGTATTTCACATCTGCATTAACAGGAATATCGCTCGGATCTGGTTTGAAGCCCTTACACAACTGTGTTTTACAATCTTCTGGCGTCTGATTGGAAAGAGGTTTGTTATCCTGTGCTGGGTCTCTCACACATGAACTTCCTTGACACTTCTGACACTCTGGACAATTGTGAGCTGTGCCTGAACCGCCTGGTTGTGATCCACAGTGCCAGCCTGCTTTCACAACTCCCACACCAGGGTTAGATGAAACAACTGAACCATCTTCCGAAACTGTACCCAAGCCAATCGCTACGAATTCTTCCAAGTCGTGATCAAAAGAATACATTTCAACCTGTGCTCCTGGCGCATGCCCATCTACATTTGGTAGCGTTAATTTCGCAGCAGGAGAGAATGTCGCACCAACTGGCTGGATTGTTACGATAAATTGAGGTTGCATACCATTGGGCGGCGCCATTGGTACTTTTGAGGCGTTTACAGATGTAACTGAAACAATCCCTTCGCGCGAACCGTCTGGGAATGTCACTGAATCTTTTGCGATTTCCAGTTTAAATCCTGGGAAGTTATCAAGGGTAAGTACTACGTCTTCTTTACCCGCATAAACACCGTTATCTGTGTCTAGTTTGACCATGTAGACAGGGCCAGCAAGAGGGTTGTCCACACCTGACACGGTTACAACATGATAGCTTAATGTCGGGTACTCACCAAAAGCAGTCGTGGTCGAGCCATCAACGATTAAATGAACCGGTCCAACTGGCGCTTGAGTAATCGTGAACTGGCCTTGTTGATCAGTAAAGGCGGTTCTGTCTGTACCTTCTATACGAACCGTTACACCCGGTAAAGGCGTGTCCTGATTGTCCAGCACAACACCACTCACACTAGTGATTCCAGCGTCTGCTGGTACAAATGCTGTCGCAGAGAAACCCGCAAGTAAATCCATGCTCTCAGGGGAATCAATCAATACAGCTTCAACACGTTGGGCATCTATACCGGTGAGCGGGCCTAAAGTAAGTTGCGCCGACGCACGACCATCGCTGTCGGTCGAGGTTTCATAGCTGCTTTCTTCATTTTGAAAAACACCGTCGCCTTTAATCACATCAAATCGAACACGTGCTCCTTGCACTACATTGGCACCACTGTCTGTTACTGCAACAACAAACGGAGCTGGTAAGGTTTGTCCTACAACACCACGCTGATTATTACCTGAGTTTACGCTGATTTTGTCGCCTGTAACGCTGGTTGCTGACGCAGGGAAAATAACCTCGTTTTCAACGCCCACGACTTTAGCGCGAACCTTATGGTTAGCGACACCTGTGCGGTAGCCAACCTGAAATTCAGTGCGCGCCATACCTTCAGCGTCAGTCGTCGCAATGATAGCTCGACCGGATGTTTCTGGCGTGCTACCAACAATTCCCGCACCTTGCGTTACCCTGAAAACAACAGTTTCACCTGCGATTGGCGCATCAGAGCCATCAACCAATTTTACAATTAGTTGTTCAGGTAGTTTATTGCCGATTTGTGCAGTCTGGTTTTGGCCACTTACCAATACCAAGCGTTTTTCTGTTACGATTTTATAGACAACATTTTGGGATATAGATGCGCTGTTGCCGGATTCATCAATAGCGGTAACCGTAATAACATTTTCGCCCTCGTTTAACGGCACATCCGTTGCGGCATAGCTACGGTTAGACACGGTCGCTTTAATACCATTAACTTCAACCGATGCCTGCTCTTCGGAAACGGTGCCGCGAACAATATCATTAACTAGGCCAGTAACAGTAATTTTTTCACTATAAACTTCTTGTGCTTCCGTATGAGATTCGATTGTTACGTAAGGAGGGGTTAAGTCGAGTGATACTGAAATAGAATCGGTTATTTGCTCACCACTTGCATTGGTGGCTCGTGCTACGACGGTATTAAATCCTTCGCTTAGTTCAACATCGGCACTAAATTGTTTGCCATCATGAGCAATTACGGCACCATTTAATGTTAATTCCGCATTTTCCTGATTAATAGTACCCGTAACAGTTACTGGCGAGCTTCCAAAAGTGGATAACGTAGTAGGTGTTAGAATATCCACTTCCAGTGCAACTGGTTCCAGTGGTACCTGAACATAGGCAAAGCCCCTGATATCGAAACTACTGCGACCACCAACAATAGTGATGGGACCAACCGTCAGGCTTTGACCGACTGCCAAAACCTGATCTTCCGGAAGTGCTACAACATAGTCCAGTTCGCCTAACTTACCGTCAGCATTGCCTACCGTTATAGTAGCTGGCGTAAGCGATTCGATAACAAAGCGGATCGGGCCGTTTATCGGTTCATCACCATTGTTTGTGATTTGCGCAGTAACGGTAGCATCAGGTGAGCGCCTACTACGTATTGGGCTATTCCAGCTTACTTCTATTTTTGTATCTTTTACCCAACCATCTGAAGTCGTTTGCGCAGATACCTTACCTACGTTCACGAGTAAAGCAGCAACCGAACAAGCAAATATGAAAAGTAGTGACTTAACCGTGTTCAAACTTTTATCTCCCTGATAACTCGATCTTTTAAAAGAACGAGCGTCTTCCTTAAGAAGGGCCTAATTAGCCCCTATAATAAATTTGTTTTTTGTTTACGCCGACTTGCGACAGCGAGCTAACAGCGTGAGACCAACGAGAAACATGATGAAGGACTCGGGCTCCGGCACAGACACTGGGGTGTTATTGAAAGTAAAAAAGACATTGTCGACTGAGTAAGAACGATTAAACCCATCATCTTCATCGGCAAGTTCAAATGAAATGGCAATTTCTCTGCCTAACCAATCACTCATATCAAATAAGAAGGTTTCAGCTACGTTCCCAAGTGCAGGAATTTCAAACGCAGCGTCAAAGGTGACGTCGGCCGCATCATAAATTGCCAAAAACAGCGTATCACTGAAAGCAGAGCCGCCTAGCTCTGTTGGATCGAGAAGCGTACTTACTAGCGCTGCATCGACACTTAACATTGACACATTAGAAGCAACCATGATTGGAGAATCAAATAGGAAACTTCCATCATCGCCTTGTGTTAAGACGGCTGCAAACGGGTCAAAACTATCACCTGATGACAAGATAGCCTGACCGCCATTCTCTGTCACTGAACCAGTGAAACTCCCATCATTCCAGCCATTTAATCCTGATGAGAAATCACCATTATTAATTAGGGTCGCGCGTGCTACCGTGCTAAACGATAGAAGTTGCACAAGACAAAAAAGCACCATAAAGGCTTTAGTTACTTTACTACTTTTCATAAAACCGCATCCTTTCTATTATTATTTTTTCCCGTACAAACTACGACCAGCCTACACGAACACAGTTGTAAGTCATCAACCTTACAATCAAGTGCAAACCGCTGAAGTATAAGCCAAGTTTTAAAGAGTGTATATTTTTCATACCATTTTGAAAATGCTACAACTTTTACTTTTTCAAGTAAAGAATATTTTGTTCTTGTTGCAATTGTGTGAACAGAATAAACTTTCTCAAGAAGCATCTTCGCGTTAATGTACCGCCGTTTATCGAAAAACAAGGATTGTTGTGAAAAAAGCTCTGTCGAATAACAAAGTATTAACTACCTTTGGGCTAGCCAGTGTTGTCTGTTTGTCACTATATCTTATTGTTGTTTTTACTTTTTCAACATCCTCCAAGTCGTTAATTCCTAACAACTTTCAAACTGAACACACACCTGTACAGTTTGTAGAATCAGCCTTTGTAAAGGGTATCGTGTTCAAACATATTCATCGCACCGAAAAGCTATCAGGTATCAAAGATGCTTTGGGATCGGGTGTATGTGTAATAGATTTCAATCAAGATGGGTATGAAGACTTATTTATTGTAGGTGGCGAAGGCGTTACTCGTCGATATGGAAAAAAACATTGGTGGAACAACCCGACAGGTTCCAAGCTTTATCAGAATATCGCCGGACAGTATTTTACCGACGTCACCACATTAGCAGGTGAAGCACATTTACCTGGTGGATATGGCTGTGCTGTTGGCGATTTGAATGACGACGGATACCCAGAGCTAGCTTATGGAAAAACTAATGAACTGCTCCTGCTCACCAACCAAAATGGCATAACTTTTAGTCGGTCCACTATAGGTGAGATACCTAAACCTTACTGGCCGCTATCTATCACTATTTGGGATCACAATCAGGATGGCAAACAGGATATTCTCGTCGCAAACTTTTTAGATTATGAGAATGACATAAAGATAGGGAACCAGGAATACGGTTATGAAACCGATTCCCAATTTGATGCTAAAAATTACAATGGATTAAGAAATGCAATTTTGCTGAATAAGGGCGTCCAAACCAGCACATCCACTCCTCTATTCGAGACTCTACAACTATCAAGCTATGACCGAACTTTAAGTATCATCCCAAAACGAATGCTTACAGAAAATAAGTCTGCTTCAGCTGGCTACTATATTGCAAACGGCTCAGGTTCAAATTCAGACTTCATTGGTTTTGGCGACAACCAGTCAAGTGACCTTTTTACCAAACTGTTGAGTTTTAAGAAGTCCCCTAACGTTCAACTCAGTTCTATAAAGGTTGAAGACAAAACTGCATTGTTGTTCATCCCCTTTGGAGGGGGAAGCACTCAATTGCATTTTGTAGGAGAAAAAGTAAATAAGGACAGAGCTTGGCAATTATTTGCAACATCCGATAAGGACGCTTCAGTGCAAACTTGGGGGGCAATTGTTGAAGATTTAAATAATGATGGCAGTGATGACTTTATCATAGCAAAGGGCAACGCAGCTCCCCATATTGACACCCCTTATTTGCCTGTAGGAAATATAAATTCTGGAAGACTTCAAGTAGCCAATGGACAATTTGAGCCAACTTTGTTTTCCCAGTTTCCCACACTTAAACGTTCCTCCAGAGGGATTGCGTCTGCTGATTTTGACAACGATGGAAAACTTGATTATGTCGTAAACAATAACAATGGCGTGCTGTCACTGTATATGAATCACACTGACAACAACAATAATTGGATATCTTTCAACTGCCAGCCAATAAACCTCTGTAATCTAGTAGAATTTACGTTAAATGCTGAGTCAAACACGCAGTTAGCAACCAAAACCTTGGTTAAGCCTCAGCCCTTTCTGTCTTCAAGCCAACGTAGGGTACATTTCGGTCTAGGTCAATTTGATTCTGACGTATCGCTTAATGTGACAGGACCTGATAACAAATATATTTTTGAAAACTTAGCATTGAACAACGTTTATCAGTTGAATTTGACACTAGGTAAAATCGACCTTATCTCAAAAAAAACAAAGAGGCATACTGACTCAATTGAGGCCAGTCATTACAATTTGTTTGCGTATATAGATTTACCGTTGAATGAACTTATTCCCGCTTTATCGCAAACAATTGAGCCGTCGCTTAGCTCACTGCTGACATTTGCCAGACAATTAAACCATGATAAATTTGTAACCGTGAAAACTTCGCAGGCGAGGAGCCAGGAAGTCGTCACACTAATCAGTTGGTTATTCAACCAAATGCAGCGATTTCCGCCATCGCAGCAGCGTGCTGAACTCTATACCATGCTTATTGAGTTAATCAGCAAAACCGAAAGTGATTTGTTTGTCGAGCACTTGGATTACTTGATTCGTTCACTGCCAGAAACTCAATTTTGCCAACTAACAGATACCCTTAATTACTGGTTCTGGGAAGAAGAGGTGGCTCCCTTAAATAAGCCAGTACTTAAGTCTCAGTTGTTGCACCGCGCACTTAAAACGCCCTCTGAATCTGAGACCATTTGTGCACTTCACGCTTTGAGCGCAAGCGAAGACCCAACAATAGGCGCTTCGCTCATGTCATTTCTTCATCGGGAGCAACAGAATCAACACGCATCAAGCGCCCTGATTGCATCCGTCGTTAGAACGATTGGCTTTTTAAAGTACCGAAAAGCACTAGCCCCATTAACGCAGATCTGTTCCAACGTTTTCGAACCAGTACTTAAAGCCGAATGCGTAGTGACGTTGACCAAACTTAACGTAGAACGTGACAGGATAAAAACTATTGTTGAGCGGACTGAAAATGATGAGTTGGTATTCAGGCTTCATACTGACAGACTTACTTTACAAAACGTTTTTGGATCCCCTACGAGGACGGAATCAACCCCAGCTAAAATCTCCTGGGTCAACACCTATCTTAATTCGACACTGTTTAGCCATTTTTCCATTGCGCACACTATCGATATTCTCTCAGCAACAACAGAGCAGGATAAATTGAGAGCGATAAGTCAACTTAATCGGTTGCGCTCAGAAAAGGATATTGAACGTATTGCCTTAAAAATGAACCAACTCGGCCTGTCCCTGCCTGAAGATTACTCACGGTTACTACTGAAGCATTATCCTGACCAATCTTGGTTTATCCCTTTTTTAACTTCGCAAAGTTTAAAGTCCTTTTTCGAAAACCAAGATTTAAACCAGTACTCCCTAGCATTTCAATCAGCTTTATCGAAGGAATGTCGTATTCGCGCTTCTTTAACAGCGTATTGTGAGCATCGCTTTGAGCCAGACATGAAGCGCCTCAGAAGTGCTTTTAGTTCTATCTTGGAAGACAACCCTATGGCACTTAGTTACCTAATGCAATCCGACTCAAAAGTTAAAAAACGTGTAGTGATAAATCAATTGGCGCGTGCCGCGCGAGATACATCCAAAGAAGGATTAACAGGACAAAGCCCCCAGTTGACCAGAATTTTTGAGTTTTTGTATCTCCAACACAGTTACACTAATGTTTCTAATAATCAGGAAAATATTATTTGGGTTGATAGCTTTATCCGTTACGCGCAAACTAAAGGTTATGTACTTGATTCGCAGTGGCTCCAGCATTATGTGCTTACATTAAAAAAAGCTACTGACTCGCTGGCGCTTTGAGCACTTGGACGCTGACACTGTCTCGTGCAATATCTATAATTGGGTTGGTATCAACTGATTGTTTTAGGTTAACCCAATCTAAATACTTCTGGTTTAGTTTGCGAAACTTGAGTGTGGCTGAAATGGTAAGTGGTGATGTGGCCCAGTCTGGCACTGTGAGACCAAATTCTACGACGTCAGTAGAACCCGCAGGGATCACATTTACATAACTACGCCCAACCATATTGAACAAGTCGTGACGCCATACTTCTTTACCTTGTCTGTCGATTGCAATCTCTTTGTAAACAACCGTGTCTGCCCCTAGAGACCCGTCTGCTTGCAACTGACCACTGGAGGTGACAAGACGTTGTTGTCCGTCATATACCTTAAAGTCAATCCAAGCTTCATTTAAGTCTATGGTACCTCCGGGAAAACTATGCCCAACACCTTGATTCGTCAATAACACTTTGATTTTTTTGTGTTCTCCCCGATACATCGCAACCGGATATTTATGCTGATTTCTCAATTCAGCTTTAAGATACAGTGCGCTTTGTTTGGCCTGCTCATCTTCGGGAGGCTCAATCGATAACTGAATTTTGTCTTGTTGCAGGAACTCTTTAGTCATTTCAAATAATGTTTCATTGTCGAAATGTTTCGCCAACATCACGTTGGCACCGACAAAGTAGTGAGAACGTACTTTTCCTGCGCCATCGGCTGCGATGTCGTCAGCCTTTATCATCGGCATGTGGCAGTCCTGGCATTGTTTGTTTTGTGGATGGGAAAATCTCGGTTCCTTAGGCGAATTAAACTTACTGTTTGACCAAGCTAGAAATTCGTCCTGCATTTTTACCCAGCCCCAATTATTCATGGATTTATCCATAAACTGAGTATGACATGAACTGCAAAATTGCGAATCTTGTAGCAACGGAGATAAAAGATCCTTCGCATGACGCTGTGGAACCAACTTGAGCGCCTGTTGATGTAAAAAATTAAGAGGCCAAACATCCACGTTGGCAAACAGATACGATTCTCTGGGGGAAAAATGATAACTTGCCACCCCTTCTGAACCAGTTAAGTGATTCACACCATGACATGACATGCAGCTGATCCCTTCTTTGTTTGCAACAGTGTTGGGCTTACCTCCATGGCTGCCACCCGGTGTTAACTGTCCGGTTAACAAAGCCACTGGTGCGTGACACCCCTCACAATATCTGGTTGCTGCAATGCCCTTAGATTCCGTCAGCAAATTCACATTTCGCACGTAAGTGGGGTCATCCGCCGCATGCCTGTGCGTAGAAGACATCCATTGTTCACCTATCCCTTTATGACATTCAATACATTTTGCAGATTCTGCAATATGCCTTCGTTGTATAAAAGTACCACTTTCGGTCATAGTTAGGCTGGGTAAGAAAGGACCGTCACCATAAGCATAAAGGTAATCGTCCACCGTATTATTTGGGTAGTTATTTTGAATTAGGTAGTTGCCAGCCAATAGGGTAATGGTGATAGCACACATTGCCCCTACTCCAACTAAAATAGGTCTGATTATTTTATTAGAAAGCGTAACAAACCCGGACGGAACGCTTGAACGTCTGTTTCTCGGAAAAGTTACGTAATGCCATATTACATGCACCACTAATAGGAGAAGCGTTAGTATTGCACACAGTATGTGACTGTCGAGCAACCAGGCTTGTTTTTTTAATACTCCGGTAAAACTGATCAGGACACCGGTTAATGCGAGATAGCAGGTTGCAAGAAATAAAATAACGCCAAGAATGATTGAGCCAGTGCGTCGAAAACCCACCGTTCGTTTAAAATGTTTATAGGAGTAAAAGAAGAAAATGGCGCCAAATACATAACCCACAAACAGGTGCACAAGGGCTAGTGCCTGACGAAGCCCCCCCCAATTAAGGTTCAGCGCATAAGAAGAAAAACCACTAACAACGAGAATTAAGAAGAGGGCGATAAAGCCATGTAATAGAGAAATTTCCTGTTTGTGTTTTTCTTGTATTCCCATTACGGCACGTCCGTGTTACTTCTTGCCTTGTTTATTGACTTTGGAAATATATCAAGGGGAGTTTAGAACAGCCAGCTTTAATTAATTTTATAGTTATGGCAACTTGAAGTCTGTAAATGGACAACAATAACATTAACCTTTTGGTAAACAGTCTAAGCGCGCCTTTGTAATAAAGGCGCTTAAGCAAAAATACTTTGAACGGACTAATAGCTACAAATTTTCTTCTGCAAAACTCGCAAGTCGGCTTCTAACCACACCGTCTAGGTTAATGGTGGCACTGCCTGAGAAGTCTTTAAACTTCTCGACAAGGTAAGTTAAGCCCGAAGTCACCGCGCTCAAATAGTTACTGTCAATTTGCGCCAAGTTTCCTCCCACAATGAGCTTAGTACCTTCACCACAACGGGTAATAATGGTTTTAAGCTGTGACGCGGTGAGGTTCTGTGACTCATCCAAAATAACAATGGCATTTTGAATACTTCGGCCTCGCATGAAATTGACCGATTTATACTGAATGTTGGCTTTTTCCATGATGTAATTCATGGAACCTTTGGTGTTTTCGTCGTGCTTGTGAAGCACTTCTAGTGAGTCAGTAATTGCAGCCAACCAAGGCAGCATTTTTTCTTCTTCCGTTCCCGGCAAAAAGCCTATCGATTCGGCAATTTCAGGCGTACTTCGTGTGACAATGATTTTGTCATACATATTGCGCTCGACTACCATTTCAAGAGCAGCTGCGAGCGCGAGCAGTGTTTTACCGCTACCCGCTGGGCCAGTAAGAATAACCATATCAATATGCGGGTCAAGCAATGCATGTAGTGCCATGGCTTGGCCAATGTTTTTAGGCGTAATACCCCATGCGTGACGCCCCATTAACCTATCGTAGCCTAAGTCCAGTACTTCCAAATGGTCTTCAGTAATCTCCTCTACTAAGCCAGCGAATTCCTTAGATTCATCAAGTAAGAACTCGTTTACATAAGCTTCTGGCAACATAGATTTAGGAATTGTATGAATGGTATCGCGCCCCTCAGTGCGACTGTCCACACTTTTAACGCTGTCCCAAAAATTGCCCTCAAAGGTATGAAAGCCTCGTGATAGATACTTAATGTCTGTAATTAGTTGGTCGGTACGATAATCTTCAACATGAGCTAGGCCCGCCCCTTTCGCCTTAAGACGCATGTTTAAGTCTTTGGTTACCAACACCACTTTTTGCGGCGCAAACGTTTTTTGCAAATGCAGCGCTACGTTAATGATTCGATTGTCATTTTCGTTGCTGGTAAACACTTGCTGAGCCTCAACCAAATTGAGGTCGGCAAAAATAGACAGGCTTCCTGTAGGTGCTGTTTGGCCTGCACCTAGTCCATCCATAGATACACCAGCAAGCATGTCTTCTGGTGTTGCATCGTGGAGTAAATCCTCCATGGCCCGAATGGATACCCGCGCATCACGCGCCACGTCTTTTTTACTGTCTTTGATATAGTCGAGCTCTTCCAATACGGTCATTGGAATAACCACGTCGTGTTCTTTAAAGGAGAGAAAAGCGTGAGGTTCGTGCAGCAGAATGTTGGTATCGAGGACGTAAATCTTTGTATCGGTAGAATTTTTTCTTGGCATCCTTCACTCCGGTAAATAAAGCTAAGTTAGGCGCATTGTTCTTTTATGAACACACACTAACAAGCCACAGTTACGGTTGTAGGAGAATGCCGCTCGAAACAGGACTTCTTCCCCTACTCGCGTCGACTGAGAAGCAGTACTACACTTTCTGCCTCGAGCGTTCGTCAGTTAATTTAGCGAACCCTTAATTCCACCATAATCCAGTTTTTGAGATTTAGCACTGTTTTTCTCTTTTTTATTTTTGGCGAAATTGAAGGTTAAACGCGTAGCCACACTCCATTTATATGAGTTAAAAAAACTGCTGGAGAACTTAACGTATCACTCGATGAATACTTCGCCTCGTCGCCAATACCGTGAATTTTCATGTGCCGGAATAGTTATCTACTACACTTGCTAGTACTAGCAACAGAATCAAAATCAGAAACAGATTGGATAATCAGGCTATGGCGAGTGTATTAATCGTTGAGGATGAACCTCTTAGCAGCATGAGTTTAGAAATAGAGCTAACCTCGGTAGGCTATATCTGTGTCGGTATCGCAACCTCAGAGCAAGAAGCCGTCGCACTTTTTACAGCGCTACAGCCAGACATTATTTTAATGGATATTAACCTCGAGGAAGGAGGTTCAGGGATAGAGGCAGCGAAACAAATTAATGCCCTTAGGAAAATTCCAATCGTTTTCGTTACCGCTTATGCAAGTGACGACATTATTCGTCAAACTGGCTTCACTTACCCTTACGGCTATGTCGTTAAGCCTTACAACATTCGAGAGGTGAAAGCTGTCATTGAGACCGCGCTTAAGCGTTACGAATTCGAATTGGAAACAATCAAGTCTCAAGCAAAACTGAGCATTGCGATAAAAGCAGCTGAAGTGGGGGTATGGGAATTAGACGACCAGTCAAATATGTTAAATATCAGTGGTATCGAGCATCTAAAGCGTTATTTTTCTAATGATGGCCAACTCAAATTAAACGACTTTCTCAACCTTATTGTTGAAGACGACCGCGATGCGATAGCCAATATATTACAATCTGGTACACCACTTAATCAGAAAGTCAGGCTCAAGGAGCCTGACGGAGAAAAGATCAGCGCTGAAAGTACACGCTGGCTTGAGGTGTACATCGGTGACACCAAGCTTGAAGACGAGCATGTAAAAATTGGCGCGATTAGAGACGTCACTCAGCTTCAAGAAAACATGCAAAGTATGGCGCTTTCAGAGTCCATTTTTCACAATATGCGAGAAGGTGTTGCATTGGTTGACGAGGATACCGTCATCCATAAAACCAACACTGCAATGTGTGATGCAACGGGTTACACGCATAGTGAATTGACTAATAGCCGGTTTACTAACCTAATTGACAGCGAAAGGTTTGACGACTTTGCAGTCGAAATGAAGAACCTGGTTGAAGAGCAGTTTGAGTCTACGGTAAGACGTAAAAACGGCACGTTTTTTCACGCGTTGATTAGCATTAAAAGTGTTGAACTTTCAGAACAAAATAACCGATTTGTTGTTATTGTGACTGACATAACCGAGATAAAGAATGCCAATGCACGCTTAACAGAACTGGCCTATAAAGATGAATTAACAGGGCTTTACAATCGCTCGTTCATGAACCGTATACTTGCCTCTCCTGAAAACTACTTCAAACAGAAAGAGTTCTCTCTAATTTTCATTGACCTAGACTCGTTTAAACTTATCAATGATAACCTAGGACACCTTGCAGGCGATAAAGTACTTCAACTATTTTCACAACGACTCAGCCAAGCCATGCGCTCTTCTGACTTTGTTATAAGACATGGCGGTGATGAGTTTTTGGCGCTAGTAAACGGTCATGTTACAAACAATGCCATTCAACAAATTGTAAAAAAAATAAACCAGACGTTAGCCACCCCTTTTGAAATTGAGTCAGAAACCCTGACACTAACGTGCAGCATTGGCATTGCATTTTGTCAAAATGGTGAAGACATTCATGACTTGCTTCGCCACGCTGATATTGCAATGTATGAAGCTAAACGAGATGGGAAGAATAGCTACCGAATTTTTGACCCTCTCTACGCAGAAAAAGTCCGTTATCAATTATTTTTGGAACAAGGGCTTAGAGCCGCGATTGATCAAAAAGCGTTGGAAGTTTGGTTTCAGCCTATTGTAGACATGCATTCCAATATCGTCTCTTATGAAGCGCTATGTCGCTGGCACGATGAAGCATCGGGCTTCATATCTCCTGAAGAGTTTATTCCCATCGCAGAACGCTCTTGGCTAATTTACCCCTTAGGCTTGTTTGTTTTCGAAAAAGCCTGTGAATTTATAAAAGCAGTGCGCGAGACGGGCGCGGTATGTAGGGTCAACGTCAACCTGTCAGCCAAACAAGTTTCAAATGTGTCCTTGTCTAAAATATTCTGTGAATTGTTGTGCAAACATAAAGTCTCTCCCCATTGGGTTACGCTTGAAGTTACCGAGAGCACGTTAATAAAAAACGGCAATGAGCATATACTCATGTCGCTCAAAGAGTTAGGGTTTGGTATCGCTTTAGACGACTTCGGTAATGGCTATTCAAATCTCTCTCGCTTGCGCGAATTCCCCATCGACATCATCAAGCTTGATAAAAGCTTAATTCAAGGGCGCTTTACTGATCAAAGCATGAGAATAGTTACCGATGCGGTTCAAGATATGTGCCTGGCACTTGGGTATACGTTGACCGTTGAAGGCGTAGAAACGCGGCATCAATATGAACACTTTGCGCAATCAGATAAGGTGCTTCAACAGGGGTACTTTCACGGGAAACCTCTACCTGCTGAGGAAATTCTAGGTGCGTTAAATGGCAGCAATAATTTGTCCAAATAACGATATTGAGACAAAAATACGGTCTAACGAGCACTTCTCGCTAGGCCCGTTTCCCTTTAAATGGGAAAGTTAGTGTAAGCATAAAAATATTTGTTTTCTCTATCGTCAAACTACCTCTGAGCTGCTTAGTAAAGCTTTCAATAAGTTTGTTACCAAGCGATTGGCTTTCAAAAAATGCTTGAGGCTCTATACCTGGCCCATTATCTCCCACCCACAGTTTTATCTCTTGGCCCGCTAACGTTAACCCCACATAAAGCTCTAAAGGATCGCTCTCCGTTTGACCGTACTTTAAACTATTGGTTATCAGTTCAGTGACCGTAAACCCTAACGGCACCATAACTTTAACATCTAGCCATATAGGTTGTTCAGGCAAATCAAAATGTATCTTTTGGATTAACGGCGTGTCAGCTACCTGCCCAATGCTGTCCTGTAACAAACCAACAAGCTTTTGAATATAAACACCTACGTTGACGCCTGAGATATCTTCGCTTTCATACAGCAATTGGTGAACAAGAGCCATTGCTCTTACTCGCTGTTGGCACATTAGAAAGTGACGGGAAGTTTGCGCATCGACATACCTACTTTGTAGATTAAGAAGGCTTGATATTACCTGTAAGTTATTTTTGACCCGATGATGAACCTCATTTAGCAAAATGGTTTTTTCGCTGAGTAATTCAGATAGCTTAGCGTTACTTTTCGCAAGTTCCGATAAGTCGCTAATTGTCGCCAAATAGCTTTTGTCTTTTTGTTCAAACAAAGAGATGCCCAACTCAACAGGAATTACGCGACCGTCGCAACGCACTAGGCCTACTTGGGCATTTTCTTTACCTGATGGGTTCTCAGTCACCATCTCCGTTAACAAAGACGCATCTTTTTGCTCAAACCAATCAAAGAACGATGGAGCGTAGCATCTGTCCTCTTCACTGGAGCCAACGTAATAATGCGCCCGTGCATTTACGAATTTGACGGCTCCACTTTCTTCGAAAATAACTAACCCACCAGTCGTTTTGTTAACGACTTCGCGAAAGCGTCGTTCGCTCTCTCTTAGCTGGCTCTCCACCAGCGCTCGCGCTGAGATATCTATTGCTGATGGAATTAAATTGATAATTTGACCATCTTGGTCTGTAAGAGGCGCAATCATAAAATCGATTGGCATTCTTCCATTTTCATCAACGCGAATTTCAATATCGAACCTTACTGTTCTGCCTTCTCGTGCCTCAGCTACAGCGCTTTTTACCTTGTCTTGCACTGCGTTGTCATAAGCCCACCAATAGCAGTCCCAAAACTTTTTCTGATAAACATCTTCGAAGCGGATTCCTGCAGCCTCTAAAGGTGCTTTATTTGCGTCCACAAGCGTGCCATCAACGGTCAACACCCCTACAAATGCAAATAAATTATCTAAAACACTTTTTAGGTAGTACTTACTTTGTGCTAAACGTAACTTATGCTCTTCAAGCTCGGTAATTTCGTTGGCATTTATCAGAACGACATAGCCTCCATCAAGAGGTAACGCTTTGTAGTCAACTTGCCACAGACGCACTTTGTCGCTGCTTCTTGTTTTCCCTTCAACGCGAATATTTAACTTATCTTTTCCTGTTGAAAGCACATTATCAATTAAGCCACATACTTCATCAGCTAATTCAGGTACCACATCCATGATGGTTTTTCCGACAGTGTCGGTTATCGATACGCCGTTTATCTCGGCTAACGAACTATTTAAAACAAGGTAGCGATATTCACTATCGACAATTGCAACGCCGCCAGGCAGCTTTTCAATTAAACTCGTAAGTAATTCTCGATTAACCCAAGCCATACTTTCTTTCCTTTTAACGAATGTAAAGTGTAGTTAGGCCGGATCAAGTTGCAAAAAATAAGTATTTATAAATTGCTTATCTATACCAATTAAACGCTTATTGAAGTGGTGCCCTCTTAAAAAGGTAGGCTAATTAAACGCTTATTTTCATATCCTATACTTATAACGTGGTGTACTGACAAACGCTATCAACCACACCCCTTACTTAGCAAAAACGTTAGTCTAAGATAGTCTAGTATTAATGACTTATTACAATGCAATGCGTACAATACCGCCCCCCGAAAAATAGGTTGGTGATTTATGAGTTCAGATAGTCAATTTTCAGTTGGTCAGCGTTGGTTAAGCAACACCGAAATAGAGTTGGGACTAGGTGCCATTATTGGTATCGATTTCCGTTCGGTAGAAGTGCTGTATCCGGCAACAGGCGATGCGCGAAAGTACACCAAACAAGACGCGCCGCTGACGAGACTTATTTTTGAAATTGGCGAAACGGTCAAGAGCCAAGACGGCTGGGAAATGACCATTACTGAAAAAGAAGAGAGCCAGGGCCTATTCATATATCACGGGCTGCGCGAAGACACCAAGGCACAAGCACGTTTACCTGAAACCATGCTAGACAGCCACATTCGCTTAAACCAACCTGAAAAGCGCTTGTTCAGTCAACAACTCGACAATCCAAAGTGGTTTGATTTGCGCGAGCGCGCTCTTGATCATCAGTACGATTACTTGCGCTCTAGCACTATTGGGCTAGCTGGCGCTCGCATTTCACTTATCCCACACCAACTGCACATTGCCTCAGAGGTTGGTACCAGACACGCCCCACGTGTACTGCTTGCCGATGAGGTCGGTCTAGGTAAAACTATTGAAGCGGCGCTGATCATTCACCAGCAGCTAAAAACGGGTCGTGCTGAGCGCGTGCTTATTTTGGTACCAGATTCGTTGGTTCACCAGTGGTTAGTTGAAATGCTTCGCCGTGTTAATCTTCCCTTCGCTATTTACGACGAAAGCCGTTGCGAGGCTTTAGAGGAAAGCGAAGCGTCTGATGCTGGCGCAGTGAATCCGTTTGAAAACGATCAGTTAGTGCTTTGCAGCATCGACTTTTTAAGCAACAGTGAAAAGCGACAGCAACAAATTCAAAGCGCAAGTTGGGATTTAATGGTTGTTGATGAAGCACACCACCTCGCATGGTCTAGCGAAGCGCCGTCTGCCGAGTACCTTTGTGTAGAAGCACTTGCTAACCAAACGCCTGGCGTACTACTTCTTACCGCAACCCCTGACCAATTAGGCCATGAAAGTCACTTTGCACGCCTTCGTTTGCTCGATCCGGCCCGCTTTCACAGCTACGGCGCGTTTTTGGAAGAAGAATCGAAATATGGTCAGCTGGCCGATGCTGTAGCCCCACTGCTTTCTGACGCAATTCCTAACGCTAAACAACGCAGTAAATTGGCTGAATTCGCACCTGACGTTATGGAACATGCTGGCGACTTGAGTACTTCTGAAAATCGCCATGCTTTGTTGCACCAACTTATCGACTGCCACGGCACAGGTCGTATGCTGTTTAGAAATCGCCGAGCCAATATTGAAGGTTTCCCAGAACGTAAGCTGAGCGCCTACGAACTGGCATTACCAGAGGTTTACTCTGACGCAATAAACGGGGGTGACTTAACGTATTCACTGTATCCGGAGCGTATGGCGAGCGTGGTAAACAGCTGGACAAAGCACGACCCTCGCGTTGCATGGTTACTTGATTTTATGCAAAGCGTGAAGCCAGAAAAAATTCTGCTTATTTGTGCCAGCGCCCGCACTGCACAAGAGCTTGGTGAAGTAATTAGAACGCAAACCGGTATTCGTCACAGTGTCTTCCACGAAGGGATGAGTATTGTTGAGCGCGATAAGGCAGCACATTACTTTGCCGATGAAGAAGACGGAGCACAAATTCTCTTATGTAGTGAAATTGGCAGTGAAGGGCGCAACTTCCAGTTTGCTCATCATTTGGTGTTGTTCGATTTACCAATTACGCCAGACCTACTAGAGCAACGCATTGGTCGTCTTGACCGGATTGGTCAAACCCAAACCGTACAAATTCACGTGCCTTATTTAGCTAAAACGGCTCAGCACGTGTTACTAGACTGGTATCACGAAGGCCTTAATGCCTTTGAAAAAACCTGCCCAACTGGCTCTGGTGTGTTTGACGATGTGAAGCCACTGCTTATTGGTGCGTGTTTACACCCAAATGATATGAGCGCACGCGACGAGCTTATAAACATGAGCATTACACTCAATAGCCAGCTTGTAGCACAGCTTGAAGCGGGTCGCGATCGTCTGCTAGAGCTGAATGCATCTGGCGAAGGCCGTGTTGAGCAACTGCTGGAAGATATTGTAACCCTAGACAGCGAACAATATTTATCGCGCTTTATGGGCCGCGTATTTGACGCAATTGGCGTGCAGCAAGACGAAAAAGGTAACGATTGCTTCATTCTAATGCCAACCGAGTCAATGGTCAGTCAGCTTCCTGGCCTTGATCCGGAAGGCATGACGGTAACTTATAAGCGCCGTGTTGCCACCACGCTAGAAAATGTTCAGTTTTTAAGTTGGGATCACCCACTTGTGCATACGGCGATAGATGTCGTGCTAACCGACGTGCATGGTAAAAGCAGCATGGGCTTTATTGCAGAGCCTTCTTTACCTAAGGGCGCTTACTGGATAGAAGCGTTGTTTGTGCTGCACGCGCAAGCGCCTAAAACCCTTCAGTTGGGCCGCTTCTTGCCGCATACACCAGTGCGTGTATGTTTAGATGCGCAGGGCAACGCATCGGATTTGAGTTTTGATGTTAAGCGCAAAATTGGCCGTAAAATTTCAGCTCAGCTTTTAAAAGCATTGCAACAGCCGCTAGAACTTGCCATCGAGAAAGCCCGTAAACTGGCTCACCAACAGGCTAATCAAAAGCAGCACGATGCTCTAAATACCATGCACAGCACGTTAAACGAGGAGATCCAACGCTTGCGCGACCTTCAAAAACGTAATCCAGCCGTGCGAGACAGCGAGATTGAATTTATTGAAACACAAATGAACGCGCTCGATAAAGTCATTCAAGAAGCCGATGTTCAGCTAGATGCGCTGCGCATTGTGGTGAACAATCCTTAGGGGCGAAACGCTCACTTTTAGCTGTAAGTGATTATTGGAGTGACGAGCAAATAATGGCAAACCCGAGCTTTGTTTATAATCCGCCCATGAACCCTTATCTTGATATTCTTTATCAAGATGAGGACATGGTAGTTGCGCATAAGCCCAGCGGGCTATTGAGCGTTCCAGGTAAAGCCTTAGAACACCGAGATTCTCTGATAAGCCGCGTTAACAGTGTGTACCCGACAGCAACAGTAGTTCACAGGCTAGATATGGCAACCTCCGGTATTTTAGTACTGGCCCTTAATAAAAATAGCCACCGCCATATTTCTAAACAGTTCGAGTTACGCCAAACCAAAAAGCGTTATTTTGCTCGGGTACACGGCCATTTAACGCAAGATACAGGCGAAGTAAACCTTCCCCTCATTTGCGACTGGCCTAATAGGCCGAAACAAATGGTTGACGTTGAGCGCGGAAAAAAAGCAGTCACTCACTTTAACGTGATAGAGCGTGCATTCGATGAAAAAGGCTTGCCCTTCTCTTTGGTTGCCCTTCACCCTATTACGGGTCGCTCTCATCAACTGCGAGTACATATGCTTGCTTTAGGACACCCTATTTTGGGAGATAGACTGTATGCCCATGACGAGGCACTCGCCATGGCTCCTCGCCTGCAACTTCATGCAGAGAGCTTGAGTTTTATACATCCAACTCATGGACATTGGCAGCATTTCCAAATCCCAATTCCTTTTAGCCAGTACCACCCCGACGCACTTTCAAAATCGATTGATTAGTATTTTGGTGCCTTCATTTTAAATCGGCCAACGACTATAGTTTTTAGTCAGACCGCCGATAGCATGTTCAGAACATGTTTATTTTGATTATTTTGGAACTGGCAACGCGAGCAGCGCCAATATTTTAGTGAAGGCTATCCATTCTGTTATGCAAAGGCTCACGCTTCTTTTTTTATTTGCTGTCATTGCGTTACTGCTTCCCACGCCAGCAAACTGTGACTTTTTCACAGATGTAAGAAATGCCTATCTACCCGGAGAGGTAAAGCCTTTAATGGTGGGGGAGCAGGAAACTCCTATTATTGAAGTTAAAGCTCACATACCTTTAGCTTTGGGTGTAGCCATAATTCTCACTGAACCGTTTCCGTCTAGTTTGACACTTGACCAAGGACATAGCCTTGCCAACATGCTGGCGGAAAAAGGCTGGAATGTAGTGATAAGCCCCATCAACCTATCTGCTAATGTAGGTACTCAGCCTGACAATACAGAAAGCGCTGAATCCATGGCGACACCCATTGAAGTAAATATCCACCCGAGAAGTAATCAACTATCGCAATATGCAAACTTTAATGAGACGACAACAGCTCTATCATTGCATCTTAATGCATTGAACAATTATTTACAGGACCGGGAGGGCTATCGAATGGTTCTCGCTCAGGGGATGCTTGCTGCAAGTTACTTATCTGCCGTACAACAGCAGCCCCAACTTCACCCTGATAACTTTGTTGCAATTTCGCCTTATTGGCCAGAGGAAGCAACCAACACATCTGTCATAGAATACATCGCGCAATCTGATTTCCCAGTGCTAGACCTCTCATTAACTGGTTTCAACGACTGGGCAAATATCACCGCCTCCAAACGCAAGATTAGTTCAAAAAATGCACTAAAAATGCACTATAGACAAATAATTATCCCCAATAATTTATTAGCCTTTAGTATAACAGGCTTAGAAAAAACACCACACATTCAAATGGTTGCAAATAGCACTATTGGATGGACTCGTCATCTTGGCTGGTAATTATTCAAATTTCGCACTACGCTAAATTGGTATTTCAAGCATTAAATAAAACTTGAATCTCAAAAATTATCCGTGCCTTTTTAACACAGTTGCTTTGTTATGAACTATAATACTTTTAGCAGATATATACGGTTGAGTTACTTGTGAATGTTCAAGATTTCGTAGATAACAAGGCGAAACAGCTGTGTTTCTATATAAGAGCATTTTGGCAAGGAGAGATTCCTATCGAGGAGCTCGAACTATTCTTTTGGGATAGTATGGAAGAGTGGGGGCAACTCGGTCACACACTAACACAGCCTTACACGCAAAAGGAGCGGGTGTTCTGGCATTTACTTCATCAAGTGCACTACTGGAATGAAGATAAACTGATTTCCGATAAGTTTCTTGTAGATGAATTAACGAACTGTGTGAACTACTTAGAAGGTCTGGGGCTTTGTCCGCTCGACTGTGTTGGTATTCGCCCTTAAAAATTCATTTGCTGTAACGCTGTTTACTCGTCACTTCTTCTTAAAAAGTCAGGTAGCATCATTGTTATCCACCTCTTTCGCACTTTGCCTCTTTTTATAAAAGGTTACATAAAGCTTTATTGCTAAACAGATAAGTTCATGGCTCAATATGCTTTTGAATTCTTGCCATAGGCCGCAGTTTTGCTTACCGCTTTAAAAACGTTTAACGACAAACGCTACCTCAGCATTTTTCTTTTTGGTATTTCCAGTGGATTTCCATGGATCATGATTGGTTCAGTATTGTCTGCTTGGTTAAAGGATGAGGGCTTGTCACGTTCTGCCATTGGTTTATTCGGCATCATCTTCGCAACCTACTCCTTTAATTTTTTGTGGTCTCCCCTTGTAGACAAGCTAAAGCCTCCCTTTTTAGGCCAGCGAAGAGGCTGGATTTTCTCTATGCAAGGCATCATTTTGCTGATGTGCTTAGCCATGTCTCAACTTACTGCGGACCACGACTTATTCTATGTAGCGTTAGTGGGGCTACTTATTGCCATTGCATCGGCCACACAAGACATCGCTATTGATGGCTTTCGCATTGACTGTATTGCACAAGACGACAAAGACGGCATGTCGGCAGCATCATCGGTTGCGACCGCTGGTTGGTGGACAGGTTATGGTGGCCTTGGCGCCATTCCGTTTTTTCTCGCAGATTTAACGTCTTGGACGTGGCCTAATATTTACCTGATGCTAGGCGCCATCATGGCGCTGCTTATGTGTACTACCTGCTTTGCCAACGAGCCTCAAATTGATAGAGACAGCTTGCTTGAACAAATAACAAAGGCAGACTCAGCCAGTTCACCGCTTGTTTATTGGATAAAAACCACCCTCATTACGCCATTTGCGGAATTTTTTAATAGGAACGGCGTAAAGTTAGCGGCGTCATTTTTATTGTTTATCTTTCTTTTTAAAATTGGCGAAGCTTTTTTGGGCCGCATGAGCATTGTTTTTTACAAAGAAGTGGGCTTTTCAAACAGTGACATTGCCACTTATTCTAAGCTTCTTAACTGGTGGGTAACCATTGTATTTTCTCTCATTGGTGGTGTGGTGAACATTCGCTACGGTATTTACCGCGGACTTATGGTTGCAGGTATCGCTATGGCCGCCTCTAACCTTCTTTTTGCACTTATCGCACAAACAGGGCCATCTACATCACTACTGGCTGTAACCGTCATTGTTGATGGTTTTACGGGCGCATGGAGTACCGTTGCTATGGTCGCTTTCATTTCCCTTTTGTGTAATCGTGCTTTTAGTGCAACACAATATGCGCTTATGGCATCACTAAGCGTTGCGGGAAGGACACTGGTCGCTTCAAGCAGCGGGTACATGGTCGACAGCCTTCAAGGCAACTGGAGCTTATTTTTCATTCTCACCGCTGTTATGGTGATCCCAAGCCTTTGCTTTTTACATTTAATTCGACACCATATCAAACGAGTAGAGGCGGCTTAATTTAATTTTACTTCCTTGCAAGTTAGCGTTAGTTGCCTACCTTTAAGGTAGACATCTCTACAATAATGAACTTGCAAGGAAGAACGTTGAGCTCAGCCAAGGTTAGTCAGTCTAAGCGCAAATCTATCATTAACTCTCGAAATATTACGTTTTCGAAAGTCAATGTGACTGCGTTGTTGATTGCAGCGATAACCACAGCACTATTGCTGCACTTTTTGGGAAAACAACAAACCTATATAACGGCACTTAAAGCGCAAAGCCAATTAGAAGACAGCATTCTTGTCTCAGAAAACCGTATAAGACAATTCCAATCGCGGTCGAAAAGTGAAACCGCGGCTAATGGCACACCGTTTTCAACTCTCAAGCTTGTAATGCAAGTCTCTTATCAAGAAATTACCGAGTATTTGCTTGACGACCTGAACACCAAAACGCCTCCAAAAATCTTATCTGAAGAAGACTTTGTAAGTGCAAAGGAAAGCCTAAATAGGAACTCTACCCGCCATACCGCAAAAACGACGCGAAGCTTACTGTTCACACTTATTGAACTTCCACCTGAGGTTGCTGCTCAGTTCATCATAGAAGGGTTTAGCCTTTTGCCAATGGTCCAAGCAATGCAAGGGGAAGAAAGCGCACTATTGCTTCGTATTCAAAACGTTCGACATCACATACTTTTAACCACAATATTTGGAGCTACTGCCTTATTGCTTTGGTATCTCATTGCATGGCTTATCTGTAAAAGTAATTCAGGCAAACCGCTGCCCAAATTTAACAAGTCAAAGCTTAGAGTTGCTGTTGCCGAAGATAAAAGAGACCTTCGAAATAAAGAGTTCTTGCAGCTAATTAGCCATGAATTTAGAGCTCCTATAAGCGCAATAATAAGTGCGCTTGAATTGATACCCAATATGGAAGACCAGCAGGCTAGATTGATTCAACAGGCAGAGCAATCAAGCTATCGATTGCTAAACCTTACAAACAATCTCACCGATATACTCAATAACAACACAGAAGATGACTTACAGTACGCAGAGGTTGATTTGATCAGCTTACTTGACGAATGCATCTCTCCTTTCTCAGTAAGGGTTAAAGACAAGAAAGTTGAATTTAATATGCATTGCAGCCATAGCGTTCCACACTTCGCGGAAACCGACCCTGTCGCCTTAACTAAAGTTCTCAGCAATATCCTTGATAACGCGGTGAAATTTACGTCCAGTGGTTTGATAGACATAACCGTAACTACGTTGGTAAAAAACCAAGGCATATTTCTTGTCATCATTATAAGTGATACGGGTATTGGCATTGACGAGACAACGCAAAATAAAATGTTTGACCGCTTTTATCGGGGCGAGCATGCCATAGGACATAGGTTTCCTGGCGCAGGTATTGGCTTGTCCGTCGCTAAACGCAGTATTGACAAACTCGGCGGCTCCTTGCAGGTCACCAGCACTGTCGGTGTAGGTTCAGAATTCAAAATATTACTGCCAATTAAACCTGTGGATGAAATACCGGTTAAAGCGTCATCACCGTCTAATGCAAAATTTGCTGTCGTTGATGACTTAGAAATCTCAAGACTACATTTACAGTCGATCATTACAAAAGAAGGGTTTAGCGCTCGAACTTTTTCTTCTGGTGCCAACCTATTGAATGTTCACGAGGAAATTCTTCAGTTTTCCGGCATTATTGCCGACCTATACATGCCAGGTATGAACGGCATTGAGTTAGTCAAAACGCTACAGGCCATATTTGGAGAACGCACGCCGCCCGTGATCGTACTATCTGCAACTCCAGACGTCGCTAATATAATCGCGAGCAGTGAATTACCTATTTATCAAAGCTTTGTAAAACCCATTGACCGACACCGGTTTATTGATGCACTTCACCACTTAACCTCTAGCAAGTCAAAAGCTGTTGTGCCTACCAAAAAAGCCACGGTCTTAGTCGTAGAAGACGAGCCAATAAATGCTGAAATGGTGGAGTATATGCTTAAGAGTATGGGCCATGAGGTTGTAGTTAGCTACACGGGGGATGACGCCATCAGCAGAATAAATGAGCGTCCGTTTGACTGCGTACTGCTTGATATTAACCTACCTGACATAAACGGGCTAGAAGTGGCTAAGATTATGAAAGAGGGTCACCCCACTATTCCAATTGTTGCCCTTACCGCAAATTCCCATCGAGATGACAAAGAAGCATCATTACGTTCGGGAATTCGCTATCACTTGGTTAAGCCTGTTACGTATCAAGAGCTTAAAAACACATTGCAGCTAGCAATCTAGTTGATCATCGCAGATGTCACTTAACCTTGGTGATAAAGGCGATATTGATTGCGGCCGTTTTCTTTTGCTTCGTAAAGAGCCTGATCGGCACATTCTAGCCAAGCCATAGCGCCTTTGAACTGAGGAGAAAACTGCGCAAGACCAAGACTTACGGTGAAACTTATCGACTCTCCTTCATGCTCAACTATCAAACGCTGAGCAAGCTGACGAATACGTTCAGCAACAATCGTCGAGCTATCAATAGAAGAGTCATTAAGAATGATTGCGAACTCTTCTCCGCCATATCGCCCAGCAAGATCAGTTTCACGCACACAGCGCTTAATAAGTGCTGCCAACATTTTAATTACTTTATCGCCAGCTTGGTGACCATATGTGTCGTTAATTCTTTTAAAGTGGTCGATGTCTAACATCAAAGCAGTGCTAGGCTTTTCCCTGCGCACACAAAGCTTATACATTTCATCGAAGCGCTCTTGCCAATAGCGGCGGTTATATAGCCCAGTAAGCCCGTCTACACGACTCGCGGTTTTAAGCTCTTCGTTAAGATGGTTCATACCTAGCTTACCCAAAGCTTGCTCAGTCACGTCATACACGAGCATACAAAATCGTTCTACATTCCCATTTTTGTCAATAACTGGAAACATAGTTACGTTTTGGTACATAAATTCAGCTTCGCATGTCACTGGGCGATTACAGCCAAATTTAAATAAATAAGGGCGCTGCTCCCAAATAATAAACACAGGGCTTTTTAGATTAAACACAGGGTCTACTTTCGTTCTAAGCCACTGCTCTTCTATTTCTGGAAAATGAGAAAAAAGGCTATCACCAATGATATCATTCGCCTTCTTTGCCCCGTGATTTTCAAGAAACTTATTCCATACCTGCACCTTGAAGTTGCGATCAAGCACAACAATACCAACCTCGATTGAGTCGAGGAGCTCGGCAGGTACGTGGGAAGTATTTACCATCGCGCTATGATCCAGCGTATCGGTTGATGCATTCATAGACTGTCCTTGTCGCCGTCGTTGAGGAGTCGAGAATAAATATGATTCATGGCATCGCCGGGAAATAGCAGCAGCAAGTCAAAGGAGATATCACGCGCTTTGATTGCGTAGCCTATTTCAATGGCCATTAGTTTTCCCCAACGGTGAACATTGTCGCTTAACAGTGTTGAAAGGCCTTGGTGCTGCCCTAGCAGAACTGGGTGGGTATGACTAAACGCCACATTCAGCTGCTCTGACAAACCATTTAAACATGCGCCTATCAGAATGTTAGACACATCCATAAGCGCTTCTAGCGCTAGCTTATCAGACGAATCGGACGGCGGGTACTTCAACAGCTCTACTATGTTCTGAGAATTGGTATCGTTGAAAATAACAAGCGCCTCTCCGCTTATTCCTTCACTGATAAACCCCTTTGAAACTGCTGATACACTCTCGTTGCGATTTATTTCGGCTACAGCCATTGATAGCTCGTTGCTTTCTATGGCGTTGACGTTTGGTATAGGTAGGTCAATAAACTCGCCAAGCAGTTGAGCCAAATTCTCGCCTGCTCGACCCATGGCTATGTTCACCATTTCACGACAGGCATCTAGTTTATCTTCTGTAGACGTTAAGCTTTCTGACGAGGGTGTTTTGCTAGGATAATTTACTTGCGCTTTCTGCAGGCTGGCACCAGATGCATGGCTTTCACCACTATAGATACCGTAAGACGACAATATGTGACTTAACTTTTCATTGTCGATAGGCTTTCTAATAAAGTCTAACGCTCCCATCGCGAGCATTTTTTCTCTTGCTTTTGGCTGAACGTCTCCCGATACCACAACAACCATACACGGAAGATCGTGTTGTCGGATAGCCTCCATGGTTTGATAACCATCCATTACCGGCATGTTTAAGTCGAGAAATACGACATCGCCCTTACCTTCGCGAATTAACGCGATGGCCTGCTCACCGTTTTCAGCAAAGGAAACATCTACATCCCACCCATCAGGTAAACTTCGCGCCATTTGCCGCCTTGCGAAACCTGAGTCGTCGCAAATTAATATAGGTGTACTCATAGCAGCGCCCTATATTGCAACAGGAGCTTTAATGTGTGGATGTGACTGGTAGTTTTTAAGCGTAAAGTCGTCGAAGGAAAACCCAAAAATATCTTTCACTTCTGGATTAATTTCCATTGTTGGACGCGCAAACGGCTCACGACTAAGCTGCAGCTCTACCTGCTCTAAGTGGTTAGAATAAAGATGAGCATCACCTAATGTATGAATAAAATCACCTGGCTCTAGGTCACATACTTGAGCCATCATCATTGTCAGTAGTGCATAGCTGGCAATGTTAAAAGGCACGCCAAGAAATATGTCGCCACTGCGCTGATACAGTTGACAACTTAGCTTGCCGTCTAGTACATAGAATTGAAAAAGCGTATGACAAGGAGGCAGTGCCTGCTTGCCCATTGCCGCGTTTTCTTTCGGAGAATAGTTCGTGTCTGGCAGTACCGCAGGGTTCCAACCGCTAACGATAAGGCGGCGTGAATCTGGGTTGGTTTTTATCTGCTCTACCACTTCGGCAATTTGATCTACCGATGTGCCATCGCCGCGTTCCCAACTGCGCCACTGATGACCATAAACAGGACCTAGCTCACCTTCTTCGGTGGCCCACTCATCCCAAATACTTACACCATGCTCTTTCAAATAAGCAATGTTCGTTTCGCCTTTAAGAAACCAAAGTAGTTCGTGAATAATTGATTTAAGGTGACACTTTTTCGTCGTCACCAGAGGGAATCCTTCCTGTAGATTAAAACGCATCTGATAGCCAAATACACTTAGCGTACCTGTGCCAGTTCGATCTTCCTTTTTCACACCCGTATCACGTACATGGCGCATTAATGCGAGATATTCTTTCATCGTTATTCTTATATTTTTTGTTGTTCAACACGGTTTTTTCCACGCGTATATGCGTAGACTAATAATCCTATTCCTAAAGCTATCATAGGTAAACAAAGAAGTTGTCCTTGGCTTAGTCCCATTTGGTATAAGCCAATGTGGGCATCGGGTTCTCTGAAATATTCGATGATAAAACGGAAGCTACCGTAGCCAAGTAAAAATACACCGCTCACGGCACCTACAGGACGTTTTTTGGCGGAATATAACCACAGAATGATAAATAGCAACACGCCCTCTAGCGCAAACTCATAAAGCTGTGATGGATGACGTGGGATGTTGCCCGCATTAGGAAAAATGACAGCCCAAGGCACATCGGTACTACGCCCCCAAAGCTCTGCGTTGAGGAAGTTGCCTATGCGCCCAGCCCCTAAGCCAATGGGTACAAGCGGTGCAACGAAATCGCCAAGGCGTAAGAACGTGGTTTTCATACATCTAGCTCGCCAATACAGCGCAGCCAACACGCCTAACAAGCCGCCATGGAAAGACATACCACCAGCCCAAATTTTAAATAAATACAAGGGGTCGTCTAGGAATAGGCCAAATTGATAAAACAATACGTAGCCAATGCGACCGCCCAAAATCACGCCTACAAAGCTCCAAAAAAGTAGGTCGCTTAACTGCTCGCGGCTCCAACTGGTTTGCGATAAACGCTTTTGCGCCAACAAATAAGCGGCAATAAAGCCCACTAGATACATTAAGCCATACCAGCGAACGCTTAACGGGCCTACACTGAAGATAACGGGGTCGATACTGGGGAATACCAGGTAACTGCTCTGTTCCATTACTTTATTCAATTCCTAAAATCATTCTTATACTTACCAACACTAGCAAGCATGCCAACATTGCTTTTAACACACGAACATTTACTCGCTGTCCAAGCTTTGCACCGATATTAGCGGTAAACATGGAGGTAGCCACGATACCAGCTGTGGCGGGCAAATACACATAGCCTAAACTGTGTTTTGGTGTGTCTGTCGCATTCCAGCCCGCCAAAACGAAACTAATTGTGCCGAAAACGGCAATAACAATGCCGCAAAAAGCAGCACAGCCAATTGCCGCGCGTACATTAACACGAAACCATACCAAAGCGGGTACAAGCAATGCGCCCCCGCCTATTCCCATCAATGCGCTAAGCAGGCCTGCTGCTGCGCCAACGGCTGACAACGTCCCTTTAGATGCTTCATTCTCTGACGCTTTTTGCTTGCCAAATATCATTTGAAGGGCAATTAATATTACTAAAACCGCAAACACGTCCTTCAATAATTCACCCGATATATGACTGGCCACTTGCGCGCCAGCAAAAGCACCAAACGCAATCCCAATACCCGTGTAAAGCACGACGCGTCGCTTTATATTACCTAATCGGTAATGGGCAAAAGCCGACGACATGCCAGTAAATATAATGGTCGATAAAGAGGTAGCGATGGCTACGGGCATGACGGTTTCGGTTGTCATTCCCATAAAATGAATGAGCAAATACGACAATGCAGGAACGATAATAAGCCCACCGCCGATGCCTAACATCCCCGCCAGTACACCTACAACAGAGCCTAAAAGCAGGCAACTTATTATCACTACTGAAAACGGTTCCATGTATTAAGCACCTGCTCGGATAAGGCCTCCTAGGCCTTTGGTTTCAAGGTATTGATTCAAGTGCACAAAGACTTCTTCTTGGCTCACAGAAGTTAACGCCAAAGACAATAACTGCTTACATTCATCCAGTGTTACCTTTCGCAACAGCCAATTTATCTTTCTTAAGTTAAATCCGTTCATACTAAGGCGTCGATAACCCATGCCCATCAGCAGCAGCGCCCCAGCAGGTTCACCAGCTATTTCACCGCATATGGTCACAGGCACTTGGTTTTGATTGGCTTTTTGCACGACATCGTACAATGCGCCTAACACCGCTGGGTGATAGCTATTGTACAAGCTCGCGACCCGCGTGTTATTTCTATCTACCGCCAGTAGGTACTGGGTTAAATCGTTGCTACCCACCGAGAAAAAGTCTACGTGTTTAGCCAGCTGTGGCAGTTGATAAAGGACCGACGGGACTTCAAGCATGATACCCAACTTAGGCTTATTTAAAGTCTTCCCCGCCTCTGCTACTTCATCGGAAATTTCATAATACGCCTGATTAATCAGTCGCTTCGACTCTTGCACTTCAGCAACAGTAGAAATCATGGGCAGCATAATTTGCAAGTTACTAAGGCCAACGCTTGCTCGAAGCATGGCGCGAACTTGAACCAAGAAAATCTCTGGATGATCAAGAGTAAGGCGTATACCTCGCCATCCAAGAAATGGATTTTCTTCTTTAATTGGGAAGTAAGGTAACGGCTTATCTCCGCCAACATCAAGGGTGCGCATGGTAATAGGCAATGAAGGCGCGGCTTCTAGCACTTTACGGTACAAGGTCACCTGTTCTTGCTCAGACGGAAAGCGTTCGCGAAGCATAAACGGTATTTCCGTGCGATAAAGCCCTATTCCAGCCCCCATTTGTTCAGCGTTAAGCTCTGTCTCGGCAGAAAGCCCAGCGTTGATGTACAAGGACATTCTGCATCCATCAACACTTTCACACGGTTTATCAGCTTCAGCATCGATTTTTTCTGCTATAGCAGATTCTTCTTCAATAAGCTGAATGAACTCGGTTTTAATATTGCGTTCAGGCGAAATAATCACTTCGCCTGAGTAACCGTCTAATAGAATTTCTTTATCTTCAAGTAGCGCTGGCGTTACGCTTTGGCACCCCATAACAGCAGGAACGCCCATGGCCCTTGCAAGTATTGCTGCATGAGAGTTATTCGACCCGCGAATAGAGATAATGCCTTTCAATTTACCTTTGGGAAATTCAGCCAACATAGGGGCCGACACTTCATCTGCAACCAGTATGCTCGCTTCGGTAATAGCTTTGTCGGCCGCTTTCTGTCCGTTCGCTTCAAACAAGATATTGGCAAGAATACGATCTGACAAATCGACGATGTCAATGGCACGCTCTTGCATGTAAGGGTCGTCCATTGCCTGAAAACGTGCGGCGTAACTGTCTACCACCATTTTCAAAGACGACGCTGCATCCCAGCCTTGACGAATCTTTTCTTCAACTTCGCGCCCAAGGCTGTTTGCATCGAGAAGGTGGTGATACAGCTGAAATATTGATTTAACGTCGTCGGGTATGCCGTCATCTAAACGTTTAGATAACTCATCGACATGGCCTCGCGTCACTTCTACGCCTTTGCGATACAGCTGTATTTGATCTTGCGGAGACTGAGTACGTTTTACTACCCAATTTTTCAGATTAATTGACTTATCAGGGGATACCCCTTTGCCAATCGCTAACCCTGGAGACCCAGCTATACCTCGAACGTTTTTTTGTCGGGCAATATTCTCTGGTGAACTTGAAAGGGTTAATGCGCCACGAATGTCTGCGTTTGTTATTTCCAGTGCAAGCTGGGCGGCTAAGGTAACAAGGAAAGCTTCTTCGTCTTCGCTGAAGCGGCGCATTTCTGCTTGTTGGAGTGTAATAACGCCAAGAACACGCCTTTGGTTGATAATAGGCGTGCCTAAAAAAGCGTAGTAATTTTCTTCTTGAACTTCAGGGTAATGTTTAAATCGAGGGTGGCGATGCGCATTAACAATATTAAGGGGTTCTTCTCGCTGACCCACTAAGCCAATAAGGCCCTCAGAAAACCCAATACGCACTTGTTCTACAGCATCAGGGTGAAGACCGTCTGTCGCTTTTAGAATAAACTCTTGAGTGTCGTAATCGGCAAGATAAATAGAGCAGGAATCAACGTCTAATGTTTGTTTAACGCGAGAGGCAAGCCTAAACAATGCAGTATCAAGTGCAGGAATTTGATTCATTTCCTGTACGATACGTTTTAACGTAGTTAACATTGTGCCTTGCTGGCTTTGAGGGCTCACCGGCTTTTCCTTGTTTACTCGCAGTTTGCTCGCTGCTTACTTTCCCACATCACTGCTACCTGGCACACCCTCACCCACGCCTACGCTTTTTACCGCGCTTGTGTGGCGCAGTATTTTGGCGCTGTTGAGGCCGATGCTGGGCAGACAAAACCACAGGCGAGAACTCTTTCATTACTCGTCTGTATACATCGCGCTTAAACGATACAACGTTTCGTATGGGATACCAGTAACTGACCCACCGCCAGTCATCAAATTCAGGATGACCCGTTTTTAATACATTAACGTCTCGCTCGTTGCAATCAAGCTGCAACAAGAACCACTTTTGTTTTTGCCCTATACATACAGGGTTGCTACCTTGGCGAATTAAACGCTTAGGCAGTTTATATCTAAGCCAGTTACGGGTAACACTTAAAATAGTGACATCTTTCGGTGTCAGCCCTACTTCTTCGTGAAGCTCGCGGTACATAGCTTGTTCAGCAGATTCCCCTTCATCAATTCCGCCTTGAGGGAACTGCCATGAATGTTGACCATAACGTCTTGCCCAAAATACTTGACCCATTTTGTTGCAAATCACTATGCCCACATTCGCACGGAATCCATCGGCATCTATCACATAGACTCCCGGGCACACTATACTGTTATATGTTTTCATTCTTCCATAAACTATGCTCCAATCATAGTTTTATTGTTCACTCTTACTTTTCAGTCAGGAAAATAACAACTCTTATGCAACCACCGCAGTCTCCTCCTTCTTCGCCTGACGCTCTATTGTCACGCTGTTACGCTATTGCAGGGCTGACGCTGGGCGAGCTTGCTGAAATGGCAAATGTGGCCATTCCCGCAAACTTACAGCGTCATAAAGGGTGGCCGGGAATGCTTATTGAAAAGTGGCTAGGTGCAAGTGCAGGTTCTAAACCGCAGCAAGATTTTCCAGAGCTGGGTATAGAGCTAAAGACTGTTCCTATCGACGCGCAGTTTGCACCTCTAGAAACTACCTATGTGTGCTTTGCACCGCTACTTATGCAGCCTGGCATAACGTGGGAAACCTCTAACGTGCGTAATAAATTACAGCAGGTATTATGGTTACCCATCGAGGGAGATCGTGACATTGTTCTGGCGCATAGGCGTGTAGCCACCGGCTTTTTTTGGCGACCATCGCCTGAAGAGGACGACACATTGCGCCGCGACTGGGAAGAATTGACCGAGCAAATTGTTACTGGCAATGTTGAGTCTATTACCTCAAGGCAGGGAGAGGCACTGCATATTCGCCCCAAAGCTGCGAACGGCAAGGTGCTTACTGAAGCGCTAGGCCCTGAAGGTCAGCGTATCAAAACTCGTCCAAGGGGGTTTTACTTGCGCAAAACCTTCACTCACCAAATATTACTCAACGCGTTTGGTCGTTAGGCGACGTCTTTTAACACGTCATCAGCAGTTGATACATCGAAGAGTAAAAGGGTGTTATGTCACGACTTTCGAGGTGTGTTATTTAAATGCTTAATCAGGTAATCGCTTAAGAACTTTTCTGAATTTATGCCCATTCGCTTTGCAACGGCTTCAAGCTTAACGTCGCTACGCAGCAACACGTTTTTCGCATACTCAAGGCGATAGTGGAAAATGAAGCGTCTAAAATTCTTCTTTTCAGTTAACTGTAAAGCAATAGCCAGTGATGTGGGGTCGATATCTGCACCTTTGCAAAATTCGCTCAAGGTTAGATAGCGTGTTTTATACGCTTTCGATTCTATGGTGTAGCGCTCAGCTTTAGAAATTATGCTGCTGATTTCATAAGGCGTGGCTTTACCTTTGTCTAATAGCTCATAGTCAAGCGGTGACGGAGATGTAGTGCGGATTGTAGTTAACGAAAATAGCACAACTAATATAGCGGTTCCCAACATTAAATGATGGAACCCTTCCCAAAACGGAACCGGAAAAAAACCGAACGTTGCAGCAGTAACCAGCAAGATACTCATAAATGCCACGCCCACTAAGCTGCCCATAACACCAGCAAGTCTAGGCATTTTTAATTTTTTAATATCAACGGCCTGCTCAGGAAGATGCCTGTGGTACATCTGAATGTGCTCGGTAATAAGAATACCAATAAGCAGCACGCTAAACCCGGCTAATAACGAAGCAATATAGGCCGGCCACAGCAATAACGGGTCGCCATGAGGTGAAGATACGAACCACTGCTGTTTCTCAGTAGCGGGAATCAGTAATATAGAAAGTTGGAAGAAGCCGGTAACAACTGTTGGCCACCACAAGCGCTTTCTGGACGTTGGTTGAGCGAAAAGCATGGGCTTAATTGCGCGATAACAGCAGGTCATCGCTATTACTGCAAACACTTCTGACAGCCCGTATATACTTGCCATTTCTGTGGCGTTAGCAATGCGCAACCATTCATCTAACATAAAAAGTGGCCAACACAAGAAAGCTGCCATCAACCAACGCGTGCTGTTTAGATTCATTTTTCGCACAAACAGTCGACCAACGCCAAGCAGGTATAAACCCACTAATGCGTAAAGAAAGTAATCGTAGTTAGCTGAGGTCATCAGTGTCCTCCGTCCATGAGATTCGGTTTGCCATCGCCATGCTTAACCATTAAAGAATTACCAATAAACATCACGTTGCATAGCGACGGTGCGCGTTCGCTCCATTATGCGAATAAGTGTACTAAGTTTTTCTGCGGTCCATTTGCGCACTTCCTCTTGAGAGTCCACTTCGGCGTCCTCAATCGACTGCTTTAGCATTAACAATGCGTTTAACTCATCAATGCCTGTGAGTAAGTCTAGCCATGGCGCACGAAAATTACCTCGCTCTTCAACAAATAAGTCGCCGAGTAAAAAGCCACTCCATAGCGTTTGTCGAAGCATAACTTCTACAGCACTGTAGTTTACGGGCCCCATTGTTTTATTCAGCGGCATGCTCTGTTGAACCGTTTGCCAGCCTTGCGACAGCCAGCCCTTGGCATGATCTAGCACAGGGTGGTCAAATCCCGTCGCCACTTTTTGCCAAGGCTTGTTTTGAATAAGGCTTATAGCGTGCAGTTTTATGTCGGTGGCGTCGTTATCAAAAAATAACTTTGCAGGCTCATGAGCCTGCATTAACCCCGTTTGACGCCCTTGTAAGTAGCTAACAACCGCAGGGTGCTTACTTAAGGTTTTATTAAACATGCTCTTTTTAGACAACAAATAGCGAAGGCTTTGCAAATCATCCTGCCACCCCCATTTTTGAGCATGAGCAACTAACTTCTTGTGAAGCGCCAATAGCTCAGGGCACTGAAGAACAGGAAGGTAAAGCGAGACACTTTGAAGCAATAAACGCACGCTTTTAGCTACTTCAGCGAGCATCTTAATCGAACCACTCTCACAAAAAACATGCTCATGATGTTGCCAGTGAGCCAGAGCGGTTTGCACAGCTCGGCTGAATGCTTCTTCTGTGGTAGTGGTATCTTCAAGCGCTAAAAAGTCTGGCAGGTGACGAATCTTTGCATTAAAACCGTGTAGAAGCTGATAACCTTGCGCCGCCTTAGACACATCGCTAAGCCTCACTGGCATGTTGTCGTTTATCAATACTGCTAGCGCAAACAGACTGTTAATGTCGCCCGACATTAATTCAAGTTCTATTTCATTGATTGGAGATTTGGCTTTATCCGTGCTTGCTTCGCCGCAGTCTAAAACGATCTCAACAACACTTTCATCGATAGCAACCACATAAGCGTTACGTGTAAAATGCGTACTAAACTGTTTGGAAAGGCTGGCATTTTTTGTGACGATATCCCAGTCTTGTGGCCAGACATTGGCCTCGAACAGCGTTAAATCTGGCCTTGGGTTATCAAGACTAACATTGTACTCCATACGCTTGTGCAAGCCGCCACTCACCACACCGTTGGTTTTCAGCGTCTGCTCATATTCGCCATTACAACCACGAACCCGAAACCCCATTTTATTATTTTGAAAATCGAGCTTATCGGTGTCGTAATAGTCGTTCTCCAAGCGCATTTCGCGATGAGAGTTAACTTGAATACGTTTTTTTTCGAAAAGTGGGAGAACCCGTTGAGTAAACGCTTGATGAGCGTTGTCACCAGTTACAAATTTTAATTCTATTTCAGACATGGTTGCGCTAGGCACAGCTTATTATGCTGACACCTTACCTTTGTCGTTTACTTTTCGCAATGTTGGTTCGCTTTTAAAAGACGCCAGTGTAAAAGCTGCTGAACTTTTCTGTCCATTTTTACAGCAAAGGTAAAAAGCCGCTAGTCAAAAGTGGAACAAACTTGCCTTTATTGCAGTCAACCAATACCATCTTCACGTTTTAAATTCTAAAATTGGACTTCATATGATTCGAAAGTGGTTAGCAGCAGCCCTTATCGCGTGCTCTTTTCAAGCATTTTCGCTACAAGATACCGCTGATTTAGAAGCATCTTCGTCACATTATATAAGAGACGACTTGTTTATCTTTATGCATACCGGGCCAGGTCGTAATTACCGTATTCTAGGTTCAATAGAAGCCGGCACGCCTATTACGGTAATTTCTAGAAATAACGACGCTGAATTTACACAAATATCTGACAATGATGGACGAGACGGTTGGGTAGAAAGTCGTTTCGTTTCTAGCACCATGTCGCAAGCAGAGCAGCTTCCCATTATTAGTGAGAAACTTGCCGAGAGCCAAAGTGCCCTTCAGGCTGCGCAATCAGAAAACGCAAGACTTCGCCAGCAGCTTAACGATGCTCGCCAACAAGTGTCTAGGCTGACAACATCAAGTGAAGAGCAGACATCAGAAATTGCGCAGCTAACTGCTAAAGTGGAAAGCGCAAATAAAGACGAGCTAGTGACATGGTTCACCCGCGGCGGTTTAGTGGCAGGCGTGGGTATTCTACTTGGGGTGATGCTGACTTACCTTCCAAAGCGTAAGCGCAGAAATAGCGAGTGGATGTAATTAGCGAAGGCAAAAACCTACGTTATTAAGCTTAATTCCGTTGATTGGTTTAGGTGTTAACTCATTACACTGCCAGCCATAATAAATAAAAAGGCCAGCTTCACTTTGAAGCTGGCCTTTTACTATTTGTCTAGCTATGCATTGTGCAGAAGCACTTATTCATCATCTTCAACAAGGGTCATCAACGACGTATTACCACCTGATGCCGTTGTATCAATGCTAATGGTTTTTTCCGTCATCAAACGTTGAATAAGGTTGTCATTATATTCAGCGGTAATTACCGGCAAGATAGCACCTTCACGGGAAGACAACATCGCCGTAATACGTGCCGTTCGCTCTGTACTTGAGTCAACCACTACGCCCGACAAGTCTTCATCCATCAACAAGGTATCTAAATGGGCAAGACGTGCCACTTGGAACAAGCCTTTCGGCGCCCCCGTCGACTCGAACTTGTTTTGAATTTCTACGGCTTCCTCATAGAAAATTTCAGACACCACTGACACGACAGGGTTACCAGTAGATAGCGCAGTCACAATAGACAGCAACCAATATTCAAAGGTTACTTCTTTATCGGCGAAACATACTAGGATTCCGCGCGGCTCAAGGTAAAGCTTGTTCGACTCTCCTGTTGGGCCAGGCAAAGTGTGTGGTTTAGCTAACTTACGCTCTATGCTGGTTAGCTGCTGTCGAGCCGTCGCCAGCGTGCGGTTTAAATCGTCAGCTAATTCGTCAACGATATCAACCTTAGCAATTTTAGCCAGCAGCTGACGTACCATTGATATACGATCGTTCAATGGCGTATGTCGCCACTGCACTTCTACGGCTTTGGCTTTGTCCATCATCACGTGCGCACGCTCGGCAATCTTTTCATCACCTACAAGCGCTGAATCGGTGCCGTCAACATCGTCGATGTGCGATGGCTTAGGCGTGGCACGCTCCATCATTAAGCGCGGCAAATAGTTCGGGCCACCCGCTTTAGGGCCAGTACCAGAAAGGCCGCGACCACCAAACGGCTGTACGCCCACGATAGCTCCAATCATGTTTCGGTTAATATAAACGTTACCTGCACGACTTTTCGCCGCAAGTTCGTTCGCACGCTCTTCAATACGCGAGTGAATGCCCATGGTTAGGCCATAACCTGTGCCATTGATTTGTTCAAGCACGTTATCAAGTTCTTTCGACTTAAAGCGAATAACATGAACCACAGGGCCAAATACTTCTTTTTCAAGTACATCGATGTTCTTGATTTCATATAGTGTAGGAGCGAAGAATGTACCGTTTTCAAAGCCCGCTGGCATTTCATTGCGATACAGTAGCTTCGCATTATCTTTCATGTATTTCTTGTGATCGGTCAGGCTCTTAAGCGCTTTTTCATCAATGACGGGGCCAACATCGGTTGCAAGTTGAGTTGGATCACCCACCGTCAACTCTTTCATCGCGCCAATCAACATGTCGATAAGATCATCGGCAATGTCTTCTTGCACGAAAAGTACACGTAGCGCAGAGCAGCGTTGGCCTGCACTTTGGAAGCCCGAGTGAATCACATCGTCAACCACCTGCTCTGGCAGTGCCGTTGAGTCCACAATCATGCAGTTTTGGCCGCCTGTTTCTGCAATAAGTGGCACCTGCTCACCGCCTCGCTCTGCAAGAACTTGCGAAATAAGCGTACCCGTTTGCGTTGAACCTGTGAACATAACCGCTTTAATGCGCTCGTCTGGCAGCAGGGTTTCGCCTACTTCTTTACCCGGTGATACAATTAATTTTAATGCGTCTTCAGGTAAACCTACTGACTGCATAATGTCTACCGCGCGCTGTGCAATAATGCTGGTTTGCTCAGCTGGCTTAGCAATAACCGTATTGCCTGTTACCAGTGCGGCAGCAACTTGGCCTAAGAAGATGGCCAATGGGAAGTTCCACGGGCTGATACACAGCACCACACCGCGAGGAAGTAAACGCTGATCTTCAGCCAACTCTTCGGCTCGCACCGCATAGTAACGACAGAAATCAACCGCTTCGCGCACTTCATCAATACTATCTTGAGCAACTTTACCCGCTTCACGCATACAAATAGCGATGAGCTCAGCCATATGACGTTCAAGTGCATCAGCCGTGCGATTTAGAATTTCAGCTCGCTCGCTTACTTCTCTTTTCGACCACGCTTCAAACCCAGCTTCCGCTTCATCTAGTGCCTTGCGCATATCATCAGGCGTTGCGTAATGATGGTAACCCACTACATCATTGTGATTGGTTGGGCTAAGTACTGGTGTAGCGCCCTCTGGCACGTCACCTTGCACTTTGTAATATTCCTGCCAACGTTCTAGCTCATGCTTAAGCGCGTTTACAGCGTTAGTATCTGTTAGGTCTAAACCACGTGAGTTATCACGCTCTGGCGCATATAGCCCGCGCGGCGTTTTAATTAGTTTGTTGTAACGCACTTTTAGGCGCTGAGTTTTCTCTACGGGGTCTTCAAGCAAAGACTCTACTGGCTTTTCATCATCTACAATCGCGTTAACAAACGACGAGTTCGCTCCGTTTTCAAGTAGTCGACGTACAAGGTAGGCCAACAAGTCTTCGTGTTCACCAACAGGCGCATAAACACGGCACTGAATTTTATCTTGCGTTACGACTTGATCGTATAACGTATCGCCCATGCCATGTAGACACTGGAATTCAAAACCTTCTTTGTCGTCACCCGCAAGCTCCACAATTACTGACGCCGTGTAGGCATTGTGCGTGGCAAACTGTGGGTAAATGGTATCGCGGTACTCAAGCAATCGATTGGCACACGCGTGATATGACACATCGGTTGATGACTTGCGAGTAAATACAGGAAACTCTTCAAGCCCGGCTTGTTGGGTTAATTTAATTTCGGTATCCCAGTATGCACCTTTCACCAAGCGCACCATCAGTGGGCGACCAACCTCTAGAGTAAGTTCACGCAAATGTTCAATCACGTGAATAGCGCGTTTTTGATAAGCCTGAACGGCTAGGCCAAAACCAGTCCAACCGCTTAAGTCATCATCGCGAAATACCGCTTCAATGATATCTAAAGAAAGCTCTAAACGGTCTGCCTCCTCAGCATCTACCGTTAAACCAATATCGTATTCTTTCGCCATCATGCACAGCGCTTTTAAACGCGGTGGAATGTCCTGCATGGCGCGTTCTCTGTGAGAAAACTCGAAACGAGGGTGAATAGCTGAAAGCTTCACAGATATGCCCGGCGAGCGCTTCGGCCCGCGTCCGTTTGCCGCTTTACCGATAACCTTTATGGCCTTAACGTAAGCATCGTAGTAGCGGTCGGCATCACGCATTGTACGCGCACCTTCGCCCAGCATATCGTAAGAGTAAACATACCCTTTTGTTTCTTTGTCTTTCGCACGCTCTACCGCATCTTCAATGGTTTCGCCCATAACGAACTGACGCCCCATAACACGCATAGCAATGTTCATTGCGCGTCGAATAACAGGTTCGCCCAAACGGCCAAGGGTTTGCTTTAATAAACCAAACTGCTCTTTCTTGCGCTTGTCGGCATAATTCACCATGTTGCCAGTAAACAATAATCCCCACGCTGAGGCGTTTACAAACAGCGAATCAGAGTTCCCCAAATGAGGCGTCCACTGGCCTTTTGATAACTTGTCGCGAATTAATTCGTCTTGTGTAGCGCGGTCAGGTACACGCAACAAAGCTTCAGCTAAGCACATCAATACAACGCCTTCGGCGGTTGACAGCGAATATTCATTTAACAGTGCGTCAACGCCACCATGCCCCTCTTGCTCGCGGCGAATCTGAAGCACCATCTTTCGAGCGCGCTCCCATGCACGGCTACGAGCACGAGGGTTAACCTCGGCGATGGGAAGAATTTGGTCTACGGCCACCGACTCACTAATGCGATAGTAGTCTCGAATGCGCTGGCGTAGGGGTGATGTTGTATGAAGTGAATCGTTAATGAGCATTGCAACCCTTTCATAGAAATAGCTGTAATTAAAAAGCGTTCCCGCCGTGTCTGTCTGCTCACGGTTACATGGAAGCGGCTAAAAAACAAGCAAAGTCGTAACCCTGCTTTAACACGTCGTTCTTCTTTTAACTTTATACTTTTGGATGAAGATCACGATAGCGTCATATTTGCGCGGATGGTAGCACACAAAAATGCCCTGCCAAGCCCCCACCAACAAAGTTTTTGTGAATCTCTGTCAAGCTATGTATTCAGTGCGTTATATTGCATTTTCAATACCGTGTTATGTACTAAGCTCTCAGTTATTAAGCTTGGGCGCGAATTCGTGCGTGTAGAAGAATTACTTTGAGTGCATTACACTCAGCAGAGGGGCTGTTAGTAAATTTCTTCAATGAAACTAAGATGCCTTCTAAAGACGTTGTGACTGAAGCGCGGTAAGTCGTAGGCGCATTAAATATCAAGGAGTTGAAAATGAGCGGTAGTTCAAAGGGTAAGACTATTCTGCTAGGGGTTGTCGGTGTTTTTGTGTTGCTTTTTTTGGTGTATTTCTTATTCGCCAATTCCATAATCAAATCTATTCTAGAGTCGAAGCTTGGCGAGTCGTATGGCGCTGAAGTGAATATCGACGAATTCGACCACTCTTTATTCCCTACCACGGTAACCCTTAAAGGAATTGCTCTAACCAACCCTACTAAGCCGACGCACAACCAAGTATTTGTTGGCGAAGCCAATGCAGATGTTGCGCTAAAACCATTGCTTGATGACCAAGTTATCGTAAATAACCTTAATTTATTAGAAGTACAGTTTGATACACAGCGCCCATCAGAAGGTGAAGTATACCGCGTACCAGAGCGCTCACTGTCGTTTGATGAAATAAAAACAAAGGCAAAAGAAGCCGTACCTACAGTTGATGAATTACTTGCTCGAAACCCTCTAAAAACAGCGGCTGCCATTGAAAACGCTAAAGAAGCCTACGCCACCTATGGTGAGGGGCTGAAAGACGATTATCAGTCGCTTCCAGATAAAGAGAGAATTGAATACTACAAAACGCAAGTCGCCCAGCTGAAAGAAACAAACTACAAAGACCCTCAAGCGTTAGTACAAGCGAAATCGGCGTTTGATAAATTAAAAGAAGAAATGCAGGCAGATCGAGCCCTCATTAGCAACTTCACTGAAAAGGCAAGCGACGCGAAAAAAGCGCTAAGTGAAAGTGTAGAAGCACTTAAGAAGGCACCGCAAGAAGATTATGCACTGCTTAAAGGTGTTATTGCAGGTGATCAAGCTGCGCTTTCTCAAGTGACCTATTTCGTGTTTGGTGACAAAGCTGCCGAATATACTGAGTATTTGATGGCTGCCATGCAAATTGTAATGCCGCTGATCCAAGGTGAAGAAAAAAGCGAAGCACCTGCTGACGTGCCTTCTATTCTTGTGAGAGAAGCTAATGTTTCGGTGCTTTGGAAAAACGAATCGATAGTGAGCAAGTGGAATAACATCACCAACGTTCACGAAGTGTTTGGTAATCCAACTACTTTCACTATTGAAGCCGCCGGTGATTTATTAAAATCGTTTACATCTAGCGGCGAGTTCTGGATTGACGGTGACGGTGTTGATGCAAGCCAAGTTTGGCAGCTAGCAGGCGTAAACATGTCTGGCATTTCTTTAAGTGGCAACGAGACTCTTAATGCCGTGCTAAAAACAGCACTTATGAAGACAAACGGGTCGATGAAAGTCACTGACAATATACTAACAGGTGCGGGTGAGGTTGATCTTCAGCAACTTGTAATGGAAGCAACGGGTAGTAGTGACATTACCAATGCCATTGCCCAAGCACTTCAAACCTTAAACAGTTTAAATATGACGATGCTACTTGATGGTACTCTGGCTAACCCTAACTTTAATATAAAGTCCGATCTTGATAACAAACTTGCAAGGGCTGCTATTTCTCAACTGACTGCGAGCCAGCAAGACAAACTTGATGAACTAAATAGCAAACTGAACAGCATGATAAGCAACCAACAATTTGTGCTGTCTGGTGAGCTGGTTGATGTAAACAGTATGCTTAGCGCGGCGCAAGGTGACAGCGCTGCGCTAGAGGAACTGCTTAAAGCTCAGCTGAGCAACGTTGTTGAGCAACAAAAAAGCAAATTGTTAGATAAATTGAAAGGAAAATTAGGTCAAGGTGAGTAAAGCGCCTTTGACTCGGCGCAGCTTCACGGCATAATAAGACGCAGCAGAGGCGCATGGCCTCTGCTTTTTTCCGTTCAACCATATTGTCAGGTGAATCTGTGTTGCAAGGTAAGTGGCTTCCCATTGTATTGTTAGTACTACTAGGTCTATTGCAATACAGACTGTGGTTTGGAAAAAATAGCATTCCCGATTATTTCAGCCGAAAACAAGAAGTTCACTCGCAAGCCCTTCAAAACGCCAATCTGGCACAGCGTAATGCGTTACTCAAAGCCGACATCAACGATTTAAAAATTGGTTTAGAGGCTATTGAAGAAAGAGCGCGAAACGAACTGGGCCTGATAAAGAAGGGAGAAACCTTTTACCGTATTTTACCCGCAGACTCTAAGTGAAGAAAATGACATCGCCTCGCGTTGTTGCGGTAGTTCCCGCAGCCGGAGTTGGCAGCCGAATGCAAGCTGACCGCCCCAAGCAATACCTCACCCTAAATGGTAAAACCATTCTTGAACACACGATTGACGCATTACTCAACCACCCACTTGTTGATGAAGTAGTTGTTGCAATTAGCCCAGATGACGCCTATTTCGATGAATACGGCTTGCGCAACAAACCTATTCGAGTTGTTGATGGTGGTAACGAGCGAGCCGATAGCGTACTAAACGGCATTATGTCTCTAGGTGAAAATGACTGGGCACTGGTGCACGATGCGGCAAGGCCTTGCATTGAAGAAAGCGACATTTCGGCACTGCTAGAAGTTATGCATAGTACAGAGGTTTCTGGGGGCATTTTGGCAACCCCGGTTCGCGACACCATGAAGCGGGTTAAGCCAGCAACGAATGTGATTTCTCACACCGAAGACAGAGAGGGCTTATGGCACGCCCTAACGCCTCAACTTTTTCCTGCTTCTTTATTAAAACGCGCCCTTCACGACGGCTTGGCGCAAGGCGCAGTTATCACTGATGAAGCGTCGGCTATGGAGCTTGCAGGCCACAGCGTTGCTATGGTTAACGGAAGTCTGGCAAATATAAAAATAACTCATCCAGCCGACCTCCCTCTGGCAGAATTCTATCTTAAGCAAAAATTTAGCGCACAAGGCTATAACCCACAAAGCTATAGCGCAAACAATCATAAGGCTCAATCATAATGCGAATTGGACACGGTTTTGATGTACACAAATTTGGCGGTGAAGGCCCAATTATTATTGGTGGAGTGAGCATCGACTACGAACAGGGGCTTATAGCGCACTCTGATGGCGATGTATTGCTTCACGCATTGTGCGACGCCATGTTAGGTGCCGCTGCATTGGGTGATATAGGTAAACACTTTCCAGACACAGATGACGCCTATTCAGGTGCAGACAGCCGCGTGCTGCTGCGTCAAGTGGTTAATGTGGTGAAAGAAAAAGGCTACAAGCTAAGTAATGCGGATATGACCATAGTGGCACAAGCGCCTAAAATGGCGCCGCATATTAGCGCAATGCGAGAGATTATTGCGCAAGACTGCAATGTGGGTTTGGACGACATTAACGTAAAAGCCACGACTACCGAAAAGCTGGGATACACCGGACGCAAAGAAGGTATCGCTTCTCACGCCGTCGTACTATTGGAAAAACTATGAAGCCTTTAAATACCGACCACTGGCAATACTATTTCGCAAAACCTGTTTCGACTGGCATATTTAAGTTCCAAGCTGACGACTTCCAAGTTGTAGAGGATTTGGGCTATTTGCCGTGCGGCGAAGGCGAACACCAATTCGTATTCATTGAAAAAACCAACAACAACACGGCATTTGTTGCAGAGCAACTTGCCCGCTTTGTTAATCTTCCTCTACGTCAAATTACCTATGCGGGTCGTAAAGACAAATACGCCGTCACTCAGCAATGGTTTGGTATTCACGCACCGGGCAAGCCAGAATTCGACTTTAGTAATTTCGAGCTAGAGGGCGTTAAAGTTCTTAAACAAATGCGTCACAACAAAAAGTTGCGTACAGGGCAGCTCAAAGGTAACCACTTCACTATTACCTTACGACAAGTCCTGCACCCCGAGGCCATTGAAGAACGCCTTCAAGAAATTGAAAAACACGGCGTGCCCAATTATTACGGCGAACAACGCTTTGGCGTAATGCGTTTAAACGATATGGGTGAAGTGCAGCGCGGCGGGAACCTTGTTATGGCTGAACGCATGGTGAACGGCGAAACCATTAGACACCGCAACAAACGCTCAATGGCGCTCTCGGCACTGCGTAGCTGGCTGTTTAATGAAATGCTTTCTGCGCGACTAGAGAATGGCTCATTCGACACCGTCATGCAAGGTGATGCACTTGTGCTTAGTGGCTCAAATAGCTTTTTTGTAAATAGCGGAGCAAAACATTCCGACGAGCAACAAGACGCCCAACAACGTTTCGATGCGAAAGATGTGTGTCCATCTGCACCGCTTTGGGGTAAAGGCGAGCTGGTAACCCAAACCGATTCGTTAGCGCTAGAGCAATCTGTAGCGCAGCAAAACAGCGAAGTTGTCGACTTTTTGAGCCAATGTGGCTTTGAGCAAGAGCGCCGAGCGATAAAAATTTGGCCTTCACAGCTTGAATGGCAGAGTAAGGGTGATACATTTACTATCTCGTTTGCGCTTCCTAGCGGCTGCTTTGCAACCTCAGTCCTTAGAGAGTGCGTGGAGACCTTATCCCCAATAAACAGGGTTTAATTAGTATTGAGATAGCGTGGCGCGCAACGAATTAAACCTCGCGTGGCTGTGAATAAGAATAAAGGAAAATACGCAACATCATGAGAGCTTCTAGAAAAGGAGACGCGTTAGCACAACTGCTTTACAACGAGGGAATACGTTCACAAGCAGTATTGAACGCCATTGCTGGTACGCCAAGGGAGAGTTTTCTACCCGACGCACTGAAACATAAGGCCTATCAAAATACGGCATTGCCGATAGGCCAAGGGCAAACTATTTCGCAGCCTTACATCGTTGCGAAAATGACTGAGCTTTTACTGGATAGCCCAAATAAACCTGAGAAAGTACTCGAAATAGGCACTGGCTCTGGGTACCAAACGGCCATTCTTGCGCAGCTTTTTGCAAAAGTGTTCAGTGTAGAGCGTATTAAATCGTTACAGTTTCAAGCGAAGCGCCGAATGAATCAGCTCGACCTTCACAATATTGCAATGAAACACGGCGATGGTTGGAAAGGCTGGGCGTCTAAAGGGCCTTATGATGCCATTATCGTTACCGCAGCGGCAGCAAGTCTTCCTCAAGACTTATGCGATCAGCTTAAAGAAGGTGGACGACTTATTATTCCCGTGGGTAACGAGCAACAATCGTTACTGTGCATTGATAGGATAGAAGGTGAACTACAAACCTCGACCATCGAGTCGGTGCGGTTTGTTCCCCTTGTAGCAGGAGAGCTAATGTGAAGCTTTTTGAGTCATGTTATGACATGGCATTACGCTGGGCGAGGCATCGCCACGCAACAAAATATTTAAGTGGTTTAAGCTTCTCAGAGTCGGTGTTTTTCCCAATACCACCAGACGTAATGCTTGCCCCAATGGCGATGTCACAGCCAAACAAAGCATGGCAATTCGCTTTCATTACCACTATTGCCTCTATTTTGGGTGGCATAGCCGGATATTGGCTTGGTTACTTCGCTTTCGACGCTTGGTTAGCACCACTCATTGAAAGCTGGGGTTACACGCATAAAATTGATACTGCCATGCAGTGGTTTAGCGAATATGGCGTGTGGGTGGTGTTCCTTGCTGGGTTTTCGCCCATTCCTTATAAGATTTTTACGGTAAGCGCGGGTTTCTTACAAATGGCTTTCTTACCCTTTGTTTTAGCTTCAGCTGTGGGTAGAGGTGCTCGCTTTTTCTTGGTTGCAGGGCTTATGCGCTGGGGCGGAGCCGCTATGGAGCAAAAGCTAAGGCAGTATGTAGAAGCTATTGGCTGGGGTGTTGTTGCTATTGCAGTTATCGCTTATTTGCTATTGCGATGACATGCACAAATACTCACTTTACTTAGGCTTTTTCTTATTTATATGTTTATTGGTTTCAGGCTGTGCAGGTCGAACTGCCCCTGCCCCAGTCATATTACTCAATAGCCAAGTTTCAGAGGGTAATGAAGAGTACACAGATAAAACATATCAAGTGCAGCGCGGTGACACCCTATATGCGGTGGCGTGGTACACCGGAAAAGACTACCGCGACTTGGCAAAATACAACAATCTGTCAGCCCCTTATGTCATTTTCCCTGGTCAAGTTTTACACGTCAGCCCTCCCACCAGTATAGCTTCTACCCACAAGAAGCCTAAGGCACAGACTGATCGGTCAACACCTCTGACCAGATCAAAAGTAGACAAAAGTTTGGTTGACCGCAAAAAAACACAGGCGTATGTTAAAAGTGAAAAAGTTGTTAATCCACAAAATGTTACAACCGTCAAGAAGCCGTCGAAAAGCGTCAAAAAACCGACACAAAAGGGCTTTCCTGACAAGGTGAAAAAGTGGGTTTGGCCCGCAGAAGGTAACGTTGTTGATACTTTCAGTAAGTCGGAGTCGGGCAACAAAGGAATTGATATCGCTGGCGCTAGGGGCAATAAAGTTGTAGCGGCAGCTGATGGAAAAGTTGTTTACTCGGGTAATGCACTAAGGGGCTACGGTAATCTGGTCATTATTAAACACACAGATACCTTCTTAAGTGCTTATGCCTACAACGACCGCATTTTAGTTAAAGAGCGTGAATGGGTGTCGGCAGGGCAACAAATAGCAACCATGGGTGACAGCGGCACAAATTCGGTAAAACTTCACTTTGAAGTTAGGTATAGAGGGAAATCCTTAGACCCTATGAAATACCTGCCAACACTAAGATAAAAAATATAAATAACAATAAAAAAAGACAAAGGAGAAACGTCATAAGGTAAACCTTGTAGCAGGAGATTCATTATGGGTAAGTCAAACAAAGCCTTGGAATCAAAACCGCAAGATGACTTAGAAGTCATCGATATGCCAGCTGACATGAAAGCTGACGAAACCTTAGTTAACGACGCTGAACTGGAAAATGACGACGCTATTTTCAGTCAGGATGACCAACCTAAAAACCTAGATGCCACTCAGCTTTATTTGGGTGAGATTGGGTTTTCACCACTGCTAACCGCAGAAGAAGAAGTTTATTTTGCGCGCCGCTCACTGAAAGGCTGCGAAGCCTCTCGCAAACGTATGATTGTAAGCAACCTTCGTCTTGTTGTTAAGATTGCTCGCCGTTATAACAATCGTGGATTAGCACTTCTAGATTTAATTGAAGAAGGCAATTTGGGCCTAATTCGCGCTGTAGAAAAGTTTGATCCTGAACGTGGGTTCCGCTTTTCGACCTATGCCACATGGTGGATTCGCCAAACGATTGAACGCGCCATAATGAACCAAACGCGTACTATTCGCCTGCCGATTCATGTGGTGAAAGAGCTTAACGTTTACTTACGTGCTTCCCGTGAACTTTCACAAAAGCTTGACCATGAGCCTACTGCAGAAGAAATAGCAATGGCGCTTGATAAGCCGGTGGAAGATGTCACTAAGATGCTACGTTTAAATGAGCGTATTACGTCTGTCGATACACCTATTGGCGGAGAAAACGATAAAGCCCTGCTTGACATTATTGCTGATGAAAAAGAGTTTAGCCCTGAAGAGAGCTTGCAAGACACAGATATTAAAGCAAATATTGTGACTTGGCTTGAAGAGCTTAACCCTAAACAGCGCGAAGTACTTGCACGCCGCTTTGGTTTAATGGGTTATGAGCCTTCCACCTTAGAAGATGTTGGTGCTGAAATTGGTCTAACTCGTGAGCGTGTTCGCCAAATTCAAGTTGAAGCGCTACGTCGACTACGTGATATGTTGGGGCATCAAGGTCTTTCACTGGAAAACCTTTTTGACCAAATGAAATAGCACAAAGCTAACGGTAATAAATAAAAGCCAAAATGCCAGTGTTGTGCAGCTCTTCCATTAGAGCTTTACAACATTGGCATTTTTTATTGACCGGACAAAGCATTGCACAGTTAAAGGGCTGGTGTTATCGCCAGCGCTTGTAAACTAAACCCGTACGTTAGATATTATTCGCTCTTAACGAGAGTTACGAAGGTATAAGCGTGAGGGTTCTTCTCATCAGCGCTGTGCGCTTCGCGAGACACTTCTTTCCAATTTGCAGCGGCTTCATAATCTGGGAATTGAGTATCGCCTTCAACTTCAAGGTCGATATTGGTGAGATATAAAGTGTCAGCTTTATCTAAGAACGATTGATAAATAGTTCCGCCGCCAATAATCATTATCTCATCATTATCGCCCTGCCCTTTGCTCAGCGCTTTTGCTACCTCGTACGCCGATTCTGGCGAATCGACTACCGTAGCATCAGATAAGCTATAGTCTGCATTGCTTGTAATAACGATATTTGGTCTGCCCGGTAACGCTCTGCCAATAGACTCATAGGTTTTACGGCCCATTATCACTGCTTTACCCAGCGTAGTGGCTTTAAAATGTTTAAGATCAGCCGGCAAATGCCAAGGCATGTCATTGTCTGCGCCTATCACACGGTTGTTTGCCATCGCGGCAATCATCGATAACTTCATATACTGTCACCCTCGTTTTTAGGCTAGCAATATTACCGTATTCCCCATAGAAATTGGGCATAAATTTATGCAAGTCTTCACGGTTTGAACCGTATGACTCTGCCCTTGCCCTAGCGCTCAATGTGTATACGAAATTGCTCTAACTGTTTTTTCACTTTAACTTCCAGCGCTTTCAGGTCTTCGCTCGATTGAGAAATATGCTGAGCAGAAGCTGAAACCTCGCTAGCGTTTTCATCAATGCTATGAATACTTTCATTTAGTTCATTAACAACAATGCTTTGCTGTTCGGCGGCTGTTGCTATCATGGTGTTTAAATTTGATATAGATGATACTGAAGACGATATTTCTTTTAACGCTTTCGATGCCTCTTGGGCTTTATCCACCAGATCTGACGCTCGCTGCTTATTTTCGGTAATGCTTCGCACCGACTTTTCAACACCATGCTGCACCTTCGACACAGAATCCTCTATCTCTTTTGTGGAATCTTGCGTACGCTGTGCAAGAGAACGAACTTCGTCGGCCACGACCGCAAATCCTCTTCCCTGCTCACCCGCGCGTGCCGCTTCTATTGCTGCATTTAACGCTAACAAATTTGTTTGCTCAGCAATGCTTTTTATTACATCAACCATAGATGCAATGTCATGGCTGCTGGTGTGAAGGCTTTCAATGATTGTCGCCGATTCCGATAACTCTGAGTCAAGATGATTGACACTGCTAAGCGTTTCATCAATTTTCCGATGACCCGATGAAGCTTGTGTATCGGCGGCACTTGCACTTTCAGAAGCTCTCTCAGCATTTTGTGCTACATCGGTTACGGTACTAGAAAGCTGGTTTACGGCAGAAGCCACATTTGCCGTCTCAATCGCTTGTTTATTTGAATAGCCCTGGCTGTCTTCTATTAGTACCGACATCTTATCTGTTGCGCCAGAGAGCACCTCGAATGCCTTTGTAATATCGCCTATCAATCGCTCTAGTTTAATTACAAACGCGTTGATGCTCTTTGCCTGCTGTCCTATTTCATCATCCCCAAATACCGGTAAGCGCTGGGTTAAATTGTTGTCTCGCTCCATCTTGTGCAGAACGGAGCGCGCAGACAAAATGGGCACCGTGATCTTACGAGCTAACCACCATGTAACAATTGCCCCAAGAATTAAGCTACAAAGCCAAAGCGAAATAGCAATATATCGAGTGTGAACTAATGAAGCATTAGCGCTTGCACCTTGCTGATTCATCGAATCAAACACGCTATTACTTAGTTCGTTAGTTATACGCGCCGCTTTTGGCCCGTTAACATCAAGAATGGTGTTTATCGCTTCATTACGCTCGTAGATTACTTTAACTACACGCTCAAACCCTTGTCGATAAGTTTCTATATCCTGCTGCGTTTGAGCCAACAGTGCTTTCTGGTCGCCTTGTTCACCGCTAGACAACAGTTCTTCAATGTTTTGCTGCGCTCTTGCAAGTTCTGCTCGCACACGCTGTGCAGACGGTTCATCATTGGTATTCAAGAATTTAAAAACGTAGATACGTGCTAGTAGGAGGGCGCGTAAACCATTACTCGAATAATAAGTGGTGTTATTGTTTCCAGCGTCGAAGGCTTTATTGATGGCTTGGGTGAGGCTTTTTTCGATTTTAGGACCGTTAACATTAAGGATATTAGTAACAATATCGTGCCGTGTGTTCATTTTAGGAATAACGGTATTATAAAACGCATAGTTATACTGTTCATCCAGCTCATCTAACTCATTTAACAATGCCACTCTTTTTGGGTTAGAAAAATCGGCTCGGGCTTTTTTCCTCATCTCGATTAATTGCGATGCTGATGCGTCAAAGGCTTCTACTGCGCCTTGCTGAGAGGTACGTACGTATTGTTTTACTGCGATGCGCTTTAGCAATAAGAATTCAGAGATTCGATTGGCCGTGCTGGCATCTGGCGCGAGGTCTTCGGTAATACCTTTAATGCCCCTTTCCACCGAGCTTAAATTTAAAAATATCACCGCAACTAGCAGTGATAACAGAATCAAAATGGCTACGGGTGAAGCAAACACTTTGTAGCGTATGGGCAAGTTGTTAATTACAGAGGCTTTACTACTCATTCATACATCCTCTTTCGCCAATGTGGTGAATACATCTAACATTCATACCAAAATACTGCCAGCTAGGCTGGTAATAGTTTATAGGCAGAAATGGTAATAATTAGGTATAGCTAATGTGCGTGACATATCAAGCAGGGCGAAGTATACAGTATGTTTTTTGAGCTAAAATTAGCTTTAAGTATAAAGATAGTCGTTGAAGCTACGGGCTTAGCTAATAAATGAAACTGCGATAAATGTTCAATGATATGAATAAAAAATGGGTACCTTATATCTAAGGTACCCATTAAAATTGGTTGAGCTTCAATCGAATGATTGTTGCTGAAAGTATTTAGAAGCTGATTATCAGCCTTTGTTTCTCAACGACTGGTTCTCAGCGATTGGTTCTCAACGACGATACTCAACTTCCACGTCGTAGTCGTCTTCGTCCCAGTCGTCGTCATCCAGATCGTCACCTAAGTCGTCTTCGAATTCATCATGCGCTTCAAGCGTATTCTTATGGTACGTATCCCACTTGAATTCCACTTCTTTCTTCTCTTCTTCCTCTTCCAATTCTGCTGGAAGAGTTTCGATGAAGTCCATGATGTCGTTACACAAAGGATCTAAGTTCATCTTTTGGAACGCAGAGATTTGATAAACCGGGCCTTCCCAGCCTAAAGCGTCAATAACGTGCTGACAGCGTTCTTCAGCTTCTTCTTCAAGCAGCAAATCAACTTTATTGAACACTAACCAGCGCGGCTTTTCAGCCAACTTAGGGCTGTATTTTTCAAGCTCTTCAATAATAGCTTTAGCGTGCTCAGCGGGGTCGGTTTCATCAACAGGGAAAATATCTACCACGTGAAGCAAAATACGGCAGCGTTCTAAGTGCTTTAAGAAGCGAATGCCCAAGCCCGCACCATCGGCCGCACCTTCAATTAGCCCTGGTATATCGGCTACAACGAAGCTGCGCTGTGAGTCTTGACGAACCACACCTAAGTTTGGCACAAGGGTTGTAAACGGATAATCAGCCACTTTAGGCTTAGCTGCAGATACAGAACGAATGAACGTTGATTTACCTGCGTTAGGCATACCCAGTAAACCCACATCGGCAAGAAGCATAAGCTCTAGCTTAAGGTTACGAATTTCACCTGGCGTACCATTGGTCTTTTGACGTGGCGCTCGGTTCGTACTGCTCTTAAAACGGGCGTTACCTAAACCGTGAAACCCACCTTGTGCCACTTTAAGCTTTTGGCCATGACGAGTTAAGTCACCCAATACTTCACCAGTATCGCTATCGGTAGCACGCGTGCCCACAGGCACCATTACGGTAAGGTCTTGACCTTTTTTTCCGATACAGTTGCTACCCTGACCGTTTTGGCCACGCTCTGCACGGTGAAAACGCTCAAAGCGATAATCGATCAATGTATTTAGGTTTTCATCGGCTTGTAAAAATACACTGCCGCCGTCACCACCGTCGCCGCCGTCTGGGCCACCTTTAGGTACGTATTTTTCCCTTCTAAAGCCAATGGTACCGTTGCCGCCGTCACCGGCCTCAACGCGAATTTCAGCTTCATCTACAAATTTCATTTATCACTCCGGGCTGTAATGCCGTGGGTTATTAACTTTTTAATGCGAATACTAAGTTTACACCAAATTGCCCATCGGCGCTTTTATGTGTGCTTAGCATTCTAAAAAACGAGAAGTAAAACCTTACTTAGCGCCTATTCGTTCTAGAATTTCAACGCTATTAAATAAGAACAGTAAAAGAAAGAAAGGTTTCACAAAACAAAAAACCCCGCTAGCGCGGGGTTTTTCTAAGCCTGTTCGGCGAGAAGCTTTCGCGCTTACTCAGCTACGATGCTTACAAATTTACGGTTCTTCGGTCCTTTAACGTCGAACTGAACTTTACCGTCTTTTAGTGCAAACAACGTGTGGTCTTTACCGATACCCATGTTGTCACCAGCGTGGAAACGAGTACCACGTTGACGAACAATGATGTTACCAGCAAGAACAGATTCGCCACCAAAGCGCTTAACACCTAGGCGTTTACTCTCTGAATCACGACCGTTTTTGGTACTACCACCAGCTTTTTTGTGTGCCATGTGTTCGTGCTCCTATTATGCGTTGATACCAGTGATTTTCACTTCTGTGAACCACTGACGGTGACCCGCTTGCTTACGAGAGTGCTTACGACGACGGAACTTAACGATTTTTACTTTATCGCCACGACCGTGTGTAACAACCTCAGCAGTCACCTTACCACCAGCAACGATTGGTGTGCCGATTTTTACGTCGTCACCGTTGCTTACCATTAAAACTTTGTCAAATTCAACCGTTTCGCCTGGGGCTACTTCGATTTTTTCAAGACGAACGGTTTGGCCTTCGGCCACACGGTGTTGTTTACCGCCACTTTGGAAAACCGCGTACATAGTTAACTCCGCTCTGCGTCCACTGACGCTTCAATTCAAAAAACAGGGCGCGAATTGTACGTGAAACATCCGTAAATCACAACCCCGATTCGCAGAAAAATAGATTATTTTTCCAACATGGGGCGAATTATGCCCCAATTGCTTATTTGATGCAGCTTCAAATGCCTAAAAACAGGTAAAAAAACACAATTTTTTTCGAGAAAACAGCAAATTTACAATTACTAGAGCAAAGAAAGATGTGTGGTTTTACGTGTTCAACTTGCAAAACCTGCAGCAAAAAACATTACGGATCGCAATTATTGATCGAATTGAGATCGCTAAAACGATCACTAAGATCCGCTTGCGATCCAACCTGTAAATGGCGCTGCCATGAACAATATCGCCGCCAGAAAGGTTTCAGATCTACATCATTCACGACTTTTCTTTCTACCTCACTGCAATTTTAGACATGTAAAATTTGCTATTTCTTAACCCCTATTGAAGAAACGGTTCTGTTGTTTTACTCACTATAACTACACTTCTTAACACGGTTACGATATTGGCTGTTAATAACTGGAAAAAAGCAGGGTTTATCAATTAAACTCGCCAGCAAGACCTAGTTTTGCGAAATATAACTGCAAAAAATAACGCCTTTGCAGGAAAAATTGATAAGAGCGCCTATAATTACATGTAACAACATGACTTGGGGTGTGCAGTCGGCGTGCTAGGTAAAAAACGTTGCAATGAACTGGATTTCGTAGAAGAACGTTCCCCCTCTAATTTCTCGTTCGGGTTATTCGCATTTCAGGAATTACACATAAATGCGTTAAGCCGTCATTTTTTAAGACAATTTGGTGGATAGTACGGGTGATTAAGGTACAATCGCCACCAATAATTGCCCAGACGTAAGAGTAAGTTTTTATTGCCATGCCTATGGATATAGATCAAATCCGCACCCTGTCTAACGACGATATGCAGGCGGTCAACCAACTGATTCAACAACAAGTCGACTCTGAAGTTGCCCTTATTAATCAGCTTGGTTTTTACATTGTAAACAGTGGTGGTAAACGCTTGCGCCCACTTCTTACCGTGTTAAGTGCGCGGGCTATGGGCATTGAAAATAACGATCATCACACCCTTGCAGCCATTGTTGAATTTATTCATACCGCAACCCTGTTGCACGACGACGTGGTTGACGAATCGACTATGCGCCGAGGGCGCGAGACAGCGAACGCTATCTTCGGCAATCAGGCATCGGTATTGGTAGGTGATTTTCTTTATACGCGCTCTTTCCAAATGATGGTAAGCCTTAAGCGCATGCGTGTAATGGAAATACTGTCTGAAGCCACTAACCAAATTGCAGAAGGCGAAGTATTGCAGCTAATGAACTGTAACGACGCCAGCACAACAGAAGCTCGGTATTTTGATGTAATTTACGGTAAAACGGCCCGTTTGTTTGAAGCAGCAACGCAATTAGCCGCGGTGCTAACCGACCAAGACGAGCGTATTGAGCACGCCATGCAAGAGTACGGCAAGCACTTAGGCACCGCCTTCCAATTAGCTGACGATATTCTTGATTACATGGCTGACAGCGAAGAAATGGGCAAGAATGCGGGTGATGACTTAGCAGAAGGCAAACCCACACTTCCGCTTCTTTACGCTATGTGGCACGCCAAAAATGAAGATGATAAAACGCTAATTCAAGAAGCCATTGAGCAAAGCAACGGCCTACCGCATTTAACGCGCATTCAAGGCATAATGGAAGAAACTGGTGCTTTGAATTACACACGTGAATGTGCGCAAAAAGAAGTTCAAATGGCCATTGATAGCCTCAATGCTATAGAAGATTCTGAATACAAAGAGGCGCTAATTGCGCTGGCACATATTTCGATTGAGCGTACTAGTTAGTTATCAAAAAATGCTGTGAGAAGGCGTGTTGTAGTCAACACGCCTTTTTTGTTAGTGGAGCCAGCTAAAAAGGCTTGTTAAATAGACTGGCTAAACTCTAAAAACTACCCTTCAAGCATAAGACCAATCATGCCCACTAGAAAACCAAGAATAGCTCCTAGAGGTGGCAGCCAATGGTTTTCAATACGAATTTGCGGTGCTATATCCTGAAACACTGAATAAAGAATACCACCTGCTGCAAACAGCATGATTCCGCTCATTACAACTGGAAACTGCGCTAGATAATAAAAACCTATCAAACTAAACAAAGGCCCAAGTAGCGCCATTAAAACAAAGATAACAATAAGTTTAGTACTACGCTGTTTGTTTTTTGGAAGCATCTCTCTGTAGGCATTAAAGCCCTCAGGTAAATTTTGGACTGCGATTAATAACCCTAACAGCATAGTGCCACCGCCCAACGCTGCCGTAGTACCAAGGGCAATGGATTCAGGCACAAAGTCACTCAGCATGGCCGCTAACTGACTGCCAGCGGTTTTCTTTTTGGCTAAGTAAATGTCAAGGACCATAAAAGCTAAAGCTCCGCCAACAAAGCACACTAAGGCCGCAAATACCGATACGCCTTTTATCCCCTCGGGTACAAGTACTAAGCCTACCGCTGATACTAGGGCGCCTGCTCCTAGCGCTAAAATGCCATGGCGTAACTCTTTTTCTAGCCACTTAGGTTGAATACCTTGATTCGTTGCTAGAACAGCACCCGCTGGCATCGCTAAACCAGCCACCGTTGCCATTACCAATAAACCTACAATATCGCCTTGTGACATAGGACTTCTTTCTCGTATTTATCTGTGCACGTCTAACTGTTGATTACTGCACATAGCACCATTGGTGTACAAGCAAATGTAAATTTCAGTACCTTTTTCTACACCCTTAATAAAAAAGAGCAGCCTAAAGCTGCCCTTTGCATTCATGAAAGTAGCTTGAGCTTGCTATTAGCTAAGCTCAGAAAAGGCCGATTAACTTAAATCTAAATCTCGGGTCATGTTTTCGTTTCTATCGCGATGCACAATAATATTATCTTCAATTCGTATGCCGCCAAATGGCTTGTATGCATCAATGGTATCCCAGTTAATGTACTTAGACGCTGGCGTTGCTTTTAGGTCGCGTAACAAGCTATCTATGAAGTACAAGCCCGGTTCAATAGTGAATACCTGACGAGCCTCTACCATACGCGTGCAGCGCAAAAATGGATGGTCTTCAGGGGCAGGCTTCGGTGTGCCTCTGTCGTCATTTACCAGGCCACCTACGTCATGCACTTGCAGACCTAAGAAGTGGCCAATACCGTGGGGGAAGAACGTACGCGTTATACCCATTTCCACAATTTCAGGCGGTGTTAAGTTCACCATACCGGTGTCGTGAAGAATTTGTGCAATGCCATCGTGGGCTAGCAAGTGAATGTCGGTGTACGCTACACCGGGCTTTAACGAGTCGACTAGCGTAAGCGTTACCTTATCTACCGCTTGAATGAGGTCGCGGAACATCGTTGAATTATGAACATCGTTTTGAGCGTAAGTACGCGTAATATCTGCCGCATAGCCGTGATAATTCGCACCCGCATCAATCAAAAATGAACGTGATTCTTTTGGTGCAACCGTATCACACTGCATGTAATGCAAAATTGAAGCGTGTTCATTAAGTGCCACAATGCTGGTGTATGGCACGTCATTATCGCCTTGTCGGCTTGCCGCTGCATAGGCAAGATTGATATCAAATTCGCTTTTTCCTTCACGGAAAGCTTGCTCTGCTGCCTTGTGGCCAGCTACCGCCAGCTTGTTCGCTTCGCGCATGCAGTCTAGCTCGTAATCGGTTTTATAAGCACGCTGATAGTGCAAATAATGCAATACGCGGTCTGGGTTTACGTTATCAAAGCCCAGTGCTTTTGCCACTTCAATATACTCGCCTATATATGCGAATCGGCTTTTATCGTAAGGCAAGAATTTCTCAACGGCATCGGCCTGTTGAAGTAGCTTTATGTCGAAGCTGTCAGTCCAAAAGTCGTTTGGCTCTGGCGGCACTTTATGCCAGAAGTCTTCTGGGCGATAAAAAATAAGTGTTGGCTTGTCTACACCGTTAACCACCAGCCAGCAGTTTGGGTTATCGATGACTGGAACCCATGCTTTAAATTGTGGGTTTACCTTAAATGGGTAGTGATTGTCGTCTAAGAAAAGGCGCTTGCCCTGCCCCGAGTGAATAACTAATCCGTCTAGCCCTTCTCGCTGCAATGCCTCGCGAGTGCGAGATTGAAGCTCTTCGATATGCTGTTGGTAGGTTGCTTGATGTTGCGACATAGCCCCTCTTATCTTTTCGTTGTTAGATGGAACACAGTGTATCACGAGGCCACCATGACATGCATGCTGGCCTCATTTTAAGTATTCAGGTGTGTAAACTCACTGAGGCGCTAGTTGTAGTGTACCTGTTACCGGATGTGTACTGACCGCGTCTACTGAAGGGATCATATCGCGGGTGAGCTGAGGAAAAATGTTCTCATTTCCACCTAGCTGCTGGTCGTAAATATGCTGGTACGCCATCACGGCTTTCACATAAGCGCGCGTCTCTTTATAGGGGATATTTTCTATCCAGATGTCGACGGGCAACGCTTCGTCAGCAGGCAGCCACTCTAATACTTTACGCCATCCAGCGTTGTAAGATGCCGACACCAATACTGGGTTATTGTTAAGCTTGTCCATTAAGTAACGAAGGTACTGCACCCCGTACTCGACGTTATCATTTACCTTAAACAATTCGTTTCGACTGACTTTTTCTTTAGCAACGTAACGCGCTGTTCCCGGCATAAGTTGCATTAATCCGGCAGCACCAACCGACGATATGGCATCGCTTCTAAACGAACTTTCTCGGCGGGCAATAGCCATAGCAAGCGACTTTGAAATACTATAGGCCTGAGACTTTTCGCTAAAAACATCGCTAAACGCTAACGGGAAGCGACGCTCTACGTCGTCCCAGTAGCCGCTTCGTGCAAAGCTGGTAATGGCTTGATCGTACAAGCCCCACTCATAAGCCAAAATACCCGCGTCGGTCACTTTCGATTCAGGCAAGTGTGATAACAGGTAATACCATTCGCGGCGCGCTTCTGTGGTTCTGTCTAACCTAAAGAATTCGACGGCGCGCATGGTTGCAGGTGTTCTTGCCACACTAGCAATAGCAGCTGTATTTCGAGGCGCAGGTGTGTGCGCAAGCGATGGTATTTCGCCTACATGTGCACTGGCCATGAAACCATAATAGTGGCGTTCTTGCGCAAGCTCCTTGTAAAGCACCGTTGCTTGCATGGTTTGCCCCAGCGCTTCCAGTGCACGTGCTTTCCAATAACGGTAGTTTTCTTCCTGCTGCAAGCTAACAGGCGCGTTTTCAATGACATTCACTACTTCCTGCCATTTTTTGGTGCGCAGCAAGTGTGAAACGTGCCATAGCTTTATGTCTTCGCTGGCGCCAGGTACGTCAGCAAGCTCTAACCAATGATGTGCTTGAGGTAAGCGTTCTAGCGTATAACTTAGCGCAATGGCTCTTTGCATCACGTGTTGCTGCGCTTGTGAAAATAGCTGCTTATTGTTGTAGCGTGTAAACACCGTTGCCGCTAAGTCAGGGTTTCGCCAAGCCAGCTTTTCTACTGCCCACACAATAACATCTGCTTCTTGCGAGGCATTTTTTAATGGGAACAGCGCCGACTTATTTACTCGCCTGGTATCTCGAGTTACTGATAGCCACGCATCTGCTAGATATTGCTTATTATGGGGCAACTGACGCTTTAGGTACGAGATAATGCTTCTATTACCTTCTTTTGCCGCAATTTCAATGCGCTTAACCACCATGTCTGGGGTCATCATGCCTGCTTTCTTCCACTTCGCAAAAAGCGGGTCACATTCATCGGGTTGAGACTGGCCATGAAGCCAAAGGGCATCAACTTCAGGCAAAATCGTTGCCTCGCTTTCCCCTTCTTTCAACCGATAGTTAAGTGCAATACACGTAAGCCTTGCTCCCATACCTGGACGGTAACTGCCCAAAAAAGTACTGCGATAATCGTTTTTGGCGAGGTAATTTAGCCATTTGTAGCGAACCCCATAGCTTACGGGTTGGCCACTAAAATCTTCCAAGAACTGCTTAACGTCGCGCTTCGTTCTTATCGACATAGTGCGCTCTAATTTAAGCCTAAGAAGATAAGGGTACAAAGGGTAATGCGCCAAGTCGTATATTTCGTCGTCAAGGCTTTCAACTCTGCGTTTTGAATACGTTAAAAGCTTCTTTTCAACATCTAAATAGCGTGCCCGGTCTTCTTCGAAAATATCGTCAGGCAGGGATAAAGGTTGCGACGCGAAGGCGCAAAAAGAGGAAAATGAGCACACCAGCGCACTTACAAAAGTAACGATGGCTTTATTGTTTGCCGGCAAGTGCCGACCTAACCACGAACTAAAATAAAACCCAGACACAATAGAACTCCTACCCTGCACTACACTCGAACGCTATAGGCGTTGGCAAACGTTGCCAGAACGAGCTAATTGTAAAATGTTGCCGAAAAAGCAGCATTGCGACTGACCCATTACATTTGTTTTACAACTAACGGGAAAAATTCAGCCTTGGCTCCTTGCCAAAAGAAGATGTTGTGCCAGCTGTCGTTAGCTATGCTTTACACACATAGTTGACATGATTGTAGATTATTCTTTTGCTGGATTGGCGCTTTGCGTCAATAACGCTCATTATACAACCACCAATGCCGAAATGAAGCTTGAATTCGATATTTGCACTTGAATTTAAGTCATCGGACCACTACCTTAGACAAATTGAAACGCTTGTTTGATTTTTTGTTGAAATTTTGTGTGGCTTTGTAAAGAATCTAGCCACCCTAACGCGTTAGTGAATGCATACGACCCTACAAATTAGTTGGATTACTTCACTAACATCCTGGCCAATGCCGAAGGAGATGATAATGATATACACAGGCAAAAGTCTTTCCGTCAGCCTGTTAGATGACGGCTTTGCTGAGCTGGTATTCGACGCCCAAGGTTCAGTAAACAAGTTCGACCGCCAAACGGTGAGCGAGCTTGATGAAGCAACTCAAGCCCTACTTGCTAAAGGCGACGTAAAAGGCTTAGTAGTACGCAGTGCAAAACCTGCTTTTATCGTGGGTGCAGACATCACCGAGTTCACTGGCCTATTCGCCATGGACGACGCCGAAGTACTACAGTGGGTTGCTAATACGTCACAAGTATTCGACCGCTTCGAAGACCTACCTTTCCCTACTATTGCCGCAGTTAACGGCTTCGCTCTTGGTGGCGGCTGTGAAATGGCATTAGCGTGTGACATGCGTATTGCAGACACCACCGCGTCTATTGGTTTACCAGAAGTTAAGCTAGGCCTTATGCCTGGTTTTGGTGGTACGGTTCGTCTTCCTCGTCTAATTGGTGCAGACAACGCCCTTGAGTGGATGACCACTGGCCGCGACAGAAAAGGCGCGAAAGCCTTGGCTGAAGGCGCGGTTGATGCAGTTGTTGCTCCAGAAGCTCTTGTTGAAGGTGCGCTTTCGATGGTGAAAGACGCTGTTGACGGTAAATTTGATTGGCAGGCACGTCGTGCAGTTAAGAAAGCCCCACTACAGCTAAATAAAAACGAAGCTATGATGAGCTTCTCTACTGCTCAAGCCATGGTATTTGCACAAGCGGGTAAACATTACCCAGCACCGCACAAAATGGTTGAGACAGTTCAAAAAGCTGCAGGCCTAGACCGTGACGGCGCACTTAAGCTTGAAAACGAAGGCTTTGTTGCCCTTGCAAAAACCGACGCAGCGAAAGCGCAAATTGGTATTTTCCTAGCCGACCAGCTAGTGAAAGGCAAAGGTAAGAAGCAAGCAAAAGCAGCTACTAAGCAGTCTAAACTTAACGCTGTACTAGGTGCAGGCATCATGGGTGGCGGTATTGCATACCAAAGTGCTGTGAAAGGCACGCCAGTAATCATGAAAGACATTAACCAAGGTGCGCTAGACCTTGGCCTTTCAGAAGCAGCGAAAATTCTTGGTAAAGGAATGAAGCGCGGTAAAGTTGATGCGACTAAAATGGCGCAAACACTTAACGCTATCACCCCTACCCTTGAGTACAGCACACTTAAAGATGCAGACCTTGTCATTGAAGCGGTTGTAGAAAACCCGAAAGTAAAAGGTATTGTACTTAAAGAAGTAGAAGACAATGTAGCTGACGACGCTATCATCTGTTCAAATACCTCTACTATCTCTATCAACCAGCTAGCCGAAAGCCTAGACAAGCCAGAGCGCTTCTGTGGTATGCACTTCTTTAACCCAGTGCACCGCATGCCGCTAGTTGAAATTATTCGTGGCGAAAAAACGTCTGAAGAAACCATCAATGCAGTAGTAGCTGCTACCCTTAAAATGGGCAAAACTCCAATTGTGGTTAACGACTGCCCAGGGTTCTTGGTAAACCGCGTATTGTTCCCATACTTTGCAGGCTTCAGTAAGCTACTTATCGACGGCGCTGATTTTGTAGCGGTTGATAAAGTAATGGAAAAAATCTTCGGCTGGCCAATGGGCCCAGCTTACCTAATGGACGTTGTAGGTATCGACACGGGCGATCACGCAGCAGACGTGATGGCAGCGGGTATTCCAGAGCGTATGGCTCGCCTAGACAACGACCCAGTAACTTTGTTCTACAAAGAAGAGCGTTTAGGTCAGAAGAACGGTAAAGGTTTCTACAACTACGGTGTTGATAAGCGCGGAAAGCCGTCTAAAACACCTGCTAAAGAAGCATACGCACTAATGGCGCCACACGTAGCTGAAAAGACAGACTTTGAAGCTGACGACATTATTGCACGCCTTATGATCCCTATGGCAAACGAAGCAATTCGCTGCCTAGAAGAAGGCATTGTAGATAGCGCAGCTGAAGCTGATATGGCGCTACTTTACGGCTTAGGTTTCCCTCCATTCCGCGGTGGTGTTTTCCGTTGGATTGAAACCATTGGCTTGGCGAACTTTGTTGCTATGGCAGACAAGTACGCTGAACTTGGTCCAATTTATCAGATCTCAGACGGCGTTCGTGAAATGGCCGCTGCTGGTAAATCCTATTTCGCATAAGACCCGGAGGAAAATCTAATGAAAGAAGTGGTCGTAATCGATTGCGTACGTACCCCTATGGGTCGTTCAAAAAACGGTGTTTTCAGAAATGTGCGTGCAGAAGACCTATCTGCAGCACTAATGACCGCGCTACTAGAGCGTAACCCTGGCGTAAACCCAGCGGAAATTGAAGACATCATTTGGGGCTGTGTTCAACAAACTAAAGAACAAGGCTTCAACGTTGCACGTAATGCGCAACTACTTACACAAATTCCACGCACAACAGGCGCGGTAACGGTAAACCGTTTATGTGGTTCATCAATGCAAGCCCTTCACGATGCAACAAGCGGCATCATGAGCGGCCGTGGTGACATTTACATGATTGGTGGTGTTGAGCACATGGGTCACGTACCGATGAACTACAACATCGACTTCCACCCTGGCCTTGCTAAATACACGGCAAAAGCATCGGGCATGATGGGTATGACAGCCGAGCTACTTGGCCGTCAAAACGGTATTACTCGTGAGCAACAAGATGCATTTGGCGCGCGTTCGCACCAGCTAGCGCACAAAGCACACCTTGAAGGCCGCTGGGCTAACGAAATTGTGCCTATTGAAGGTCACGATGCAAACGGCGTGTTGAAGCTTATTGACTATGATGAAGTAGTACGCCCAGAAAGTACTGCTGAGAGCATGGCCGCGCTTCGCCCAGTGTTCGACCCAGTAAACGGTACCGTAACTGCAGGTACGTCTTCTGCGCTGTCTGACGGTGCATCAGGTATGCTGCTTATGTCGGCAGACCGTGCGAAAGAGCTTGGCCTAACGCCGCGAGCGAAAATTCGCTCGATGGCAGTGGCAGGTTGTGATGCGGCAATTATGGGTTATGGCCCAGTGCCAGCAACACAGAAAGCCCTTAAGCGCGCTGGCCTTACTATGGACGATATTGAACTTGCTGAGTTTAACGAAGCGTTCGCTGCTCAGGCACTATCGTGCATTAAGCAACTAGGTTGGATGGACCACCTAGATACTAAGATCAATCTTAACGGTGGTGCAATTGCACTTGGTCACCCACTAGGTTGTTCTGGTTCACGTATCTCGGGTACGCTTATCAACCTAATGGAATCACAAGACGTAAGCCTAGGCTTAGCAACTATGTGTATTGGTTTAGGCCAAGGTATTGCTACCGTATTCGAGCGTGTATAAGCACTTGACTAAGCACTTAAACTAGAGCTTAAAACGCTAAGTTTGCAAAAGGGCCTTCGGGCCCTTTTTTGTTAGGTATAATTACTTTAAAGGTTACTTCAAAACTCGAGACAGCGGACTTACCACGCCCTGCGCACCTTGCTGAAGTACGTGAGTATAAATTTGCGTAGTCTTTACATCTGAATGCCCTAACTGGGTTTGCACCGTTCTAATATCAGCGCCCGCTTGCAATAAGTGCGTGGCAAAAGAGTGACGTAACGTGTGCGGCGTAACTTTCTTTTTAATATCGCAGGCTTTAGCCGTATTTCGTATCGCTTTTTGAATGCTCGATTCATCAATGTGATGTCGTCGCACTTTTTTATTCTCAGGATCCACAGATAACCGAGAGGACGGAAACAAATAATGCCAGCCTAACTCCCTAGGTGCATTTTTGTATTTCAAACGCATTCGGTGTGGTAAATAAACACCCGCGTATTTTGGGTTCTCTAAATCGGCCGCTAAGAAATTTTCCACCATGGCAATTTGGCGTGTAAGCCCAGGTTTAAGTTCTGCTGCCAAGGTTACAATGCGATGCTTACCGCCTTTTCCATCCCATATACGAATAGCGTTGTAGTCAAAATCAATATCTTTAACTCGCAGCCTTACCGCTTCCATTAGTCGCAGACCACTTCCGTATAGCAAAGATATGGGCAATTTTAGGTTGGCAGGAATTTGTTCAAAAAGAGTAACTACTTCATCTTGCGTAAGCACTACGGGTAGCTTAGCCTGCCTTCGACTTGCAACAAAGTTGAGCTCGCATGACAGTGGACGCTCTAATATATCGCGATATAAAAACGCCAATGCATTCAAGGCGCTTGCTTGAGTGGCGGGTGCTACATTTTTAGCGTTAACTAAGTGAGACAGAAACACTTCAACTTCTTTGTCTCCCATTTCAGATGGGTGCTTACTGTTATTAAAGCGGATAAAGCTAATTATCCATTTACTGTAAAGCTCTATGGAACGCTTCGCGTAGCGACGGTTGCGCATATGCTCAACTACCATTTGCATGAACATTGATTTCATTTTTCTAAATTTTATTACTGTAAATAAAAACAGAATTACGGTTTTTAACCCGACCGTAAAATAAAAAGGAAAGATTCCGTACTTAAGTGCAGTATTTTCAGATACTAAGTGTAGGTTATTGATGAAAGTGAATTTACGTGAGAAAGTTAGAGCATTGTAAAAGTGATATATGGAATTTATCCGCCTTGCATAAAGGATTTTTTCCGTACACTAAATTGTTATAAGGCGTCAGCCTAAACTGCGTTTGGCTTTATAAAAATCTCAATGCAACTGCCCTTGCCTGTTTTCGTTAG
>NZ_JBHZRZ010000016.1:0-66599 GCF_043642145.1 Alteromonas gracilis
AGTGCTCATCGGATTTTTACATCTATAAAAGATCGGTCAACCGATCGCTAAAATATTTCTTAACTGATCGGCATTAGCCTCTGGCCCCTTTTTTCATTACCTACTACTCGTATCTTTTGCCGATAATTTTCCTAGCAAGCAGCAAGCAGCAAGCATCCGTTGCTAGCTATGTTTTCCCAAAAAAAGTTGAACCCGAAAAGGAAGCCTAATCATCGTTTTGCCTTCTGTATGAACTAGCCTCAATAGCGTTGGCACATTGCAAACTCAAATGAGTAATGCTTAAGAACTCAGCGTCTTTTTTCGCTGCGTATATTAGAAATATCAGCAGTGAAAAAATTCTCCTTCGCAGTGTAGAAAGTTCCTTCTACTACTTTAGTAGTAGTTCTGTTTTTTTGTATCTTATTGTTTTTAATGAAAATCTCTTGGTGGTATGAAATCTGCTGCATGTATACGTAAGACCAAGCAAGCAAATGTTAATAAGGCTATTGCTAGGCAATGCTGCTGTTCTACGAAATCGAAGCATGGCGATCGCGAATTGAGCGCTACCTATGTGAGTTGGATGGTTTTCGTTAGCAGAATTAGCAGCCGTTCAAAATTGTTCAAGGAGTGAGAAATGAACTTTTTAAAGTGGGTGTATTCGGGTTTAGTGTTATCGGCGATTATAGTTATTGTGGGTGTAATCGGGCAGGGGAAGCTGTCTGTCAGCCAAGCTACGGCTGAAGATGCAGAGAGGCCAGTTCACGCCGACATCAGGCAAATTGAAAGCGCGTTTTCGTTAGTAGAGTTCGATTTGACTAAAAAGACGCACTTATTGAGGAAAACGCGTTTAGACTATTATATTACGCAAGCCAAACAAGCAGATTTAAGAGGCTGGGCGTTTAAGCGTGAAGAATATGTGGAACGTGCTGAGAATATTTTAGGCCATCATCTTACGCAGTACGCAAATGACGTTAATCAAGAAGCTAAAACTTACACAGCTCAGGCAATATAATCGTTTGTGGTTTGATAAAACGCCCCTTGTCTTGAAGGGGTTGTAAAGACACCGCTAAGGTCATTGAAACGTAATTGTTGAATATTGTCGCTTATCGCAGCGTTGGCAAGTTACAGATAAAAAAAAGCGAAGCATGTGCTTCGCTTTTTCTATCAATAAAGTTTTATTCGACGTCTACAATTTTCAGCGTATTTGTTGCGCCTACTTTTTCCATTTCATCGCCGTAAGTTAGTATGATGCTATCACCACTTCTCACTAAACCTTTCTCTTTAAGCGATGCAATTACATCGTATTTTAAGCGACCAGGTTCGCTTTTTGATGAGTCGAAATAAACCGGTTTAACACCGCGGCAAAGCGCCATAGTGTTTAGCGTCGATTCGTGACGAGACATCGCAATTATCGGCAGTGAAGTGGTAATGCGCGACATAAGTGTTGGCGTAGAGCCGCTCTCCGTTAAGCCCACAATTGCTTTAACGCTAGGCAAATGGTTGGCGGCGTAAACGGCTGAAAGGGCAATTGACTCGCTTGTTGATGCAAATTGCTCATCCATGCGGTGCTTTGAGATTTTAACGCTAGGATGCGTCTCTGCGCCTTCGCATACTCGTGCCATTGCGGCAACCGTTTCGATAGGGTAGTTACCAGCCGCCGTTTCAGCAGAAAGCATAACAGCGTCAGTGCCATCTAGCACCGCGTTCGCAACGTCCATTACTTCTGCGCGAGTTGGCATAGGGCTGTCTATCATCGATTCCATCATCTGCGTGGCGGTGATAACAACTTTGTTTAACTGGCGAGAGCGGGCAATCAGCTTCTTTTGAACGCCAACAAGTTCAGCATCACCAATTTCAACACCTAAGTCACCACGAGCAACCATTACCGCGTCTGAAGCACTGATGATATCAGTCATTGCTTCGTCGGTCGCAACCGTTTCAGCGCGCTCTACTTTTGCACAGATTTTAGCGTAGCAGCCTGCCGCTTCAGCAAGTTCTCTTGCGTAGTTTAAGTCTGCGCCACTGCGAGGAAACGAAACCGCTAAATAGTCAACGCCAATTTTAGCGGCTGTTTTGATGTCTTCTTTGTCTTTATCGGTAAGCGCGTCAGCAGAAAGACCACCGCCTTGACGGTTGATACCTTTGTTATTAGACAGCTTACCACCAACAGTAACTTCGGTAATAACTTTACGGCCTTCAACGCCAGTCACCTTTAACTGAATTCGACCGTCGTCAAGCAGTAGAATATCACCTGCAGAGACATCATCAGGTAACGCTTTATAGTCGATACCTACTTGATTAACGTCACCTTCGTCACGCCCGAGTTCAGCGTCAAGAATGAACGTTGCACCTATGTCTAAACGAACTGAGCCTTCTGAAAAACGAGCAACACGAATTTTAGGACCCTGAAGATCGCCTAAAATGGCTACATATTTACCTAAGTTCTTCGCTGCCTGACGAACGCGTTTAGCGCGCTCGATATGATCTTCAGCTTGTCCGTGTGAAAAATTCATGCGTACCGTATTGGCGCCAGCGGCAATTAGCGCTTGTATTTTTTCAAGTGAGTCGGTTGAAGGTCCAAGGGTGGCAAGAATTTTCGTTCTTCTGGTCATGTTATTCCGTCGCTGTTTCTAAGTTAGAAAAGACAAAGAGTGGTAGGCAACGCGTTTAAACGGTCTACCTGTAATCGCTTTACGTAATTTTATTACAGAATAATAGTTGAATTTGACAAAAATGTGAATGAAAGAAACAAAAACGCCTAACTGGCTCGACCAGTTAGGTAGTTTCGCTGATTTATTGAGCCATAATTATTACGGCCAGAAGCTCTGCAAGATCAATAGTCAATTAAATTGACTATTCCCCACGCTTTTCATAACGAGAGCCGCGCAAGGTGTCCTTAACGCGCTTTAAATTCTCTCTAAACTTGTTTCCTCGGCGAAGGGTAAAACCCGTTGCAAGCACGTCAATAAGCGTAAGCTGGGCAATTCGAGAGGCCATTGGCATATACATGTCTGTATCTTCTGGCACTTCCAAAGAAAGTACATAGCTACATTCTTGTGCTAACGGGCTGTCTGCTGAGGTAATTCCGACTACCGTTGCGTCATTCATACGAGCTATTTGCGCAATTTCAACAAGGCTTTTTGTGCGTCCAGTGTGGCTGATAAGCACCACAACGTCGCCATCAGAGCAGTTCATACAGCTCATTCGCTGCATGAGGATATCTTCGAAGTAGACCACAGGTACATTAAAACGAAAGAATTTGTTTAGTGCGTCGTGTGCAACAGATGCTGAAGCGCCAAGACCAAAGAAAGAAATTTTCTGTGCTTGTGTAAGTAAATCAACAACGCGATTAACAACGTTAACATCTACTGACTGGCGTGCCACTTCTAATGACGCCATGGTTGACTCAAATATTTTGTTAGTATATTCGTCGGGGCTATCGTTCTCATCAACATGGCGATTAACGTAAGGGGTGCCATTAGCTAAGCTTTGCGCAAGGTGAAGTTTAAAGTCTGGGAACCCCTTCGTGTCGAGTCGTCGACAAAAACGATTCACAGTAGGCTCACTCACATCCGACATCTTAGCGAGGGTTGCTATACTCGAATGAATGGCTGTTTGTGGGTTAGCTAAAATTACTTCAGCTACCTTCTTCTCAGATTTACTGAATGCCGCTTGGTTTTGTGTGATTTTTTCTAAAATGTTCATACAGATATAGCAATTGGTTAGCACAAATTATTGTAAGGTACGCGTGTAATAGTACTCAATGTGACGACTGTGACAAGAAAAATGTAATTTTTTGACAATTTTTGTTGTTTCAAACAGGTTAAAAGTGAGTAAACTGAAAGAAACTGCAAAGATTCAGAACCTAGAGTTGGTTCAAGTTGTAATTTTACTACATTTAGTGTTAACTATACGGTAAAAATAGTCGTTGGTGTTGTAAACAATTGTATAACACACCGCGAACACATACATTTAAAAGGTCGACGAATATGGTATTGGATAATTCCTACGAACCCTGTGATTTTGTACTTTTTGGTACACTGGGAGATCTTTCACGACGCAAGTTGTTGCCTTCCTTATACCAGCTTGAAAAAGCAAACTTGATGCATCCAGACACCACCATCGTAGGTGTTGCGCGTCAAGAAATGGAATTAGAGGCTTACATTGAAGAAGTTCACGCTAATCTCATCAAGTTTGGTGAAAAGAACTTGTGTGAAGCAACTTGGGAAAGAATGAAAGCGCGATTGCATTATGCATGCGTAGACATGAAAGACGTTGAAAGTTATTGCGTATTAGACGACCACGTTGACCCAACCAGAACAATGGTGTGCTATTTAGCTACACCGCCAGCTATTTACGGCGATATCTGTCGTGGGCTGCACAGCTGTAAAATCATCGATTCAAGCGTACGCGTTGTACTTGAAAAGCCAATTGGTCATGACCTAGCTTCTTCTAAAGTTATCAACGAACAAGTTGCTGAATACTTCGACGAAAAGCAAATTTACCGCATTGACCACTACTTAGGTAAAGAAACCGTACTTAACCTAGTGTCGCTGCGTTTTGCCAACTCTATTTTCGCCACAAACTGGGATCACAATTGTATCGACCACGTTCAGATCTCTGTGGCTGAATCTGTAGGTATTGAAGGTCGTTGGGGTTACTTTGACGACGCAGGCCAAATGCGTGACATGGTACAAAACCATTTGCTTCAAATTTTAAGCTTGGTTGCGATGGAGCCTCCGACAACCCTTGACGCTGACAGTATTCGTGACGAGAAACTTAAGGTGCTTAAGGCGCTTCGTCCTATTAATTCGTTTAACATCAACGAAAGCACAGTTCGTGGTCAGTATACCTCAGGTTTTGTAAAAGGTGAGGAAGTACCAGGCTACCTTGAAGAAGAAGGGGCCAATACTCAGAGTAAAACTGAAACCTTTGTTGCAATTAAAGCGGAAATTGACAACTGGCGTTGGGCGGGTGTGCCATTTTATCTACGCACGGGCAAGCGCATGCCTACCAAGGTGAGCGAAGTTGTTATTTACTTTAAACGTCAGCCGCACAACTTATTCGGCGACAGCTTTAAAAACCTTCCGCCAAATAAATTGGTTATTCGATTACAGCCTGATGAAGGTGTTGAAATCACTGTTATGAACAAAGTGCCTGGATTAACCAGCTCTGGTTCAATGGACCTGCAAAAGTCTAAGCTTAATTTGAGTTTCTCTGAAGCATTTGCTGACGAGCGTATTCCTGATGCCTACGAAAAGCTGCTTCTTGAAGTGATGCTAGGTAATCAGGCGCTATTCGTACGCCGTGATGAAATTGAACAAGCCTGGACATGGGTTGATTCGATTCTAGAAGCGTGGAAGCAATCAAGCGAGCCACCAGAGCCATATCAGGCTGGTACTTGGGGCCCAGTTGATTCAATTGGCCTTCTAGCGCGTGAAAGCCGTAGCTGGTACGAAAGCAAAACAGGGAAGAAGAAATAATATGGCGTTAACAACACTATCATTTGAAACACCTGATGCACTGACCGATGCGTTCGCGAAAGACTTGGTAAGCATTTTAAAAACAGGTATTAAAACTCGTGGACGTGCGTCGCTTGTTGTGAGTGGCGGTCGTACGCCTCTTGCGCTTTTCAAACAACTGAGCGAGACCGACCTTGAGTGGGATAAGGTTGACATCACTCTGGCTGACGAGCGTTGGGTTAACGAAGATCATGAAGCAAGCAATACCAGCCTAGTAAAAAATAATTTAATTCAAAATAAAGCCGCTGCAGCGCGTTTCATCGAACTGAAAAACGATGCTGATGATGCAAGCGAAGGCGTAAGTGCCGCTGAATCCAATTTAGCAAGTATGTCTCAGCCTTTCGATGCATTAATTCTTGGAATGGGGGAAGACGGTCACACTGCGTCGCTATTCCCTTGTTCTGAGCAAGTACATGACGGCTTAGATATGAGCAGCGGCAGGACCTGCATTGCTGTTCAACCTACAACAGCACCTCATCAACGTATTTCATTAACGTTACCTGCGTTACTTAATAGCCGTCATGTTTTCTTACACTTAACTGGTGAAAAGAAAAAGCAAGTGCTGTTAGACGCTATTGAAAATGCCACCGAAGCGCAAAAGCCCATCACCGCCGTAGTTAACCGTGCGTCAGTTACCTTGATGTGGGCGCCATAGGAGACAAACATGAATCCAATAATTGCTGAAGTTACGCAACGAATTATCGAGCGTAGTAAAGAAACGCGTAAAGCGTATTTAGAAAAAATTGAAAACGCTAGACGTCAAGGGCCTCACCGAGGCGCGTTATCATGCGGCAACCTTGCCCATGGTTTTGCAGCGTGTGGCACCAGCGAAAAATCTGACTTACGCTCTATGACGAAAGCCAATGTGGCGATTGTTTCTGCGTATAACGATATGCTTTCGGCTCACCAACCTTACGAGACTTACCCTGCAATCATCAAAGAAGCAGTTAAAGAAGTAGGTAGTGTTGCACAATTCGCAGGCGGTGTGCCTGCCATGTGTGATGGTGTTACGCAAGGCCAGTCAGGAATGGACTTGAGCCTAATGAGCCGTGACAACATTGCTCAAGGTGCTGCCATTGCGCTTTCACACAACATGTTTGATAGTGCATTGATGCTAGGTATTTGTGACAAAATTGTGCCTGGGCTGCTTTTAGGCTCACTGACTTTTGGTCACTTACCAACGGTATTTGTTCCAGCTGGTCCAATGCCTTCGGGTCTTCCAAACAAAGAAAAAGCACGCGTTCGTCAAGAATTTGCTGAGGGCAAAGTAGGGCGTGACGCACTGCTTGAAGCCGAATCACAGTCTTACCACTCTGCGGGTACCTGTACTTTCTACGGCACGGCAAACTCTAATCAGCTAGTGGTTGAAATGATGGGCTTGCACTTGCCGGGCTCTTCATTTGTTAACCCAGGTACGCCACTGCGTGATGCGCTAACCAAAGCCGCTGCTGTTCAAGCTACGCGCTTGACCGACCTTGGTGATAATTACACGCCAATTGGTCACATCGTGGACGCAAAGGCGATTGTTAACGGTCTTGTGGGTCTTCTTGCGACAGGTGGTTCAACTAACCATACCATGCACCTTATCGCAGTAGCACGTGCTGCAGGTTATATCGTGAACTGGGATGACTTCTCAGATCTTTCAAGTGCCACTCCGCTAATGACACGTATTTACCCGAACGGTTCTGCAGACATAAACCACTTTGTTGCTGCTGGCGGTATGTCACTGCTGATCAAGCAGTTGCTTGATGCGGGCCTATTACACAATGACGTTAAAACGATTTGTGGTGAAGGTCTAGACTTCTACACGAAAGAGCCTACGTTAAAAGACGGTGAGTTGGAATGGCGTGACGGCCCAACTGAGTCACTAGATAAAGAAGTACTCGCCTCAATTGACGCACCATTTAAGCCAGACGGTGGCCTGAGTGTACTGCAAGGTAATTTAGGCCGTGGTGTTCTTAAGACGTCAGCGCTTCGTACTCCGCACTGCAGCATTAAAGCGCCAGCGATTGTGTTTGAAGACCAGTTTGAATTGGATGAAGCGTTTAGATCTGGCAAGTTAGATAAAGACTGTATTGTAGTGGTACGCTTCCAAGGACCATCGGCCATAGGCATGCCAGAGTTGCACCGCTTAACGCCTCCGCTAGGCGTGCTTCAAGATCGTGGCTTCAAAGTTGCGCTTGTGACTGATGGCCGTATGTCTGGTGCATCAGGTAAAGTGCCTGCTGCTATCCACGTGACTCCAGAAGCGTATAAGGGCGGTCTACTTGCTAAAGTGCAAGAGGGCGACATTATCGAGCTAAACTCACAAACTGGCGCGCTAACGCTGCATGTTGATGAAGAAACCCTTGCTGCACGTGAAGCGGCCCCAGCCAATCTGGCGAAGCACCATGTAGGTATGGGACGCGAAATGTTTGCAGGTATTCGTGCAATTCTAACGGGCGCAGAAGAAGGTGCATGCTCGCTGTTTTATAAGCAGGAGCAATCATAATGAGCCAGAAGTTTGTGGCTGATGTCGGCGGAACGAACATTCGTGTTGCGAGAGTGACCGAGTCTGGTGTAGCCGACATCAAAAAATATATGTGCAACGACTTTGCCAGTATCGATCTTGCAATTGAACAATATTTCACAGACATGCCGCAGTACGATTTCACACAAGGTTGCATTGCAATTGCGTGTCCAGTACTTGGCGACCAAGTAGAAATGACAAATCACAGCTGGGCGTTTTCGCAAAACGCGTTACGCTCGCAGCTTAAGCTTGATGCCTTATATGTCATAAACGACTTTACCGCGGTTGCGCATTCTTTGCCCGTGTTGGGAGAAGAGCAAGTTGTGCAGATTGGTGAAGGTACTGCAAAACCTAACGGCAACATCGCTGTTTTCGGCCCGGGTACAGGTTTAGGTGTTGAGCACATCACCATGACTTCTGCTGGATGGCAAACACTAGACGGCGAAGGTGGTCATGTTGACTTTGCACCGGTTGATGAAACCGATGTAGTAGTGTGGCGCCATTTGCAAGCAACGCTTGGGCGCGCCTCTGCGGAGGAGGTAATGTCAGGCCGAGGTTTGTACAACATCTATACCGCATTAGCGACTCATGCCGCAGCGCCGATTGTCTTCAAAGAGCCTGCTCAAATTACTGAAGCAGCATTAAACGGCACATGTAAAATTGCAGAAGCAACGCTAACCCAATTCTGTCGTATCATGGGAAGCTTCGCTGGTAACCTAGCACTTAACATGGCGACTACGGGCGGCATCTTCATTGGTGGTGGTATTGCAAACCGTTTCCCTGAGTTCATTCAAAACAGCGACTTTAGAGCGCGTTTTGAAGCAAAAGGGCAAATGAAGCACTACGTGAAAGACATTCCCACCTATCTCATTGCAGAGCCTGATCATGGACTATTGGGTGCAGCTGCATATCTGAATCAAAATACAGCGAGCTAAATTATGACAACAAAATGGAAATATTCACCAGAGGAAATTTTTGCGGCTGGTCCAGTTGTACCTGTACTAGTTATTAACGATGTAGAAAAAGCCGTTCCTCTGGCAAAAGCGCTGATGGAAGGTGGTATCAAAGTTTTAGAAGTGACTTTGCGTACTGAAGCGGCCATTGACGTGATTAAGCGAATTGCACAAGAAGTCCCTGATTCTTTGATTGGCGCTGGAACGGTGACCAATGCTCAGCAGCTTAAAGCGGTAGTGGAAGCCGGCGCTAAGTTTGCAATAAGCCCAGGTATGACAGCTGACTTGCTAAAAGCAGGCATGGAAGCAGACATTCCGCTTATTCCTGGTATTTCTTCTACGTCAGACTTGATGAAGGGTAAAGACGCGGGTTATACCCATATGAAATTCTTCCCTGCTGAAGCATCGGGTGGCGTCAAAGCAATTAAGTCTATCAGCGGACCTTTTCCTGACGTAACTTTCTGCCCAACAGGCGGTATTGGCCCTAACAACTACAATGATTATCTAGCGCTTAAAAATGTTAAGTGCGTAGGTGGTTCTTGGTTAGCACCTGACGATGCTATTGAATCTGGTGATTGGGCGCGTATTACTCAGCTTGCGAAAGAAGCGGTTGCAGGCGCTAAGCAATAATTCGTGCATAGTGCTATTAAATAAAAAACCTGCCAATTGGCAGGTTTTTTTTCATTACATTAAATACCAATGTCGGCGGATATAAAATATTTACTTATCTATATTTCGCTTTTTGGAAACTGCACCATTAACAAAGTACACATGGCCAGCAGACGAATTTCGATAAGCTTATCTCGGTAATATGGTTTGTTTAAGCGTGTGGCTCTCGCCAGGCGCTAGCGTTTTGCCCTGAGTCAGTGATGTTTCTACGCAAAGCATATGCTTGTATCCGAATGCGTCCATATCTGAAATAGATGCCGCGCCTTGCCACGGATTCCATACGACTAACGAGTCATTGCCTTCTGACAGCACTTCTGTAAATGGATCGCCATCAACCTCAATTTCAGTCGCTTTGATAGGTGCAAGATGAATGCGGTCAGTTTCACCTGTAATGGTGTATGGGTTAGGCGTTGCTTTTAAAGCCCAATGATCCAGCTTGTCTTTATAATCGCCTTCAATGCCGTTTAGCAGTGTTTTTTGAATATGGTTCACGTGGAAATAACTGTGTAGCGCACAGTTAAAATCGAATGAGGTAACGCCGCTATTTTCTGTAATGAGTGACACTTCCATTGTTTCACCCACGTTAATTTGCATGGTTACCTTACAGTCGTTTTCAAACCCTTCTGCGCGCGTAAAACTTGGTGAGAGCTCGATGGTTGTACCTTTGTCAGTGTCTTTTGAGTGCACAAGCTTCCAAACCTGTGTCCGTAAAAAACCATGTGCAGGTAGGGCGCCTTTATCACGGCCGTGATCATCGCTAAACCAAGGCCAGCACACCGGGATCCCTCCGCGAATTGGGCGTTCGCCATTTAGATACGCATGCGGGCTCACCCAAAGTCGCTCTTTATCATCGCTTTTGGGAATGTAAGATAAGACATGACCGCCGAACAGGCTGATACGTGCAGACGCAAGTGAATTGCTGACGTCTAAAAACGTGAGTCCATTCGACTCGCTAACGGTAACTGAACTAACAGGTGGCATGAACCCTCCTTGGACTGAAAAGAAAAAGCAAGCGACAGGAAAATCATTGTCGCAGAGACATCGATTTACTAAAAGATAAGACCACACATAACAAAAAAGGTGCAAACATAGTGTTCGCACCTTTAGATTAACTCAACTTTAACGCAATTAGTTTAACTATTTGCGTAAATCTTTGTTAATTACTTTGTAATGTGAGCAACAAGGTCAAGAACCTTGTTTGAATAACCCCACTCGTTATCGTACCAAGATACAAGCTTAACGAATGTGTCAGTTAGTGCGATACCCGCAGTTGCGTCAAATACTGATGTACGCGCATCACCAACAAAGTCGTTAGATACTACGGCATCTTCTGTATAACCCATAATACCTTTAAGTTCGCCTTCTGATGCTTCTTTCATTGCGGCACAGATTTCATCGTAGCTCGCAGGATTCGCAAGGTTAACAGTAAGGTCAACCACTGAAACGTTTGGCGTAGGTACGCGGAATGCCATACCTGTTAACTTACCGTTAAGCTCAGGAATTACTTTACCTACCGCCTTCGCTGCGCCTGTAGATGATGGAATGATGTTTTGACCTGCGCCACGACCACCGCGCCAGTCTTTCATCGAAGGACCGTCGACTGTTTTCTGTGTAGCAGTAGTTGCGTGAACGGTTGTCATAAGACCATCCACAATGCCAAATTTATCATTTAGCACTTTTGCAAGCGGAGCAAGACAGTTAGTTGTACAAGACGCATTTGAAACAATAGCCTCGCCAGCGTAGCTGTCGTGGTTAACGCCCATTACGAACATTGGCGTGTCGTCTTTAGATGGCGCAGACATAACAACCTTCTTCGCGCCCGCTTCAATGTGCTTAGCCGCTGTCTCTTTAGTTAGGAATAGACCTGTTGATTCCACAACTACGTCTACTTCTACTTCATCCCACTTAAGTGCTGCTGGGTCTCTTTCTGATGTAATACGGATAGTTTTGCCGTTTACAACTAGGCTATTGTTATCTACTGTAACTTCACCGTCGAATAAACCGTGAGTCGAGTCGTATTTCAATAGATAAGCAATGTAGTCCGTGTCTAGTAAGTCGTTTATTGCAACAACTTCGATGTCGTTGCGTTCTGCAGCTGCGCGCATTACTAGGCGTCCAATACGGCCAAAACCATTGATACCGATGCGAATTGTCATAACGTACCCCGATTATTTAAATAAAATGAAAATAAATTACGTAAAGTATGGATCAAAATGCCATAATTAGCAAAATAAAAAGGTAAAGTGTTGCAAAATTACGAACAAGTGCTATTGCAATCGTATTCAGATTTCACCAAGCCTTCGTTTCTAGAATAATGTTAAAAAATTGTTTGTAGACGCTCTTAGCACTTTACAGCCTCTGCGTCTTTCACCGAATAACAGGAATGACACACAATGACACAACAACTTCTGCAACAACTGGTTGAAATGCGAGGTATTGAGACCCGATACGTCGACGCATGGGGAAAGCCAGCAACCATCGCAGAATCAAGTAAAGCAAAATTGCTTAATACACTTGGCTATGACACTAGTACTGATGAAAAAATTCAGTCTCAGATAACACAAGATATCAAGTCGGTGTGGTTGTCGCCGTTAAATCCGGTACAAGTTGTTCGCAATACGCAAGAAATAAATCTAGCGGTACGTTTACCCATCGAGCTTGTAAACGATGACCACACGCTAACGGTTACCTGTGAAAATGGTGACATCCTAACGCATGAATTCACGCCAGTTGACCAAGAAATGACAACTATGGCGCACATTGATGACGTTGAGTTTCATGAATACGTTGTGACGTTACCTTTAGATTTACCGCTTGGTTATCATAATGTCGCGTTAAGTGCAGACAATGATGAATTTGCACGCTCTCGTTTAATTGTGGCGCCGCAGGCGTGCTACACACCAACTGAGATTAAAGAAGGTAAAAAGATTTGGGGCCTAAGTGTTCAGCTTTATTGTGTGCGCAGCGAAAAGAACTGGGGTATTGGGGATTTTTCTGACCTAGCGCTACTTATTGAAAAAGCTGCAGGTGTAGGTGCCGACTTCATCGGACTAAACCCTATTCATGCACTTTATCCTGCAAACCCTAATGCGTGTTCGCCATACGGACCAAGTTCACGTCGTTGGTTAAATTATTTGTACATTGATGTAACTGCTATTGACGGTTACGACGACGAGTCAGTGCAATCAGTGGTTCAAAGTGACGAATTTAAAGCAGCACTTGAACATGCGCGCAACGTTGAGCATGTTGACTACGAAGCGGTAGCTCACGTGAAACTTGCTGCACTTAAAGCGGTGTTCGACGTATATGACGCTAAGCACCTTCGCAAGAACACTAAGCAAAACAAAGCATTCAAGGCGTTTGTTGAAGCGGGTGGTGAAAGCTTAGATATGCTGGCAGTGTACGATGCGTTGCAATCACATCTTAAAGCTGAAGGCAAAGACAGCTGGGGCTGGCCTGTATTCCCTAAAGAGTACAAGGACTACCACAACCCTGCAGTTGCTAAATTCAAAAAAGCAAACGAGCAAGAAGTTAAGTTTTACTTATTCCTACAGTGGATTGCGGCACAACAGCTTGAGCGTGCTAGCAACAAAGCAACAGATGCAGGTATGACAATTGGCCTTTATCGCGATTTAGCGGTAGGTGTCAGTGAAGGTAGTGCTGAGATTTGGGGCAACAAAGATCTGTATTGTACTGGTGCAAGCGTGGGCGCGCCGCCTGATATTTTAGGCCCGCTTGGTCAGAATTGGGGGCTACCTCCTATGGACCCTCGTAAGCTTTACGAGCAAGGCTATCAGCCAATCATCGATTTGTTCGCTTCAAACATGGCATCTTCTGGCTCACTGCGCATTGACCATGTGATGGCGCTATTGCGTTTGTGGTGGGTAGTGAAAGGTGATAATGCGAAAGATGGCGGCTACGTTTATTATCCGGTTGATGATTTGCTAGGCATTTTGGCACTGGAAAGTCACCGTAACCAAAGCCTAGTTATTGGAGAGGACCTTGGTACTGTTCCAGAAGAAATTCGTAGTAAGCTAGCTGAAAACGGGGTGTACTCATATCGCGTATTTTTCTTTGAGCAAGCAGAAGACGGTGGTTTCTTCTCACCAAGCCATTACCCGGTTCAGTCAATGTCTACATTGACCACGCACGACATGCCAACGCTAATTGGTTACTGGCATTGCCTAGACCTTGAGTTAGGTAAAGAAATAGGTCTTTATCCAACGGAAGAAATTCTTCAGACTCTTTATGCTGACCGTCACGAAAACAAACAGGCCATTCTTGATACGCTGCATGGTCATGGCTCAGTAAGTGACAACGTAGGTCACGATGTTAATTACACTGGAATGAATCGCGAACTGAACAACGGTATGCAAGTGCACATGGCTGGCGGTTCGAGTGCGTTGCTAAGCCTTCAGTTAGAAGATTGGTTAGAAATGGATAAGCCAGTGAATATTCCAGGCACTTTTGACGAGTATCCAAACTGGCGTAGAAAACTGACTGAGAATATCGAGTCGATGTTTGAAAGAAATGATATAAATGAGTTAGCGTCTAAACTTACTCAAGCACGAAAGCAAGCAAGCCAAGGCTAATTCGTCGTAATCATAGATTGGTAATGCACAGTTGCTTAGGCAACTTTAAAGAGTAAGATAAAGTGCCACGATGGTACTTATGATAGAGCTTGATTCAGGTGAACACCGTCAAGCTCTCAATTCAACCCGCTATCATGCGGGTTTTTACTAGGAGTAGCGAATGCAATTAGCGCAGCAGTTTGAACAGGTAGTTTGTTCTCAACCGTTTTCCCATCTAGGTGTCATCAACAGTGAACGAGGAGCGATACTTCGAGTATGGCGACCGAACGCCAGCGAGATAACGATTAAATGGGAAAATTCTGCGCTAACTGATTTAGTTATCACGTCCAAAGACAATGGCGGGCTGTTTGAAGCGCCACTTCCCAAAAATTACAAAGGCGATGTATACCGTGTTGTTGTGAACGGTTCGTCAGACAGCAAAGGCACTATTGACCCTTACCAATTCCACGAGCAGGCTTACTATGCCGTGCATTATATCGATAGCGCGCCAGAGAATTTGTACAAGCAAGCGGGCGCACAACTAGTTGATGTGACGACTGCGCAAGGTAATGCGCTAAGTGGAGTTAGGTTTTGTGTATTTGCTCCCAATGCGAGCACCGTCTCGTTAATTGGCGATTTTAATCAGTGGGACGGTCGCGCTCATCCAATGGAAAAAACTTCAATGGGGTATTGGGTACTGTTTGTACCTGAGTTAAGCGAAGGCGAGCGCTATAAATATCACGTAAAAGACGCACACGGCCACGATTTACCACACAAAGCTGACCCGCTGGGTTTTAGTGCGGAGCAATATCCTTCGCATGCCTCAAAAATTTATAACCACAATAGTTATCAGTGGAATGACAGCGAATGGATGGAAAAGCGTAAAGGGGATAAGTACCATAACCCCATGAGCATATATGAAGTACATCTAGGCTCTTGGAAGCGCCCAGGACTTGAGACAGAAGCGCGTTACCTTACTTATCAAGAACTGGCCGACGACCTAATTAGCTATGTGAGCGAAATGGGATATACCCATGTTGAATTATTGCCTATTTCTGAGTTTCCTTTTGACGGTTCATGGGGATACCAGCCAGTTGGCATGTTTGCGCCTACTAGCAGATTCGGCAATCCCGATGACTTCAAGTACTTCGTAGACAAATGTCACCAAGCGGGTGTAGGCGTTATAATCGATTGGGTGCCAGCGCATTTCCCAGAAGACGGACACGGCTTAGCTAGATTTGATGGCTCTTGCGTGTATGAATACGACGACCCAAGGAAAGGGTGGCACCCTGATTGGAATTCTTGTATCTATGATTTTGGTAAAGACACGGTTCGCCAATTCTTAGTTGCCAATGCATTATTTTGGCTAGACAAATTTCACGTTGACGGCTTACGCGTAGACGCTGTCGCATCCATGCTGTATTTAGACTACTCGCGAAATGACGGCGAGTGGATCCCGAACGTAGATGGTGGTAACGAAAACTACGAAGCAATAAGCTTGCTTAAATGGATGAATGAAGAAGTATATAAGCACTTCCCTGATGCGATGACCATTGCAGAGGAATCTACGTCATTTCCCAAAGTGTCGCGACCAGTATTTGAGGGCGGGTTAGGCTTTGGCTTCAAGTGGAACATGGGTTGGATGCACGACTCGTTGCACTACATCGCCAAAGACCCGGCTTATCGACACTACCATCATGGTGATATCACCTTCAGTATGGTCTATGCCTTTGACGAGAATTTCGTTTTGCCTATTTCACATGACGAAGTGGTGCATGGCAAAGGCAGTATGCTTCACAAAATGCCAGGAGATGAATGGCAACAAGCAGCGAATCTTCGCTGTTATGCTGGGTTTATGTACGGGCACCCCGGTAAAAAGCTAAACTTCATGGGCAACGAACTAGCGCAAGCCCGTGAGTGGAACCATGACAGCAGCTTAGATTGGCATCTTCTTGACTATGAAAAACATAAAGGCGTGCAAGCTCTCTACAAAGCACTTAATCACCTTTATACGTCCACACCTGCACTCTACGAACAAGATCACGAACCTACTGGTTTCGCTTGGATAGATCACAACAATGCTGACCAAAGTGTTGTGTCATTTGTACGAACGTCAAAAGACGCCAAACAGAAAGTCTATGTAGTGTCTAATTTCACGCCTGTTCCTCGCAAAAACTTTAGAATAGGCGTAGATGATGCATGCACATTGTCGTTGGCGTTAAACACCGACGAAAAGGCGTATTGGGGAAGCGGGTATGATGTGGTTTCAAATGTAGAAACACAAAGTGTTCCCTGGAATGATCGCCCACATTCGGTTGAGATCACCATTCCGCCTCTTGCCACTGTGTTCTATGTGACTAACCTAGATTAGTTAGCTAAGCTATTTAACAAATTGAGAGCCTTGTGAACGAGATTCGAGATACCGCGCTTATTGTAGAAAGTGGAATGGGCAAAGCCTTTCCACTTGGAGCAACAATTACACAAGATGGCTGTAATTTTGCCGTGTTCGCCCCCGATGCGCGGGCGGTCATCGTTTGCTTTTTCAATAGCGACACTGAAGAAGCCATAAGTGAGCATCCGTTACCTGAAAAAACGGGCGACGTTTGGCATGGTCACTTTAGTGGCGTTGTTGCTGGCCAGTACTATGGCTATCGGGTTGAGCGAGGTGAGGGGAACTTGCACTCAGTACCTACTGACAAGTTGCTAATCGACCCTTACGCAAAGAAGCTAAGCCGCGCGATTAAGTGGGATGCAAGGCAGTACATGCATGACTCTCAATTTATGATCCCAAAGTGCATTGTGATTAATGACAAAGATTACGAGACTAGTCATGTCAGTTCGCCAGCTATTTCAAAGCATAAGCGCGTGGTATACGAAGCTCACCTTAAAGGGCTTACTAAACTGCATCCAGATGTTCCCAAGGAACACCGAGGCAAGTTTATAGGTGCGGCGCACCCCAGTGTTATTAAGCACCTGAAAGCATTAGGCATCACAACAGTGCAGTTTATGCCGCTGTGTTCTTTTATGCCGGAACCCTTTATTACAGAGAAGGGCCTCACTAATTATTGGGGCTACAATCCGGTAAATTTCTTTGCACCAGAACCTCGCTACGGTGTATCAGATGCGTTGGCTGAGCTTAAAGACATGGTTGATGCTTATCATAGTGCTGGGCTTGAGGTTATTGTTGATGTGGTTTTCAATCACACCGCCGAGGCTGGCGCTGGCGGGCCCATTTTGTCTTATAAAGGCTTCTGCCCTTATCAGGCGTACTTGTTAGAGCAAACGAAAAACGGCGAATTGGTTTATTCGAATCATTCGGGATGCGGTAATACGATAAACACTGCGCAGCCTTTCATGATGGGCCTTATTTTAGATGCTATGCGGCATTGGGTATCGGTTATAGGTATTGATGGCTTTAGGTTCGATTTGGCTGTGTGCCTTGGTAGAGAGCCTCAAGAGTTCAATAACAAATCGGGTCTGTTAAGAGCGATAAGTAGCGACCCTATTCTACAAGACAAGGTGCTGTTAGCTGAGCCATGGGATATTGGCCCCGGTGGATATCAAGTGGGTAACTTCTTATCCCCATGGCTTGAAGTGAATGACAAATACCGTGACACAGTGCGTGCGTTTTGGCGGGGCGATGACGGTGTCACCGCCGATTTTGCTACTCGTTTAATGGGCTCAAGAGATATATTTCACAAGGGACATCGGCATATAAGTACGTCGGTCAATAATGTTACGTATCACGACGGCTTTACGCTGCACGATATTGTTACTTATGCCGAGCGTCACAATCTCGATAATTTGGAAGAAAACAGAGACGGTCACGGTCACAATCTTTCTGCTAACTACGGCGTTGAAGGTGAAACCAATGATGAGTCTATTCTTGCTATGCGAGAGCGTCAAAAGCGTAACTTATTTGCCACGCTTATTTTCTCTCAAGGCACGCCGCATATTCTCGGTGGCGACGAGCTAAGTCGAACTCAAAACGGCAATAATAATGCGTATTGTCAAGATAATCCTATTAGCTGGATTAAATGGGAGCTTAATAAGCGTAAGCAGGATTTCTTAAGCTTCTGTCAGTACGTGATTCGACTGCGTCAATCGTCCTCTCTGTTAAGTGAATTAAAACTACACGACGATAACTTTACGCTGTCGCGAAATGTAAGAGGAATTAATTGGTACAAGCCCGATGGCTCTGACAAAGCATCTGAAGATTGGAATGCTCATCATAACAAAGCGTTTGGAGTTGAAATTAAAGGCTGTGTAGTTGGCGACCAAAAGCCCGAACATTGGTTTTTATGTGTCAATGCCAGTGAAAACGACGTGCGCTTTCATTTGCCAACAGTCGTACCTAGAGGCGGGTGGACCATACACCTTGATACCCGTTATAGCTCATTAGAAGAGCAACCTTCTATCTGCATTCAAAAGGTTTTTTTACAGGCCAGTAAATCGCTAACACTTTTCAGCTTTTCCCAATTCTCTGGTTAAAGCGTGGCTTTATTAGCCGTGGTTTGTGACATATTGAGAAAATAAGCAAACGAAGTAATAGAGCGTTAAGGAATTCACCACTGATGCCTGTAAACTAAAACTTAAAAAGGCGTTCACGAAAGACCAATTTTCAAGTCTTTACCTTTGTGTGAATTTCATACAGCATAGGAAGTAAGACGCTGAGAAAGCGCCAAAAACTAGTGTTAATTTACCGAGAAGTCATAAATACATTTACCGCTGGTGACAATTACACCAGTGCGCACTAAATTGTGATGTATGACTGTTCTTTATTCTTTCAGGTGGTATCATGCGCAGCCATCTGAAATGTGAGGGTGTTCCTATGCAAAAGAAAGGTGGTAATTCGCACGAAGACAAGTCGTGTGATATTGGTTTTATCGGTTTAGGGGTGATGGGTAGTAACCTAACCATGAACCTAGTGGACCATGGCTATCGTGTAGCGTGTTTTGATTTAGACCAAAATAAAGTTGAGTCTATTTTAGCTAAAGACGCAAGCGAAAGGGCCGAAAATACTGAGCCTCGTGTTGAAGGCTGCAGTTCTTACACCGAGCTTTTGAGCAAATTAAAAGCCCCACATCTAATTATCATTTCTGTACCAGCAGGTGACCCTGTTGACCACGTATGTAATCACCTTATAGACGCGGGTATTCACGCTGACGATATCGTTGTCGATACTGGAAACAGCTTGTGGACCGACTCTGTAGCACGTGAAGAGCAGTACAAAGGTAAATTTATTTTCTTTTCTACTGCGGTTTCAGGCGGAGAAGTTGGCGCGCGTTTTGGGCCATCATTAATGCCTTCAGGCAACCCTTATGCGTGGACTCGTATTGAACCAGTGCTTAAAGCTATTGCCGCTAAAGTTGACCCTGAAACGGGCAAGCCTCTGGAAAGCCACACGCCAGGACAGCCTGTGTTAGAAGGCGAACCATGCGCAACGTACATTGGCCCCGTCGGGGCTGGTCACTATGTGAAGATGGTGCATAACGGTATCGAGTACGCAGATATGCAGCTTATTTGCGAAACTTACCACGTAATGCGCGAAGCACTGCATATGGCACCTGCTGAAATTGCAGAGGTCTTTCGCCGTTGGAATGACGGTAAGCTGAATAGCTACCTAATGGAAATCAGTGCTGAGGTACTTGAACAGCTAGATCCAGAAACTCATCAACCGCTTGTTGATGTTATTCTGGATAGAGCAGGGCAGAAAGGGACAGGCCTTTGGACTGCTGTGAGCGCACTTCAAGTTGGTAGCCCTGCACAAACCATTACATCAGCGGTATTCGCCCGTAGTCTTTCAAGTTTGAAAGACGAGCGTGTTGCAGCAAGTAAAGTACTTGCTGGCCCAGAAGCGCCATCGTTTAGCGATGAAGAAAAAATGTCCATTATTAACAAATTGGAACAGGCGCTATATTGCTCAAAAATTTGTGCTTATGCACAAGGCTTCCAGCTTATGGCAATGGCAGGAAAAGAGCATGGTTGGACTTTAGAGTTTGGCGAAATTGCCAAAATTTGGCGCGCGGGCTGTATCATTCGTGCTGTTTTCCTTCAGTCTATTTCTCAAGCGTATGAGAACAATGAAGATTTAGCGAACTTGCTGCTAGACCCTTTCTTTGCAAAGCAAATTACGCAGTATCAAGCAGACTGGCGTGAGTCTATTGCTCAGGCAACTCTAGCAGGTGTACCTTGCCCAGCAATGATGTCGGCGCTTAGCTATTACGATTCATATCGTACGGCGGTATTGCCCGCAAACTTGCTTCAAGGCCAGCGCGATTACTTTGGTGCCCACACTTATCAGCGTGTTGACAAGCCAGCAGGCAAAAAATACCACATTGAGTGGAGTGATCCGGCAAGACCACAAACAGCTATCAAGAAATAGCAGGATTTAAATAGTACAAACGCATACAATTGAGCGTAAACTATATAAAGGTGTATTTGTTTTCAAATACACCTTTTTTGTTTTAAGAGGTAAGTTATGACGACAGATAAAAATTCACGCGTACCAAATACGGATAAAGACTGGAAACAGGCCCTCAGTGAAGAGGAATACTACGTGTGCCGCGAGGCAGGCACTGAGCGTCCTTTTACTGGCGTGTTACTCGACGAGCAGCGCGATGGTTTGTACGTGTGCAAGTGCTGTAAGGCACCGCTTTTCCCTTCAGACACCAAATTTGATGCTGGCTGTGGATGGCCGTCGTTTTACAAACAGCTAGACGATGGAAATGTAGACTACAGAGAAGATTTGTCATTAGGCATGCGCCGAGTGGAAATATTCTGCAAACAGTGTGGTTCGCATTTAGGTCATGTTTTTCCAGATGGACCTGCACCTACTGGGCAGCGCTATTGCGTTAATTCTTTGTCTATGACGTTTAAAGGTGAAGACGACGTTGAGGTTAAAGGGTGATTGCGCCTGTATGCTGCGAATAACGCGATTAAGGTAAACATCTGGTTAAAAAATAACCTTGCTTGGTTGGCGTGTTAACTTATCAAGAAAAAACCGCCCATAAATGGCGGTTTTTTTAATTATTTACGAATGAAATTGTGTAACTGAATTTCAAAAAATTAGAGCTTATCTAATTTAAGCTTTTTGGCGTTAAATGTACCACTCTCTAAACTACTGACTATTTCGTCAACAATGTTGTCTAAAATTTCATCTGGTAGGTTATATCTATCTCTTAGTTGTATGCGTTGGGCATCATCAAGCTCGTCGTCAAATGCTTCAGCAACGCCATACCAAACATACGCAAACCGATAGTTTTCTAAATCCATACCAATGGAGGCAAGGGAATGGTAAATGCCGCCGTCAATATCATCGCTATCCTTATATAGACTCAGCGCGCGATAGAATGTTTCGATAGTGCGTTCTTGATCAGTTTTAATTAGAACCGAAGCCAGCGAAACTAATAATTCAGGGTCTGAAACACGGTTGCTAGCAGCGTAGCGCTCGAAACGGTGAAAGGCCGCTTTGTCGTTAAAGCGAGACCAGTGATAGTAGGAAAGATAAGGGTCGAGTGAGTTTTTAGTTTCTCGACTTAAACGCTTAATCTCACGCTGAGCGGTCAAAACGCCCTTAAGTCTGGTTGCTTCTTTTCCTTTGTGTTTTATATGTTCGATATGTTGCACCACTTCAACACACGCTAAGTATTCTTCAAAGTTTAAAAGCAACGGATATTTATAGGCGTCATCTTTCGAGTCTTGATTGTTATAACGAAGGCGGATTATTTCAGCTCGTTCAGTACGGCAACGGGCATCTAAGTTTAGGTCTGAGCAAAGTTCGCTATGGGTTTCGCAAATCTCTGTAATTGTGGGTTCAAAGTAGTCGCTGCAGCCGCCTAGTGCTGTAAGCGCGCCAATGTATAGCGCTGATAATTGAATTTTTGTTGGAAACTTACTAAATAAACTCTCTACCGTGTGGCTTTTTATAGAGGTTTTGAAACTTATCAACAATTTGGTCTTCCTAGCTTGTTTATTTAAGATATTGCTCGTCACCGTCAGACGAGAACTCACCTAGTGTACCCTAAAAATAATAAAAAGCTGACGCGTAATTAGGATTTGTTATCAGTCTCTTAGTCAAAATCGGAAGGCTGATGGCAACGACAACACCGTTAAATTAATATCGATGAAGGCAGAAGCATGAATCAACAGTACGAGCAGGAATTACAGAGCAGCTGGCAAGAGCGTCAGGAATACGCAGAAATGATGTTGCCACTTATTGGTAAACTTTACCGCAATAAGGCAGTTGAAATTTCAGTTTATGGACGCTCGCTACTGAACGCCAGTGCGATTGATGTTATCAAAGCGCACCGCAAAGTTCGCCTGCACGAAGGTATCAAGCTTCGCTTACGCGAAAGCTACCCAATTCTAGAGGCGTTAAGTTCCATGAAACTTGCTCCTGCACAAATCGATATTGGTAAACTGGCTTTTGACTTTCACTACGGTTCTGCGGTCGACAACAACGACCTTGCGGCCTACCTTAACGAAAAACTAAACGACGTTGCCGACAAAGAGGACGACCAGAAACCTCAGGACGTTGTACTATATGGGTTTGGCCGTATAGGTCGTTTACTTGCTCGCTTGCTGATTGAGCGTCAAGGTAAAAACAACAAGCTTCGCTTACGTGCGGTAGTGGTTCGAGGCGGACGCGATGGCGACCTAGAAAAGCGTGCAAGTTTACTTCGCCGCGACTCTGTTCATGGGCCGTTTAATGGCAGTATTACGGTTGATCACGAGCGCAATGCGTTAAAAGCAAACGGCTCTTACATCCAAGTGATTTATGCCAACAGCCCAGATGAGGTTGATTATACGCAATATGGTATCGACAACGCGATTATCATTGATAACACAGGTATTTGGCGTGACCGTGATGGTCTAGGTCTTCACCTTAAAGCGAAAGGCGCGTCAAAAGCTATCCTAACTGCACCGGGCAAAGGCGACATCAAGAATATCGTACACGGCGTTAATGATAAAGAAGTAACGCCAGAAGATACGATTGTTTCTGCTGCCAGCTGTACAACCAACGCTATTACACCTGTGCTTAAAGCGCTAGACGAAGAGTACGGTATTGAAAACGGTCACGTTGAAACAGTGCACTCTTACACTAACGACCAAAACCTTATTGATAACTACCACAAAGGCGACCGTCGCGGACGCAGCGCGCCACTTAACATGGTTATTACCGAAACGGGTGCTGCAAAAGCTGTAGCGAAGGCTTATCCAAAATTGGCGGGTAAATTAACTGGCAACGCAATTCGCGTGCCTACGCCTAATGTTTCGCTTGCTATTTTGAACTTGAACTTAAAAGCGTCGGTGGATCGCATCGCAGTAAATGAGTTTTTGCGCGACACGGCACTATTTTCTAAGCTTCAACATCAAATTGATTACACCGCAAGCAAAGAGATTGTATCTACTGACTTAGTTGGCTCTCGCGCTGCATCAGTGGTGGACTCGCAGGCAACCATTGCCGCTGACAATCGCTTAACGCTTTATGTATGGTACGACAATGAATTTGGTTACAGCTGCCAAGTACTTCGCGTAGTGCGCGACATGGCAGGGTTGAGTTTCCCAACGCTTCCTCTGTAAGTTCAGAGTTCGTAGCGTGAAAACGCGATTAAACTGTATAAAAAACCGACCCAAGTGGTCGGTTTTTTGATGATGTAAACATTTTGTATACTTTCCTTTGTATAAAACCCGTTGAGTGCGTGGAATTTGTGTTTACGTCTATGCTAAATTAGCGCTCAAATAATGAGGAAAACGACAGTCTATGCATATTTCCAGTCAATTCGACAGCGGTAACATTGAAGTAGTTAGCGCACAATCACCTGACGATATTCGTCTATCCATCCCTAACGACAACCAATCTGAATTTGCACAGTGGTTCCATTTCCGCCTGGTAGGCGAAACGTTTGTAACGCATTCTATGACCATTGGCAATCTAGCAAAATCAGCGTATCCAGCAGGTTGGAAGGACTACAATGTCCTAGCGTCTTACGACCGTCAAACCTGGTTTAGAATTCCAAGCGAGTTTGATGGCGATAACTTGTCATTCTCACTAACACTTGAGCAACCAAGTGTGTACTTGGCGTATTTCATTCCTTTCAGCTATGAACGTCACCTAGATCTTGTTCACGATGCGCAAATGTCGCTGTTGTGTGAGCACAAGTTTTTAGGGCTAACGCTAGATGGCCGTGATATGTCTATGCTGGTTATCGGTGAAGAAACACCAGAGAAGAAAAAGGTATGGATTACGGCGCGCCAACACCCAGGCGAAACCATGGCCGAGTGGTGTGCTGAAGGTATCATTTACCGCTTGCTTGACGAGCAAGATGGTTTGGCGCGACAGTTGCTTGATAACGCAGTATTTTACGTTGTACCGAACATGAACCCTGACGGCAGTGCACGCGGTCATTTGCGTACCAATGCGGTAGGCACCAACCTTAACCGCGAATGGGCAACACCTTCACAAGAAAAAAGCCCTGAAGTACTTTACGTGCTAAATGCAATGAGCGAGATTGGGGTAGATATGTATCTAGATTTGCACGGTGATGAGGCATTACCGTACAACTTTGTTGCAGGGACCGAAGGTAACCCTAGCTACAATGACGACATTCAGATGTTGGAAAATACATTTAAAGATGCGCTTTTAAATGCAACGCCCGAGTTTCAAGATGAGTTTGGTTACGATAAAGACGAGCCAGGCAAAGCTAACTTAACCGTGGCTTCAAATGCGGTGGGTGAGAAATTTAAGTGTATGGCGTACACAGTAGAGATGCCGTTTAAAGACAATGCCGATGTACCTGATGATATCTACGGCTGGTCGGTACAGCGAAGCCGTCAATTAGGTGAAGATTTGCTTATTGGTGTTAACGCTGTTGTGAAAAAACTTAAAACATCAGAGCAATAAATTAATAAATCAGGGAGCCTTGGCTTCCGCATAAAAGGCCTCGACAAAAAGAGGCCTTTTAGTTATTACAACAAAACAAAAATAATTAAACATAATAAAAAAGGGGAGTTACCTTGGAAGGGTTATATGGTTTTCTAACTATGCTCGATGGTTTCTTAGGGGGGGCGTTCTGGTTTCCTTACGTGCTGTTAGGTGTAGGTCTTTTCTTCACTGTCTATCTTAAGTTTCCGCAAATTCGTTTTTTTAAACATGCTTGGCAAGTAGTAACGGGTAAGTTTGATAAAGAAAGTGACCCAGGTGATACCACACACTTTCGTGCATTAACCACGGCGTTGTCGGGTACAGTTGGTACCGGTAATATTTCAGGGGTGGCATTCGCAATCTTCTTAGGTGGCCCTGCGGCATTATTCTGGATGTGGGTAACGGCCTTTTTAGGTATGACGACAAAGTTTGTAGAAGTTACCTTGTCGCACAAATACCGTGTTAAAACCGAAGATGGCACCATGGCCGGCGGCCCGATGTATTACATGGACCGTCGTTTGAACATGAAGTGGCTAGCCGTTGCATTTGCTGTTGCTACCGTAGTCAGTTCATTTGGTACAGGAAACCTTCCTCAAAGTAATGGTATTGCACAAAGTATCGAAGCTACCTTTGGATTTGAGCCGTGGGTGGTAGGTAGTGTACTGGGTATTCTTCTTGCCCTTGTTATTCTTGGCGGTATTCAAAGAATTGCAGCCTTCACCGCGCGGGTTGTTCCTGCCATGGCTGTGATATACCTAATTGGTGCTTTAGCGGTTATTTTTGCCAATTTAGATAATATTGGCCCTTCATTTTCAGCGGTTATCAGCGATGCATTCACAGGTTCAGCGGCAGCTGGCGGCTTTTTGGGCGCGTCTTTAGCTTATGCATTTAACCGAGGTGTAAACCGTGGGCTGTTTTCAAACGAAGCGGGTCAAGGTTCTGCGCCAATTGCACACGCAGCTGCAAAAACAAAAGAGCCAGCGTCTGAAGGCATGGTGTCGCTGCTAGAGCCATTTATCGACACTATTTTAATTTGTACCATAACAGGCTTGGTTATCTTGTCGTCTGGTGTGTGGAAAGAGAAGCACGAAAACGTATTTGACCGCTCTGACATGTATTTTGTTGCCGGGCAGTATGACGATACGGACCAAGCCGACGTGAACAAGCTTTATGGCTTTTTAAATGAAATTGAAGGCAATGAGGTTGAAGCATACACGGGTTCAATTACGGTAGTTAACGGCACCGCTGTAAGTGATGGCTTTACGCTGCTGAATGCTCGTTCTGTTGCAGAAGATGTGAAGTATGCGGTAGGCAGTGAAGATTTGTTTACCGGCACGCTGAAGATTGTTGACGGTAAACCTGTTAAAGAGAATCTAGAAGTAAGCGGTAAGTCGCTGGTTCACTCTGCGGCCTTAACCACCATTGCCTTTACCCGTGGTTTCTTCGGCGACTTCGGTCAATACATTGTATCTGTTGGTTTAATGTTATTCGCTTTCTCAACCGCCATTGCTTGGTCGTACTACGGTGACCGCGCTATGACGTACTTATTCGGCCCCCGTTCTGTAATGCCATACCGTGTAATTTATGTGGCGGGCTTTGTTTGGGCTGCTTTCTCTGACACCACATTGGTATGGGCACTTTCAGCGGTAGCAATTGTGGTTATGACGTTGCCGAACTTGTTCGGTATTATGCTGCTTTGCAAAGAAATGAAAGAAACCGTAAATGATTACTGGGATCGTCATAAAAAGTAGGGCAACTTAGATTAAATGCGCTGAGTTTCGCTACAAGAAACGGTTAAAGCGTTAGCTCAATAAGCATGTCATTGAAAAATGCGCGTTGGTGTACTTGGAATAAAAGTTTACACCCGCGCATTTTTGTTTTGAGCTGATAAATTTTATCCTCACAATCGACTTCATTGTTGTGATGAACTTAAGTATGATACCCGTCCGCGTAAAAATGCTCGGCACGTAGAAGCGTGAGCGTTTTCATTTCGCACCCAACATATACAGGAGCAACATATGGCATTAGTTGACTGTCCTTCATGTAATAAAAAAACGTCTGATAAAGCGAAGACGTGTCCTCATTGCGGTTTTAAGATTGGTGACGCAACTTCTGAAGATATTGAACGAAAGCAAAGCTTACAAAAGTTTAAAAAGCTACAAAGTATTCAGAACCAGTCACTCCTTGCTATGCTGATATTCGTTGCTAGTTTCGGCTTCATGTATTGGGGCGGCACGCGTCCTGGTGACTTGCAGCATAATCTAGCTATTTTAGGCGCAGTGGTTGGCTTTGTTTGGTACTTAGTAAACCGTGCGCGAATTGTTTATATAAAGCGTTTTCCTAAATGAATATAGAAGCACTTTTAGCCAGCATGACGCCGGAAATTTACGAGCGTCTTCGCCAAGCGGTCGAAACGGGAAAGTGGCCCGACGGCACTCCACTTAACGAAGATCAAAAAGCCAGCAGCATGCAAGCTGTTATGCTTTATCAAGCAAAAATAGAAAAGTCCTCAGAGCACATGACAGTAGGCGAAAGCGGCGAAATTGTACATAAAAGCAAAGCCGACTTTAAACGCTCATTACGCGATGAGCAGGATGATAAAAACACAATAGCGCGGTTTAAACAGGATGATATTTAGTCGTATATTTGCGCCTTCACACCAAAGCCCTAAGCCTGAGAAACGGATGCAGGCGATCGAGAGTCTTTCTCCCGACAAGGCACAAGAAAAAACTATTCTTCACGAACTTGCATTTAATGATGAAGACGCGAATGTAAGTTTAGCGGCACTTGAAAAGCTGAATAGCTTTGTGCTGTGGTTGAAAATGTCGCAAATTGCAAAGCAATCGCGCGTAAAAAGGGCAGCAGAGAAAAAAGTTAATTCAGCGCTTCTAGGCGAGGAAGGTTTTTCGCTTTCACGCCAAGAGAAGTTTTCGTTTTTAACTGAAACTGCTAGCGTCGAACTCGTTGTACAACTATTGCCACGATTACTGGAGAAAGACCCCGATCTTCTCAAGGATGACAGTTTGGCAAACGCCCTTATCGAAAAAGTGAACAAGCCTTCTTTCACACAGTTTGTGTTTTTAGATGGTGCAAGCGAAGGGTTTAAATCACAGCTTATTAGTTCGCAGTCTGATGTATCAGATTTACAGAAACTCGCAAAAAAAGTGTCAGACAGCGAGATTTTAGCGCAAATTACTGGCCGTATTAATGCAATTAAAGATGCTGCCCAACGCCCAGTAGAACTGAAAAAGCAACTTACTTTAGTGCTGTCTAAATATCAGGCTTTGCTCGACAAAACAGATGTTGAAGTGGTTGATACAAAGCAAATAGAGCTAGAAAGTGAGCTAACAGGACTGTTTGCACAACTTGATTTACTTACTCAAGCCGAACGTGCGGAATACGAAGAAAAGCGCACGCGCATAGCTGAGCAAGTAGAGCGATATGTAAGCCGAATTCGCCCTGCTTGGGAAGAAAAGCAACAGGCTGAGCAGCTTTTAAATACTAAAGCGTTGTGTGAGCAACAGTTAACGCACGCCAATAAGCAAGTTTCCTGGTTATATGATAACCGCCTTTGCGAAGCTACACTTGCAGACGTTGCTACGGTGAATGAAAGCGTGCGTGGCGTTGAAGCAACGCTTGAGCAGTTAGCTCGTCTTGGTAGCGATGGTCAAACTGAGAAGCGTATTAACCAAATTAAAGAAGCAGTTAATGCACTTAACGAAAAGCTCGACCGGTTTTCAATGCAACAGCAATATGGTCAGAAATTACTGATAAAGCTACAGCTGCTAGAAGATACAGCCGCTAAAATTGCTGAAGTTAGTGGAAAATCACCTGACAACGCTCAGGTCGAGGAAAGCGAACAAAGTGAAGGCGACGCGACGGAAAAAAATAGTGTAGCCAGTTTAAAAGCTTTGTTTGACGAAACACGCAACGACTTCAAGACGCTTAGCATTGAAATTGATGCTATCCCAAAAGAACTATCAAAGCGTTTTAATGCTGCAACAAACAGTGTTAATGCAAAAGTCAGGGAGCAGAAGTCAAAAGAAAACGAGCAGATTAAATATGTTCGTAAACAAATAAGTGTTATTGATAACTTGATTGCGCAAGGAAAGTTTCGCGTTGCAATTTCAAAGTTTGCCAAGCTTCAAGAAAATTACGTTGCGCTGTCAGACAGCGCGCAAAAGCAAGTAGAAAAACGCTTTGCTAAAACAGCAGAAGATGTTTCGCGTTTAGAAGGGTGGCAAGATTACCTTGCGGCACCGCGCAAACCTGCGCTTGTTGAAGAGGCTCAAGCGCTTGCCGCTACCGAAGCCGACAACATCAAAATGCGAAGCGAAGCGATTAAATACTTACGCAAACAGTGGCTGTCTCTCACACCTACATCAGCAACAAGCACTGATGAGAACGGTCAAGAAGCGGTGTTGCAAAAACAGTTTGACGATGCGCTAGAAAAAGCATTCGAGCCGTGTAGAGAACATTATGCGAAGCTTGACGAACAACGTGCTGCTGCGCGTGACAAGCGCCAATCTATTATTGCAACGGTCCAAGCTATGGATATCGACACACCAGAAGCCGAGCTGGTGAAAATGTTTGATAGAGCGGCTAAACAGTGGCACAGCGCAGGGCAAGTGGAACGTGAGCTCTACGAACAGTTAAAGCAAGAGTGGAAGTCTGTTTCGTCGCCAATTCAAGCTAAGATAAAAACGTGGCAAAGTGCAAATCAGGCGCAAAAGCGCGCTTTGGTTCTTCAAGCTCAAAAGCTTGCCAGCGATGACGACGTAAGCGGCGCAGCGGATGACGCTCAATTACTTCAAAGCCAATGGAAACAAATAGGCCATGCAGGTAAGCGAGAAGAGAGCAAGCTATGGGCCGAGTTCAAGGCAGCTAATGATGCGGTGTTTGAGCGTCTAAAAGCCGAGAGAAAAGTGCAGAACAATGCGTTTAATGCGCTAACTGATACTCTGCTGAACGCTGCTGGCGACATTGATATTGACAGCGACGATGCAGAGTTCAATCAATCGGTGAGTGACATACAAACACAAATGAACGATTTACCTAAAGCGCAGCGCAGCAAAGTGGAGCGAAAGCTTGAAGCACTTGAAGCGAAGCGTACAGCGCGAGTTCAGAACGCTCAATGGCAAACAAAGATCGCAAGAGCGAAAGCTTTGGTGTCATTGCTTCAACTTAGCATGGGCGAGGGAAGTGGTGATGAACAAGATTTAGCTGAATTATTGGGTAAACGTTGGGCGAGTGTGCTTGGACAGTCCGATGGAAAGGCAAATAACCAACACGACAGAGAGTGGCTAACCGTTGCTCTTGAGGTGGCAACGGGCATGCCAAGCCCTGATGCCGACGCGCCCATTCGTTCAAGTGTACAGTTGCAAATGATGACGTCTAAATTAGAGCAAGGCGAAGCGGCAACTGCGCCTGAAATACTTGCAGACTGGCTTTCGCACGATACGGTAAGTAATGCTGAAAACCAGCAAGTACAGCGTGTTATTGCTGTGCTTGACGCACACCCAGAGATAGTAAATTAGACGGAAAGTAAAAAATGGAGAACAGTGTAGAGTTTCAGTTTGAAACAGAAATGTCTGCCTATCGCTTTTTAAATACCGTCAAGCACTTTGATGCTGAAGGCTTAAGCGTGAAGTTCGGACGCTCTGACCACCATGTCAGTGTTAAGTATCGCTACGTAGTGGGTGAGTTTGATTCCACGTTGTCGAATTTAGATGATCTTGCGCGTGAGTTAGGCGGTGAAGAAGTTTAATAGCGTTCTATGCTAGATGAACAAAGAAGGGCCAAACTAAAGTTTGGCCCTTCTTTATAAGACGTGTTATTAACAGTCTTGATCTTCAGCGTCTACGCCTTCTTTAACATCTTCACATGCGTCCTCAACGGCGTTACCAGCATCGGTAACAATCTCGTCTAACTCTTCACCTGCGTCTTCTGCCTCACCATCACCACATGCTGCTAGCGATAATGCGAAAGCTGATGCTACTAGTACCTTCGACAAATTCTTAAATGAAAACATATCCTTACTCCTTTTTCCTGTTAAAACTAATTTCAAACTTTCGGCGACTTACCACGTAATGCGTTAGCGATAAGTGAAATGACTAGCAACGCGATAAACACAAAGAATAGAAACTGTGCGATACCTGTTGCTGCACCTGCGATGCCTCCAAAACCAAAAACTGCTGCAATAATGGCGATGATAAAAAATGTGATTGCCCAACCTAACATAACTTAATCCTCGTATTGCTTCCGTTACTTTCACATAATCTAATGCTAGCTTCGTGCCTGTTTTTTAAAGTGTTGATTTTAAAAGGTAATATTTTTTATTAGGGATCTTGTTTAACGCCAAGTAATTGAATTTAAGGTCACGATTACACAAGCGAATGCACTTTTTACATGGCTTGCCATAGCCTAAGTGCGATAAAAAAGTGGGCTGTTTTCATGATATATTGGTTTTCCTGAATAGAGTCGTCGTCATTTTCAACCGCAACGAGAAAAAGTACGCCACGCGTTACTTTTTTCCGCTCATAGTTCTTTATTTATAATTTGGGAAAAAAAGGCAAAGCAGAAAGGGAACCCGCTTTGCCATTAAAGGGAGAGTTAAAGCGCCTCTACTTTGAAACAAAGACAGAGGCTTTACGTCAATCAGTTACCGCTAGGGTTATAAGGAAGTGATGATTGGTGAGCAACAATTCTTAGGTCACCTTTGCTGTCTTTAACGTAAGCGAAAGTGTATTCAACTTTTGTTTCGCCACCGTTTGTATCAGTAAAGAAATAGTTGCCCATCGCTACCGCCATGCGACAGCTATTGTTGATGATGCCAACATTATCGAACTTAACATTGGTGTAAGGTTTAATCGCAAAGCCTTTATCTTCTTGATATGCATCATTTCCTCCGACGAAATATGACAGCGCTGCATCGAAACTAGAACGGAATTGGTCGTTTGCCGCCAGAGTAGGTTTAAATAAAACGCTACTTAAATCGTAACCATACATTGCCTGAATAAAGTCAGCAGCTTCGCTAGAATAGTCGCCATCATTACTGAACACAGCGCCAATTCTGACAATGCCTTCTCCCCACATTTTCTGAGCGGCCACCACTTCGCGTTCGGTTATACATTCGTCAGAATAAAGTAAGGCGTTATCAAGGGCTTTAGCTTTTAACGTGGTTGCATTTGAATTTGCAGAATTGTCAACCTGTGGCTTGGCCACCGCAGTGCAACCTGCAGCTAACATCACTGCAGCAGCTACCAGGGTAGTTTTGGTCATAAAGGTGCTTAGTTTTTTCATCGCCAGACTCCTTAGTCATGTGCAAAATAAACATGTATTGCTACCAATATCTTCATCGCAGTAGAGGTAAGCAAAACTGCTTTAAAGTTCATACTAGTAAGCATAGTCAACTATGATGACGAAGACTTTCGTACAACATTAATAAAACATTAACGGTGCATTAATAGACTGATTAAAGAGAAAAATTATTATAAATTCTGCACAAAACACTTTTTGCAATGCTGGAAATATTACGCCTTTTCGAAGACAAAGAGAGGAGAGATGAAGCTAGCTATGCTGCAGGGCGGCCAATTGGAGGAAAAACTGTGTTTTGAAATGTTGGCGCGTGTGGAAAGTCAGGTGTTTTACAAAAAAGTGAGCCGAACGAATACATCGAACGGCTTTTGATTCACGCTTTATTAGGTGAATTAGGTGCTAGCAACACTCGCAAAACTGTCGTAATAACCTGTTGCGTTAAATTTGGCTAGCTCCCATTTTTTGGCTCTAGTGGTTTAGTCAACACTTCTTGTACGGTGAATGCGTTTTTGCCCAAGCTTGTCATATCATTGGCCATTTTCACGTTAATAGAAAAATATATGTCATTTATTTGTGTTTTAACGACATCATTTGAGCTGGCTACGGCCATAGGTTGAGCCACTTCGTCACATCCCGACATTGTACATTGTCTGTCGATGTTAAATGCAACAGGCTCTTCGTTGTTTGTCATAATTTCTCGTGCCATGACAGGTTTTTTATCGATATTTGTTTTTATGACGGCAAGGTGGGTAAAGCCTTGTTGTTGAGCGATTTCCGCTGCCCGATGAAGCGCGTATTGCTGTACTCTATCGGCAGGGGTTTTGTCTGTTGCTTTAAACAACACCCTGTACTCGCTGTTCGATACTTTTTCGCTAGAGTAACCATACGACGCTTTTGTACTCGCCGATTTATACGGTGTTGGAGCTGCGACAGGAGTTGATGAACAACCTGCTAATGCAAGGCTTAATGCTGCACTAATTCCGGCAAACATTAAGCGACTTTTTTTGATTATTTTTTTGTTGTCCATCTCACATATTCCTCATGTACTGTGATCACTGAAACAATGACAATAACGCTGTTCTGCCTAACGCCATCAGTGCTTGATTACGTTTTGCCTTAGGCCTGGCATCCACAGCGCCTTTATAGGCCCCAATAGTGGATATGGCTAATAACGTTTCGGGTTTCCCCATCATTAACTTACATTGCCCTTTTGCATGAGTAAGTGCAATGTCTGCATGATGCTTTTGAGAAAAATAGGCATGTTCTTTTTGCGCGATGTTTTCAAAATTTTCTTTCAATAGAAAACTCATACTATTCACCTATATGTTTTGTGCCAGTTGGAATAAGAGGCATTATCGAATATCTAAATCATTCAAACACACGACGCCATGTTTGAATGAGTCTATGCAAATTGACGTACTGGAAAGCATCTCGAGCAATTCTGATTAATCCATAAAGCGCCACAACATTAACTACTAACAATACGAATGGAATAGATACGTAGCTCAATCCGAGAGTATGCAAAATAGCGCCTACAGCTACATTTACTAGTAGCCAACAAACTATACTTAAGGCGAATGCAGCGAAGCAGGCAAATACGGTAATAAATAAGCTCTTTTTAACGAGCATAAGCTCACTGTTGGTTAGCTCTAAAAAGGCTAGCCCTTGTGCTTTGCGTTGGGTAAATACATCTTTTAAAGCAGAGAAAACTTCTGAAAATGAAGGGTCTGGATAGGGGCGATCATCAACACGTTTTGAAGTGGTGGCGTCGGCGCTTGTGTGTTCGTGCACCGTATTTACATCAAAATTCGCCTGAGCCGTTGGCGGCGTCAGGCGAAAAGGATTTTCAGAGCACGTTACGAAATGCGCTTTGCGAAAATCAGGCATTGGCATAATGCTTATTTCTTACGTAACAGAGACGTTACCAACATACCCGCTGCGAATGCGATCCCCGCAGTCGCCACTGGGTTTTCAATAGCATACTTGCGAATCTTTGACGCTTGCCATTTCTGCTCAGCTAAACGCTTTCTGGCTGACATATTTTCTGCAGATGATGTGGCAGTGCGACGAATATTCTCCTCTGCAACACCTGCGCTGTCGGCAAGTTTATCGACAGAGGCGTGAAGCGTTTCCTTCAGTTGGTCCGTTACTGGGTGACTTGGCTCAGCGACGCTATTTGCGCTAGTGCGCTTTGCAGTTTGGGGTTTTGCTGAAGCTTGTGTAGCCATAATACTCTCCTTAATATTTTGGGTTCACAAAGAAAGCTGCAACTGGCATACCAAATAAATAAGCACATGAAATATAAGCATTTTCAATAATTTTGTTGGATGAAAGTAGGAGGGAGTTGCAAGGCTCACACGAAGATTGTGCAAAGCCTTGTAATATTTTCTTAGTTTTAATCTGGGGTTGCCTATACCTGGCCAACTACCGAAGCCAAATCATCTTTAGTGACGGGTTTAAGCAATGCGTTATTAATGCCAATGGAAGACATTGCTTCGGTGTCAGCCTCATGGCCACTAACGATAGTGAGTATTGCATTTGGCTGCTCTTGCCTGAGTTCAGTGGCAAGATCGTATCCATCGTAATCAGGCAGAGTGAGATCCATTAAGATGTGGTCGAAGTTATTGTCCTTGGCCGCTTGCAATGCATCGGCTCCACTATTTTCCACGCTGACCGTGTGGCCTAGGTGCGAAAGAAATAGCAGCAAAAGCTCTGCTGCGTCTTCATCATCTTCAATGACAAGTATTTGTTTTTTTTGCGGTGCTGTAGGTTTACTCGCATTATCTTCTGACGACAATTCACTGTTAGCGCCATTTTCAATGGCTTCACTTTGAGATGATTCTTTCTCAGGTGCATAAGGCTTTTTCATTGGCATGTCTGCCACTTGTGCTTCTACATTTGTAAAGGTGACATGATTACCTGGTGGAAGAAATTGGGAAAGAAGGTTTGCCAGTGCAAAGCGATCTATAGGCTTACCAATTACATCATTAAAGCCCTCGCGAATGAGCGACTCTCTCAACCCCTTGCGGCTTGCAGCGGTAACGGCTATTATCGGTGTATTTTGGCCATGACGACGTATGGCATGTAACGCTTCAATGCCGTTCATTACAGGCATATGAATATCCATTAGAACTAAATCGAATGGTTGATTATATTCATCGGCTTGTAAAACCGCTTCCAGTGCTTTTACGCCATTTTCTGCATAGCTAATATCGGCGTTAGACTGACTGACAATATGCCCTGTTAGCCTGCGAATTTCTCGCAAGTCATCAACAATCAAAACTCTGCCAGTGACGTTAAGATTAATGCTTTCTGACTCAACAGGTTGAATTTGTCCAAGTTCAAGTTCAACGAATGGCTGCGATGAAATATCTCCTGGATTGATATCGAAAGTAAACGTGCTGCCTTCACCCATGCGAGATTTAACGTCAATTTTGCCACCTAACTTAGCTACTAGTTCTTTGGAAATGGCTAACCCAAGGCCAGCGCCACCGTGATTAGCTCGCATTAAGTCTTCGATTTGCTCAAACGGCTGAAAAATACTAACAAGTTTATCAGGCGCCATCCCAATTCCTGTATCTTCAACAGAGAATTTAAGCGATGCCAATTGGTTATTTTCTGCAACTGGTTCATCTAATGAAATAGTTAAGGTTATGCTGCCTTTATCAGTAAATTTTACCGAATTAGATATCAAGTTAAGCAATACTTGGCGCAAGCGAGTAGGGTCAGTTTGGATAAACTCAGGAATTTTTGTGCTAGAAATGACGTGTAAACTTAGCCCTTTATCTTTGGCGTTCAGTCGCATCAGCGAGTGAATATCTGTCAAGAACGCTGAAAGATTTACGTCTTTGATATTTAGCTCAAGCTTATCGGCCATTATGCGCGACATGTCTAGAAGGTCGTTCAATAGGCTCAGTAAATGCTTACCGTTAGAATGGATAATAGACAATTCTTGCTGAAACGGGCTATTTCTAGAATCATCTATTAGTAGTTCAGTGTAACCGAGAATAGAAGTGAGGGGCGTACGTAGCTCGTGCCCTAAATGAGCTAAAAACTTGTCTTTGGCCTTGTTCTTTTGCTCGACCTTACTGCGTTCAAGACGTTCGTTTTCAATGTCACGTCGCACCATGGCGTAGCGAATAGTTCGCATGAACCGCGGGGTTTCAATTTCAGATTTTTGTAAATAGTCTGCCGCACCCGCGCGCATGACCATCTCGTCAACGGTGGCATCAGACTGACCAGTCAGAATGACCACAGGCAAGTTAATCTGATTCGCTTTTAAAACAGTGAGGACGTCAATCGCATTCTCAGCGCCGAGTAAATAATCAAGCAAACAAAGGTCAAAGTTCTTTGTTTTAAGGGCCTCAACGGCATCATTACTGTTCGTAACCCACGTTAACTCGAACGTGGGCGATTCGCACTGCGCTAGATAATCAGAGGTTAAGAAGTAATCGTCTTCATCATCCTCTACTAATAGAATTTTAATAACCTCTGTCATCCAGTAATCCTTTTACTCGTGTGGTAGTTCAACGAACTCAATCCAATAACGACCAAGCGCACGCATGAGTTCAACCAACCCTTCGAAATTGACTGGCTTAGTAATGTAAGATGCGCACCCTAAATCATACCCGCGAAGCATGTCTTCTTCCTCTTTAGACGTGGTAAGGATGACAACAGGAATACTGCGCAATTTCGGGTCGTTTTTAAGCTCTTGGAGTGCTTCTCTGCCGTCTTTTCTAGGCATGTTTAAATCAAGCAAAATTAAGCTAGGACGCGGTGACGTTGAAGGATCTGAGTATTTACCTTCGTGTCGAAGAAACTCAAGTAACTCAACGCCATCTTCAACGCAAAACAGATTATTCAATACGCGGCTCTCGTTTAAAGCGTCGACCGTCAGCAATCTATCATCTTCATCGTCGTCGGCCATAAGAATATTGATTGGTTGTGTCTGTTTACGCGTCATTTTGCTTTTCTCCATTATTATTAGAACCAAAAGGTTCACTGTCTTTTGGTATAACTATCGTGAACGTTGCACCCTCTCCAGGCACACTGGTTGCGGTTATTAGGCCGTTGTGCCTTTCTACTATTCGCCGGCATACAGCAAGGCCAATTCCGGTTCCCTTATACTCACTTCTACCGTGTAAACGTTGAAAAGGGGCAAATATTTTTTCTGCAAAAGATTGTTCAAACCCTATTCCATTGTCTGACACCGTTACTTTTGTCCATTCATATTCCTCTCGGATCAGAATATCTTTGGTATCTTCATCTGTTGCGTCTTTCGCATGAATGTTTACAACAGGAGTCACCCCTTCGCTTTGAAATTTAAGTGCGTTAGAAATTAGATTTAAAAACAATTGTTCAAGTTGTGTTTTATCACCATGTATACAGGGCATATCAGTAACGTGAATCTGTGCTGACTTTTCCTCAATGGCAACTTCTAGATCGTCAAGAACGCTGTCTACAACGGTTGTAAGGTTAACGTTCTGAAAATCTTTACCACGCGTCGAAACACGAGAAAACGCTAGAAGGTCAGAAATCAGCATAGACATACGTTCTGCAGCGTTTAACATGCGAGCAAGAAAGTCTTTGCCGCGATCATCTATCACATCACCATAGCCTGACTCAAGGCGATTGCCGAATGCACGAATTTTTCTTAAGGGCTCTTGCAAGTCATGAGAGGCTACAAATGCAAAGTCTTCTAACTCTCTATTACTTCTTGCCAATTCGTCTGAGTAAACGCTGAGTTCTTGGGTACGCTCAGCTATTCGAGATTCAAGTTCTTCGTTTATTGTTTCTAATTCGGCTCGATACTTCTCATGCTCACGAGAATTTATTTTGAGCAGAATAAAAACTGAGATGATCAGAAGTAGGGTAGTAGCCGATGAAATAATTAAGGTATTAACCGAATCACGCCTTAAACTCATTAAATTGGCGAGGTGGGTACCTTGCATATCTCGTTCTGAATCGTCAATTTCGCGAAAAACATCTTCAAACCGTGTATACAGCGCTATACCCTTATCAGACTTAACGAGCGCGATAGCGTCTTCAACTTGGCCTGCCTTATAGAGTTCGACAACTTCAATAACCTCGTTAATTTTGTTCTTCGTTAAGGCCAATAAACGTTTTATGCGCTCGGGTTGCTCTCCGATATCAGATGAAAATGAACTTACTTCGACCTCTTCCATTAGCTCACCAACGGTACCTAGCGTTTCCATATAATCGCTGAGATAAGCGTCATCTTGGGTGATCATGTAGCCACGCTGGCCCGACTCAATGCGCAGTACAGCGACGTGCAACCTATTTACCGCGTTAATCACGCGGTTTGTTGTAAACAACCTTGCTTCCAGTGCTGAAAGATCGTTAAGCGTGCTTACAACATAAAAAGAGTTAGCAGTAATAACAACAATGACCAGTACAATTAAAATTATCCAACTGTACAGGGACGATAAAACTTTGGTGATCATGCATTCAATCCGAAATGTTGCCGCCCAACTCTGATGTCATATCAGTTAGGGTATGGCTGCAATCTTTTGCGCTGCTAATAATCTTATCCAGCGCAGCTAGTGCCTTTTCAGGCGGAACATCACCATTTAGTGCCATCTTTACAAGTTCAGCTTGCATCGAAATTCTGTTCAGCGGCTTACGTGCATCATGCACAAAAACGCTTAGTCGAGAAAACTCTTGGCTAGTCATGCCGAATACCTCATTTTTAATCGTCTTTGCTTAAATCACCGTAGGCGTGAAGGCGGTTATAAAGTGTCTTAGTACTTATTCCAAGCATTTCTGCAGCCGTAGTTTTGTTACCGCTTACTTTTTCCAGTGTTGCGTAAATCAGCTCTTTTTCTACATCCTCTATCGTTCTGCCTGCTTGCAGTGCGGGGGCTGTACTTTGCTTTTGGGCAAAAGGAGACTCAATAGTTTTGGGTAACTCAATTTCGCTCTTTTCGGGGTCGCTCATTATTGCAGCGCGGTGTACAAAGTGCCTTAGTTCACGAACATTTCCCGGCCAGTCATAGGCCTGCAGAGTATCCAACTGGCTTTCTTCCCATTTAAATTGCGAATCATTGTCTTTATTAAATTCAGCGATAAAGGTTTTGGCTAGCAAGGGAATATCTTCCTTTCTCTCGCGAAGTGTCGGTATAGTGATAGGGAAAACAGCTAACCGGAAATAAATATCTTCACGCAGCACTTTGCTCTGTGCAATTTCTTCCATAGTTCGGTTTGTCGCTGAAACCACTCGGCAATTAACGGGGATGGTTTTGGTGCCCCCTACGCGAATAACCACTTTATTTTCTAGCACACGCAGTAAATTAGGCTGCATATCAATGGGCATTTCTGTTATTTCATCTAAGAAGAGTGTGCCACCTTCCGCCTGTTCAAACACGCCTTCTTTACGTCCAACAGCACCCGTGAACGCCCCTTTTTCGTGACCAAAAAGCTCGCTGCCAATTAGTTCTTTCGAAAAGGCACCGCAGTTAGTTGCTATGTACGGACCTTCACTTTCAGATGCACGATGAATAGCCGCGGCAACGACTTCCTTACCCACGCCGCTTTCGCCTAAAAGCATGACATTTGCGCTTGTTTTACTTACTCTCGAAATAAGTTTATAAAGCTCTTTCATGACTGGCGACTCACCGATAAGTAAGTCAAAGTGCTTTTCAATCTCTTCTTCTTTAGGCACTTTTTCTTTCGGTTTTTTACTTAAAACGGCCTCAATTTCTTCGCGTTGAATGGGCTTTACTAGATAATCGACGGTAGGGCCACAGAGGCCTTTAATGACGCTTTTTACAGAAGGGTGGCCTGTGATTAATGTCACTCTAGGACGTTTAGGTAAAGCATCAAGTTCATTAAACAGATGTGCGCCGCTTCCGTCTGGTAGCATGAAATCGAGCAGTACGTGGTCAAACGTTTCTTTTTCTAACCAGTCTCTTGCTTCTTTAAGTGTTCCTGCGGTGAGCACTTCATGCCCTAAAAATTCGATGATAGTACAGGCAACTTCTGTGAATTCAATATCATCATCAACTAAAAGTACAGTTAGCACGTGGATGTCCCTCTCTTTTTTCCTATCCCAAAAAATGGAATAAGATCAATGTTATAGTTTTATCATACGCTAACAACGTCCCGTTTACGAAGCGTAACTTCGAATAATACGGAATTGCTGCGTTTTAATGTTCATTAAGAGCAAGCTTAAAAAAGCGTGTGAAGAAGCAGGTACTTTAGATAACCTATCTTAAGTGGTCAGCATTTTACTTGCGGATATGTTTTAAAACTTGCCTTGCAATTACGTGTTCATGACGTTTCCAAAACTCTCGTGTCTGCTAACGATTATCTTTTCAGTGTCAACACGCGTTGTTACAAACATTTCAGCTGTTTTTGCAAGAAGTATTCCTAACTTCTGGGTAACCGATGAAAGGTCTGTGGCATATTTTTCGCACAAATCCTCACTATCAATTCTCGTTTTACACGGTGGTTTATAAATCTCATCTCGTGAATTGGCACAGGCTTCTAGTGGCAAACGCACCTGAACACTTACGTATTCACGAATTTTTGTGACATCAAAGGAATTGAAAATGTGGGAAAAAACAGCAGAAAGATCAATGACATTGTACGAGTTGCTAGGGAAAATGCAGCCTCGCGCAAGACAAGACATATTTGAATTTGCTGACTTTTGGGAAGTAATGGAAAAACGTGGGTTTGGCCCAATGCTTGCCCTTCCTTCGTTTATTGCCTGTACACCGATTGGTGCCATTCCTGGAATACCTTCTTTGGCGGGTGGGACTATTTTACTTATCGCTCTGCAAATTTTACTTGGTCGAAGACATCCATGGTTACCGAAAAAAGTCTTGGAGTTACAATGCGATGCAGACCAACTTCGTTATATCGTAGGCAAAGTTAAGCCAATTGCCGTTAGGGTAGACCGATTTCTTGTCCCTCGATGTTTTTTCATGCGTCAGACTATTTTTAGATCTTTTATTGCTCTGTGTTGTGTCGGCTGTGGGATAGTTATGATCCCGCTTGAACTCATTCCGTTCATGGGGTTGGTACCTGCCTTCGCGGTGTTCATTATGGCTATAGGTATGGCCACAGACGATGGCGCTGTAGCCTTGGTGGGTGTCTCTCTTTCTTTGTTTGGCTTTGTTCTCGGTTTTGAGCAATTGGCCACTGCGGTGGGGTAGCGACGGGTCCTATTCGTTACAGGCATCTAACATAAAGTCAGATGAGGGCAGATGCATTGTTTGATAGCGAAGTTCACCCATAAATGCTCGTGACGCTGGTCCCAGAGCATCACCGTCTTCAAATGAAAGGTAAAGCAACGCTTTTCTTAACGCTGCGTTGTTACTTAAAGGAAGTGGTACTAGTGTGCCGTCTTCTAACTGATCTTTGATTATCGCTATGGGCAGCCAAGCAAACCCTAAACCTTGCGCAATAATATCTAAAGAAGTTCTAACATGGCTAACGGTCCATCTCTGCTCTGCACCAAGCCAACCCACATCCGCTTTCCTTTCTGTGGAAGAGTCGCGCACCACAATTTGGCGATGTGATTTCAAATCTTCTAGTGTAAGTGTTCTTTTTAGCTGGTGTAGCGGGTGGTCTGCGTGTGCAACCGCGGCGAACTCAATTTCACATAAATCTTCGCTAAATCCACTTGGAAAAACGAAAGGAGAAATAGCCAAATCTACTTTGCCGCTACTAAGTAGCGAATTTGCGCCGTTCAAAACGGTCTCTTCAATTTCAATTCGCAGAAGGGGAAACTCAGCGGAAACTTTAGCAAGTACGTTATACAGTAATTCAGACGGAAAAATGATATCAACCGCAATACGCAGCGTTGTTTCTGTCCCAGATTGTAAATTACTGGCCACTGTTTCTAGCTTGTGCGCTTCATCAAGCAAAAATGCAGCGCGGCGATACATTAGCTCGCCCTGAGGCGATAACTTCACTTTGCGGCCAACATTTTCAAACAGCGTTACGCCTATTGCATTTTCTAATTTTTGAACGGCATGGTGCACACTTGATTGGCTTTTGTGCACTTCCACCGCGGCTTGATTGAAGCCACCAGCATCGACGACGGCTTTGAACATCCGCCACTGTTCTAACGTGGATTTCAGCATATAGCGCCTTAAACTTGGCCTTGAAACTTTGCTTTATCGGTTTTTATAACACACACTTGTTTGCGAAGTCATCGCTGGTTCACTTGATTTATTGTGTCAATCGCGCATGTCACAACCGAAATATTACTGTAACCCATTTTTGAAAGCTGCTCGGCTGCGAGTTTTGCGCGAATGCCAGAAGCGCAGTGGATGTAAAGCGGTGTTGCTTCGTCTTTGAAGAGCTCAAGTGCTTTCATCTCTAGTATACCCCTTGGAATGTGCAGCGATGCCGGCACAGGCTGGCTAGTGACTTCTGCAGCTTCCCTCACGTCGATAAGTGTCCCTTTATTTTGGCTTAATTCAGTTGCAGCTTGTTCAGCAGTGACGGTTCTTACATTGGCGTCTATGTTGTTAATACGTGTTTTTAGGTCTATGAGCATAACTAATCCTTTATTTAACTAAACATTAAAATTAGATAAATCTAATGTATAATTTAGAAAGTATTAAAACAATATAAAATAAAGGGATTCGTCGCATATTATGGCAAGTCGGCAAATTGTCTTATACTTTAGTATAATAAATGGCTAGATTGATGTTGAAATACTTTACAGATAGAGAGTGCTTATGTCCGAGGATATGGTAATAGGTTCAGATGATATAATGGAACACGCTGCGGAAGCTGAAATCTTCCTTAAGCAATTTGCGAACAAAACCCGTCTAATGGTGCTTTGTTCGTTACTAAAGGAGGAAAAATCGGTAACCGAGCTCCTAGAAGTAATTAACGTTTCACAACCTGTAATTTCGCAACATCTTGCTTTGCTAAGAGAGTCCAAAATGGTTGCGACAAGAAGGGAAGGGCAAACTATTTATTACCGCTTGGCAGATGAGCGTGTTACGCGTCTGATTGCTTTAATGTATGAATTTTTCTGCGAGTAATTGATTTACTCTTTAAAACAACAATGTCCGTGAGTTAACGGACATTGTTAAAGGCTAGACATGTGACGCTTTTAAACGTTTAGAGGCAAGGTTTCTCACCATGGCATCACATTTGGCTACTTGGCCTCATCGCTTAACTGCTTACAAATCATTGGGATATATCCTTCCTCACCAATCCTATCACTATCAATTTCTGGCCGGTTAACAAGTTCATCGTGGCTTAAGTTTACAACAACGTTGTGTGCAGCCCAGTCGATGTTGTCAATATCGCTTGGCAAAAGCGCTAAATGCTTGCCACCAGGCAACCAGTTGTTGGTATCCACAACAAGCATATTTATCTTCCAATCACGGGTATCGATGATGAAGTTACTAATATGACCCACGTTATCAGTAGTTGTCGCAACTTCGTAGCCACCCACTTCTCCTACCGCTCTTAAATGATTAGTTGTCTTTTTGGGGCGAACTGCTTCTGATTCTTCAGCCCGTTGAAGCTCAACTAACTCGTTAGGATGAGCAAATTCGCCCCATGCGCCTGGTCCAATCCAATAATAGCCATAGCCAAAATACTTAAAAAGGTTCTCTTCATATTCACGAGAGACGGGTTTATGTTCATCAATTGTAGGGCTATTTTTTAATTTCTCGACTGACATATTGATATGAACAGTCTCACTGTCACCATCCAATTCTGTGACGGCAATTGGGGAAATCACCACTTTGCGGCTGAGTGGTAGCCAAGTATTCGTGTCTGCGACTAAATAGCGTACGGTGAAAGTCTCATCATCAAAAAGGATATCGCGTATGCCGCCCACTTTGTCATCAAGTGCATGAATCGAATAGTGAGTTAGCTGTTTTGAACTGATGATCATTATTGCGCCTCCTTTGCATGGGCTCGTTGTTCAGAGTCACTTAAGCTTTTAGCTACGATGCTCTGTATTACTCTAAGTGTAGACAGTCCTTAACGTTTCTCCATTTTGTTCTTTTATGATGTTGATTGAGATCATTTGATTTTAAAAACAAAAAAGCTCGCTAGAGCGAGCTTTTTATATGTTTATGTAACGTTATGCTACATCGAATTCTTCGTCAGAATAGTCTTCGTCGTAATCTGACTGGTTACTTGCACTACTATGAAGCGTATAGAAGTGCTTTTTACCTCTTGCTAATCTGACGTATTTTGCCCAGGCTTTTTCTAAATTATTGCTGGCTTCTACCTTGCCGCTGATGAATTCAACAAAATGTGCCTCGTCATCACTTTCTGGTGTCAGCTCGCCACTTTCAAGTCCTAATAAGGTCTTGCCATAGTTGGTAAGAATATCGGCTTCAGTAATACTGAAGTCACCTGACTTACGAAAACCATATGGAAACTTTTGACGGTCGATATAAGGTTTTGCAGATAGTCGAATAGCTAAACTTTTCATGTTGTACCCAACGTTATGTTTTGTTCAGCGCACTTTTAAAATAATTAAAAACGAAGATAAAACAAAAGATTTTGCTCTTATCAATAAAAAATTTTTAACGGCTTAAAAGATAACATGATTTTCTAAATGTAGTATTTTTTTTGAACAGTCTTGAGCGCAGACTAGCACCTAAATAAAACAATGTAATGCTTTGAATTATATGGGAAATGCATGAGGTTTAATGGCGCGTGTGCTGTCATGGGTATCATACTGCGAGTGTATGAAAGGTGATGGCACAAAGTCCACGAAATTTATCATTGAGAATAATCAAAAATTCTTATCGCTACGATGATTAAAATTCGTTTTCTATTTTTCCGCTTACGATAATAATTGAAGTGTGTTAACAACCAAGAGAAGTCAATGAGTAAAGACTATCGTTACCAGCGTGATGAATGGGACTCGGTAGAAGAGGAAGATTTTCACGCTAAAAAGCCAAATGCTAAACGTCAAAGTACTGTTAAGGCAAAGCAGAAGCGTGACTTGCAACGTCGTGATAAACAACGTCGCCTGCACCAAGAAGAGTATTAATTCAGCGAGTTGGTGAAATTTTAATAAAGCGTACCGTTTATCGCGGTGCGCTTCTGTGCTTTTGTGTTTACTTACCGTATTATCTGTGTCAGTTTAGTTTCACTTTAATTCGGTTGTACAACAAGCATGGATATTCGCTTTCTTACCACTTTTATAGAGGTGGCAAAAACTCGTCATTTTGGTAAAGCAGCAGAAAATCTTTACCTAACACAATCTGCAGTGAGTGCTCGAATAAAGCTTCTTGAAGAGTACTTCCACACCACGCTATTTATAAGACAAAGAAACAGTATTCAGCTTACGCAATCGGGCGAGAAACTTCTGCCTTACGCAAAGCAGCTTTGCGCAACTTTAAACGAAGCAAAACAAGAGTTGCAGATTCAGTCTTCCGAATACGTAGTTTGCGGCGCTACGCAGCTAGCGAGCGAGTTGTTGCTGCCGCAAATGCTAAGCCATTTACACAACACATTTCCCGATTGGTCCGTAAAAGCTGAGGTATTGACGCTTGATACCTTGTCTAGACAACTTCATGAACGCGTTACCGATCTTTCTTTTTCTACAGAGCCGCTAAAATCAGAAGAAGTAAACAGTGATGTATTGCTTGAGCAGGATTTAGCGCTTTATCGAATTGGTACAGAGTCTGACGTTATTGACGCGGCCGACTTTGTCGCCATAGATTGGGGCACCAAGGCGCGGGACTGGCTACTAACGGCTTATCCGCAACTACGCGATGCTAAACTACGAACTAACTCATTGAATCTTGCGTTGAATAATTTACAAAGTGAAGGCGGTATTGCTGTATTGCCAACTAACGTAGAGAGCCAATTGCCAAATAATGTAAATGTGACCAAGATTGAAACATTAGAAAACGTATCGTCCAAAGTATATGTACACAGCATGAAACAAGTAAGAAGAGTTGGTCTGGCTGAGATTATAGAAAGCGTATCGACAGCGTGTTAATTGCTATTGATAGGTTTACCCATTATGCCCATAACAAGTGGCATGCTAATGACAGATTTTAAGAGAGAACCCTATGTCACAATTACATCCTCTATTGGAAAAAAACGCATTTCAACGCTTAGAGGCGAGCCTTGCGACAATTAAAGCTGAAGAAAAACTTTTCATTCTTAAAGATGAGCATGGCTGTGTCATGCTGACTACAGATGAAGAAGATGGTGTACCTGTTTGGCCAGATGCAGAACTTGCACTGCTGTGGGCTACAGAAGATTGGTCACACTGTGAAGCAATGGAATTATCAACAAAAGAGTTTCTAACCAAATGGGTGCCTGGCATGACGCAAGACGAACTTATGGTGATTGTATGCCCTGTGCCAGCTGAAGAGGGTGAGGTCATCACGCCTGAAGAGTTCGCGGAGTATTTATAGCGTGTGATCTCAAGGGCTGAAGAATAGGTAAATATTCAGTAAGCAGAGGGGCTGAGCGATTAGGTTTTTAACGTGCGTAAACCAAAGTTAGTCGCTTTTCCCACTCTATCGGTAACCCAAGGAGGCCATATGTTTACTGAACAGCCCACAATGAACACGTTATTTAGCCAACTCGGATTAGGAAGTTCTGACGAGGAAATCGCCGAATTTTTTGAAACCCATCGAGGACTCAATAAAAGCCAACATCTTCACGAGGCACCTTACTGGAATGAAGCCCAGTCGGCGTTTTTGAAAGACGCTATTGTTGAAGATGCAGATTGGGCCGAAGTTATTGATCAGCTAAACGCTGAATTGCACGAATAGTCTGGCTTTCTACTTCGGTCATGTGTTCTATCTAATTTCCCCATTTTGAGAAGGGTAGTATCAGTTTTGTTGCAACCAACTGTTGATGATTTGTGGTTTGTTCCGTTAGGTGGAACGGGTGAAATTGGGATGAACCTCAATTTGTACGGTCACAACGGGCAGTGGTTGATGGTAGATTGCGGCGTGTCGTTTGATGAGCCCCTTATTCCGGCCTATAAAAGGCCAGCCTACAAAACAGAAGGGCCAAGGGAAAGTGACCTCACCTCTACAGGTACGACTCATCGCGTCGTTGCACCAGACCCTTCGTTTATTGCAAAACAGAAAGATGCATTAGCTGGCATAGTTATTACCCATGCTCATGAAGACCATGTAGGAGCGATACCCTATCTTTGGGAGCGTTTCCAAAAACCGATTTACACCACGTCTTTTACGGCTGAAGTGCTAAGGCGTAAGCTTGCCAGGAGCAAGCTGGCAAATCGCATACCCATCATAGAAGTCGACGCAGGTGAAACCCACCAAATAGGGCAATTTAGTGTAAATTGGTTAGCCATCACCCATTCCTTGCCTGAGCCTTTTGCACTTAAAATAGACACGCCCGCTGGTAGCGTACTTCATACAGCTGACTGGAAAATTGACGCTAACCCTATTACTGGATTGCCGTTCGACGTCAGCCTTTACAAGCGGCTAGGTAGCCAAAATATACTCGCTTTAGTAGGCGACTCGACCAATGCACCTAAACCAGGTTTTTCAATTTCAGAACGCAACTGCTATGACGGCTTGTTAAGTACCATAGCGCCTTTGAAAGGCAGGGTCGTGGTTAGTTGTTTTGGAAGCAATATTGCGCGGCTTATTTCGTTAGCTAAAGTAGCACAAAAAACTAAGCGGTACATGGCTTTATACGGGCGCTCTCTAATGAATATGTACAGTATTGCCAAGCAGCAGGGAATTTGGCCTGATGATTTGCCCATTACCGACCCCCAGCATTTAGGTTATTTGCCGCCTCACGAAGTTTTAGCAGTTGCCACTGGCAGTCAAGGAGAAAAAAATACGGCTTTAGCTCGTTTCGCAAAAGATAACCACCCACACTTAAGCCTTGATAAAGGCGACACGGTTTTGTTTTCCTCAATTGTGATTCCGGGCAATGAAGAAAGCGTTGGCCGATTAAGCAAGTCGCTGACAGCTAAGGGCGTTACCGTTATTCACAGTGAAGATAGTACACTGCCTATTCACGCAAGCGGGCATCCATGTGAAGAAGAACTAAAGCTGATGTACCATTGGGTAAAACCCACTATTGCTATTCCCGTTCATGGGGAGCACTTACATCTTAAAGCTCACGCAGCTATTGCTAAGGCATGCGGCGTGAAAAAGCATTATGTGGGGCAAAATGGTGACTTATACCGGCTTGCTCCTCAGCCTAGTATTAGGCGACAAGTGGTACCTGTAGGTCGTATACCTGTCCAACAGGAGTAGCAATTACAAGCAAAAGTAATAAGCTAAAAAAGGGCAAAGCGCTGTTATCTCTATTAGATATTTCTCTCTTCCTTTATAAAATGTGCTAACTATTCAATGCTTTATTTAAATGTTTAGTGCATTTAAAAACCTTGTTTATCAATCTGCCCATGTATCAAACATTCTGTTACACTTGGGCAATAATAAAAATTTTAAATGTGCGACCCTTTCTTGATGAGACGTTTCAGTTACCTTTTATTGTTATCGCTTATTATAAGCTTTCCGACTGTGGCATCCCCGCGATTATCAAACCCTGTGTTTCAGTCACTATCAACAAAGAATGGCTTACCACAGGATATCGTTAATGACATTGCAATTAATAAAGATGGCTTCGTGTGGATTGCAACAGAAGGTGGTTTGGCTCGTTGGGATGGTGTTAGCACTAAGCGAATAACCGGGCAAGACAATGCTCTTATTGACGCCTCAGTTTATCGACTGGCTTTGCAGGATACCGATGCACTGTGGTTTAGTGTTTACGGTAGAGGGGTTTATTATCTTGATCTAGCTACACAAGATATCGTGCAAATTAAACCTACACATTACCGCAATATTGAGGGCTTTGTTCAACACGCGGAGACCTTTCATTGGCACACGCCATCACAACTTATTATCGCGCTAAGTGAAGAAATTCAGCAATTTGATACGAATACTAAACAGTTGAGCAGTATTGCAACGCTTCCCACCTCCTTGCTTGAAAGTAATCAAAGTATTCGCGCCGCCATTACCATTGAGGATACACTTCTTGTAGCGACCACTTCGGGGGTATTTACCAAAAGTGTTAATGACAAAAATCAGCCTCTCACTCCCCTAGATTACCTTGGTGAAGTTGAGGAAAATCTCGACAATGCCAATGCGAAGTTCTTGTTATTAGACGATAAAAACAGAGTTTGGATATCTACGGTTCTCGGCGTTTTTGTTGCGTCTAAACAGGACTTTCTCGCTCAAGTGAGAGGTGAAAAAGACAATGTGTTCAAGCAAGTGGTTTCAGACAGAAACGTGTGGACACTGGTGCAATACAAAGACAATGCATTTTGGATGGGTACCAATAAAGGTTTGTTTCAGCTAACGAAAACGGCTGACAGATGGCAATACGAGCATATCTTAGAACCCCATAACGGTTTCACCGAAATATCAGATAAAAAGATTACTGCAATAGCAAAGGACGAGTCAGACAACCTCTGGCTTAGTTCGGTCTACGCTGGCGCACTCTATTTCGGAGTTAAAAGCGCGGATATTTTCACCATACAAAATGATCGTGCTGATGGAAGTAGTTCGCTAACCAGTCATGTTGTGTGGGCGTTTGCAGAAACAGAGCCAAATAAACTTTGGGTTGGTACAGAAAACGGGTTAAATCACTACGATTTTACCACTATGGAGTCGGTGAAGTACCTGTACGAAGAAAGTGAGAAAGCAACAGTTGGTGAAGGTGCCGTAGATAAGATTTTACCAACGTCGAGCGGAAAACTGTTTTTAGACACGTACGACGGTATTCGTATTTTTGACCCAGAAACAGGGGAGGCGAATTACCCGAAAGTAACTGAAGGTGGTGAAGAGTCTATATTTGACGCTTTCGGCGCCGGGATGATGCTTACAAATGCTGGCGACTTGTACTTTATCGGCAATGAAGGCTTTGTGAAATATAATGTTGATACGAAAGTGGTCTCTTATCTTGAGTTAGACCCGCGCGTTTTCGACATAAACTTCTCAATTGGCTTTCTAGGAGAGTCAAAATATCACGGTAATAGACTGTTTTTAGCTACAGAAGGTGGAGTGTGGCTAATTGACCCTGTTACTTTTCAGCACGAACTGGTCTATCGATTCTCTGAGCAGCAGCGCGGAAGGGATCGTTCTATATCGTCTTGGATTATAGACGACACAGGCGTTCTATGGCTTGCCTACAGCGGGGTGGGATTAATTGGCATTGATGCAGATACCTTCGAGCCTCTGTACAATTTAAATGACACCAACATTTTGTTATCAAATATCGTTTATGGCCTGCAAAAAGATGAGTCCGGTAATATTTGGTTTAGTTCTCACAAGGGGCTTCACAAATACGACCCGGCTACAGGGCAAATCAAAAACTTTATTTATGGGCGAGAGCTTAGCGTTTCTGAATTTAATCAGGGTGCTTCATTAAAACTGGATGACGGACGTTTTGCTTATGGTTCGACAAGTGGTGCCGTAGTGTTTTCAGCCTCACAGTTGGAAAGTTTAGACGCTGGAAAGAGCTTGCTGAGTAAACAAACCGCCATTACAGAAGTTTCAGTAGATAATAGGAGCCTTAACCAGCCTCTAAAGAATTTAAGCGGGCATCACTTCGATTTAGATTATGAAGACTATGGTCTAACTATTCACTTTTCATCGCTGGCCATGTCTGGCGTAGGAAAAGTAAAGTATTACTACAAGTTATTAAATGGCGACCGAATTGTTACTGAGGGAATAACTGACGACGCTAAAATAACGTTTGCTAATATTGAGCCAGGTGACTATGTCTTTTCAGTAGCGCCAACGCCGGGGAGTTTCGACTATAATGTACTGCCTGCCGAAATTACGCTTTCAATGCCCTATGCACCATTGCGCTCACCCTTGGCCTACACCATTTACTCAACCCTAATTGTAGGCTTATTTGTAGCGTATTTGCTGTCTCGTCAACGCCAGGTGTTTAGGTTGGAAAAAGCACAGCAACAAGTCACTCTGTTTAGCGATGCATTCAGGCAAACCAGAGACTGGGTATTAATTTTTGACAAAGAGAAGCGATTAGTTGCAGCCAACCCGGCCTTTGAGCACGTTTTCGGACTTAATAACAAAGAGCCGTTACCTAAACAGTTAGCTAGGCTATATTTGCGCTATCCCAATTTAAACAGGCATCTTTCTGGCAAATTGCCAGATATGCAAGGCGGTGATTTTTGGAAAGACGAGGCAGTAATTGATGGCGCTGACGGCAAGCGCTACGACGTGCTTATTGATATAACCGCCGTAAGCGGTGAAAGTAATGCTGCCGATCATTACCTTATCGTTATTTCAGATATTACTGAGCAAAAAAATGCCGAGCGAAAATTACTAAAAATTGCCACGTATGACAGTTTAACTGGACTAGTAAATAGAACGTTGTTGCTCGATAGATTAGAGCATGCCATTGGCCTTGCCCGTCATAATGAACATCGCGTTGCCGTAATGTTTGTTGACCTTGACCGCTTTAAAGGGATAAACGATTCTCTAGGGCATGACTATGGCGACAAATTGTTGCGCATTGTGGCAAACAGAATGCGTAATTTAGTTGCCGAGTCGGGCACAGTAGCACGGTTAGGCGGCGACGAATTTGTTATTGTGATAGAAGAGGTAACGGGCGAAGACGACTTAAGTTCGTTTGTTGCACAAATTATTGAATCGGTAGAGACCCCCATTTCTTTGGCCGAGGAAGTGCTAAGAGTTTCATGCAGTATTGGTGTTGCTTTCTATCCTGAGGATGCGTCTGAACCTGCTGAGTTAATTAAGCAGGCCGACGTGGCCATGTACAGTGCGAAAAAAGATGCACTTTGCGGTTTCACCTATTTTACTAGCGATATGAATGAGCGAGCGAAAACGCGCCTTCAGCTTGAAAACAAAGTGAAGCGCGCTTACTCAGACGGGGGCTTCTTCAATCACTATCAGCCCATCATTGATGCTAGAACTCATTCAACCATAGGCGTAGAGCTTCTGTTGCGTGGAAAGCTAGACGACGAACCTCTTTATCCCGACCAGTTTATTCCGGTACTAGAAGAGCTTAAATATATAATTGAAGTTACCCGACAAGCCATGCGAAGAGCTGCACAAGACCTAGCTTCATGGTACAAGCAGGGCTTTACTGGGTATGTTTCAATAAACTTGTCGGCGCTACATTTTAAAACAGAATTTGACCTAGGCAGCGTACTAACGCTGCTTGAAGAATTCGATTTACCCAAAGAAGCCTTCCGGTTTGAAATAACCGAAGGCGTGTTGATGGATGATAGCGACAACGCACTGCGGCAAATTAAGCGCTTCGTAGGAGAAGGCTTTGTGTTGGCCCTTGATGACTTCGGTACGGGGTATTCATCGCTTAGTTACCTTAAACGCTACCCACTTTCAGTGCTTAAAATAGATAAGAGTTTTGTTAATGAAATGGCACCGGGGAATGCAAATGAAGCGCTTGTTGCTACAACAATAGCGTTAGCAGACAACTTAAATATGAGTTGTGTGGCAGAGGGCGTGGAAACTCAATCGCAGGTGGAAGAACTTATAGAAAAGTCTTGTTATTACCACCAAGGGTACTTTTATGCTAAACCCTGTGATGCTGACGAGGTCACTCCTTTACTGTTTAAATCTTGGAACTAGACTGGGTTATTGGCATTTGTTCTTAACTGATAAGACCATAAAAAATTAAAAGCCAAGTCTATAAGAAAACTAAATTAAACGTCTAACGCCTTGTTATTCGTCGCATAGAATGTAAACGCTTGTTTAAAAAGCTTGTTTTTCAATTAAAAATAGGGCTTATTAGAAGTCTGTGAAATCATTGTAAAAATGAGCTACATTATAACAACATATGAGTGACTTATGCCGCTAGACATGACAGCAAACGCAAATACCACGGAAGTAATAACATCGCCATTAAGTATGTTGTACCACTGGGAACAAAGCCGTGGAAACGACGTATTTCTTACGCAGCCTATAAACGGTGAATATCACGACTTCACCTGGAAGCAGGTAGCCGAACAAGCAAGAAAAGTGGCAGCCCGTTTACGTGAATTCGATTTTCCTAAAGGTAGCCGAATTGGCATTTTTTCAAAAAACTGCGCTGAATGGTTTATCGCAGACCTAGGCATAATGATGGCAGGCCACGTATCGGTACCAATTTTCTCAACGGCAGGGCCAGATACCGTTCAGTACGTTTTAAAACACGCTGACGTACAGCTATTGTTTGTGGGCAAACTGGATAATACCGCTGAGCAAGTCGCTTCAATTCCATCAGAGTATCTAACCGTTGCATTTCCATACCCGAACATTGCGACTAGGCAGCAATGGAAAGAGTTTATGGATATTGCGCCAATCGATGATTCGCCAGTTCCTGATATGGACGATATGATGACGATCATCTACACATCGGGAAGCACAGGTCAGCCAAAAGGGGTGGTTCATAGCTACAATACGGCATGCTGGGCTGCGCGTCGCTCGCTTGACCAGCTTGGTATTAATCAAAACGACCGTACCATGAGCTATCTGCCACTTGCGCATATAACAGAGCGTGTATTGGTAGAGCTTTCAAGTTTCTATAGCGGTGGAAAAATTCACTTTGTTGAAGATTTAACGACATTCCAGCGCGATGTGGGTCACTGTCAGCCAACGTTGTTTATTTCTGTGCCTCGACTGTGGACTAAGTTTCAAATGGGCGTTCTGGCAAAAATGCCGCAAAAGAAACTCGATACATTGCTTAAAATTCCTTTCCTCAACAAAATTGTCGCTAAGAAAATACGCAATGGACTGGGTATCAATAATGCCCGTTTATGGGCCAGCGGCTCAGCGCCTCTAGCGCCAGCAGTCATTGAATGGTTTGCAAAAATTGGTATTTATATCTCAGAAGGTTGGGGTATGACCGAAAACAGTGCGTACGGTACCGGTAGTGTGCCGTTCCGTCATGATAAAATTGGCTGTATTGGCAGACCTTACGACGGCGTAGACATTCGTACCTCTGAAGAGGGCGAAATTCAGGTTAAGTCGCCATGTAATATGCTGGAGTATTACCTTGAGCCAGAAAAGACCGCTGAGGTATTTGCCGAAGATGGTTATTTGCGTACGGGTGATAAAGGCGTTATTGATGCTGATGGCTACGTTAAAATTACAGGTCGTTTGAAAGACATCTTTAAAACGGCCAAAGGTAAGTACGTTACGCCAGCGCCAATCGAAGCTAAATTTATGGAAAACCCAATTGTTGAGCAAGTGTGTGTAACAGGTACTAATTTACCGCAACCTGTCGCGTTACTTGTACTTAGCGAAGAGGCCCAGAAGAAAGACAAAGCGGGCATTGAAGCAAGCCTTAAGAAGACATTCGAAGCCATTAACGCAAAATTGGAAAGTCACCAAGTGATGGACCGCGTAGTAGTGATGAAAAATGAATGGAGTATTGAAAACGACTTGCTCACGCCAACGCTAAAAGTGAAGCGCCACATACTAGAAGAGCGATTCGTTGACATTATTCAAGGCAGTTACAACGATAAGCTTGTTTGGGTTGATGCTTAATTGTTGCAAGGCCATTGAGTAATCGGAAGTTATTACAAGAAAAGCTCTGTCTATGACAGAGCTTTTTTTTTGCTCTCAAGCACCTGTTTGCTAAAACAACATGCTATTTAGCGCTGCTTTTATGTATTTTTAAGCAGGGTAACGCGTGCGTAAACCTTCGTAAACCAAGTCGCTAAACTCTGGCTTGGTTAAGTCTAGTGCGTCCATTACTTCTACTAAGTGTTCGTTATCTTCACGGCCTTCCCATACTTTTACGTAAGTACCTTCTTTATAGCCGTTATCTTGGCGGAAGAAGTTAAGTACGTTTTTTCCAACGTACTGGCGATACAGCTCGTCTGCCGACATTTCACATTGACGTACGATAAACATAAACAGTGGAACGCTGAATCGTTTCGCAGCACATAGGCCTGTCATCAGCTCTAGGTTATCTAATAGTGATTGCTGCGATGCATCGTATTCTTTCCCATCAAACAACACTAACGCATTGCCGCTAGCTAGTTCAGCGGCAATGCTCTTTGCCGATTCAGTAATGTCACCCTTGTATTCAATAATGCAGGCGCTAAGCGCAAAGTGCCAAATATCAACTAACTCCATTTGAAGCTGAGGCAAGTCTTTTTGCTGTGCTTTCCACCATTTCCAACCATGATGTTCAATGGCTTCAACCGACTCAACCATAGCTGCACGTAGGTATCCATAGCCTGCATTTAGCCAGTCTGGGTTAACTTTGGTGTTCATTTTGTCTTGAAGAGAAAGCATGGTGGCGAGTTGTTGCGCGGTTAACATCGTGGCTCCTGACCGTGAAAATACATTGAATTTTTAAAGGGCAAATTGTACTTGAATGACGCTTTATGAGGAACCGCTAATTCGCTTTTCACGCTGTTGTACATGGGGCATTGCAAGCCGCCGACAGGTGCTTGCTTGTGGTGCACTTGCACCAAGGTAAAACTATGACTTATTGGTCATGTTTTTGGGTTTTTTGTAAGGTGTTGAAATTATTGAAATAAAAAGTTGGCACCCAACATGCAAACTACAAATTGTTAACCGTACTACGCAGTAGCGCTAACGTGAATGAGTGCCAGGCAACGCTTATTCACGTTGTTACTGAGTAGACCGTAAACCTTACCCATGCAGATTTTTCGTGTCCTGAGGTCTGTGTGGGTTTTTTTTGCTCAAAATTCAATAAACAACGTCCGTCATTAACATTCAAGAATCGCTCATCGGCAAAGCTGTAGCAAAAGCATCAACGGTAAATCACATCATTAAATACTTGCTTATTTTTATTGTTAAGATCTCACTGTATTGCTATTAAAAAATAGCTGCACGAGTGTCACGGTTGCTGCATGAACGAACAGAAGCTGCCTTTATGGTAGTCAACTATTTCTCCTTTTTGTTCATTTACACTTAGAAAATACACATTTCCTTAACGTAAACCCCAAGAAATCACTTAACTACTGAGCGGATTACGATACACTAAATCATAATGTCGACAGGTGTTTGTACAGTCTTTGTACTTTACCTAAAAGCACGTTCTACAAAGGATTTTTCGATTGCTTGCGCTATATCCCTCTAACAAATTAGAACACTTAAGTTTTTTGCTTACTACGCTTTTGCGTCAGCAACCTTTGGGTGTTTTCACGCCAGAAACGATATTGGTTGAAAGCCCAGGCATGCAGCATTGGGTAAGCATGCAGCTAGCAAATGAACAAGGTGTGGCAATGAATATCGATTATCCATTGCCCGTACGCTTTATGTGGAATACCGCACGTACAGTATTAGGGCACGACAAAGTGCCAAAACAATCGCCTTATCGCCGAGAAGTGCTTACGTGGCGCATTGACAATATTCTTCAAGACGGCTCTCTGATGCAAAGTGAAGCATTTGAGCAAGTGAATAGATATTGGCAAAGTGCGGGCAGCGAACAAGAGCAAGGGCTTCAACGCCTACAGCTTGCTACAGCGCTGGCCGATGTTTACGAGCAATACCTGCTTTACCGACCCGACTGGTTGTTTAAATGGGAAAATAACGAGCGCGCTGTGTTTGATAACATGGAAGTGTGGCAAAGTGAGATTTGGCGAGTGTTAGCGAAACAGCAGCCACTTCATCCTGCGCGCTTGCATCAAATGACACTGGAAGCATTAGAAGCCGGACACGTGCCCAATAACTTGCCAAAGCGTGTAATTGTATTTGCAATAAACACCATGGCACCTCAGCTTATTTCGTTTTTTGATGCCCTTGCTGAGCATATCGATATTCATATTTTTCACCTAAACCCTAGCGTTAATTATTGGGGCGAGGCTAAAAGCAGCAGCGAGCAAGCAAGACTGCTGCGTTTAGAGGGGCTGCATAAGTGGATGGAAAACGATCAGTCTAATCCGTTGTTGGGTAATTTGGGTAAACAGGGAAGAGAGCTTTTCAACCTGTTAACCGAGCTTGATACCTTTGAAATAAGCGCTTTCGATTCACCGGTCTTTGACGATGAAAGTGAAGGTGAGAGCAGTGATGAAGGTGGAAATGATGGCGCTACGGAGCCCAAGCGCGGGCTACTGGACTTCATTCACTACGACATTTTACAAGCCGCTCACCCTCAGCCAATTGCTACACATTTAAAAAGCGCTGATGATAGCGTTACGGTTATGTGCACCCATTCAGCCCTTCGCGAAGTGCAAGTGTTACACGATCACTTGCTACATTGGCTGTCGCAAGATAAAACGCGTACGCCTTCTGACATTCTTGTTATGTGCCCAGCCATAGAAAATTACGCGCCATTCGTTGACGCTGTATTTCACCGCGTTGGAACGAAATCGCTAGCAGGAATTGCACAAGTGCGCCTGCCTTGTACCATTGCTGATAGAAGCCCCATGGACGCAGAGCCACTGATTGCCGCCTTTATGGCGCTTCTGCAATTGCCAGACAGTCGCTTTGGTGTGTCAGACATCTTAGATTACTTACAGCTAGATTCTGTGCAAAAGCGTTTTTCGATATCGCAAGATGACATAGAACAAATGGTGGTGTGGCTTAAACAAGCGCACATTCATTGGGGGCTTAACAGCGCGCATAAAACCGCGGTGTCTGAAGGTGTAAGCTTAGACGATACCTACAGCTGGTGGTGGGGTATCCGCCGCTTGCTCATGGGTATGTTGGCGCCTGACAGTGAACGTATTATTAGCGACATGCTTACCATTCCTGATGTAGAAGGGCAAAACGCGTTAACGTTAGGTAAGCTTATTGAGGTAATAGCGCTACTGGGCGAATTCGCGCAAGAACTGACTATGCCGCGAACGCCAGCGCAATGGTCAAAAGCCTTGATAGCGCTTCGCGACGCATGCTTTATGCCGACGAAAGATCAGCAACAAAGCTGGGATCTTATTGCCAAGGTTGCCGCTGATTTAGCCGCGCGCTGTGAAGAGGCTGAATACGAGCACGAGTTAACTTTGCGACAAGTGCGCGATCTTCTTCTAAATCGTTTCTCTTCACCTGACGCAGGAAACCACTTTATGACGGGGCAAGTCACGGTGTGCTCTATGCTGCCCATGCGTAGTATCCCTTTCAAAAAAGTGTGTATTCTGGGCCTAAATGACAGTGAATTTCCTCGAAAGTCGAGCCCATTGGGTCTTGATTTAATGGCGAATTCTGGCCGTCGTGTGGGCGACCGCTCCAGACGATTAGAAGACAGGTACTTATTTTTAGAAGCCATCATTTCAACTCGTGAAAGCTTGTACTTAAGCTATCAAGGAAATGATGTGACCAATAATAGTGAGCGTCAGCCAAGCTTAGTACTGGCTGAGTTCATGGATATGCTTGAAAACAGCTACAACGTGGCATTGTCTACCTATAGCGTGTACGCGCCACTTCACCCCTTCAGTGAAGAGGGCTTTGCCGGTTTACTGCCAAGCTATGAAACCGGTTGGCTACGGCTTGCTTACGCACTCCAACAAACGAAAGCATCTGCAAAGCATACTTCGGCGTTAAACCCGGCAACAGATATAGAATCGCTTAGCGAGGGCAAAGCCGAAAACCAAACGGAACAAAGCACACAAGACAAAGCCAATAAAGCAACGCTGGGTTACGCCAGTGCAAGCAAGACTAATGCAAAAGCAGGCGCAATAGCGGGTAACCAAGCAGACGAGCAGCCTGAAGCGCTTAGCGTAGAAGAGCTACGTCTATCAGGTGCCCAAATTGCGCGCGCATTTAGAGATCCATTAGAGCATTTCTCTGTTCAGCGGCTTGGCGTTAATTTGTCTCAGTCGTTCACGTTGCTTGAAAATAGCGAGCCGTTTGAAACTAATGCGTTACTTCGATATAAGGTAGTCGACGCCATATTTTCATCGCCTGAGCGCAATGTATCAAATGACACTAATGTTTTAAGTGAAGAAGACCAAGCAGATACAAATGCACTTAGCTACAGTGAAAAAATTATCACGCACGCAGTATTACGCGGCGATATTCCTAATAACCCTGTTGCGAAAGAAGAACTGGACATGTGGAAGGAAGGCGCGTTGGCATTAAGTCAGGCCATGGGCCCCCACGACGCAGAGCCTAAAAAAGCCCATTTCACAGGGAAATACATAACCTTTACCGCGACAGCCCTAGAGGGGAGTGACGCGCTACTTGAATTGTGCGCTGGAAAAGTAGATACCAACCGCACATTAGGTTTTTTCATTTCACAATTAGTGTTTTCAAGCAGCGAAGAAGTTACGCCTTATAGCCGTTATCCACTCGACGTTTATTCGTGCGCTTGGGAGAAAGGCGAAACTATTTTGAAGAAGCGCCGGTTTAATGCCTTTGAACGCGACTCGGCTATTCAGCTACTGCTATTTATTGAGCAGCTTTACATGGCGTTATACACATCGCCAACGCCATTTTATTCAAGCCTTTTTGATACCTTCATTCCGGGCACGAGAAAATCCGAAAGCCAGCCGATTGCTGCGGCATTTAAGCCAGAAAAATTCAGCAATATCTTACAAGCGTTATTGAATTATTCTGGGAGCCTTGCTGAAACTGACAGCACTATTAAAGGCCAAGTACGTCAGGCTATTGATGAAATTTGCCCTTTTGACGATGACGATGTTAGCAAGACAACCGATGCAACAGACGGTACACAGCAGCTGATAGGGCAGGCTGCTGCATTGTTTGACACCGTTGAGTTACAGCGTGCAATTACCGATTGGCAGCAAAGCTCAGGGCCTTTTAGCGCTGATATGGTGAATCATCCTTACCTTAACTGGTTGTTCCCACAAGGGGTAGAGTGGCGAGATATGCCACATTTATGTGCGTTTGTTTTATACGCTATGGTCAATAATGTTTCTCAAGAGGAGAAGTTATGAGCGTTAACACCCCATCCTCTGAAAACATGGCGAAACTGCTTGATGTAGTGGCAATGCCGCTCAAAGGGCGCCATCTTATTGAAGCCAGCGCAGGCACGGGGAAGACGTTTAATATTACTCGATTGTATTTGCGACTGCTGCTAGAAAAAAAGCTCACAGTAAAAGAAATTTTGGTGATGACGTTCACTAAAGCCGCTACCGAGGAAATAAAAGGGCGTATTGCTAAAACGCTGCGAGAGGCCACACAAATTTGGCAGCACGCCAAAGACAACGGTGATGAAATTGCAAGCGATTGCGACCCCGTTTACCAACACTTATTTAACAAGTGTGATTGCGACGAGAGCTTAGCATTGCTAAAAGCCGCCCAGCTTGAACTTGATGAAGCATCTGTATTTACCATTCACGGTTTTTGCCAGCATGTTATTACCCAGCTAGCATTTAACAGTGGCTTTGCTATGTCGCTTAACTTAGGTAACGACACCAGCGACCTTTACCTTCAAGCAGCCGAAGACTACATTCGCAAAGTAAGTAAAAACGAGAGCGACTTTTTGCTGTTAGCAGAGTCAGGGTGGCATGTGCCTGAAAAACTGCTGTACGAGTTCAATGCCAGCATTAGAAGTACGCTAACGCCAATTATGCTTAGCGAAGACGATATTGAAGAGGCATTTAATCGTCAGCTTGATGCCACGCCAGAAACGTCATTGTCTTTTGTAAAAAGCCTTTTGCAAGCCGTGGAAGATAACGAAGGGCTGCTGGTAGAACAGCTCATCAAAACACCCGCACACAAAAAAGAAAGGCCGCAGGAGTTAGCTGCGCTTAAAAGCTGGTTAAGTCATTGTGCTACAGGTAATCAGTACATGTTGCCGCCGCCAGAGGCACTTAAGTTTCTTGATGGTAAACGCTTTGCTAGAAATACGTCGGGTGTGAAAGATATTCTTAATCCCATCAAAGACTTCGTGAAGGCGCTTAATAAAGCGGTAGAAGACAAAGAGAAGGCATTAGCTAAGGTACCCGTATTTAATCTAGTCGTTGACGCTATCTCATTTATTAAATCGCGAGTAGAAAAGCAGAAAAAACAGCTGGGTGTTATCGATTTCGACGACCTTATTCGCATGTTAGCCGATGAGGTGGTAAAGCCAAACAATACCTTGGTTCCAGAGCTTCGCAATAAGTTTCCTGTCGCTCTTATAGATGAATTTCAAGATACCGACGCAAAGCAATATGCCATTTTAGACGCGGTTTATCCGAATGCTGCGAGTGAGCACGATACCTTTGAGGCAGACAGCGCACTATTGATGATTGGCGACCCGAAACAAGCGATTTACCGCTTTCGCGGCGGAGATATTTTCACCTACTTAAAGGCAGGCCGCCAGGCCGACTATCGCTGGGTAATGAACACGAATTGGCGCTCGGTTGAAGGCATGGTAAAGGCCTATAACCGCCTTTTTTATGGTGCGCCAGTGGCTTCCAATAAACCAGCCGACGTGTTTGGTTTTGACATTCACTACAACCCTGTTGAATTTACTCCCAAAGCCGCAGCGGCTAAAACACCGCTTGTCGACCCTGAAGTTAACCGCAGTGCCATGAACTATGTGAGCATGAGCTTAGAAGATAAGGAAAATGCCAACATTATGCGCCGGAAAATGGCGCAGTGGATAGCACAAGAAATATATCGCTTGTTAAACGAGGCGCACTTTTTAACGCAACACGGTAAACATGAGCGTGTAAAGCCCCAAGATATCGCAATATTGGTTAAAGACAGAACCGAAGCAGGAGCCATTAAAAACGTGTTGCAGCAAAAGGGGCTAGCTTGTGTTTACCTTAGCGATCGCAGTAACTTGTTTGCCAGTGTTGAAGCAAAAGACGTGCTTAGGCTACTCAATGGCATCTGGCACGCGAATGACACCAGCAAGGTAGCCTCTAGCTTAGCGTCACCGCTTTGGGGCTATAGCCCGCAAACGCTGATTGAACTGCTGTACCACGAAGACGATGCACAATGGGATGCGGCACTCGACAAGGTGCTGGCTTTGCGCGATATGTGGTTGCAAAAGGGCTGTATGAGCGTGCTATTGCATCTAATGCAGTCTAGTTACCAGCCAAATGGTGATAGCGTAGAAAGGGCGTTGACGAACTATCAACACCTTGCTGAAGTGCTAGAGAAGGCAAGTACCACTCATCAGCGGCCTGAGCAGCTGTTAGACTGGCTCAACAAACAAATTCATAAACCAGAAAGTGACGAAGAACTTACGTTACGTCTTGAAAGCGACAGTGAACTCATTCGACTTATCACGCAGCACGGCTCGAAAGGGCTTGAGTATCCTATAGTATTTGTTCCCTATGCCACAGGGTATAGGGATGCTTCGAAAAACGGTAAGTCGACGGCGCAGATCTTCACTTACTACGATGAAGACAAACAAGACCTGCAAATGCAGTTAGGCCAAACACCGCAAGCGGTAGCAAGGGTTCGACGTGAGAGCGAAGCTGAAGACATGCGTCTTGCCTACGTTGCGGTTACTCGCGCGGCACATCGCTGCTATATGGGCATTATTCCGCTAGATAACAATGAGAAAAGTGCATTGGCGCGTGCTATGGGTGTTGGGGCGGGCCCAAGCGCCCTAGGTGCTGCAAAAGGTGCTGAAAAAAATATTAACGCCGACTGTGGCGATAACGATAAAAGCGGCGAATGCGACTGGGCTATGGCACTAAACCATGTCGCTGATGAAGAGGCATCGCACGCAAGCCATATCGATGGCGATGAGATTGGAGAGAAGTACACAGGCTTTAGCCAAAAAGACGTGCTACCTGAGCTAACTGCGCTGCAATTTACTGGAACCGCAAGCGAGGAGTGGCGGCTTTACTCTTTCTCGGCTATGAGCCGATTAACGACTGTTGGTTCGTCAAAAAGTACTGAAATAGAGAAGTTAGACCCAAATACCCAAAATGTTCAGAGTGTTCCGGTACTACAAACCATGCGTGATGAAGAAGTGTATGCAACTGATGCGTTAAATGCTTTTGAACGCGAGGGTGAAGTTTTGAGTACCGGCAGTGCCAATCTGGACCTTTCATCTTCTGAAGCACACGAAAACACGGTAGATAAACATCACTTGCGCTTTACCTTAGAAAAAGGGGCGAGCGCCGGTAACTTGCTGCACGATATTTTAGAACATAGCGATTTTAGTGCACCAGAGTGGGAAGAAACGGGCAAAGAGCTGGTAGCCCGATTTGGGCTAGATGAAGTGCGCACGCCGCTGCTTTACGAGTGGCTTGAGGAAACGCTTCAAACGCCTTTGTACCCTAATATGCGGCTAAGCATGAGCGATTTGCCTCTAGAGCAAACGCTGCGCGAAGCTGAGTTCTATTTTCCAATGAACGACACGCAATGGGCGCAGCTTCGTACCGTTCTCGCTGACCATCGCCAAGCGGTAGCGCGTGAACTGCAAGCGCAAGCCGAGGAAGCCCCCCAGCTTATTGCGTCGCAGCTACAAGGCATGATGCACGGTTTTATCGATTTAATTTTCGAGCATGAGGGCCAATATTTTGTAGCAGACTACAAGTCGACATGGCTTGGCGATAGTCTTGCCAACTACGCGCCATCGGCGCTGTTTACTAATAACCAGCATCACCTTTACGACTTGCAGTATTTAATTTATTGCTTGGCGCTACACCGTTACTTGGGAAATACGCTTCCAAATTATGATCCAGACCTTCACTTTGGCGGTGTGTACTACCTTTATTTGCGTGGTATGCATCCTGAAAATGAACGCGGTGAAGGGGTGTTTTATACGCAAATTGAGTCACAATTACTTTATCGATTAGACGTCATTTTTGGGAGTAAAGAGCCTCTAAATAAAGAACTTTTAAATAAAGAACTTGGGGATAAAGCGCCCGGCTCAGCAAGTAAAGATCAGCCTTCATCGATTTCAAATCAACAAGATGGTGACTTGCCTAGTCAGTTGCCTTCAGGTCAGCAGCAATTCAGTTTCGACGACGAGTAGGGAAAAATATGACTAATAAGCAACATTCGGTGTCGTCGTTCTTTGAACAATTATTTGGTATTGAAGCAATCGATAAGTTCATAGCCAAGGAGTTTGGTTTTGTTTCTGAATTATCAGAAGATGACGCCTTGGTTTGGGCAGGTCTGCTTGTGTATTTGTCTTACATGCAGCGCAATGGCCATAGCTGTATATATTTAAAAGACATAGCGGGCACAGTGCTTTTTAACGAACCAACCGCCGTGCAAGGTGGCGATAATCAAAATGGTGAGGTAATTGAAGTAGAAGCGTCTGATGCTGTTGCCTTGCGTATGCAAAATGAATTAAGCAGCAGTGCGCAACTGTTACAACGTGGACAAGACGAAAACCAAAACAGTTCGCCGAAAAAAGGCTTTAACGTACCTGAACTCACGCCTTTAATTAAAATTGTAAAAAGCGCACTTGAGAATGAGCAGAACGCTCAGCTGTTTGTATACGAGAACGGCAAACTATACAGCCGCCGCTACTATGAATTCGAGCAGGAAGTGGCGAAAAGCGTGGTAGATCGCACAGCGCTTACACGATTAGATGAACAAGCTAGCGAAAACGTGAAAGCACTGTGGCCAGCCATTTTCCCAACAGAAACGACTAACGAGCAAGACTGGCAACAAATAGCAGTGGCAAAAAGCTTAATGCAGCGGTTCTGTGTGATAAACGGCGGGCCCGGAACAGGTAAAACTTATACCGTACTGCGTTTACTGCTGGCGCTACAAGCATGCGATGAAGCATTAAACATAGTGTTAGCAGCGCCTACAGGTAAAGCGCAGCAGCGCATGACTGAGTCGATTATGGGCAGCATTGAAGGGCTTCGCGGAAAAGTGGACGATGACGCACTCAACCGCGTGCCTACAGATGCGGTAACCCTTCACCGTTTGCTGGGCTTACGTGAACATGGTGTCTCAACTAAATTCCACCAACACAACACGCTAAATGCAGACGTGCTTATTGTGGATGAGGCCAGTATGGTCGATTTAGCATTAATGACACGAATTGTAAGGGCGTTGCCTTCTCATGCCCGCCTGTATTTTATAGGTGATGCCGACCAGCTTCCAGCGGTGGAACTTGGCAACGTGTTAGAACAATTGGTAGATGACGAGCCGTCGCTTCCCACTAGCCAGGAGCTTGCTAATGGAGTGATAAAGACAGCGCCAGACTTAAATAATAATCTTAGCGATGCGCTGTCCCTTGGTGCCGTGCCATCTGAATTACGCCAGTACATCGCTACCTTGTGCCCTCATTTGCCGTTACTTTCTGTTAATGAGCAAGCAAAAAGCTATGTGGCAACGCTACAAGCACCGCAGCGTTTTAAGGGGCAGGTGGCCGAAGTAGCCACAGCAATTCAGCGAGGTGATGCTGCTGGTGCGCTTAAGGCTATTTCTGCTAATACAAATTCAGCAGGTGAAGCAAGCGAACCAAGCAAATCGAATACTCAGCGCAGTGCGTATTTGCAGTCAGGAGTGCATCTGTTTCCAGAAAGCCAAGTAACCACTCGAGAATTGCAGCAGCTTGCCAAAGAAAGCTTTTTGCCAATATTTGATGCGACTAGCGCAAAAGAAGCGCTAGAGCGTTTAAATTACGTTCGCTGGCTCACTCCTGTGCGCAAAGGCGTGATGGGCGTTGAAGGCCTAAACAATCTTGTGTTCGATGCAATTAAACACAAGATAAGGCGCAGAGAAGGGCAGTTCTATCAAGGTCAGCCGATTATGATTGTTAAAAATCACCATCCTCAGCGACTATCAAACGGTGAGGTAGGCGTAATTTGGCCGGATCAGCACGGAAAACTTTACGCGTGGTTCTTTGAAGAGCAGAAAAACGCGCGAAAAAACATACAGCATGAAAATCAGCATGCTAACCAAAACATCGGGCTTCGCTGCATTTCTCTTTCACGGGTTCCGCAGTTTGAAACTGTTTACGCCATGACAATTCATAAATCACAGGGCTCTGAATTTAAGCACGTGGTGCTTATTTTACCGCAGCCTGAAAGCGACAACGCGGCCAACCTGTTTCATAGAGGGCTAGTATATACAGGCCTAACCCGAGCAAAAGATGGCTGTTTGATCATTGCAAATAACGGCACGTTCAGTGGCATGGTATCGAAAGTAGACAAGCGCTATTCAGGCTTATCCGAAGCAATCAATCGCTATAAAACAGACACCTCTACCACCGAATAGCCCCACCAAGAAATTGGGGTCAGAGTACATTTTCTAAAAAAGTACTCTGACCCTGAGGTATCCCCACAAATAATATAGTGATATTAGGCAGATAAAAAAAGATGGAACATTCATGACG
>NZ_JBHZRZ010000017.1:0-60280 GCF_043642145.1 Alteromonas gracilis
ATTACCGACAAGGCCTGGGCTGGAACCGTATGAAATTAAATTCGTGGGGATCCCTCAGACTCTGACCCCAATTTTTACGCTGTTTTCTTCGATAAAAGTAGGTAGACGATGCTAGCGATGATTAACCCTACAAACCAAGCATAGGCGTAAATAGTGTCAAATATAGCTGGCACACTATCTACAAGGCCAGCTGCGTGCAGAAAGCCCGGTATATTGGGCAGAATACCCACAATGAGCGCTGTCATACCTGCCATGTTCCACCCGTTGCTAGCTGCATATTCTCCTGAGTGTTGAAATAGAGCATCTACATTCAATGTCGACTTTCTTAAAAGAAAATAGTCGGCTATTAAGATACCAGCAATAGGTCCAAGCAAAGCAGAGTAGCCTGTTAACCACGTAAACAAATATCCACCAGCAGTTTCTAGTAACTTCCAAGGAAAAATAGCCACGCCAATTCCGGCTGTAATATAACCGCCTAGCCTGAAACTAATTCTCGATGGCGCAAGATTCGAGAACCCGTATGCTGGAGCCACCATGTTCGCGGCCAAATTAGTGGTAAGCGTTGCCAATGCTAAGGCTGCAAGTGCGAACACAACACCCACACCTCCCATTCTGCCAGCCAGCGCCACTGGGTCCCATATGGCCTCGCCATAAATGGTTACCGTTGCCGACGTAACGGCCACGCCGATGAAGGCAAACAAAGCCATGGGTAACGGCAAACCAATTGCTTGCCCTATCATCTGATCTTTTTGAGACTTGGCGAAACGTGTGAAGTCGGGGATATTTAACGCCATGGTTGCCCAAAACCCCACCATAGAAGTAAGGCCTGCGAAAAAGGCTGACCAAAACTGGCCTTCTTTTGCGCCGCCTTCAACGAATTGCGATGGCGTGGAGAGCATTTCACCAAAGCCTCCAGCATTTACATACGCCCACACCAAAAGTGCAAGCCCCATAGCAATTAAAAAGGGAGCGGCAAAGGTTTCCAGCCAACGAATCGATTCGGTACCATGCTTGATAAATACTAAATGCAGTGCCCAAAAGGCAAAGAAACACATGGTTTGTGTGACATCAATGCCCAATACTGGTAACGCTTGCCCCACGAACATATCACCACTAACGCTATTTAAGATAACGTAAATAGCACTGCCACCTACCCAAGTATTAATACCGAACCAACCACAAGCTACAAGACCACGGGCCAATGCAGGAATTTTTGCTCCTTTCGTGCCGAACGAACTGCGCAGTAACACAGGAAACGGTAAACCGTATTTTGCCCCCGCGTGCCCTATTAGCATCATAGGCACTAATACAATAACGTTCCCTAACAGTACGGTGATTACAGCCTGATACCAATTCATTCCCTCTGATACCAACCCAGACGACAATAAATACGCAGGTACGCATACCACCATTGCCACCCACAATGCAGCATAGTCTTTCCACACCCAAGTACGTGTTTCTTCGCTCGTTGGCGCTAAGTCTTGATTCCACAAATCGCCGTCATAATGAGCGGGTTTGGTTGCGATTTTATTGTTGGCGTTGTCCACAAGCCTTATCCTTGATGAGTTTACCGATACTGATTTACTGTGTTGCTCCCCCTCATACGACGTATTTTTCAATCGCAGCGGTGAAAGCTTATACTAACACAATGTAGCTACTGTCTATGGCACTCGCTATCATTGACTCACTTTACGGTAAACGTATCGTGATAAACTAGAAACTAACTATTCAAACGCAGTGATATAAGATGAACCAGCAACCAAACAATCCCCTTCACGGCCTTACTTTAGAGAAGATTCTGATTCAGCTTCACGAGCGCTATGGCTGGGACGGGTTGTATTACCGAATCAAAGTGAACTGCTTTAACAATGATCCTTCAATTAAGTCGTCGCTTAAGTTTTTACGAAAAACCCAATGGGCAAGAGACAAAGTAGAGAAGCTTTATATTCAAACGTTCAGTGAATAAGAGAGCGAAGAGAAACATTCGGGTGAAGGGTCAGAGTATTTACACTGACCCCAATTTTTTAGTTGGGAAAAATGTACTCTGACCCCAATTTTTAGTTAGGCATCGTTGTAAAGTGTAGTTATCCATTTTTCTTCGTTGATAAAATTCCAGCTCCAATTTTTCCATTTCTCGTCTAGGCCCATTGCTTTCACTTCCTCAAGGGTCTTGCCATTTTGCTTGTGTGCTTTAACGAAACCGAAAGTCTCGTCAATCATGCCCAGAAACTCAGAATACTTTTGCTTATTACTAATTTCGCCATGACCGGGAATAATTACGGTGTCATCATTAATTTTAGCAAGCAGCTGTTTAACCGACGCCATGTAGCCCTCTACATTTCCGCCAGCGCCTTGGTCGATGTAAGGAAAGCGTCCTTCGAAATATAAATCACCTGTGTGCATTACATTGGGCTGCTCGAACCACACCACGCTATCGCCATCGGTATGCCCCGCGGCTAAATGCATGACATGAAGCGTCTCGCCATTAAAGTAAATTTTGATGCCGTCTTCATAAGTAATAGTGGGTAGCGCTTCTGGTTTTACTTTTTCATCGCTTGCTAAACGTACGCGCACATTTTCATGAGCTAGAATTGTCGCCCCTTTGTGGCTATGAAAAAAGGCATTAGAGCCAGTGTGATCGCCATGATAGTGCGTATTAATAACAAACTTAGGCTTATCACTGCCAAGGTCGCCCAGCTGCGCCGCTATTTTTTCAGCCAGAGGCGCAAACTGATCGTCAATGATTAACACTCCATCATCACCAGCAGACACACCAATGTTCCCGCCAGCACCGGTGAGCATGTGTACCGAACCTTTAATAGCGGTTGCCTTCACTTCCACATCGGCGAATCGATCTTGTGCAGTAGCGGTGCTAATAAATGAGTAGGACAGTGCACTTGCTGTGAAAAGCACGGCCATTATTGCCGCACTGAGACGATGAGCGTTTTTCATTATTCTTCCCTTAGACACAATTAGTTAAACGTCACGGTTTCACTATGACCTAATTTAACCGTTAGATCATTTTTTCTCCATCGGGGATTTCACCTACATAAGCAAAACGCGGAACCGACTCACCATTTTTATCTACCGACTCTAAAAACATATCTAAGGGCCTTACCCATAGTGCCTTCTCGCCATAGCATGGACGGTAAACCACCAGCTGACTTTCATCTTCTGAATGGCGAGCCACTTCGTACACATCATATAAGTTGCCCTTGTAATGCTTATATCGGCCTGGGACCTTTAATTGTTTTGATTCCATAATGTCCTTGAGATTATTTAAGTGAAACACCCAGAGGCAAATTCATACTGGGTTTATTGATTAATAAGCTGGTTTTAAATAGCAGACGCGATAAGCCGGCCTGAGTTAAAGATACTCTATTACAAACTTACTAGTGAAAAGCACTTTCCGCATTTTGTCGGTTATTTGTGCTTGTTAATCGGATTTCTTAGTAACCCAATGTTTTTGTATATAAGGTAAATCAACTCTCGGAGACAGACTGGCACAAGCCAATTCTGATGATAGCCTAACTGGAGTCATTAATGCGCCTTATAACGCTGGCAACGATGTTTATAGCTTTTTTCAAACTGACCATCGTCTATGCCAATGAATCTCATGATATCTATATTCCGGCAAGTCAAAACTCATTCAGTAATGTAGCTAGACATACTATAACTTCGCGATTTCTCTATGGTTCACAGGTTGTAGACGTTTCTTTGCCAGTCAATTATCACGAAACCGGCTATCAAATTAAATATCCTCTTGTCGTCGTTCTAGATGGCGAACTGTTGTTTCACAGTGTTTCGGGGTTTGTTCAATTTCAGGCGATGAATAGTCAAATGCCAGAAGCCATTGTCGTTGGTATTCAAAATTTACCTGAAACTAGAAGAGACATGACACCAAGACCTCTGAATAAAAAAGGTGAACCTTTATGGTTTGGAGGAAAAGAAGACCTCTACCTCTCTTTTATTCGAAACGAGTTGATGCCATTTCTTGATGAGCAATACCGAATAGCCGATTTCAAAGTACTGATTGGTCTTTCTCCTTCTGCAAGCTTAACACTGCATAGTTTCTGGAAGCAGCCTAGTCTTTTCTCAGGCTATATAGTGATCAATCAGGCGGATTTCAGTGCTGTAGCCTACGGAGGAGAAACTATATTCGATAAAGTAATAAATTCAGTAAAACAGCAAGAGAAAGGCAACCGGTTCCTGTACATATCCATGCCCAAAGGTGGCGCAGCTCGTAATCCCAAAATTTTGCAAGATTACAAAAGGTTAGAAAAGGAATTGTCGCCATTTATTGCAAACAAGCTGTCGTTTAAATGGGAACTAATCGACAAACAATCCTATGCAGCCGTCTTACCTGCCGTTATGTCAGGGTTTGAGCTTATTTTTCCTGCACACCTTTGGGATGTAAACTATCATGATTTCGTAAGTCAAGAAGTGGGCATGACGCTTAACAATATTAGGGCACACTTTTCTGAACTTAGTGATGAATACAGTTTTATGGCTCTTCCCAAAGGAGAGCGATATTATAATCGCAACCGATTAAAGCGAATTGTATATATTTTGATACAACAAAAACGCTACTCGGAAGCTGAATCTATTTTGAATTACTGGCTCTCTATTTATCCCTACTCATCAAACGTCCATGATACCTTTGCTGATTTATACCATGTTCAAGGTAACACCAATCTCGAGTTGAAGCATCGCATTAACGCGCTTGACCTCGCAAAGAAACACAATGATTATCGGGCTACGCTTTTTGAAGAGGCGCTGGAAAATCTACGTTCTACTCTGAGCAAAGCCCCTCAACAGTAACCTTTCAGGCTCGCCATCGCTCTGTTTAACGACCTCGCGCAGGTTGAGCTGTTCTTAAAATGTACTTTAACGGTAATAGCCCCCCACCAACAAAAATGACGATACTAAGCACACTATTTTCGACAAACAGTTGTGGATTAAAGAAACACATTATCACCACAATACTCGTCAGGATAGTGAATACAATATCGCCCCAAAAAGAGATTTTCCTCATTGGCATTTTACTTCCTTGTTTTTCGCGTTAATTGAAATACCTTACAAGATGAAAGTGAAAAAGAACTAAATATTTTAAATCGTTAAAGAAATCGAGATTAGCCTATATAAGGCACTCACCCTGCGCAACTCAGCAAATGTGGCGTAGAGACCTTAGTTATCTTCAAGAGGCAAAATAAGCTGCTGAGTAGACTGATTGGCGGCCAAGCCAATATGCACCCCAACCAAACGAATACCTCGCCCCCCAGCCCGCTCAAAAGCTTCTTGCATCAATGTTTGAAAGTAGGCTTCATCAAGAGCAGCGCTGCGATGCTCTACGGTAGTTAATTGGAAATCATTGAATTTGAGTTTTACCCCTTGCGTGCGAATACGCACTGGCTTTCCAGTTCTTTTTTTATGATTTTCCATGCGCTCTTGTAGTTTGTCGAACAAATGAGGAAGAAAGTCGTTGCACTGTTCAAGGGTATGAATGTCTTCACTTAAGGTACGCTCAACACCAATTGACTTGCGTTCTCGTGACACTGACAGGGCCCGTTCGTCAATACCATGCGCACGCTCCCACAATACGCTGCCAAATTTACCCAGCTCTTTTTGAATACGTTCAAAAGGATACTGGCGAACATCGTTACACGTATTAAGGCCCATGCGTTGAAGCTTTTGCATGGTGACTTTACCTACCCCAGGAATTTTCTTAAGCGGCATGTCTTTGACAAACTTATCCAATTTGTCTGGCGTAATTACGCAAATTCCGTCGGGTTTGTTTTCGTCACTTGCTACCTTAGCGACAAACTTACAGGGCGCAACGCCTGCAGATGCAGTAAGCCCCAGCTCGCTTTTAATACGTGCACGTATTTCTTCAGCAATTAAGGTGGCGCTACCGCCGCAAAACTCACTGTTGGTAACATCTAGGTAAGCTTCATCTAGTGACAACGGCTCGATGAGATCGGTGTAGTCTGCAAAAATTTTACGTATTTTTTGCGACTCGGCAGCATACACTTCCATGCGCCCTTTAACTAAGGTGAGATTGGGACAAAGTTTAAGGGCGTAGGCGGTAGCCATGGCTGAGCGTACACCAAATTTACGTGCAGGATAGTTACAGGTAGATATAACACCACGACGATCTGCGCTTCCGCCAATGGCAATAGGAATATCGCGCAACGCTGGGTTGTCGCGCATTTCAACTGCGGCGTAAAAACAATCCATATCTACGTGGATAATTTTTCGCATTGCCTGTACCTAGCCTTATAAAAGAGCACTCGGTGTAATTCAATTACCAAGCTTGCTTGCACTGCATTATTTACTCAAATTAATAAATTAAAACAGAACGTTTAACTATGCATACGATATCGCACCCAACTTGTATCTCTATTTTTGAGGGAAGTAGAATAAGCATTCGATAAGATACGGTGCACACATAAACTGTACAAAAGAACAGTATATTATTAAAAGCTACAGAATGCACTACTGCCTTGTAAAAACACACATAATTAAAAAAGCGTGTGTTCACGTGATATGAACGCACAATAATTTAAGCTTTGACAATACTGCCGTTTTTTAAATTTCTTAGATGTGATCTTGAGGGTTGTTCAGAGCTTCAAATAAGTGAGAGTGATTCGTACGCAGTACTCTTAGTTGTAAGTTTCGTTTGCGTATAAATAACGACTAGTGAGGAGTAACTTTTTGCAGTTTACGTCATGGCTAGAACGGCAACTCATCGACCAACTAAAACGTAGAAATATTTATTAAGAGATAATTAAAAGAAGGGTTTATTTGCAAAAGCACAAAAAGGTGAGGCCCCTAATAGGGGCCTCTAGTGCAGCGTGATGCTGCAACCATGTTGAATCGTTACATCACATGGCGTGATTACATCTTATTATTAAATTCGTTCGCTAAGCTCAGTAGAAATAGGTGAGCTTTGAAGGCCTTGCTCAGCAATCCACGCTTGAAGTGTTTTACCGTCAGCTTCTGGTTGCGCTAAGTCTCTACTTGGCATTTTCTTAACCAGTAGCGTACCAACTTCAACTGCATTGCTAGTAAGCGCTGTACGGATTAGGCTTTGGCCATTGCATGAAATGCCTGAGTAGTAATCGCGAAGCTTCATGTTGTAGTCTGACTGTACGCTACGCATTTTTTTACGTAGTTCACTTTTATCGTCAGCTTGTACAATGGTGCAGATATTTGCTAATGCTTCGTTAATGTCGCTTGCTTGCGCTGTGTTAGAAAAAGCGAAAGTAGATGCTGCAATTACTAAAGAAGTTTTAACGATTTTCAACATGGTTAAATTCCTTCGTGTTAGGTTATTGGATATTGTTTGTTCGTTGGGATGTATTAAACCCAAAAGTTTCTAATTGAAAAACATGCTGTGGAATAATGTGGTATGGCAAATCATACCTTTTAAAGAGATGACGTTTTGATGATGCTTATTTAAAGCAACCACGATAGCCGAACAACGAGATGTCGTTTAATCGCCATAGTTTATAAGTATTTTTGGGAAAATACTCATCGCAATTGGGTGTAACTACTCTCAAAAGATGATCTGCATTAGCGTCTATTGAATGTTTTTACTATTGCTAATTACTGGTCAAGCAACAAGCATATAGGTAGGAAGTGTTTGAAGAGGAGAAACAAAAAAGCGCTGTCGACTCGAATCAATCAGCGCTTTTCTATTTAGAACAAGTTATGAGCTAGAAATTACAAAATTTGGTTTTGCTTCCACTCATTTAGCTTTTTCTGACGGGCTTCTTCTTTTTCCATACGCGACTTTTTGCGGTCACATGGTTCTGGACAGTCGCAGGCTTTCTCTATGCCCAACGCACCTAGGCCACCACAGCTTCCAGAAATTGATTTTTTCTGAACCAGGTAACCAATGGCCATTGCCAAAACCATAGTAAGAAAAAAACCAAAAGCGAGAATAAATGTAGACATCGCTACCCCCTAATTATGAACTGTGACCAGTTTATCAAATTCTGGCGACGCATACTCGTCAAATCCGTCTTCTGTGCGACGAATGAGAAATACTGCAAGCTGTTCTTGCTCAGCAACCGCTATTGCTTGCTCCCAACCCATGACGTTAAACGCCGTAGCGAGCCCATCTGACGTCATTGAAGAAGGGTGAATAACCGTTACTGACACCAAATTGTGTGAAATAGGTTTACCTGTTGTGGGGTCGATAAGATGCGAATAACGCTTACCATCTTCTTCGTAGTAATTGCGGTAGTCACCCGACGTTGCTACAGCATTTGTACCAATCGACACCACTTTCTGCACTGCACGTTCGGTGGTGACAGGCTTTTCGATAGCAATTAACCATTCACTACCGTCGCCACGTTCGCCCTTAACGCGCATTTCACCACCTATTTCTACAAGGTAGTTTTCAATGCTGTGTTTTTCCAATATTTCCGCCACTTCATCAACACCAAAACCTTTGGCAATAGTGGACAAATCTACATATAGCATGGGGTGGCTTTTCTTTAACCCAGTAGGCGTGGTCGATAACTTCTTGTACCCAACGTAATCGCGAATTTCATCAATATCCGACTGGCTAGGCACTTTCTCTGGGCGTTTAGTTGGCCCAAAGCCCCACAAGTTAACCAATGGACCCACAGTGACATCAAGCACGCCGCCGCTTAACTGCGCTAAGCGCAACGCTTCATTCACGACCGTTAAAGTATCAGGTGATACTGCGAAATTATCGATATAGCGATACTGATTGAAACGCGATAATTCAGATGTTGGGTCATAGGTTGACATCATCTTGTTAACTTCAACAAGACGCGCATCTATCTCGGCTTGTAAGCCTTCTACAGGCTTCTCAGCTACAAGGTACTTCACATTGTAGGTTGTGCCCATTGTTTGCCCTTGAAGATGCACTACGGGCGTTTTTTCGTCGCTACAACTTGCCAGTAGTAAAATACCTACCGCAACAAAGGCGAGAAAAATTCGAATAGCAAATCGAATCACGATGTTGTCCTTAGCTAATATGTACAAAACGAAACTGCTTCAACGAAAAAGGGGCTTACGCCCCTTTTAATATGCTTGATTTTTAAGCTGGCAGCTTTAAACCAGAAACTTAGCCACCGAAGTCATCTAGCATGATGTTCTCGTCCTCAACACCTAAATCTTTAAGCATGTTGATTACAGCCGCGTTCATCATAGGTGGTCCACACATGTAGAACTCACAGTCTTCTGGTGCAGGGTGATCTTTCAAGTAGTTCTCAAGAAGTACTTGGTGAATGAACCCTGTGTAACCTTCCCAGTTGTCCTCTGGCTGAGGATCTGAAAGTGCTACGTGCCACTCAAAGTTGTCATTTTCAGCTGCTAGCTCGTCGAAGTCTTCTGTGTAGAACATTTCACGAAGTGAACGTGCACCATACCAGAAGCTCATCTTACGGTTAGACTTAAGGCGACGAAGCTGATCGAAGATGTGTGAACGCATTGGGGCCATACCTGCACCACCACCTACGAATACCATTTCGTTTTCAGTTTCTTTCGCGAAGAATTCACCGAATGGACCAGATATAGTCGCTTTGTCACCTTCTTTCAGGCTCCAAATGTACGATGACATTTTACCAGCAGGTAGGCTTAGGTTATTAGGTGGCGGCGTAGCAATACGCACGTTCAACATAATAATGCCTTCTTCTTCTGGGTAGTTCGCCATTGAGTATGCACGAATAGTCTCTTCGTCTACTTTAGACTCGATGTCAAAGAAGCCAAAACGCTCCCAGTCACCGCGGTATTCTTCAGGAATATCGAACTCTTTGTACTTAACGTGGTGAGCTGGCGCTTCAATCTGAATATAGCCGCCCGCACGGAAAGGTACACTTTCACCGTTTGGAATCTTAAGCTTAAGTTCTTTGATGAAGGTTGCTTTGTTATCGTTAGAGATAACTTCACAATCCCACTTCTTAACACCGAATACCGACTCTTCTAGTTCGATTTCCATGTCTTGCTTAATCGCAACCTGACATGAAAGACGGCAGCCTTCACGGGCTTCACCTTTAGTGATGTGGTCTAGTTCAGTTGGAAGAATTTCACCGCCACCTGAGTGTACATCTACACGACACTGGCCACATGAACCACCGCCACCACATGCTGAAGATACGAAGTAACCTGCATCAGCTAGCGCACCAAGAAGTTTGCCACCCGGTGCAGTTTTGATTGCCTTGTCTGGGTCACCGTTGATAGTGATAGTTACATCACCACTTGGTACCAATTTAGACTTGGCAAACATGATAATAAATACCAGCGCTAGAACGATGGCAATGAACATGCCAACGCCTAGATATATTTCTACATTATTCATTTATATGCTCCCGAGCTCTGTTACAGCTGAATACCAGTGAATGACTGGAAGCCTAGTGCCATCAGACCCGCGATCATGAATACAGAACCCAGACCACGAACACCATCAGGCATATCAGCATACTTCAGCTTTTCACGTACTGCTGCTAGCAACACAATTGCAATTGCCCAGCCAATACCACTTCCTACGCCGTAAACAACACTTTCTGTCAGGTTGTATTCACGTTGAACCGCAAATGCCACACCACCAAAGATTGCACAGTTAACGGTAATTAGCGGTAGGAAGATACCTAGTGCGTTATAAAGCGCGGGGAAGAACTTATCTAAGCTCATCTCTAGGATCTGTACCAATGCCGCGATAACACCGATAAAGGTAAGGAAGTTAAGGAAGCTAAGGTTAGCTTCAGGAAAACCTGCCCAAGCCAAAGCGCCTGGAGCAAGGATGTTTACATAAATGATTTGGTTTACCGGTACTGAAATACCTAGTACTACGATAACGGCTACACCAAGACCCATAGCAGTTTTAACTTTCTTAGATACCGCTAGGAATGTACACATACCTAAGAAAAGTGACAACGCCATGTTCTCAACAAAGATTGAGCGAACAAATAACGACAAATAATGTTCCATGACTTACTCCTTAGGCTCTACTTGCTCAGGACGGATAGTACGGATAACCCAAATCATACCGCCGATTAAGAAGAATGAGCTGAATGGTAGGATTAACAAACCGTTACCCTGATACCAGCCACCGTTTTGAACCAGTGGAAGGATTTCGAAACCTAGAATAGTACCGAAACCAAATAGCTCTTTAATTGTACCAATAACAATTAGAATGAAAGAGTAACCCAGGCCGTTACCAATACCATCAAGGAAGCTCATTAGAGGTGGGCTCTTCATAGCATAGGCTTCAGCACGACCCATAACGATACAGTTAGTAATAATAAGACCAACGAATACCGACAGCTGCTTCGATATTTCATACGAATACGCTTTCAGAATTTGGTCAACAACAATTACCAACGACGCGATAATGGTCATTTGGATAATAATTCGAACGCTTGATGGAATCTGGTTACGAATTAGTGAAATAAACAAGTTTGAGAACGCTACAACGCTTGTAAGCGCTAGCGACATTACCAATGCTGTTTCCAGCTTCGTGGTAATTGCCAGTGCTGAACAGATACCCAATACCTGTAGGGCGATCGGGTTGTTGTCCAGGATTGGCCCAAAGAGGGCCTTTTTCATTTCTTTAGTATCTGCCATGAGACTTCCCTTATGAACGCCATGCTTGGTTCTTCAGGAACTGGCCGAAGCCTTGCTCGCCTACCCAGTAGCGAATTGTGTTTTCAACACCGTTGCTGGTTAGGGTTGCACCTGAAAGCGCATCGATAGTGTGAGGATTGCTAGGGTTAGCATTTTTCACTACGCGAATAGCAACTTCGCCATTCTCGTAAAGCTCTTTGCCGTCCCATTTGTCCTGCCAAGCAGGGTTTTGCACTTCACCACCTAGTCCTGGCGTTTCTTTTTGCTGATAGTAAATAAGCTCACGAACCGTTTGGCCGTCCGCGTCTACCGCTAAGAAACCGTACATAAGATCCCAAAGGCCGCTGCCGTGAACAGGAAGGATGATACGTGATACATCACCTGCGTCGTCGCGAACTAAGTAAACACTTGCCACGTTAGGGCGGCGTTGGAAACCAACATTACTGTTAGTTACCTTCGTGCTGTACTCAGTTTCTTTGGCTGCTTTATACATATCGTAATCTGGCTTAGGCGCTTCTACGAATGTGCCTTCGTCAAGATTTACAAAGCGCTGCTCTACTCGCTCGCTGTACGTGCTTTCAATTGCGCTGTTGCTCATGCCCATTTCATATAGGCCTGCAGCGTTAAGAATGTTGCTCTTTTTATCTAGAGCCGCGTTTGTTTGTTGTAAAGAGCGAAGGCCAACAGCCGCGCCAGAAACAACAATTGAACAAACCAAACATACGGCAACAACAATACCTACCGTTTTGCCTAAAGATTCTTTCTTAGCCGACACGTGCTACCCTCCGCTTGATATTGCTTTGTGCGACAAAATAGTCGAACAGTGGCGCCCACAAGTTAGCAAATAGAATTGCTAGCATTACACCTTCTGGGAAGGCAGGGTTAAGGACGCGGATTAGTACCGTCATGAAACCAATGAAGATACCGTAAGCCCACTTACCTTGGTTTGTGAACGACGCAGAAACTGGGTCTGTCGCCATAAAGAACATACCAAAAGCAAGACCACCAACAACGAAGTGCCAGTGTGCAGGCATTGCAAACATAGGGTTTGTATCGCTGCCGATTAGGTTTAGCAAGGTTGCGAAGAACGCTACACCCACTGCCACACCAGCAACAATGCGCCAGCTTGCTATACGCATATACATGATGAATAGGCCACCAAGCATAATAGCAAGTGTAGACACCTCGCCCGCAGAACCAGCAATAGTACCCATGAAGCTATCCATCCACTGTGTCATGTTTGCATAGTCTAGGTTGCCAGAAGCCGCTTGGCTTAGCGATGTTGCACCAGAGTAACCGTCTGCCGCTACCCATACTTGGTCACCTGAAATTTGTGCAGGGTATGCAAAGTATAAGAATGCACGACCAGATAGCGCTGGGTTAAGGAAGTTACGACCTGTACCACCAAATACTTCTTTGGCGATGACAATACCAAAGGTAATGCCTAGCGCTACTTGCCATAGCGGGATTGTTGCTGGAAGTGTTAGTGCAAACAGTACTGAGGTTACGAAGAAACCTTCGTTAATTTCATGCTTGCGCACAGACGCAAATAATACTTCCCAGAAAGCACCAACTACGAACGTTACCGCATAAATAGGTAACCAGAAACATGCACCGTAGAAGAATAGGCCTAGTGTGCCAGCATTTGCCAAGTCACCGCCAAGGGAAGTAAAAATACCCGCTTGCCATGTATCAGGTAATGCACCTGCACCCATTGCTACTGCGTCTTGCGCCTGTAGACCAATGTTGTACATACCGAAGAACATTGCTGGGAATGTTGCCATCCACACCATGATCATGATGCGTTTAAGGTCAATGCTGTCACGCACGTGCGTGTTAGCTTTGTTTACCTTACCGGGTGTGTAGAAAATGGTCGCCGCAGCTTCGTATAGCGCATACCACTTTTCATGTTTACCACCTGGCTCGAAGTTTGGTTCGATCTTTTCTAAATACGCTTTTAAACCCATGACTTAACCCTCTTTCTCTATCGTGGCCAAACAGTCGCGCAAGATAGGAGCGTAGTTGTATTTGCCTGGGCACACGTAGGTGCACAATGCCAAATCTTCTTCGTCCAACTCTAAGCAACCCAATGTCTGAGCACTGTCAGTATCACCAGAAATCAGGTCTCTAAGCAGAAGCGTAGGAATGATATCTAGGGGCATAACGCGTTCGTAATTACCAATTGGCACCATTGAGCGTTCAGAACCATTGGTAGTTGTTGTCATATCAAATGTCTTGCTGCTACTTAGGTGACCTAAGTAAGCACGAGTCACTGAGTGTTGGTTTGAACCAGGTAGGATCCAACCAAAGAATTTCTTCTCGCGACCTTCTTTTAATAGTGATACTTGCGTGTGGAAACGACCAAGGTAACCGTGAACGCCCATCGCTGTTGTACCGCTAAGTACAGAGCCAGAGATAACACGCACATCAGCGTCTACTTGCTCGTTTTCAGTTAGCTCGGTTAGGTCTGCACCAATTACCGTGCGCACTAGGCGTGGATTGGTTGCTGCAGGACCAGCTAGAGAAATAACACGACGGTTATCTAGCTCACCGGTTGTTAGCAATGCACCAATCGCCATAACGTCTTGGTAGTTAATGTGCCAAACCGTTTTGTTCATGCCGGCCGAATCAAGGAAGTGGATGTGAGTTCCCGGTAGGCCCGCAGGGTGAGGACCGCCAAATTCTTCAACATCAACTGCCGCATCGCCAGTAGCAACAGACGCGCCTGCCGCTTTACAAACGTAAGTCTTGCCACCGCTCAATTGCGTCAGCGCTTTAAGACCATTAACGAAATCGTCTTGGCGCTCAGCAATAATGACAGCAGGATCTGCTGCAAGAGGATTGGTATCCATTGCTGTAACGAAAATTGAACTTGGAACAGAGTCTAGCTTAGGAGACTTGCTGAATGGACGTGTACGTAACGCTGTCCACATGCCTGACTCTACAAGGATTGACTGAAGTTGCTCGCGTGTTGCGCTCGCTATCTTATCAGCTGCAATTTTATCAAACGTCACAGCATCACTGCCGCTTACTTTGATAACTACAGACTGAAGAACACGTTTTGCACCACGGTTAACCTCTACCACCTCACCCGCTGCTGGGGCAGTGAACTTAACGCCAGGGTTCTTTTTGTCTTCAAAAAGAACCTGACCTTTTTTCACTACATCGCCAACTTGGACGTGCATGGTAGGGCGCATACCCACATATTCTTCTCCCAGAATGGCAACGCGCGTTGCAGCAGATGCATCAGCAATCTCCTGCTTTGGCGCTCCCTCAATTGGGAGGTCGAGACCTTTCTTGATTTTTATCATATGTAATCGCACTACTCTAATAGAAATACCCTTTTGCATGACCGCAGAAAACCTGCCTGTCAGCATGCAAAAACGCACTCTTAACAGGTGTAGAACACCTTTTCGTTGTTGATTATTGGAACTTGCTGCTAGTGCCACGGTCAGCCTGTTATGAAGCCGTAGCGCATAATTCCTTTTGCGGACGTTTAAATCGCCCTTAATTTATAGACCACCAGCAGAAATTTACACTTATTATTCTTATTGTGTAGCTGCAATCGCTACTGCTGTTTTGGCAGAGGCAGAAAAGACCCCTACTTAATTTCGGGATTTTAGCATTAACCCATGGGTTTGTGCCACGCTATTTCAAGATAAAGGCAAATTTTTCTACAATTTAATGTAAACCTTTGGTCTTGTTCATTTACATTTTACGTAAACAGCGCCTATTTTAGCTTAATATACGGCATAAAAAAGCCGTCTTAACGACGGCTTCATGGCAATTTTGCATTAGGTTAATTAATGGTAATTATCTATTTTTACCAGTTAACCATTGGGTCAACTTCGCGCTCGTAATCAACATTTTCAATATCGAAACCGAATAGCTTTAAAAACTCATGGTTGTAACCTTTGTAGTCACTTAATTCATGAAAATTTTCTTGCGTCACTTCATCCCAAAGCGCCTTAATTTTCGCCTGAGTGGCATCGTTCGTTTCTTTGCCGTCCATACGATAGCGATTAGCTTCGTCTAACGTTGGCGTGTTGCCAAACAAACATTGGGTAAACAAACCATAAATTTGCTCAATACAGCCCTCGTGCGTGCCTTCCTCTTTCATCACTTTGTAAATAAGCGATATGTAAAGCGGCATAACTGGAATGGCAGAGCTTGCTTGAGTTACCAGCGCTTTTAACGAACTTACGTTTGCTTGCACCAGTAAATCGGTATTTTTACCGATAATGGCGGCAGCAGCGCGGTCAAGGTCTTCTTTCGCTTTGCCTATTGTCGCTTGACCATATATAGGCCACGTAAGTGCTTTACCGATGTAGGTATACGCTGTTGTTTTACACCCTTCAGCGAGTACATCAGCCTCACGAAGGAAGTCCATCCAACGCTCCCAGTCCTCACCGCCCATAACTTTTATGGTGTTAAGGATCTCGTCGTCGTTTGCAGGCTCTAACGACACATCATGTACTTTGTCTTTGTCGGTATCGTAGGTTTTTGTGGTGTACGCCTGCCCTACTGGTTTAAGCGTAGATTTATACGTAACGCCTGTTTCTGGGTCGGTTCTGCGAGGAGAGGCAAGGCTATAAATAACCAGGTCGACCTTGCCCATTTCCGCTTTAATCTTTTCGATGGCTTCATGTTTAATTTCATCAGAAAACGCGTCGCCATTGATAGTTTCGGCAAACAAGCCTTTTGCTTTGGCTTGTTCGTGGAATGCCGCAGTGTTATACCAGCCAGCCGTACCCGTTTTGCGTTCTGTTGGTGCTTTTTCAAAGCAAACGCCAAGCGTTTTTGCACCGTAACCAAACGCAGAAGTAATGCGCGACGCTAGCCCATAACCCGTAGAGCTACCTATTACCAATACATTTTTAGGGCCTTCGCCTAAGTCGCCTTTTGCTTCTACATAAGCAATTTGTTCTTCAACCGCTTTTGCACAGCCGACTGGATGCGCGTTTGTACAAATGAAGCCTCTCACTTTAGGCTTGATAACCATAATAATTTTCCTTATTTAAGCGTGGGGCTATTGTAATGCCGAAGCCACTGATAACAACTCGGAGCAGATGATGACCCGCTGATCTTTAATGTCACAAAGTAGATTGATATAGACGCTTTCTAGCGCGGTGCTGCCCTGCAAGCCCCAGCATAGCGCAAACGCAAAGTTACACCAAAGAAACAATGTCTCAAATCTAATGTTTGCTTTTGTATTTACGAGAAAAAAGAGAGAAATATGAAGCGGAAGTCAGATCGCGCCGCTTTGTTTAAAGACACGGTATGTAATCGTATTAAGAGGCGACAATTTTAGAGAAGACAAACAACAGGTGCGCTGAATAGCGCACCTGTCAAAGCACATTAACCTAGAACGTCTAGTAGTTCTACGTCAAAAATAAGCGTGCTGTAAGGGGCAATAGCTGCGCCTGCGCCTTGCTCACCGTACGCTAGGTCGTGTGGCACGTAAAGGCGGTATTTAGCGCCAACTTTCATAAGCTGAAGTGCTTCAGTCCAACCTTTAATTACGCCACCTACTGGAAATTCAGCTGGCTGACCGCGCTCGTAAGAGCTGTCAAACGTTGTGCCGTCGATAAGCGTACCGTGGTAGTGAACGCGCACTGTGCTTGAAGCAACAGGTGTTTCACCGTCACCTTCAGCAATCACTTCGTACTGCAGACCAGACTCGGTAACTGTTACTTCATCGCGCTTCGCGTTTTCTTCTAGGTACTTTGTGCCTTCTTCAATAACCGCTTTGCTCGCTTCTTCTTTAGCCGCTTGCATACGCTTGTGAATTTCGCCAAATGCATCACGTAGCGTGTCATTGTCAACCTGAGGTGCTTGACCTGCGAACGCGTCTTTTAGGCCAGCTACAACAGCATCTATCGCTAATCCGTCAAACGGATTAGATTGCAATTGTTGACCCATTTGAAAACCAATGCCGTAACTTGCTTGGGTTTCTACTGTATTGAATGTATCAGTCACAAGAACTCCTGAAATTAAATTACAAATGCAGTACAAATTTCAAACAAAACGCCTAGTGCGAGAATGTTTCTGCATTTTCCGGTGCAAGAGTGTATCACACCACAAAATATCTTGCTTTGAGCATTGTTAACTAGGGTGCAAAAGCATACAAATGTTGTAAATTATAACCGAAAGTGGTTAGACAAGTCGCGAAGGACACAGTATGGTTAAGACCATATATTTAGGAGGATAGCATGCAAACACACTACGATGCTGAACTGAAAGATACCGTTCGATACCTAGGTGCAACCTTAGGTGAAACAATCAAAAATCAATTGGGTCAAGAGTGGCTAGACCGCATTGAAAAGATTCGTAAAGGCGGCAGAGCTTCTTATCAGGGAGACGCTACTTGTAGCGAAGAACTGAAAGAAACTTTCAAAACAATGTCTGACAGCGATTTGCTTACTGTTGGCCGTGCATTCGCACAATTCTTAAACTTAGGTAATATTGCCGAACAAGAATATAACGCAGCAATGAACGTTGATGCGTCGATCGATGCACTATTTGAGCACCTAGATAAAGCTGAACTAACAGCCGAAAAAGTACAGGACGCAGTTGCAAAGCTGAATATCGACCTTGTACTTACAGCGCACCCTACTGAGGTAACGCGCCGTACCCTTATTCACAAACACAAAGAGCTAGCGGACTGCCTGCAGGCTATTCACCAAGAATCGCTTAACGATGTAGAGCGTAAGAAAATTGAAACCCGCATTGCTGACCTTATTGCTCAGGCATGGCACACCGAAGAAATTCGTTCAGTACGCCCAACGCCAGTTGATGAGGCACGTTGGGGGTTCTCTGTAATAGAGAACTCACTGTGGGAAGCCGTACCTGATTTCATGCGCGAGCTTGATGGTCGCTTAAACGAAGACTACGACGTGTCGCTACCACTAGACGCATCACCCGTACAGTTTAGCTCTTGGATGGGCGGTGACAGAGACGGCAACCCATTTGTAACGTCAAAAGTGACCGAACAAGTACTATTACTTGCCAGAAAGCGTGCAGCGAAGCTTTTTGCTATCGACCTTGACCGCCTTCAGGTAGAGCTGTCGATGTACGACTGCAACGACGCATTGCGCGAAAAAGTGGGCGACGCCAACGAGCCATATCGCGCCCTACTTCGTCCTCTTGTTGATAAATTCATTGCCACCAGAGATGGCATTAGCGATTATCTGGCAGGCAAAAACCCAGACACGTCTAACTGGATAGAAAGCAATGACGAGCTTATTGAACCACTTATGCTCTGCTACCAGTCGTTACTGGACTGCGGCATGGAAGTGGTGGCGAACGGCCTATTGCTAGACACTATTCGTCGCGCCCGCGTGTTTGGTATTCATCTTCTGCGCCTTGACGTACGTCAGGGCTCAGAGCGCCATGAAGAAGTATTCAGTGAACTGACTCGCTATTTAGGTCTTGGTGACTATGCGCAGTGGAGTGAAGCTGATAAGCAGGCATTCCTATTGCGTGAGCTCGGCTCAAAACGCCCGCTATTTCCTGCTCAGTGGGATGCGTCTGACGATGTTAAAGAGGTACTAGATACCTGTAAGGTTATTGCAAAGCACAGCAAGCACGGTTTTGGTATTTACATTATTTCAATGGCGAGTGAGCCGTCTGACGTGATGGCAGTACAACTACTACTCCAAGAGAGTGGTGTAGATTGGCCAATGCCAGTAGCGCCATTGTTCGAAACATTAGACGATTTGAACAATTCACCTGACGTAATGCGCAAGTTACTGTCTATCGATTGGTATCGCGGTTACGTGAAAGGTCGTCAATTTGTGATGATTGGTTACTCTGACTCAGCGAAAGATGCTGGTGCACTCGCCGCAGGCTGGGCGCAATATCAGTCGCAAGAAGCATTGGTAGCTATTGCTGATGAGTTTGACGTAAGCCTCACTTTATTCCACGGCCGAGGTGGTACAATTGGCCGCGGTGGCTTGCCTGCGCATGCTGCTATCTACTCACAGCCTCCTGGTTCACTTGACGGTGGCTTCCGTGTAACAGAACAAGGCGAAACTATTCGCTATAAATTCGGTATGCCTAAGCTGGCCAAACGCAGCCTAGGTATTTACGCTAGCGCCATTATTGAAGCTATGCTGTTCCCGCCTCCGGCACCAAAAGAAGAATGGCGTGAGCTTATTACTGCAATGGCAGCACAAGGTCGCGATAACTATCGCGCAACCGTGCGTCACGATGAAGAGTTTGTGCCTTACTTCCGTGTTGCAACACCAGAGCAGGAGCTGGGTAAATTGCCGTTAGGCAGTCGCCCCGCTAAACGCAAGCCACAGGGCGGTATTGAAAGCTTACGTGCTATTCCGTGGATTTTCGCATGGGCCCAAACTCGTTTAGTACTACCTAGCTGGCTAGGCGTTATGCGCGCTATCGATAGTGTGAAGACACCGGAAAACGAAAAAGTGGTTAACGAGATGTTCAGCGAATGGCCGTTCTACCGCTCTCGTCTTTCAATGCTAGACATGGTGTTCCACAAAGCAGACCCACGTATTAGCGAAGCTTATGATGAACGTTTAGTACCCAAAGAGCTTAAGCACTTTGGCGAAGCGTTACGCAACGAGCTGAAAGACAGCATTTCATCGCTGCTAGCAATTACGGGCGATGACGACATTATGAAGAACGATCCGCAAGGTAAAGAGTCAATGGAAATTCGCGCTGGATACCTTCAGCCGCTTCATTACCTGCAAATTGAACTTCTAGATCGTATTCGTAAAGCGGGTGACGATGCACAAAACACCAGCCTAGAGCGTGCCATGATGGTGACCATCGCCGGTATCGCAATTGGTATGCGTAATACGGGGTAGAGCCCAAGTGAACGCGTAACTTTATAATGAAAAGCCTGCTCAATGAGCAGGCTTTTTTGTAATGTCTTAAATAAAAAAAGGCTGGATACGTAAGAACGTATCCAGCCTTTTCTAGCGGATGCTAGTGCATCCGCTTTAAGCTGTATTAGCCGTTTACGAAGTCAACGCCTAGCTTGATGTCGCCACGTAGGCCTTCAAGCATGTCGTTTTTCGCTTTTTCTTCGAATGCGCTTAGCTCGCCGTATGGCAAGATTTCTTCAACACCGTTTGCGCCTAGGCGAACTGGGTGTGCAAAGAATGCTGCGTCGTCGCTGTCGTCAGTTTGTACGTAAGTGTACTCAACCACGTTCTCGCCTTGCATTGCTGCAACTAGAGATAGACAGAAACGTGCTGCTGCTTGACCCATTGAAAGAGTTGCAGAGCCGCCGCCCGCTTTCGCTTCAACAACTTCAGTACCCGCGTTCTGGATACGAGTTGTTAGGCTAGCCACTTCTTCGTCTGTGAACTCAACGCCTTCTACTTGTGAAAGAAGAGGAAGGATAGTAGTACCAGAGTGACCGCCGATTACCGGTACGTGCACAGAAGATACGTCTACACCTTTAAGTTCAGCAACAAAGGTTTCTGCGCGGATAACGTCAAGCGTAGTTACACCGAAAAGCTTGTTCTTGTCGTAAACGCCTTTTGCTTTAAGCGTTTCAGCTGCAATAGCAACTGTTGTATTTACAGGGTTAGTGATGATACCAACACACGCGTTCGGGCAGTTATCAGCTACACCTTCGATTAGGTTTTTAACAATGCCGGCGTTGATGTTGAATAGATCAGAACGATCCATACCTGGCTTACGAGGCATACCTGCTGGAATTAGAACTACGTCTGCTCCAGTAAGTGCATCAGCTAGGTCATCTTTACCGTGACCGGTTACTTTTACCGCAGTGGGGATGTGGCTCAAATCAACGGCAACACCAGGAACAACTGGCGCAACGTCGTAAAGCGCTAAATCTGAACCTGCTGGCAATTGTGTTTTCAACAACAAAGACAGCGCCTGACCAATACCACCGGCAGCACCTAACACGGCTACTTTCATACCATTTCTCCTATGGGATTACTTCACGTATTTAAACGGAACGTCACACTAATGCAACGCGGGGGAAAACTCAATCACCGGATCGTCTTATTAACGTTATTTATGGCGATTTTCACTCGATATTCATTATCATGAATGATTATGCAAAGAAATTGCGCAAAGTCTACCTGTACGGCACAATATGGGGACAACTAATAAAATTCACCACAGAAACCCTCAGAATAGAAAAGAGCGCTAATGGCAAACGCAAAACAAGAGCAACTCATCAAAGCTTTCAAAGAAATTCTTAAAGCTGAAAGTTACGGTTCACAAGGCGAGATTGTTGAAGCATTAAAAGCCCAAGGCTTTGACAACATCAGCCAATCTAAAATTTCTAGAATGTTGAGCAAATTCGGTGCTGTGCGCACCCGAAACGCCAGAGGAGACATGGTTTATTGTCTACCTCCCGAGCTCGGCATGCCAACCGCTAAAAGCCCTCTTAAGCAATTGGTGCTAGATATCGTTCATAACAACGTGATGGTCATCATTAGAACGAGCCCAGGTGCTGCACAGCTTATTGCCCGTCTACTTGACTCATTGAGTAAAAAAGACGGCGTATTAGGCACCATAGCCGGCGATGACACTATTTTTATCGCACCGGCAGACGTATCGAGAATAGAAGAGCTAAGACAGCGAGTAGAAGACCTGTTCGAGAACGTTTAAAACAACATAAAAAAAATGCCCCAGAAGTTGGGGGCATTTTTACTATTAACGTTTAAACCTTGTTGCTATGAAAGAAGCTTGATGAGCGCATCTGCCGCTGGACGAGACGAAGGTGGGTTTTGCCCTGTAACCAACAAGCCATCTGTACACACTTTTACTGCAAAATCGTCTGCACTTTCATATTTCCCGCCCTTATTCACAAGCTCATCTTCCACTAAATAAGGCACTACATCGGTCAACTCCATGGCTGCTTCTTCACTATTTGAAAAACCCGTTACCGACTTTCCATCTACCAAATATTTACCATCAGGTGTTTTAACGTCCTTAAGCACAATTGGCGCGTGGCATACTGCACCTACAGGCTTATTAGCAGCAATGGTCTCTTCAATTAACTTTATAGAATGTGCATTGTCTGATAAGTCCCATAGCGGCCCGTGACCACCGGGGTAGAAAACCGCGTCAAACTCTTCGGCGCGTACATCTTCAAGCGGAATTGTTGAAGCAATAGCACTTCGCGCTAATTCGTCTTTTGTATATCGAATAGCGTCATCGGTCATTGCATCGTCGGCTAAACTGTTAGGGTCTATAGGCACCTGACCACCCATAGGTGAAGCCAGGGTAATAGTGTAGCCTTTATCTTTAAACGCGTAATATGGCGCTGCGAACTCTTCCAACCACATGCCGGTTTTTTTACCCGTATCACCCATCATTTCGTGAGACGTCATTACCATTAGCATACGTTTTGACATAAGCCCTCCTTGCGAGCATTTAAATTTGGTTGCTCTTTTGTTTCGAAAAAGGCGCAGACTTAGATCATAAAAAAAGAGGAGCAACATTCATTTGCAGCATCGTAAGATAAATTGTAGGCATAAAAAAGTGCCACTTCCTGTTAAGGAGAGTGGCACCTAACACTACAACTTGTAGTTTGGGAAATTAACTGTCGCTATTAGAAGCGGTAGTTAACACCTACACGCATTTCCCAAAGTGATGCGTCGCGCTGAACGTTTTCAGCTGGCATACCGAAGTTGCTGTACTCGTAGATTCCAGCATCGTTTTGGTCGATATCGATAACGTTAAGACGCGTAGAACCTTGACGGAAGTCACCCCACTCGTCATTAAGAAGGTTAGTTACGTTATTGATAACGAAGAACGCGCTAGCTTTGTGACCGTCCATGAAACCAGGAAGTTCTTGAGAGATACGAATATCAGCTTTGAACCACCACTTAGACGTTTCAGAGTTACGCTCTACAACTTCACCACGAGTTAGGCCGTAAGCTTCAACGAACTCGTTGAATCCTGCGCGCGCTTCTTCCGCAGTTTGTAGTACGTTGCCATCACGGTCTACATTGTCTACGAACGTTACGTTTGCATCGTCAATAGTTGGTACATAAAGCAGCTGTCTGTCATCTGCACTGTCCCAGTCAAATGCGTCGTTTTCACCAAATACAAACGAGTACGGCTGACCTTCGTTAGCTGTCATGAATAAGTTGAAGCTAGTTTCGTAGCCGTCGAAGAACTCATGCGCATAACCTAGGTTAAACGTGAAACGATGCTTAATGGCATAGTCAGATGTCGCAGCACCTGGGTTGTTTACGTCAGTTACCGCAACGTTTTCATAGTTTGAACCCGCTGTAGAGCTAGTCATTGGGTGCGCATCTTCTGCATCTACGTAAGAGTAACCAAGGGTGGCGTCAATGCCGTTATCCCACTCTTTTGAAATAGCACCAGAGATAAGCAATGTACTACCGCTATCGCCACGTACGTTACCTAGAATGTAGTCTTGACCTAAACGGCGGTCTTCGTCAATTTCAGTATAAACAGGGCGGCCGTCGAAAGTAGTCTCGTTAGTTCTTACAATGTTAGCTTCACGAACAATCGGCGCATCGCGGCGGTCAGTGTAGATAACGTCTGCAGTTACAAGGTAATCACCAGGCGCTGTCCAGGTTGCACCCAAGTTGTACTTCCACTCTGAAGGAATTTCAAAGTCTGGGTCAGTCGCATTTACCTGTGCATCACCGTCAGTAAGGCTAGTGTTTGCAACCAAGTCAACCATGGCTTGAGGCGCGTCGAAAATTGGGCGGCCTTCGCCAGAAAGGTCGATATCTAGAATTGAAGTTTCGCCACGCACGAAACCTGGGATATCGTTGCCGAAACGGTTCACAGCAGTACCTACGTTTGTAACACCGTCGTTAGAGTAAGCGTTTGAAATCCAAACGTTCGGGTTACCACCAGAGAATAGACCGAAACCACCGCGAACTTCTAAGTCGTCATTAACTGTGTAGTTAAAGCCAACACGCGGTTGAATTAGGTCTAGACCGTCAACATTCATGGTGTTCGGGAAGTTATAACGGTTTGCGAAGTTTTGGTTTGCTGTTGGCGTGTCGTCAGAACCATATCGCTCATAACGTAGACCAGCCATAATCTTCAGGTCGTCAGTAAGATAGAACTCGTCCTGAATGTAGAATGTCGTAATGTCTTGCTTAAATGATGCCGCCGCGTCATCTGGGTTATTGGTACCCGCAGAGTTGTTGTAATAGATTTGATCTGCAAGACCAGCTTCAAAATCAGCAATACTTAGGAAACGATACTCACCTACAGTGTGCTGCATGAACAAGTTGAATACATCTACTTCTTCGTATTCCACACCGGCTGTAATTGTATGGTCGCCGTAATAGTAAGTACCAGCTAACTTGAAGTTAAATACTGTGTAGTCTAGGTTGTTTGATTGACGAGAGTCATCTGGACCAATGTAGATAGTACCGCCGTCTGCAGTATCGATTTGTGCTTCACCGAAACCTGATGCTGCGTCTAGTGAAGTTTGACGGTTGTCTAGGTCGGTGTGACCAATACGTAGTTCAGTTGCGAAATCGTCTGTCCAGTCAGAGAAAAGTGAACCCACAACAGTAGTTAATTCAGCGCCACGCTCGTAGAAGTGGTTGCCAAGAGATAAGCGAGTTGAACCGCCGTCAGACTGGCTGATGCTGAAACCGTCGTTCCAGTTGTACACTAGGTTTGCACGGTGCGCGTCAGAGATGTTCCAGTCTAATTTAACTAGGATTTTTTCATCTTCCACTGGCGCTGAGCCAGGTAAACCACCAACATTGTAACCGTAAACACGCTGTGCAACTTCAGCTACTTGGTCAATATCGCCTTGAGTAACCGTTCTGCCCAATGCGTTGTAATCGAACAACTGTACACCTTCTAGCTTCTCGTAAGCACCGAAGAAGAAAAGTGTGTCTTCAATTAGAGGGAAGCCAACGTTTACACCGTAACGACGCTCAGTGTAGTTACCGTTGTCACGCTCTACGCCATTTACTTCTTCACCACGGAATGAATCGCTAGTGAAGTCATAAAACGCGCTGCCTTTCACTTCGTTAGTACCAGACTTGGTTACGGCGTTGATGTTACACGCCGTGAAACCACCGTACTCAACGTCAAATGGTGCAAGCTCAACCGCAACTTGGTCGATAGCGTCGTAAGAGAATGGCTGACGTTCAGTTGGGAAACCGTTACGGTTAAGACCAAATGCGTCGTTTAGACGAATACCGTCAAGCGTTAGGCTGTTGAAACGTGGGCTTTGACCACCACAGCTAATCGCATCGTTGCCTGCTTCATTCAGAAACACACGTGGGTCTGCACGAACAATGTCACCGATACTACGGTTGATTGCAGGTGCGTTTTGAAGAGACTCAATGTCGAAAACAGTTTGTGGACCGGTTGCACCAAAAGCTGTTGCAGCGATGCTGCTGCCGCTTACTGAGATAACTTCGATGTCGCTTTGATCATCAAGTGTTAGGTTAAGACCAAATGGGTTACCTAACTCTAAGAATACGCTATCAATTGTTGTATCTTGATAAGCATCTGAGTCGACAACGATTGTGTAAGGACCACCTACGCGAAGACCACGAACATTAAATGTACCGTTTTCGCCTACAACCACCTCACGAGTTGTACCTGATGGTTCGTGAATTACTGTAATTGTAGTACCAGCTGCAGGGGCACCTGTAGGGGTAAGAATTCGCCCTTGCATTGCAGACGCTGTTTCTTGCGCCATTGCAGTGGTAGACAAACCGATTGACAGCGCAACCGCAGCCGCAATGCGACTGAATTTAGCTGATGAGCTCATGTGTGTGTTTCCCTTTTTGTTTAAATTTCTTTTGCCAGGTCCAGTGTAGTGCAAAAAGTACCACATCAAACCTGTATCTAAGTAAGAACTCGACAAATTGTCGTAAAGATTCGTGTCAGATTTATTACAATTTTACATTTTTATTTAACAGCAATCGCCCGAGGCTATTGAGTTTCAAAAAAATTACTTGACCACATGGTCAGGTTAATTTACTTGTTATTATTATTGTCAATCCGCAGCGAATAGCCGAGCCTATTCTTGGCAGATGGGCTACTAATAAACAGCGTTTAATAAAAATCAGGTTTACCTATAAAAAACATATAATTTTCAACAACTAAACGCTTTAAAATAAATTTACCTATTGCAATAAATAACCTTAACTGATGAAATCACTATATAAATCGTTAATTCATTTGGTCGTTTTTTTGACGAATTTTAGAATTGTTGCCTCAGGAAAATGGATATTTTTTATCTTAGCCGCGTTCATCTGCGGCTTGGTAAACTATTTCCATAATACCAACCCCTATACTGACATTGCACCTCAAACTGGTCAATATTTAACCTGCAAAACCGGCCTTTCCGGCAATAATGACGTTTTTTCCGTGTACGTCACCGACGGCAGAATTGCTGAGATGGCAAAAGAACGCCTTTGCGATAATAAAATAATTAAGCGCCAGTATGGCGAAGTTAAAATTACTATCGGCCAGAGCGATTACGACACCTTTCGCTATATAAATCATGGCGTTGTTGATTTGGCATTAGTGAAAAGCAACGTTGTAGAAGCGTTTGGGGCTAATCATATATACGGGCTTACAAAAATCGCCTCTCACCCCGATTATTCAGCGTTTTTTATCGCACTTAGAGAACGGCCGCAGCTGACTAAAGAGTATCTTCTAGGAATGCGTGTGGGGCTGCTTGATTACCCAAGTAGCCGCTCGGGACACATTGTTCCTAAAACCGTTATGCAAAATTTAGGGCTAAGCGATAACAATGTAGATATTGTCTACTACAGCTCTCACCAAGAGATGCGACGGGCCTTGCTGGCAGGAGAGATTGATATAATCTCGTCTTATTGGGCTGAAGAGGATAAAGAACGTTTTTCTAGAAATTACGCCACTCCGCTTCAAGAGAGTGTTAGCGGTATGCAATGGTATCTAAAAATGCAGACGCAAAACACCGACCTTTTCTGTGCAATGCAATCAGTCGTTCACAATATAGCCATGTCTCACCCTCGTCCGTATTACAAAACTATTACACTGGAAGAAGGGTGTAACTAATGAGTAATAAACAGCTCAATTTCAAACGTAAACCCGTTATTGTGATTAGCTTTATTGCACTGTTGCTGGGTTTGCAGTGTATAGCTTTAACTGCGCAATACTTTGCCCATCAACATTCCATTCATCGGGCACTGGATAAAGTAGAGCGAAGAATTAGTTTAGACAGTGCTTTCCTTGATGTCGGAAACAATACGCTCAATACCCCCGTAAACCAATTTGCAATATATCGTTACCTAGGGAAGCTGAACGATACTCTTGAATCTGAAGACTTCCCAATTCGCGTTAAGGGTATTCAAAATATTCAAACCAACGCCAAAAACTTCACTGCATTTCCTATTGTGTTTAACACCGAGTTTAAAAACGCAGAGCAAGTGATTAAGGTAGAAATGCGCAGTAAACCTGTTGAGAGTTCGCTTTCGTTTAGCTGGACCGCTTTAATAGCATCGTTGTTCATCACGCCAATTTTCGCTGTTTCAAACAGATCCAGAAAGAAACGCGCAGTCGTTGAGGAAATTGCCCCTCCGTCGCCTAAGCTGATTATCAACTTAAAGGATAAAACCATTTCCAATGGTATAGATGAAAAAGCAGTAACGCTTCAAAACAAGCCGCTTTGCTTTTATACCGCGTTGGTTAAATACTGTATCGAATACCCTGATAATCCGCTTCCCCCTCACAAAGATGTACCAACTGAATTACTCGTACTTGCAAACAAGAGTTTTGGTCGCTTAATCGAGTTAGGCCATACAAAACGCAAGCGCCCAGACTTCAATGCGAATCTAGACAAAACCTTGAGTGAGATAAGAGCTGCGCTTGATGAGGTTTTTACTGCGTTCCAAGAAGAAAAAGAAAAATATTATCCTCCGCGAGCACAAGGGGAAGGTTCACGCTCTAAGCAGCATTCGTATGCCCTGCCAGAAATTAAAGAAGAGGACATAGAAGTTATTGGAAACTAATTAAAAACTGACCACTTGGAGAACTTTTTGATATTTTTTGCGCGTTGAGATAACGCCTTGCTGTGCCTTGAAAATTCAGTGAAGTTCTAGCAAAGACCGATCCAAAAACCGATAACTTGTGAATATAACATTGATTCGCGAGTCCTAAACGCGTATCTTTGCACCAACAAAACCAGCTTTATAGTACTATGCAATCGCCACTAATTATTGCCATTTCTGGAGCTTCTGGCTCTGGGAAGTCTCTTTTTACAAAAAATTTGTTCAACGGCTTCTGTGCTCAAGGCCGTCCCGTTCAGGTTCTTCGCGAAGATCACTACTATCGTGCGCAAGATCATCTTCCCATGGAACAACGTGAGAAGAACAACTACGATCACCCCAATGCGTTTGAACACGAACTGTTGAAAGCGCATTTGCAAGCATTGCGAGACGGTCAGCCTATTGACTACCCTCACTACTGCTATAAAACGCACACCCGTTTACCAGAAACTGAAAGGCTAAACCCTGCCCCAGTTATTATTCTGGAAGGTATCATGTTGTTGGCACGTACCGATCTACTGCCTTTGTACGACGTGAAAATCTTTATCGATACCCCTCTCGATATTTGTTTAATGAGACGAATGATGCGCGATTTAAAAGAGCGCGGTCGTAGTATCGAGTCTGTGGCCAAGCAGTACGAAGAAACTGTAAAGCCTATGTATCATCAATTCATAGAACCAAGCCGTTTCACTGCCGACGTAGTAGTGACGCAAGGTGGCAAAAACCAAATTGCATTAGATGTGATTAAATCACACATTCAGCAAGCGCTTCTTTAAGGGAACATTACTATGGTGAGTTTACTGGGCATTGCGCTCCTACTGGCTATTGCGTTCGCGTTATCATCAGCGAAACGCAGTATAAATTGGCGCACCGTGGGTGGCGCATTTGCTATTCAAGCATCGGTCGGCGCATTTGTCCTGTATTCAGAACCTGGCAAAGAAGTACTGTTAAAAGCAACCCAGTTCGTTGCCAATATTATTGCTTACAGCCAAGAGGGCATAAACTTCTTGTTCGGCCCTATTGGCGACAAGTCTATTGCCTTCATTTTTGCCTTTAACGTTCTTCCTGTCATCGTATTTTTCTCAGCCCTTATTGCTGTTTTGTATCACTTGAAAGTGATGGGTGTAATTATCAAAGTGATAGGTGGCTTTTTACAAAAGGCACTTGGAACAAGCCGACCAGAGTCGATGTCTTCAGCAGCCAATATTTTCGTAGGCCAAACTGAAGCACCGCTTGTTGTACGCCCATTTATTCCTCATATGACTAGCTCTGAGCTATTTGCCATCATGGTAGGTGGCTTGGCCTCTATTGCTGGGTCTGTAATGGCTGGCTATGCAGGCATGGGTGTAGAGCTCAAATATTTATTGGCGGCGAGCTTTATGGCCGCACCAGGTGGCTTGTTAATGGCTAAAATTATTTTGCCCGAAACAAGTAAGCCTAATGAAGATTTACATGACGTAGACGCTGAAGACACCGGCTACGCCAATGTATTTGATGCTGCTGCCAGTGGCGCTGCATCAGGCATGCAACTTGCGTTAAACGTAGGTGCAATGCTACTCGCTTTCATAGCACTTATTGCCATGTTCAACGGCCTTATTGGCTGGACAGCAGCGCTATTTGGCTATGAAAACGTAACGTTTGAAGGGATCCTGGGTTATGTGCTTCAACCTCTCGCATGGGCAATCGGCGTACCATGGGAGGAAGCGCAACTTGCAGGCAGCTTTATTGGTCAGAAAATGGTGGTTAACGAATTTGTGGCTTACCTTAATTTCTTAGAGACCAAAGCACAGCTGTCTGAAGCATCTCAGGCCATTATCACCTTTGCACTTTGTGGTTTTGCAAACTTCTCTTCTATCGCTATTTTGATGGGTGGAATTGGTGCTATGGCACCAACACGCAGAAAAGAAATTGCGAGACTGGGGTTAAAAGCTGTTATTGCTGCAACGTTATCTAACTTAATGAGTGCCGCGCTAGCGGGCTTTTACCTCTCTCTTGGTTAAATTTCATTAATTTGGACCAGTTGGTCAAGATTTTACTAGACTAACTGGTCAGGTTTATGTAAATTACGCGCAAATTCCTCGCGGGATTGATTTATGTCAATTTCTGCGACTTTTTTCTGTAGCCCGTCTACCTTTATAATGCCGCAGTCAAAATATACGGGATAAAGTTATGCAATTAGTTGCTGTTGATTACCAAGCGGAAAACGCACAAGAAGAATTCGTTAAATCTCTTCGCGAGACAGGATTTGGTGTTTTGAAAAATCACCCTATCCAACAGTCATTGGTTCAAGGTATTTACGACAATTGGCAGGGCTTCTTCGATAGTGAAGAGAAGAACGATTACCTGTACAACAAAGGTAAACAAGACGGATTTTTTCCTCAGAGTGTTTCTGAAGTAGCCAAAGGCTTTACGAAAAAAGATATTAAAGAATATTACCATTTCTATCCTTGGGGTCAGTGCCCAGAAGCATTACACCCACAAATTTCTCAGTATTATGAGGAAGCGAACACACTGGCGAAAGAGCTATTGGGTTGGATAGAAAAGCATTCTCCTTCACAGGTGAGTGATAAGTACAGTCAGCCACTAGGTGACATGATCAAAGACTCAGATCAAACCTTGTTGCGTATACTGCACTACCCACCACTGAAAGGTGATGAAGAAGTAGACGCAATTCGCGCAGCTGCTCACGAAGATATTAACTTAATTACTATCTTACCAGCAGCCAACGAGCCTGGATTGCAAGTACAAGCTAAAGACGGCAGTTGGATTGAAGTTCCATGTGATTTCGGGAACTTAATTGTGAATATTGGCGACATGCTTCAAGAAGCATCGGGCGGATATTTCCCTTCAACTACGCACAGGGTTGTAAACCCAGATGGCGCAGATATGACGAAGTCTCGTATCTCTTTGCCACTGTTCTTACACCCTAGACCAGATGTTGTTCTTTCAGAACGTCATACTGCAGGGTCATACCTGCAAGAGCGCCTTCGTGAGCTGGGCGTTATATAAATTAAGTTCCTTTTGTAGTGTTATTCTTTTGCCGCAGCTAGTCTGCGGCTTTTTTTTAGCTGCTTGCCAAGGTCGCAAGTTTAGATGAATAACGTCGTTTCTCTTGGTCATTTGGCGAGTGCCTAACCGCGCGCTCCAAATATCGCTGCGTTTCACTCACGTCGCCTAGCTCATGAAATGCTTTTGCTAATCCAAATAAAATTTCATGGCGCGCGCTATCAAGCCTTAAACCTCTCTCATAATGAAGAATAGCCAAATGAACATTTCCTGCCTCAAGCTCTTGTTCCCCTAAAATGTAGTGATAGAAAGGATTGTTCTTACGTCTAGACTCAACCATTTGCGTAATTTTTCGCGCTTCCTCTTCTCTATCTTGATAAGAGTAAAGTATGGATAAATTCTCCCACGCAGTTAAGTTTTCTCCATCAAGAGAAAGTGCGTGTTTGTACGCCATCTCAGATTGCTCATACGCATCAACCATTCGATAAAGCACACCTAAGTTTACCCAGCTTTGTTGCAACTCAGGTGACAGCGTTGCGGCAGCTCTAAAGTAGCTGTAGGCTCTGGTATAACGGTTTGCAACCAGAGCATCAGCCCCCTTGTTGTTGTAGTACATCGAAATAATGACGTTTCTACTTACGGAGTTGCGAGGAAAGTAATTGCGTAACATTTGTGGGTCAAAATCAACGTCTGCCCATGTTCCACCCACCGCAGCCACAGTGCTTTCTTTTGGAAGCGAAATGCGAAGGTTAATATGCCCGTTTAATAAACTGTATCCATCACGACGAGTCCAATACTCGGGGATGTCTACTTCGTAAAATGTTGCGTCCAAACCAACGTGTTCAGCCAACGCATAGGTCATAATGGAAAGAGATAAGCAATTCGCAGCTCGATTATTAAACGTTGTATTTGCTGTCGTGTTAGCGCTATTACGATAAAGCATTCCGCGGTCAGAATGATTAAAAATGGCCTTTACCAAACCCTTGATGTTTTTTTGTAAAACGTTTTTTTCATGAACCGCTTTTTCGGCAAAGCGCTGCGCATCTTCTTCAAGAAAGAATATTTCTTCGGGTGATTCAACTGAAAATAAAGTATAGGTGGGAAAAAGGCTGTCATTTAACAGTGCAGGCGAGGCTTGCACCTGCTTATCGTCAGAAGACTTGCAAGCGCTAAGAACAAAACAAAAAATGATTATTGCAACTAGTCGAGCATTCATTACCTGCACCTTTTCATTCACTCGATACTAAAAAGTATAACAGAAAAACTATATTTTACATTTTATTTACAACTTGATAACTCGTCTATTGGCCGCAAAATGGCGGAATAGTCATGCTTTTTTACTACGCTTTATTTGACTGTTCAGGCATTACACAAAGTTAATCATCAGTTTCTTCAACAATGGCGTAACAATTCTCAATTCAGTAGCTTTCGGTGGAAATCACATGCAGTAGGCGTTGCGAAGGGTGTTGAATTGCAGATATAGCAATCACTTAAAAGGAAAGAGTATGAAAAAGTTAATTAGTGCGTTCATTTTTGTAGTGTTAAGCGCCTCAGCCATGGCTGGGCACCATGGAAAGTCTGGTCACAAAGATATTGTTGATACAGCGGCAAGCAAAGAGATGTTTTCAACACTTGTAGCTGCAGTGAAGGCGGCAGATTTAGTGACAACGCTAAAAGGTGCGGGTCCGTTCACAGTGTTTGCACCTACAGACGAAGCATTCGCCGACTTACCTGAAGGTACACTTGAGATGCTGTTAAAACCAGAGAATAAGCAAACGCTGGTTAAAATTCTCACTTATCACGTGGTAGCAGGAAAGGTTACGGCAAAAGATGTTTCAGCAATGTCTGATGCAACTACTGTTGAAGGCAGTCAAGTATCTATCGCAACAGATATGGGCGCTGTCATGATCAATGATGCCGAAGTGATAAAGGCCGATGTTATGACCAGTAATGGTGTAATTCATGTAATTGATACCGTGTTGTTGCCCGACGATGTGAAAGCTGCGCTGTAGGCATACGTTTTACAAACGAAGCGCAACAGCATAGCGCTTCGTTTTATTTCCGCTAACCGATCCCACCTCAACTTCAACGCGTAAACACAGGTTAACTACGCCAAATTCAAATTGACCTTCTCTTTATGCATAGCGCGTTGGCATTCGGTCGAAAAGGAGTTTCTATGTTTACAGTCTACTCATACAGTATTGCTGGTTTATTGCTAATTAGTTTCACTGTTTTTGTACAAAACATTGTTGCAGCAGTGGCGCACCGCAAGCAATCTCGTTATATACCAGGAAAAGTAAGTGATGAATTAAGCCACGACAGCTTCGTCTTCAGAAGCCATAGAACCTTCCACAACTCTTTAGAAAACGTACACCAATTTACTCTCCCTGCCCTTTTTTGCATTTTCTTAGGTGCATCAACTACAGTATTAGCCGCACTCATTTGGGTATATGCGATGTGCAGAATTATCCATATGGCGCTTTACTATGCTGTAGCCACTGAAAAGAACCCAAGCCCAAGAAGTTACTTTTATATGATTGGCGTGCTTTGTACCGTCGGCGTTTTTGGCTTGGCAGTGTTTAATTTGTTTGTCTAACGTAAGCAACCCTCAGTAGCTTTAGCGTGTTTCAACTCGTGATGAGAGGCAAAAATTTTGGTCAAATATTAAACTTTTGGATAATGCACTTTTTCGTGTTTCGTGCGTATTCTTTAAATCTACCACCCTAACTTATGTTTGGAAGTACGTGTGTATATCGAGAAAGTTGGCGAGCGAACTTTAGCAGACTGCAAAGTATTAATCGTCGACGACCAAGCCAGCAGTAGACTTGTTCTAGAAACGTTACTTGAAGATACGGTAGCTTGTAATTCTGTATGTTCTGGCATGGAAGCTATCGAGTATTGCAAACATCAAACACCTGACCTCATTCTGATGGATGTGTCTATGCCAGAATTAGATGGCCATCAAACCACTGCCCTGTTGAGGAAAAAAACTTCCTGCGCGCACATCCCCGTCATTTTTGTAACCTCATCGTCTACTGACGAGGAAGAGTCAAAATGTTGGGAATCGGGTTGTGTTGACTTTGTCGAGAAGCCGGTCAATGCGTGTACATTACGAAACCGTGTTAAATCACACATAAATCACAAGCTTAGAAACGACCTACTGGAAAAACTGATTTATATAGATAAGTTGACCGGTGCTTATAATCGTCACTACTTAGACGACTACCTGCCGCGATTAATAAAAGATGGCCTTCGCAACGTTGCTCCCTTGTCGTTAGTTATCTTTGATGTCGACCATTTCAAGCTATTTAATGACATGTACGGCCATTTAGATGGCGATAGCTGCTTGTGGAAAGTAAGCAAAACAATTAATGACGCCTTGCTTCGTCCTATGGATAAGCTGGTTAGAATTGGTGGCGAGGAATTCTTAGTTATATTACCAAGTACAGATATAGAGGGTGCAAAATCGGTAACAAAAAGGCTGCTAGAAACAGTCTTTGATCTCAACATACCTCACGCAGATTCTGAATACGAGCGCGTTACGTTAAGCGCAGGGTTGGCAGTTAAAAACGCGAATGACAACAAAACCATCGACTACTTAATGCTAGAAGCCGATAAGAACCTTTACACGGCGAAAACGTCGGGACGAAATCGATTTACCGCACCTACGTCAACGCCTTCAAGCAAAGTTGAAACTCAAGGCGCCCCTATTAAACTAACGGGTTTGGGCTAGGCTAACTTAACCAAGCCGGTATCGGCCTACAGCATGGGTATGCATGAGCACTTCCAACGAATCTTCTTGAGTAACACCAAACTCATTTAACTGCGCGTAAAACAGCTGAAGTGTTGCAAGCGCATCATCTAGTGCGTTATGTTCAGGAAATACAGGTAAACCTAACCGCTGTCGACAAACGGTAAGCGTAGCACTTTGACTAGGTAACACCTGATGTTGTTTTTTCAACTGGTGCAACGCAAGTTGCAATGTATCAATGTATATCACTTCTATTTCGGGCAATGCACACTGTTTAAACGCGTTATCTAGCGCCAGTAAGTCTAACTTTGCGTTGTGAAAAACTAAAATTTGCTTATCCAACTGCGGCATCAATAGTTGAAGCGCTTCTGCCAACCCTTCGCCTTGTTGTAAAAGATCTAGCGTTAACCCATGGATCACAGGGCTTTGCCCTAAATCAGCTGAAGTATTGATGACATGATAACCACAGGAGGAAAGATTAATTCTTCCGCCTAAACCGTTCACATAACCAATGGAGGTTATTTGCGTAGCTGCTGGGTCTAACGATGTTAGTTCTAAATCAACAGCCGTAAAACTCGTGCTGCACAGCTTATTTTCACGTAAAGACTTTCTGAAATTACGCATACTAAACAACACTTTTGAACAGGCGTTTATAATTCGTTTTATCATAACGACTAACTTACGCCGCCAGAAAACTTCATGACCATTGCTTGGTTCGTGCGCTCAATTGCCTGAAATGCCGCTTTGAGCTGATGTTTTTCGATTGACGACAAACTAGACACCGACACGCGGTTGTCCGTTACTTTATTTTCCAGTTGATGACGCCAACGTAATCGATTTAAGAAAAGCCAGATATCGCGAAGATTTGTCGCGTCCCGTGGTGACAACTGAGAGTTGGAGGAAAGTGCAGCTAAACGGGCAAGCGTGTTGGGAAGTGTAACTTCATCAGCTAATGCGTATATACGGGCAATGTTATTGATCATCGCGACGGCCCGTGTTTTTAAATCAATGACATCTTTTTCTTTTCGGCCTTTCTCATAAACAAACTTTTGAAACATAGATAGCGGAACTGAAATGTCGTTGCTACTTCTAGAGAGAGCCGCTAGAAACAAGTCCTGCTGCATTAAAGGCGCTCTTTTGCGCTGTAGCTGCTTGAATAAGCTGATGTCTCCTGCCGCACAACGAACATCAAGAAAAATATTAAAATGCAAAATAGCGTCTTTTGTCGGCGCCTGAACCCACCGCTTTGCTTCCTCAATCGCCTCATCTAGCGATAAGCGAAGCTTAGGGTTGCTGGCCATAATGTTGCCATCACAAAGCTTGATGCCGCACTTAGCTAATCCGTTACAAACATACTCAGCCATTTTCGCAAAATATTCAGATTGAGCTTTGTTAGGACGCGTGGCAAGAAGAAGCCCATTATCCTGATCTGAACCCATGGTTTGATCTTCTCTGGCCTGCGAACCATAAACTAACCACGCAAACATCATTGGCGCTTTACCATTGGCCTGCTGAAAAAAGCCAATTAGCTTTCTTGTCATGATATCTGTGGCCTGAGACAAAATTTTACCTGCAATGTCATAGTCTCCCGCTCTCTTGGCATGTGCAGCAAAGTAATGTGGTAGCTGCCAAGATAATCGCGTGAGCTCATACAAGTTTTCGGCTTTACTGAGCTCTCCAATGATAAAAAGTACATTTCCTCTTTGATGACGAATAACATCGCTAGCTGTCACCATGCCTAAAGGCGTCAGTGTCTGATGGTCGATGACAGGCAGATGATGAATGTTTCTTTCTGTCATAAGCGCGAGTGCATCGAAAAGCGTACTGTTCCCCATTATTTGGGCTGGATTTGACGTCATTATTTGGCTTACTGGAAGATGAGTATCAAGCGAAGCCGCAACAACTCTAGACCGCAAATCTCGGTCAGTAATAATTCCGATAAGTTTGCCATCACGAGTAACTAGCAGTGACGACACCTTTTGGCTTGTCATAAGCTGTGCCGCTCCTGTTATCGATGTTTCTGCATCAACCGACACTGGTGCTTTACTGATGACTTCAGTAAGCCCTTTATAAAGCCACATAGAGTTACTATCAGAAATAGCGTGGTTTTGAAGCGCATTATTATTTAGCCCTTCAAAGAAATTTCGAAAAGCAGGCAACTCGAACAGTGATGTTATTGCAGACGTTTCGAAGCAATAAACTAACCCAGGCCTATCAACACTGATATTCAAAGGAAAAATGCGTTTTTCAATAATACTGGCATAACCAAAATAATCACCTTCACTTAAGTGACGCAAAGGCGCCTCTGAATCTTGAACAGAGAACTGCCCACTTTGAATCAAAAAAAGTGAAGCTTTGCCTTCTTTCAAGTCGCCAACATTATCTGCGGTCAAATACACCAATTGAGTATGTTTAATTAGCTGTAACTTCTGTTCCCTATCCAGCACGTCGAAAGGCGCAGAAGTATCAAGAAAATCTTCTACTTGTTTAGCCATCGCAGTCATAAGAGCCGTCCAGTGTTATAAAACAAAAAACCAACCTACTCACCTTCGCCAGTAGATTGGTTTTATCTTGCTAAAGCCTATCTTAAGGCAACATTAGTTTAGTGTACTGATGCTTCACCCGCTCCCTTAGGATAACGAATGCTTTCAACTAACTCTTGAATTTCTTCAGGCGCTTCATCGGTTGCTTTAAACACTATGAATGCCACAATGAAATTCACCATCATACCCAAAGTACCGATACCTTCAGGTGAAATACCGAACCACCAGTTATCAGGCGTATTGGCTGCTGGGTTTACGAATTTGAAGTAAATGATGTAAGCCGCCGTAAACGCAATGCCTGAAATCATCCCTGCTATGGCTCCTTTATCATTCATACGCTTGCTAAAGATGCCCATGATAATGGCCGGGAAGAAACTCGATGCTGCTAAGCCGAAGGCAAATGCCACCACCTGTGCCACAAAGCCTGGCGGATTAATGCCAAAGTAACCTGCGATAACAATAGCCACGCCTGCTGCTAATCGGGCATACATCAGCTCAGCCTTATCAGTAATATTTGGCATAAAGTTTCGTTTCAACAAGTCGTGGGAAACACTGGTTGAAATTACCAACAGCAAGCCCGCTGACGTTGAGAGCGCTGCCGCCACACCACCAGCTGCGACCAGAGCAATAACCCATGCTGGTAGGTTCGCAATTTCTGGGTTCGCCAGAACCATAATATCGCGGTCTACTTTCATTTCATTACGCTCATCACCTGAGTAAAACATCTTGCCATCGCCATTTTTGTCTTCAAATGCGATAAGGCCCGTCTGCTCCCAATTCTTTATCCATGATGGCGCTTCTTCGTAGCTTGTTCCCGTCATTTCAGGGCCATTGATAGTTTCAATCATATTCACGCGAGCAAATGCGGCTAGTGATGGTGCGGTGGTATACAAAATTGCAATAAACGCCAGTGCGTAACCTGCTGATTTACGCGCATCGTGAACCTTTGGCACAGTAAAGAAGCGCACAATTACGTGTGGAAGACCGGCAGTACCTACCATCAGTGCGAAGGTAATAAAGAATACGTCAATGGTACTTTTTGTCCCAGATGTGTATTCATTAAACCCGAGTTCGACTGACAAATTATCGAGTTTCTGCAGCATATGTACCCCCGAACCATCAGCCAGTGTGGCACCAAAGCCCGTTTGAGGAAGGATATGCCCTGTTACCATCATAGAGATAAACACGGCAGGAACGATATACGCAAAAATCATTACGCAGTACTGAGCTACCTGTGTATAGGTAATGCCTTTCATACCGCCAAGTACCGTGTAGAAGAACACAATAACCATACCGATGACTACGCCCGATACAATGTCAACTTCTAAGAATCGACTAAATACAACACCTACGCCACGCATTTGGCCTGCTACGTAAGTGAAACACACAAAGATTGCGCAGAAAACGGCCACGGTACGTGCGGTTTGTGAGTAATAACGATCGCCAATGAAATCAGGCACCGTAAATTTGCCGAACTTACGTAAGTACGGCGCTAAACAAAGTGCAAGCAGAACATAACCGCCGGTCCATCCCATAAGGTAAACGGCGCCGTCGTAGCCCATAAATGAAATAAGGCCAGCCATAGAGATGAACGATGCTGCCGACATCCAATCTGCCGCTGTTGCCATGCCGTTCATAACCGGAGGCACTCCGCCACCAGCTACATAAAAATCGTTTGTAGACCCAGCGCGGGCCCAAATTGCGATTGCGATATAAAGCGCAAATGAAGCGCCAACAATAATAAATGTTAAAGTTTGAACGTCCATGATTTACTCCTCATCTACGCCGTAGCGTTTATCCATGGCGTTCATCTTTGCCATATACACAAAGATCAATGCGACGAACACATAAATTGCACCTTGTTGCGCAAACCAGAAGCCTAATTTAAAGCCAAAAAATTGGATTTCATTTAAGATATCGACAAAAATGATGCCGGCACCAAATGATACGGCAAACCAAATGACTAAAAGCTTGGCAAGGAGAGCGAGGTTCTCCTTCCAATAGGCTTTTTTGTCCTCTTCGTTTCTAAATGCCATTGTTCTACCCTCATGTCAGGTTAATTGATTGTTATGATTTTACATTTTCCTAACGCCCGGCTTAGTAAACGTTATTGCTACAACATTGATGATTAAAGAACGGCAACCACAAGCAGCAAAGTCAAGCATTTAGGAGCTTGCCTATTACTCTAGACCTGCCTTTTGAAATTCAAAATGCGACCATGGTCGTAGGTAGACCATGGTCGAAATGGTTATAATAGCCTTCACATTGTTAAAACTTAGTTAAAAGGATTGTTATGGTTTTTGGTTGGGTAACATTGGCAGTACTTTACCTCTTCTTGCTGTTTTCACTGGCAAGTTGGGGGGAAAAGAACTCACCCACCGCTCGCGCCCTAACATCACACCCCGCCATTTATTCTTTGGCGTTAGCGATTTATTGTACCGCTTGGACATTTTTCGGCATGGTGGGCCAAGCAAGCAGAGACACATGGATTTATCTGCCGATTATGCTTGGGCCTATTATTGTTTACGTACTCGGATATAGGTTTATTTATAAGTTAACGCTGGTGAGTAAGAAGCAACATATCACCACGATTTCCGACTTCATCGCTTCCCGTTATGGAAAACGCCAAACTGTCGCACTAGTAGTAACGCTTATCGCTCTTTTGGCTACCATCCCTTATATTGCGCTGCAGTTAAAAGCAGTTGGCACTACGTTTCAGATACTTACGCAACAACCCAACAGTAACGGTATAGTTATCGCGGCGACGGGCTTTATTGCTGCTTTTGCCATGTATTTCGGCACACGCCAAACAGATGTTACCGAATATAGACGGGGCTTGATGTTGGCAATCGCCTTCGAATCGACCATCAAACTACTGGCACTCGTGCTTGTGGCGATCGTTGGTTACAGTGTCTGGAAACACTCTCACTCTGGTCCATTTTTTGAAAGTTTTACTAACGAAGTGGCCCTGGCCCAGTTCGGTTCGTTTACCTTTATCGCCCAAACTATCATGGCGGCAGCAGCCATTGTGTGCCTACCTAGACAATTCCACGTGGCCATTATTGATAACCTTAGTCTTGGCCACCTGCGCACTGCGCGCTGGCTATTCCCTTTGTACCTTACGATTATCTCTGCCGTTATTCCCGTTATCGCCATTGCGGGTAAAGCTATTTTTGAAGGAGCAAACGTAGAGCCAGATTCTTACGTTCTTTCATTGGCTGTATTTTCAGAGTCGGTTCTTCTTCAGGTTATTGTGTTTGTAGGAGGCCTTTCCGCTGCTACCGCGATGATCATTGTAGCAACGCTTACACTGAGTACTATGCTTACTAACGACGTTATCTTGCCCCGCATACTTGCCTTTACGGGTAACACCGATGACAAACAAGACGTATCAAGCAAAATCAGGCTCATTCGACGCCTGGTTATAGCATTTATTTTACTGATGGCATTTTTATATCATCAGCAAATGACCAGCAGCCGCTCCCTTCACTCCATTGGTCTTATTGCTTTTTCACTTGTTATTCAGCTAATGCCCGCGATTGTTGGTGGGCTTTACTGGAAACGCGCACACGCACACGGTGTTTACGCTGGGCTTATGGTGGGCTTAGTTATATGGGTACTTTGGCTCGTACTTCCTATTGTCAGCGAGCAAGTGTCGCAAATGGAGCAAAACGAGTTAATCAGCCAAGGAGCAATGATAAGTCTAGCTGTGAATAGTTTTGTGTACGTTCTCTTTTCACATTTTGCGCCACAGCGTCTTATAGACCGTATTCAGGCTGAAGCTTTTGTTTCACCTGCCGTATCAAGCAATAACACCGTTAAGGCCCAGGCAACCAATGTTACCGTTTCAGACCTTACCACTCTGCTTTCTACTTTCATGGGTTCGGGTCGCTGCGACCAATTACTTGACCAATATCAACAGCTGAATAACTGCCAATTGGGTCAGGATGAAACGCCTACCGAGTCGTTTTTATCGTTTTGCGAGCGAGCATTAGGTGGGGTTATAGGCGCTTCAAGCGCCAAAGTGCTGTTAGATAGTGCATTGCGCGGCAAAAAGATGGACTTCACCGAAGTGATCAATTTTTTTGACGACACAACGCAAGCTATGCAATTCAATATGACTGCGCTACTCACATCGCTTGAGAATATGGACCAAGGTATTAGCGTAGTAGACAAACACTTGAATTTAGTTGCGTGGAATAAGCGCTACGCAAATTTGTACCCCTATCCAGATAACCTGCTGGCTGTGGGTACGCCTATTGAGAAGCTCATTCGCTACAATGCTTCTCAGGGAGAGTTTGGTACCGACAATGTCAATGCAGAGGTGGAAAAGCGACTGGCTCATTTGCGCTCAGGTATGCCGCATCGTTTTACTCGTCAGCGCAAAGACGGACGAGTTATTGAAATGGTAGGTAATCCGTTGCCAGGTGGCGGTTTCGTAACAAGCTTCAACGACATCACAGGCCACGTAGAAATACAACAAGCATTAGAAGAGTCAAACATAGACCTTGAGGCACGCATTAAGAAGCGCACAGAGGAAGTGCATTCCATTAATGCAGAGCTTCGACTTGAAATAGAAAGACGGTCTGAAGCGGAAAAGGAACTAATAAGGGCAAGAAAAGCTGCCGAAGACGCCAACGCGAGTAAAACCCGATTTTTAGCACTAGCAAGTCACGATGTTTTGCAGCCATTGAACGCCGCTAAACTTTACGTGAGCGCGCTTGAAGAGCAAGACATCTCAGAGTCAGCTTTGGCTATCATTCAAAAGCTTAGCCATAGCGTATCATCAAGCGAAACACTAATTGGCACCTTGCTGGATATCGCCCGGCTAGATCAAGGGGAAATGAAGCCAGATCTTGAAGCCATTGATGTAAGAGCGCTGCTTTCCCCTTTGGTTGACGAGATGGCCATGCGCGCACGCGAAAAAGGCCTTGGATTTAAAGCCATTATTCGCCCATGCTGGGTAAAAGCTGACAAAACCTACCTGTACAGAATAACCCAAAACCTGCTTTCAAATGCCGTTAAATATACAGAAAGCGGACGTGTTCTTTTCGTAGTAAAAACAATTAAAGACACGGTTTATTTTAAAGTTATCGACACAGGCATTGGCATATCGACCGATAAAAAAGACAGTATTTTTGGCGACTTTTTCCGTGCAAACGAAAGTAAAGAGCATGGATTAGGGCTAGGCCTGGGCGTTGTGCGTCGCTTAAGCCTACAGCTAAATAGCGACATTAAGGTGACGTCTAAAATAGGAGAAGGGAGCTGCTTTGCATTTTCATTGGCAAAGGCCGAGCCGAAACTAGTATCTAGCGTGGCACCCAAACCTCGCAGCACCACGTTTACAGGAATGGATGTGCTGTGTGTTGACGATCAACGTGAAAATTTAGATGCCATGCAAACCCTGCTACAGAAGTGGGGCGTTAACGTTGTGTTGGCGAATAACTGGGATGACGCACTCAAAGTGTGTGAAACCATTCAGCCTCAAATATTATTGATGGATTATCAGCTTAGTCACGACAGCGAAAAAAATGGGTTAGCGCTTATTGAAGAGATAAGGCACAGATTAAACATTGTTGTACCGGCGGCGCTAATAACTGCAACCCCAGACGAGAGTTTAGTTACACAGTGCAAAGCCCAAGGCGTGAACTTTTTAGCAAAACCGCTGAAACCGGCGAAATTACGCGCGCTATTACAAAGTATGACTCGTTACATAAGAGAAGCGAAAAACGTGTAGTGTCTACACGCTTCTCGCATCGTTTCCGTTCATAACAAGCTTAAATCAGCTCGTCGTGGGGTTTGCTTTCTTCAGTTTTTACCACTGGCTTTTCAACACTCGACTTCGCCACAACTTTACCCATGGCTCCCCACTTTTCTTTAGGGTTAAGTAGAACCGGACGGGTTAAGATTAAGTTATTCGGATACATCAGCGTCTCTCTCTCATCCGTAAGTAAACGCGTGCTAAAGGGCCCTACGTCGGCAATGACCCCTTCAATGTAGTTATCGCCGTCAAGTATACGAATATAATTCCCCCTACGATATGCCACGTTAGTCAGCAATATAAAGTAGGCGGTAATATTACTAATAAGCGACCAACTTGCGAAAAGTGCGACCCCCGTTACCGTGATAATGGAGGTGGAAAGTACCAACAGCCCTGAAAAGTCGATGCCCCATGCAAGTAACAATAAAGCTAACGACACCGTAGCAACAATAACGCGCGCAGCGAAAATCCCTTTAAGGGCACTATTTGATTTTAGCTTTGACTTTACGATGTTGGTTTCTAGTTTTGGCAGCAACTTGCGAGACATCGCCAAATAAATAAGTAAAACCAAACCACTGAACACGACATTTGACTGGTACTGAGTTAACCACGCCAAAACCCCATGCCACCACTCATTCATTTACCCTAATCCTTACATTCTTTTTGTTAAGCATTCCGACCCTTTACTCTATTTTTAGTTAAAAAAAGCCGACGCGCTCTAATGCTAACCTTAATAGAAAACAAGTTCATGCATTAAAAGCAATCGACACAACAAGAATTATTCGTAAGACACCCTATACCACTTCAATTAGTATGCGCGCAAAAATGACTTGTCTAATTTATATTCACGTTCTACGGTGGTGATAGACAAGTCGAAAACGACAAAACGATTCACAAACTACAGGTTTTTATAATGCGCATTGCAATTCTTTCCAGAAATCCTCGTCTTTACTCTACTTCACGCTTAGTCGAAGCTGGGCAGGCTCGCGGGCATCAGGTCGACGTTATCGATACCATGCACTGCTACATGGATATCACCAGTGCGCGACCGTCGGTTCGCTATAAAGGAAAGCGACTGCCCTACTACGATGCAGTTATTCCTCGCATTGGTGCGTCGGTTAGTTTTTACGGTACGTCGGTGGTTCGCCAATTTGAGATGATGGGTACTTACAGCCTTAATGAGTCGGTTGCTATTAGCCGATCTAGAGATAAGTTGCGCTCATTACAGCTTTTATCGCGCAAGGGCATTGGTATGCCTAGAACAGGTTTTGCACACCACCCAGACAAAATTGACGACGTGATTAAAACCGTTGGCGGCGCCCCAGTGGTTATTAAGCTACTTGAAGGCACGCAAGGCATTGGTGTAGTGCTTGCAGACACGCAAAAGGCTGCAGAGTCGATTATCGAAGCCTTTATGGGCCTTAACGCCAGTATTTTGGTGCAGGAATTTATTAAAGAAGCGGGCGGTGCAGATATTCGATGCTTCGTGGTTGGCGGAAAAGTGGTAGCAGCGATGAAACGTCAGGCTGCAGCTGGCGAATTTCGCTCTAACCTGCATCGAGGCGGTCAAGCAAGCTTAGTACGCTTGAGCCCAGCTGAACGTAAAACAGCGGTAGATGCAGCAAAAACTATGGGTCTAAACTGCTGTGGCGTAGACATTCTTCGCTCAAACAACGGCCCAGTTGTTATGGAAGTAAACTCATCACCTGGCCTAGAGGGCATTGAGAAAGCAACGAATAAAGATGTCGCCAGTATGATAATTGAATTCATTGAAAAAAGCGCGGAGCCGCACAAAACAAAAACCCGTGGAAAGGGCTAGCGGCCTAAGCACCGTTTAGGCATGGTGAATGTTTGAAGAGCAATTGGCTCTGGCAATAACGTGAATATAGGAAAACGTTAGTGGTAAATGATGTTTTAACAATTGGGGGGGAAGATATTGCCCCTGGCGAAACAAAAAAAATAGAGCTAGAAATGCCGCCGCTTTACACGGCTACCAACATGAGTATTCCCGTTTATGTTAAACGTGGAAAACGGCCAGGGCCAACCATGTTTGTTAGCGCTGCAATTCACGGCGATGAACTAAACGGAATCGAAATTGTTGGCCGCCTTATACGTTCAAAAGCAATTGAACGCATAAGGGGAACCCTTATCGCTGTGCCTATGGTAAATGTATATGGAGTACTAAACCAGTCTCGATATTTACCCGACAGACGCGATTTAAATCGCAGTTTTCCAGGAAGTAAGAAAGGCTCGCTTGCAGGTCGGTTGGCTAACTTGTTTTTCAAAGAAATAGTGAGCAAGTGCGACGTGGGTATTGATCTTCACACTGGCGCCATTCATCGTAGCAATTTGCCGCAAATTCGCGCAGACTTAGACGACCCACAAGTGTTAGAAATGGCAAAAGCGTTTGGAGTACCTGTATTGCTCAATGCCGATTTACGTGACGGCTCACTGCGCGAGTCAGCCAGTGAAAGCGGCGTTAGAATCTTGCTTTACGAAGCAGGCCAAGCATTGCGCTACGACGAATTTTCTATCCGCGCTGGTGTTCGAGGCATTATTAACACAATGCGTCATTTAGGTATGCTGAATAAAAGTCGTAGCAAAGGACATAGCATTGAGCGTTTCATTGCACGGCAAAGTGGCTGGGTTCGTGCGCCAGAAAGTGGGTTTGTTACTCACTTAGCGCAGCTGGGCGATCATGTTGAAAAGGGTGATACTTTGGCGATAATTGCAGATCCATTTGGCAATTATTTAGACAGTCTAGAAAGCCCTGCTGAAGGGGTGATAATTGGTAAACAGAACATTCCGTTAACGCAAGAAGGTGAAGCGGTTTATCACATTGCATACTTTTCAAAGCCTGATACTGTTGCAGAGCATGTTGAATTATTACAAGACAATTTATTGCCACCAGAACAGGGCCCTGTTCTATAAAATTGGTAGAAAAACTGATGAACAATAAAAAAATTGTTGGTGCGGTAGAACTGTGTGACTTACCTAAGCTTGCGATTACTGATTTAAACGTACGTGTGGATACCGGTGCCGCAACGTCTTCACTTCATGTTGATAATATTGAAGAGTTTGAGCAAGACGGAGAATTGTGGATTAAGTTTGATATTCACCCCGATATTCACAACGTTGAGCGAGTAGTGCGCAGAGAAGCCCGTGTCGAAGGGCAAAAACGGGTTAAAAGCTCCACCGCTACACGCGAGAAGCGCTATGTGATAATTACGCCTATAATTATGGACGGATACCAATGGGATATTCAACTAACCCTTACGGACCGATCTGAAATGACCTATCTCATGTTGCTTGGCAGAGAAGCGATGAGTGGTCAGTTTATTGTAGACCCCGAACATGATTTCTTGCTTACGGGAAAGGATTAGCATTTCAAGTTCGCCTTTGTGGTTAATAACTATTAAAGCCAAGGGCGACTTGCAGTAAGGCATGCGCCACATGCATGAAATGAAAAATATGGACGTTAAGAAAAAAGCCTTTAGCGTTGCTATTTTACTGTTTTGCTCTTTTACAATGAACAGTGCGTTTGGTCAGAAAGAGTATGAAAAAAAAGTAAGCGCTGACTTACCCCACACTGTTTTACGGTTGCCTAACATTCATCCTGGAAGAGATGCGGTCTACGCTTATGCTAAGCGCCTTCTTACAGAATCTTTACAGGTGACCGAAGCACAATACGGTACGTTTGAACTGATTGTCAGTGAACAAGAAACCGCTCAAGAGCGACAATTACGAAGCTTAGAACACAATATGTTGGACGTAACCTGGAGTGTTACGTCAACTGAACGTGAACGTCAGTTTTTCCCCATTAGAATTCCTATTATGGCTGGGCTTTTTGGTAAACGAGCGCTGCTAGTTAGAGAAGGAGATACGCGCCTTAAAGATGTTGCTTCATTGCAAGACTTACGAGCATTTAGAGCCGTGTTAGGTTACGACTGGCCTGATACCAAGATTTTTCGCGCCAACGACATTCCCGTACTAGAGACTACATATCGCGCTTCTTTTCGCATCGTATCTGAAGGTTTCGCTGATATGTTTCCACGAAGTGTCATGGAAATTAATGAGGAATTTTCTGACAAAATGCTATCACGTGGGTTAGCTATCGATAACAACCTTATCATTTCTTACCCAAGTCCCATCTTCTTTTTCGTAGGATCCGACAACCAAACGCTTGCCCATCGCATTTCAGAGGGTTTATTGATTTTATTTGAAACTGGGAAATTTCAAGAGCTACTGCTATCGAACAAAAATTTCACAGAAGGTTTAGCGCTTATAGATGGCAGAACAGTGATTGAAATTGAGAACCCACTTTTAAGTGAGCAAAGTCGCTTAGCATTAGAAAAGTTTCTGCCACAATTCGCCGCATCGATAGGGGCGCCGCCACAGCTGGTTACTGAACAGGTGGCTCCAACTCAAGTTGTGAAGCAATAAGTACTGCTTGAGTTCGATTATTGATTCCCAGCTTTTTAAATATAGCGGTAACGTGAGCTTTAACTGTTGCTTCTGCAATATCCAAGTTGAAACCAATCTGTTTATTGAGCAATCCGTCGCGCATGTAGCACAGCACTTTATATTGCGAGGGCGTAAGCGAAGCCACTTTATCAGCCAACTCAGAAAATGCTTCGTTAACCTCTTCGACATTCTCGCTAAGGTTTTCAGGTAGCCAAACATCCCCATCCAAAATGGCTTCGACGGCGTTTGCAATATCGTGAGCGCTGGCAGTTTTAGGAATGAACCCTAGTGCGCCTACACTGATAATTTTTGAGATAAGCGTTGTGTCTTCTGTACCGGAAACCACAGCAACGGGAAGTTCGGGAAAGAGCTTTCGAATATGCAATAGACCAAACAAGTCATTGCTGCCGGGCATGTGTAAGTCTAACAACAACAAGTCGATATCTTCATTATTGAGAATATCGACTGTCGAATTAAGATCGCCCGCTTCTTTCAGTGTTAAAGCTGGCAAAGACAACGACAACGCGCCTCTTAGCGCATCGCGATACAACGGATGATCATCTGCGATCAAAAGGGTTATCATTGTCTTTATCCTTAAGCGTTTTGCATACTATTTGTTGAGTCGCTCCGCTATCAGTGTATCAACAACAGAAGGATCAGCCAACGTGGATGTGTCTCCTAATTGTTCATGCTCATTGGCAGCAATTTTACGCAAAATTCGACGCATGATTTTACCCGATCGTGTTTTAGGTAAACCGTGTGACCACTGGATCATATCGGGTGTTGCAATGGGGCTTAGTTCTTGACGAACCCAAGCTTTGAGCTCTTTAGTTAGCGTCTCATCGGCATTAACGCCTTCGTTAGGTGTTACGTAAACGTAGATGCCCTGCCCTTTAATATCGTGTGGGAAGCCAACAACGGCTGCCTCAGCCACTTTAGGATGAGCTACTAATGCACTTTCAATTTCAGCAGTACCCAAGCGATGACCTGATACGTTTAATACGTCATCTACACGGCCTGTAATCCAGTAAAAGCCATCTTCATCACAACGTGCGCCATCACCTGTAAAGTAAACTCCTTTATAGGCGCTGAAGTAGGTGTTGATAAAACGCTGGTGGTCGCCATACACCGTTCGCGCTTGGCTTGGCCAGCTGTCTTTAATTACTAAGTTACCTTCAGCGACACCCTGTAGCTCTTTTCCATCTGCATCAAACAATGCAGGCTGAATACCAAAGAAGGGGCGCGTGGCAGACCCAGGTTTTAATTCTGTTGCACCTGGCAATGGCAGGATCATGTGTCCGCCTGTCTCGGTTTGCCACCACGTATCTATTATGGGGCAACGGCCTTTACCAATAACGCGGTGGTACCACTCCCACGCTTCAGGGTTAATGGGCTCACCCACCGTTCCTAACAAGCGAAGCGACGATACATCACAACCTTCTGCAGGTACGTCACCATGAGCCATAAGCGCGCGAATTGCAGTAGGCGCTGTGTACAAGCTATTCACTTTATATTTTTCGACCACCTGCGCAATACGCTTAACATCTGGATAAGTAGGTACGCCTTCAAAGAACACTTGTGACGCGGCATTCACCATTGGGCCGTAGACCATGTAGCTATGGCCTGTAATCCAGCCCACGTCAGCGGTACACCAATAAATATCGTCTTCTTTATAATCGAAGGCGTACTTGAAGGTCATAGCTGAATATAAAAGATACCCGCCTGTGGTGTGTACCACCCCTTTTGGCGTGCCCGTAGAACCTGACGTATACAGAATAAACAAAGGGTCTTCCGCATTCATGACTTCCGGTTCACATTGTGCCGATACCCCCTCAACAGCGTCATGCCACCACACGTCGTGCTGATCGTTCCAATCCACATCACCTCCGGTAAGCTTGTGAACTAAAACGTGAGTAATTGATGGGCATGCATCGTTAGCCAGTGCTTTATCTACATTTGCTTTTAATGGAATGCTTCTGCCTGCACGGCGTCCTTCATCTGCAGTAATCACAACTTTTGCGTTGCTGTCGTTAATGCGATCGGCAATAGCATTTGGTGAGAATCCACCAAAAATCACTGAATGCACTGCTCCAATACGGGCACACGCTAGCATGGCATAGGCCGCTTCTGGGACCATAGGCATATAAATAGCTATGCGATCTCCCTTTGCTACTCCCATCTCTTTAAGCGCATTTGCTAATTTACACACCTCGTAATGCACTTCTTGATAGGTGATATCTTGACTGTCTTGTGGAGAATCGCCTTCCCAATGAAAGGCAACCTTGGTTGCGTTGTCGGCAAGATGACGGTCAATACAGTTATAGCTGGCGTTTAACTCGCCATCTTCAAACCACTTTATAGACACGTCGTTTTCACCGAACATGGTGTTTTTAATTTTGGTAGGCTTTTGATACCACTCAAGCATAGATGCATGCTCAGCCCAAAATGCATCAGGCTGTTCAACTGATTGCTTGTACATTGCGTCATACTGCGAGGCAGTAAGATGCGTAGATTGAAGAATGTTTTCGGGTACAGGATAGGTTTTGCTGGTGGTCATATACTTGCCTCCACTTTTAAAAGTGTAAATATTTTGTTGTATGTTTTAACACTCTAATCATCTACTCACAAAGCAAAATGAGACTTTGGTCTTAGCTTGTGTGCCTTGCGCCAATGGGGGAATAACGGAAACGATAAAAACAGACAAAAAAAGCGCACCTATCTTTTCTCACTAGGCACGCGCTTTTTTCCTATTTTCCGTTCGACCTAGAACTTAAAGACAACCCCTGCTCTACCTACTGACGCAGTGAAGCTTTCAAAGTCGACGCCATACTCAGTATCAAAGTGAGTGAACTGTGCGAAGGCCGTAAGACTACTCGTTATTTTGTAACCGTAGTTAATGTAGGCTGTAGTATTCTCATTTAGCTCAGTTAGCGAGAGTCGGCTGCGCTCGTCAGAGTCTACAGACGCATTCGCATAACCTACTTTAACATTGTGTTCAGGGCTTATGTTCCAACTAACAAATGTAAAGAAGCCGCTCTCACTGAAGCTTTCTCTGATCACACCGTCACTACTTAATCTTGCAGCAGGTGCCACACCTAACGCATTTTGATTGTTCAGTGCTTCGCCGGAATAATATTCAGCGCTAAAGCTTACATCACCAAAATTAAGTGTGGTGTAAACCTTCATTAGGTTGGCATCTTGATCTTCACCGCCGTTAAAGTTTGGCTCATCTTCAAAATTAAGTGTGGCAAAATGCCCTGCGAAACCCACAGTGTGCCCAGAGAATTTGTAATTTACGTCTAACGCAAAACCTGGCGTGCGACCCAGCTCGTTAGCGTTAATACCTCCGGCAGTGGCATTTCTTCCTTTACCTGTCAGTGCGCCAGTAATGGTAAATGCATCCACTTTGTAGGTTGCGCCCACTTCCATCGCTAAGAAGCCCGTGTTACCAGCTCGAAAGGCGTTGCCTATCCAGTTATAGCTTCCACTTGACTTAATACCCGCTGCGGTGCTCCACTTTTGCCCACCAAAAATCGTTAACTCGTCAGAGTAATCATAGTACAAGGTTGCTAAGCGTAATCTTGGCTCCTGCGCCTGAATCGCAGTTTGGTTAGTAAAGCCATCTTCACCATCGATAAAGTCGAACTCTAAAATACCGCGAATTTTTTCGTGTTTCATATTTAGTGAAAATCGCGATTGTGCGGCTTGAAAGGAAGTTGATTCAGATTCTAAAAAGTTGGTTTCCTGCGGCGTAGCTGGTGCACCGTTAAAAATATCGGTTCTAAGCGCATGTGTAGGTGCAACCTGACTATAAGCGCTGCCATAACTAGCCACTGCTTCATTTGATGTAATGACTTCTGGTTTGATCATGCCCTTAAAACTAAATTCAAAAGCATCTACAGGTGTGTTTACCAATACCAATGCGCACGACGCCGCTACTCGTTTTAACATGTGTTTCTCCCAATTATCTCAACAAAACAGCTTAAACTGTTTGAATTATTATTCAGTGGAACCCTAGAGGCACGAACGACTTCGTTTCACCTCAACCGCCAACCAAAATTTAACAATTTTTAAACATTATCAATTGTGGGTTAAAAATGAAAAAAATACTCGTGATATATCAGTTGGTGCGACCAAAGTCTTATGATCTAACGGAATACTTAACCGACTTATTACACTTTAGCAGTATTGATTTCTTTAAGGTGTCATGTTGAACGCGTTCATTAAGCGAAAGAAATGACTAAAAGTGGAGCTGCGAAAAAAAGCCCGCCGATGTACGCAAGTCCATATACTTTGTGTTCACTTACTTTAACGGAGAGCTTATAGGAATACGTTAAGGGAATGTTCCTTAACAATGGAATACCGTAGATGACTGACACGCCCAACACGTTGTACAGCAGGTGAACCAACGCAATTTGCAACGCAACGTCACTATTCACACCTACTACACCAAAGGCAGCGATGAGTGCAGTAATGCACGTGCCTATATTGGCACCTAGTGTGAAAGGATACACGTCGCGTGCATTTAAAACCCCACTTCCTACAAGTGGCACCATTAATGATGTTGTAGTAGAAGAGGATTGCACGAGTACCGTCATTATCGCCCCTGACGTTATGCCTGAAAGAGGCCCTTTCCCAATACTTTTGTGAAGCAACGCCTTCGCATTTCCTACCATCAACGTCTTCATAATTTTACCCATGTAAGTAATCGACACGATGATTAGTGCAATACCTATAATTACTTTCGCTATACCAGGGTAAATAGATGGAAGAAACTGAAGCGACTGTGTAGCAAAGTCTGTTACTGGTTGAGTTACCGCTTTGATTGGATTAACGCCATTTAGACCAATGGCGTCGCCAGTATGCAGTAAAGCAACCATATGCCCACTCAGGTGTTCCAAAATGCCAAACGCAATTTCCAGTGGAAGAAAAATAAGAACCGATAAAACGTTGAAAAAGTCGTGTATCGTAGCTGCATTAAATGCCCGTTGAAACTCATCTTTTTGGGTTACATGACCTAAGCTTACCAAGGTGTTTGTAATGCTAGTGCCAATATTTGCACCCATCATCATAGGAATCGCAATTGTGATTGGCAATCCACCTGCGACCATGCCTACAATAATTGACGTTACAGTACTCGATGATTGAATTAATGCGGTGCAAACCATACCGATGATGAGCCCCATGATAGGGTTTGAGGCAAAACTAAAGAGGGTTTTGGCATGCTCGCCAGTTGCAAATTTGAAGCCGCTGCCAATCAGACTGACAGCAAGTAACATCACATAAACTAACAACGCCAAAAGTAGCCATCTGCGCCAGTTATGAGGTTTTTCAAAGACGCTATTTTGAGCCAGTTGAGGGTCGATTATTGACATAATACGCACAGCTTCATACTTGAAAAATTTATCATATGACGTGCGTATTACACTAAAATGACGAGAAGTGCGTTAACACGCCCCGTCATATTATTAAGAACATAAGGCTTAAAAGCCCAACGGGTACTGCCTCAGCACTTCATGAATGTCGTTTAAAACCTCACTTGAAAGCGAGATATCAAACGCCTCAATGTTTTCTTTGAGTTGCGGCATAGTTGTAGCACCAATGATAGTTGATGTAACGCCAGGCACCTGCTTACACCATGCTAAAGCAAGCTGTGAAGGAGTAATTCCTGCTTTTTCAGCTATTTTCACATATTCGGCCGTTGCTGCCTGCGCGGGCGCTTTATCTCTAAACAGCCCCATTCGCTGTGCTAAGGTCCAACGACTGCCCTCTGGTCGAGCACCATTTTGATACTTACCGCTTAGCATGCCTGTGGCTAATGGCGACCAAGGTAAATAAGCAATGTTCTCTAACTGGCACATCTCTATTAAATAGGGCCAATCTTTCGCGTGAAGTAAACTAAATTCATTTTGAATAGAAACAGGTTGCGGCATGCCGAGTTCTTCACAAAGCATAAGAAATGTATGAATTCCCCAAGGGGTATCATCAGACAGCCCCCAGTGCCTTATTTTACCTTCATCTAACGCACGCTTTATTCCCGCCAGAATATCGCGCATGCCGTCTATTTCTTTTTCGCGGTTAGTTTTAGTTGGGTCAGCACCGTCAGGCCAATGTTTACCAAAATGTGGCGTTACCCTGTTCGGCCAATGAAGCTGATAAACGTCGATATAATCTGTTTTTAGACGCTCAAGAGAGTACGTAAGGGCGTTGTCGATTGCACCAGAGGTAATAGGTCCTGCGTTGCGGATGTACTTTAAGCCGCTTCCTGCGATTTTAGTCATTAAGATGATGTCAGAGCGCTTTGACTCATTGCGAGATATCCAATTGCCAATGATGCGCTCTGTATCGCCATATGTATCGACATTCGGAGGTACGGGGTACATTTCTGCCGTATCAACAAAGTTTACTCCTTGGTCGAGAGCATACGTCATCTGTTCATCTGCATCTTGCTGGGTATTTTGAATACCCCATGTCATTGTGCCTAAACACACGTCAGACACGTGTAAATCGCTATTTCCTAAGCGGTTAAACTTCATGTTTGCTTCTACCTTGTTAATGCAATAAATGCAGTATGAGTGACCTCTTAAGAAAAGAAAGTGCTTCTCGATAGTTGTAAGGCTTTCTTTTTGATCAACTCTTTTTCTGCACTGGCCAGCCACGCTTTTCTATCTGAATTCGACTCAACCATTTTAATCGCTAGTTTTACGAGTGATTTAAGCTCTGCCTCACATCATAGCGCATCCATCGTTTTATGCTGAAATTTACTGCGAATACAGAAAGCGCGAAGTTGCCAAATGCTTGTTGAATTGTCGCAACACTCTTGTTCAAGCTCATCATTAATGCGACTGATGCGAGTGCAGCAAAAGATAAATTAACAGTACGTTGTGAATGCGCCAATTGGATTATTGATACTTTTCTCACCCAATCAATGACCCAACAACGCCTCTCTGTGACACGGCTTTTTAGCCATAGCGAGAAGCCGTTTATTCATGGCATCTAGTAGGAACCTTCAACAACGGAAGTTTTCGTTACTTCTTGTTCATCGAAAAGACGGAGAAATTAATGCGGTTCGCCTTTTTACTACTAAAAACATTAATAGCCTGGCACATAAAAGCGCTGAGCGACAGGCTAAGGTTTGTTCTTACAATTGAACTCCTACATGCAAATTAATACGAGGTTTAGGGAGCTTTACTTCAACGCAAATCTGATCGCCATAGTAGTTGTCTGCGTAGTTGCATCGCGTTTGTGTATAGTCTTTGCTTGATGCGGATGTATATTGGCTTTTCGCTAGTGTTAGCCTTTTTAGTAGTGCGCTCATTTAGCTCTCCTTTTACGTTGAAAGCATTATCAATGATTACTAAAAGCTATTAAAACGAGATATAACGATTCAAATGATTGGCTAATTAGATTATGAGAAGTTAACGCAAAGGCGCCGTTTACGGTAGAACTGAATAAACAGCGCCATCACATACATTGTTGACTATCCCTTTACTTAAGCCAAGGCCCCGTTATTGCCAAGGTTTTTGTGGGAGAGTAAATATTAACGAACAGTGTATTGCCGTCGGGAGAGAAACACGCGCCAGCAAGTTCGGTTTGAGCGTGTAACTTAGCAAAGTTATATACTTCGCCAGCAGGCGTTATGCCTCGCAGATGGTTATCGACAATGTCGGTATACTGGTCTTCACATATCAATAAGTGTCCGTTTGGACACACTGTTAAATTGTCACCAAAGTTATATAGATTTTTGTCTTCGCTTTCCAGAAACAGCTGAAGTTTATCATGCTTACCATCACTAGACGGCACAAGCTTCATTATCTGGCCTAGCTGCCTTTGACCGCCATTGGTACAGCAAAAGTAGAGCTCTTTCGCGCCCCAATGAATACCCTCACCGCGTGCAAATACAGCTGCGCCTTTTTCATAGCCTTGAACACGCAGATCATCGCTAGGGCTTTCTGGATTTTCTAAAGCAATCCATTCAACATCGAACCACGTTGACAGCGGCATGGCTTGAGAATTCCAATTTCTCGTATCAAATTTAGGCTGCCCTTTTATCACTAAAGCCTCTAATTGACCGCCGGCAGCAAGATTTCCGAACTCTTTGGGTACAAAGCGATAGAGTAAGCTGTCGCCTCTATCTTCGGTTAAATAAACAATACCAGTTTTAGGGTCGACACACGCAGCTTCATGGTTAAAGCGCCCCATAGCTTTTAATGGTTTAGCCTGTATTAAGGTGTTGGCATTTGCAGGTACTTCAAAAATATAGCCATGCTCTTTATTTACCACATCACCATTTGGGCCATCAGGACGGTCTACTGACTCTTCACAGGTAAGCCATGTTCCCCATGGCGTAACACCGCCTGAGCAGTTCCTTACAGTGCCTGATAAGCTAACAAACTCACGCTCTACTTCTTGTGTAGTCAGGTTATACACCAAACTCGTGGTGCCTCCAGGTAACGCTACGCCGTTATTGTAAGTGTCGTAGGCAAGATCGCTTTTGTGGTTTTGAATAGAGTGAGGCTGCGCGCCGATGTGTGTAGTATGTAGTTCATGATTGCGAACAAGGGCAACTTTGTTACTGCTGTCTTCTATGGGCAGACAACCCATGCCGTCTGCTCTGTCAGGTACATGCAGCCCATCAGACATTGCATTGCCTAGGCCTGATATAATCTTATAGCTAAAGCCTTGTGGTAAGTCGAGTAGCTTCGCGGGGTCTGACACTAGACCGCCGTACCCTTGCGATATTGGCATAGACGCCGTATTCAACTTCTTTCCGAAAGCACTGGTAGCCAGACCACCAAATGCCAGAGAACCCACTATAAACTGACGACGTGTAATCATGAAAATCTCGTAGTGCGCGATATTAAAGGTTAGCCTTGTAGTATTGTTATAATATAACAGCATGGGCTAAGCATACAGGCAAAATGTGCAATGCTTAAAAAATGTAACAAACTAGAAAGCATTAAAAGCGTAGCTTTCTTAATCGCAGACTTTTAAACAGTGCTTTTACTGCCTAACGGAAGTTTGCAATTTTGCTGGGCACCCACCCAATGCTCCTCTGGTTGGGGCTTTGCAAAATAGTAACCTTGGAATTTGTTACACCCTCTACTCACAAGATAATCTAGCTGTGCCCCATTTTCTACACCTTCAGCGATGCACGAAACCTTCAGTGCTTTAGCCATCTCAATTATGGCATCAACAATTTGCCCTGCCTTTCTGTCAAAATTCTTGCCTATATCGTCAACGAAGTACTTGTCTATCTTTAGCTCGCTAATGGGAAGAACCTTGAGATACGCCAGGCTTGAATATCCCGTCCCAAAATCATCGATAGAAAAGCGAAACCCGTATTCTGCAAGCTCTAACATGGTTTGCTTAACCAACTCAATATCGACAACCAGCGCGGTTTCTGTCAGCTCTAGCATCAGCATGCGAGGTGGGACATTGAATTGCTGAACACGGGTAAGTAACAGTTTGACGAATTCAGGCATCATTATTTGTCGCGCGCTGATATTGATTGCTATCGTGGTATCCACGCCGTTTTCAATAAAGTTACTGAGAATGCGCAGTGACTTTTGCAAAACGATGTCACCGATTTCACAAATAGCACTGCTTTCTTCAGCAATAGGAATAAACTCACCGGGGCTTACGTGACCTAACTCTTCAGAGTGCCATCGAACCAAGGCTTCAAAAGAGGAAATTTCACCATCTTGGTTCACTTGAGGTTGAAGCACAACCGACAGCTCATCAAACTCAATTGCATGTTTAAGTTTAGATTTAATCTCAAGGTAACGGTCGAACTCATGAAGGGCGTCTTCCGATATACAACACAAACCAAAAGGCGCAGATCGTTTTGCTTTTTTAACCGCTTGCTCAATAATATTGATAATTGACTCGAAGCTTTGACCTTCAGGACTAAATGTAGCACTCCCAAGGCTTGCAGTAAGTGACCACTTAACGGAATCTATATACACATCGAAGTGCCTAGGGTTAAGTAGCGCGCTTTCTACTAACCCTCTATCAAACTTATGCAACGCATCTTTTTTATAAGTTTTATTTGATAAAACCACAAAGCTGTCGCCACCATATTTAAAAATCTCATAATCGTGCCCAATAACTGACTGAAGATTTTCAGCAATCTTCCTTATTGCAAAGTTTCCATTCCCGAAACCAAAGCGTGCATTCAGCTGAGCCATATTATCGATATCTAAAAGTAAGATATGCAAATACTCTTGATTCATTGACGCTCGCAACATGAGGTCTTTAAAGCGCTGGTGAAACCACTGCTGATTGCGAAGGTGAGTTACAGCGTCTGTAAACGCAAGGTTGTAAATGGTGTCCTGCGCTTCTATGCGTTCGCTGATATCCCTAATGACGCCTATAAAGCCTTTCTCTCCCAAGTCACTTGTCTCTGAAAGTGATAACTCCATTTGGAAAACATCACCATTTTTTCGTTTTGCTGGGAGCTGACGGCCGACACCGATAATCTTACCAACACCAGTTTCGAGGTAATTACGCATATAACGGCGGTGGCTAGCAGCATATGGCTCAGGCATAAGTACTTCTACAGGCTGTAACAATAACTCATTGCGCTCATAACCAAACATATCCAGAGCCACATCGTTACAGTGAGTAATAAACCCTTTTGTATTAATACTAAATACGGCGTCGTTTATGTTATTTAGAATGTTTTGAATTTTTTTTGCGCGTTCTTCACTAAGAATAACTGCGTTTTTATACTCGGTAATATCGTCGAACGCACCAAAAATACGCTTTACCGTTCCATCTTGATGTAGCTCAGCTCTACCCGATGCACTTACCCAACGTTTAGCGTTACTCGCATCAATAATCTGGCATTCAATGTTATAGGGTTGATGCTTATCAAGCAGATTTTCAAAGGCAGTTTTTAAAGAGGAAGCGTATTCGGGAGTGTAAAAAGAAATCGCGTTATCTAAGTTCACGTCGCTTCCTACTGGCAAACCGTGAATGCGGTAAACCTCATCAGACCAAATTAACTTTTCGACCTGAGGGTAATATTCCCACCACCCTGTATGTGACATTTGGCTTATCTCGCCAATAAGCGACATATTTTGTGCAGTTTTCTTTGCAAAAAAGTCTTTTTGAAGCTGAGTAGATAATAGTTTTGCTTGAAGAGAAAAAACGTGTAGCCAATCACGTATATCGTGTTTAGGCTGTTTAAAAATAGCGACAAGAACCCCTATATCCTCATTTCTTTCATTAAGGATACAAGCGCCTAAGTAGCCCTCTGCATTGAGGGTTGAGAGTATTTGATCATCAGGAAAATGCTTATAAATTCCAGATTCATAGCCAGCGGCTCCGTTTATCAATACTTCTTCACACGGAGAACCTTCCTTAGCATAATTTATTGGCGCTAACGGCTTGTTGTTTTCTAAGCCTACAAGCACAGAGATGTCATTCGCTCTTTTCACACCAATAAATAAATAATCGGCATGGAGTAACTCGTTAAATGCCAACAAGTCAGCTTCATAGCTACTACGATTTTCAAAAATAATAGTACTGAACTCTGATTCACCTAATACTGTCTCGAATGACATAACTTCTCTCCACACATCATCTCGGCAGGAATTGTACAGCACCCCGTATTAGACAAAAGTATTAAAACAGAGTTTTTTGGTATTACAGAAACCGAATAATGCAGAAAGTCGCTAAAAAGGCCTATACAGCCTATTAAAGCATGAATATTCAGGCTGAGAGCTGATGACTGAGGTCTACCACGACCCTTTGACTCTAACCTTCAAGCCGATTTGTTGCAGATAACAAAGGGATTGAGTGTTGTGCTCTCTGAAACCTTCTGACATTTGGTTCGGTGCCAAAGCTCTCGTATTAAAGAAGGGATCGTATTACGGCGTGTTTCGCCCTTTTCCCTCAAGCTATTTGCTATACCGATTAAGGAAGGAGTGAAGCCCCATCAAAATCTTATCGCAGCAGGGACGCTGATTGATGCCGCCAAGGATGGCTTTATGGCGTGTTTTTTCCCCAGAAGCTTTCGTTTTACGCAGAGTAAGGGAGTGAGTGTATGCCCTCTGAAACCCTTTCCAAAAGGCATAAAAAAAGCGCACCTAAGTGCGCTTTTTTGGCTTGTGTTGCTAAGTCTAGATTAGTCTAG
>NZ_JBHZRZ010000018.1:0-42462 GCF_043642145.1 Alteromonas gracilis
TATCCCAGTGACGAGATTGTAGACTTATACAGCCATCGCTGGGAAATTGAATTAGGGTACCGAGAGATGAAGCAGACACTACTGAATAGTGAATACACGCTTCGGAGTAAGCGACCTGACATGGTTGAGCAAGAGTTATGGGGATTACTGCTGGCTTATAACTTGATACGAGTGGCGATGACTGAAGCTGCACGACGTAAAGGCATCTGGCCTAATCAGCTAAGCTTCAGCGGGTGTTCTAGCGCCGTGGTTGCATTCCTTCTTACTACAGGGCTTACAAGCCCAGGGAAGCTGCCCGTGTTGTACGAAAACCTTATCAATCAGCTGACTTACTACGAGCTACCGTCACGGCGAGAGGACAGATTATATCCACGATGTGTTAAATCTAAACCGAGTAAGCACCCAGCTAAAAAGAAAAATGCCAGTCAGCTTAACTGACTGACATTAGGCCAGAGGCCCCTTTTGACGTTAAGTGTAACTAAATGCTTAGTTCATTGCAGTTTTTGTCACTACACGTAAATCACTTTTCACGTCTTTAACGTCTGATGCATTTTTAGCGATCTCCACCGCTAAATCTCTTTCAGCGTCAGAATCAACTTTACCTGTCAGCATTACCACACCGTTTTCTACGTCTACATCAATGTCAAAACCAGAGATGTCGGTGTCCATAAGCAATCGCGTTTTCACTACTGTCGCAATTTTAGCGTCAGTAAGCTCGCTAGTGCCTTCATCTGCGGCATCTTCCATATCATCTGACATGTCAGAGTCCATATCGTTGTCAGCAACAATCGTTAACTTGTTATCGACTGAAACTACACCGTCAATATTCGCTACTAGCTCTTCAGCCAGCTTTTTATCAACAGAGTTTTCTACTTTACCCGTCAGAATAACCTTACCGTTTTTAACGTCTGTATTGATGTCGAACGAATCAAGGTTGCCATTGAACAGCAGTGTAGCCTCGGCTTTACCGTCAATCCATGCGTCTTTGGCAGCTTTTTCCCATTTGTTGTCAGTGTCCATATCACCTGCGTATGCAGCTGTAGTCAGTGTTGTAGCAACAATCATAGAAATTAGTGAACGTTTCATAACATTTCTCCTTTGTCGAAACTCGCTCAACTAGATGCCAAAACCTTGCCAACAAACTAACCCTATGATTTAACTGAAATTAGCTAAAATTAATTAGTAAATATCAGTACTCCTTTTGCAAACTTTGCCTTTATTTGAGAATTTTTTACTTGATAGCTCAGCTGTTATTTTATGCCACAATTTCGGTACTACTTCGTCATGACACCTAGACAATATGTCAATGAAAGATCAGGTTTAAACTGATTCGGTATCACTGCCGTACTAGCTTATTATTAAATTTAATTTACTTTCTTGCTGTTAGCTCGAGTAAGCGATAGAGATCTAACTCCCTTGCAAATGGAAACTCAGGATATTGTTGATATGGACTCTGTTTTAAACGTTGCTTCGATGTTTTTTATAATTATAAGCTTCGCACCGTTACTTCCTTCATCGCACTGGCTTGTTAGAGTTTGGGAGTTTCCACGCTTGCAGATCGCCATAATGCAATTTGCCTTACTTTCCTGGCACTGTTTTAATTTATTCTCTAATGAAGAGGTAAGCGTAGCTAGTGCGATTCTTGTTATTGGACTTATCATTAGCTTCACATATCAACTCATTTGGATTATTCCATACACATTTCTGTATAAGCGTGAAGTTAGCAGAGTTGAGAAAAGCCAAGCGAACGATACGTTAAGTGTGCTTTCTAGCAATGTCTATATGCCGAATCGCGACTATAGGAAGTTAATTAATCACGTGAGAAACAAACAACCCGACTTTCTAGTTACACTGGAGTCTAACGAAAAGTGGCAACAGGGTATTAGCGAGATAGAGTCTGAATATCCATATCGTAAATTCTGCCCCTTAGAAAACCTGTATGGTATGCACTTGTACAGCAAAATACCGTTCGAAGAAGTGTCGCTGCGATTTTTAATTGAGGATGATGTTCCGTCTATTAAAGTAAAAATAAACCACCGAAACAAAGAAGCAACGCTTTATTTCCTGCACCCAAAACCACCAAGCCCTACTGAAAATACCTACGCAAAACCTCGAGATATTGAATTGACGGTTGTTGGTGAGGAAATTGCGGAAACCTCAGGCCCAATAATTGTGGCGGGTGACCTAAATGATGTAGCGTGGTCTCCCACGACAAGGAAATTTAAAAAAATCAGTAATCTCTTAGATCCAAGAGAGGGGCGTGGCTTTTTTAATACATTCCACGCGAAATACCCATTAGTAAAATGGCCTTTAGACCATGTATTTCACTCTAAGCACTTTTCATTAGTACATATTGAAAAGCTAGAAAGCATAGGCTCTGACCATTACCCTCTATATACTGAATTAGCGTTTACTGAAGACAACAATTAAGCGTTAACTGAAAAATAATAAATACACGCTTAGTGTGAACTTCTATGCTTAACGCACCACATCACACTTTCACAGGCTTCTTCTCGCTTTTTGAAGTGGGCAAGACCAATTAATTTATTGTCTCGAGGCCATACTGCTTGATTTAGCACCTTCTGATCTTCTTTTGAAAGTTTGTCGCTATCAAGCACTATTTCAATTGCTTTTTTGTTGGGCTTAATTAATGTCGGTTTAGCTGTTTGTACTAAATCTGAATTAACACAAATATATTCTCGTTTCACAGGGTCTCGTACAACGCCAATATAGTCTTTATCACAAATTATCGCTGGCCAGCCTTCTGAAATTCGGCTTTGCCCAAACATTAAAAGTGTAAATGCCACCAGCACAAATAGCGTAAGTCCTATAAACTGTGCGCTCAAATCAGGTGCAACGCTAACAATAACACCAACCACAGCAGCGAAAAATATCCAGCCTCCAAAGACTCGTCGCATTGCATTTGGAGAAATACCCGATATCACATCAACGACTTGAAGCGATTGCTTGTCGTAATGCTTAATAATTACAGAAGAATGTGAATCCACAGCCATTGCCCACCAAAAAAACAAATACAAAATTAATACGTTTCAAGTAAGGCTGAAGATTTACCTACACTCAGTCAGAAAAAAACGGTCACAGATTTGGGAAAGTCTTATTCACAAAAAACGTGTTTTCTAATAAATACAGGATTAGGCAAACTATTGAATTGTAATGCTTAAACCTAGAATTTAAGAATATCAAAATTTGCATAGTGGGCAAAGCAGAAACGCGCAGGCTACTCGAGTAAATCAACGTTGCGGTAATGCAAACCATAGTTTGTAAATATTTCCTTCCTTGATTAAGGCTTTCACCTTTTTACAACTACGGCATCTCGCCTTTCCTTTGACAACCTAAAAAGGCAAATAAAAACAAAAGTTTAAAATAATGGCTTAGCCTTTGCTTACTGAAAGTAAAAGATGCAATAAGTCTGTACGGTATTGCAACGGCGATGCAAAGAGGGAGGAAGAGTATGCGTTCACCATTAAGTGCAGTAACTATTGTAAAAACCAAAACTGAGAAGCTTTGCAATCTAATCAATCAGTTAGAGGAATGCTCTGCGACTCCTGACGAATTGATAATAGTTTGGATGGCGCCGCCTTCGGACCTGTCGCTTATTAAGAGTGGCAAGTTTGACGTTGTTCACAAATTTGCTACGCAGGAGGCACTGCCAATTGCCAAAGCAAGAAATAAAGGGATGCAGGCTGCCAAGCACGTAAATTTAGTTTATTTAAATGTTGATGCAGTTGTTTCACCTGCATTGTTTAAAGACGGTTTACTTGCACTTCAGGATAATACCGTCTTGTACACCTCGGTGGTTTTTTTGCCCAGCGAACGATGTAATAAGCCGTTTTTACAGATTTTAAAAGACGAACAAACATTAGGTTGTACAGCAAGTAACGACGATTCGGTAGCTGCCAACGACAGCAATGAGACCATTTCAGGAAAACAGGAAAAAAATCATGGAAAGTTTAGTGACGATAGCGTTTGTTCTACAGTGTTTTTTATTCGTAAGGCAGACTTTCAACAAACCGGCGGTTTCGATGAAGGCTACGAAGGCTTCGGATTAAACGACGAAGACTTTTTTACAAATTGCCGCGCGTTAGGTTTTTCTCTAGAGCAATTGCCAATTCGTACATTCGCTCCTCATCGACCTGATAATTACTGCCCAATTAATCACTTATTAGACTTTGTGCAAAACGCACAACGATTTCATTCCAAATGGGGGTTTTACCCTTGTATTAGCGTGCTTGAACGGTATGCTGAAAAGGGCTACATCAATGCCAACTTTAAAGACTGCGGTATTAAAATAAAACAGCTGCCTCAAAAAGACGAGGAAAGTAGTGAGGACCCCACCCCAAAAGCTGAATTAATGCCAAATACATCAGCATCGTCTGTGGGCGAAAAAACGTTCACGTCTTTTCACTCACCTGGAAAGAATTTGAATGTGTTGAGCACTACCGCATAATTGTTATCGAGTAGCTTTATTATCTAAGGCGTGTGGTGATGAGTTTTAACAACAGCGTAATAGCTCGCAAGCACCTTTTTACTTGCGAGCCACATAACATATTCTAAGACAACACTATCGTTTTTCAGCAATAGCGCGCGGCGTTTCTTTTTGCCAATTCAATCGCATATCCCAGGTAAACCTATGCTCTGGCTTTAGCGGCGGCTGGTCAACATCAACTGTGCTAAGCACATTTGATGCTTCGGTAAGCGTGGCATCTCGACCGAATAAATAGCTTTGCTCTTTAACAATGGTTAGATACGCTTTGTTAAGCGCTAAAGCCCGTTCTGGCGATGGTGTAATGATGTCGTAAACGGACGTGGCGCGTACCACATCCTCTGCTTTCACCATTCCCTTTTCATCGAACCACTTAGCCAGCATTTCTCCATTTTGACGAAACTCATCGCCGCCACCAACGCGCTCCATATAGGTGAGAAACTCGCCTTTTTCTTCGTTGATGTTTGGCACATCTTCAATATTGCGCAAGTTGATGTAACCCCACCCTTCTTCACCCGGCACCTTACGCGCAAACGAGAATGTTTGGTCGAATGTTGAACCTACAGTTTTGTGACAGCCGTTACAAAAGGCCAGTTCTTGATCGTGCTGGGCACGAAGTTCGCCCTTATCGTCTTCAATATAACCATTGATGGTCCAGCCAAATCCGTTGTCTATGCCCTTTTCACCCAAATACCGTGTTTGGGGTAATTTCTCAAAGTGCTTATCCTTGGCTTCAGCATAATAAGCAGACGCCAAGCTTTCTCGGCTTCTAAACCTATGCTTTTTCATGTAACGCACTTCTTTCATTCGTGGTGCATTGTAAATATTGCCGCTGTCGTCTACTCCGATGTACCGCACGGTATGTAGAAACTCTGTCCCTTCAGGGTAAAGCATATGAGCAAGAGGGATGGCTTTCGCATCGCCAACGTAATGCGTAGCGCGGGCAATTTCCGTCACACCCTCAGATAGCTTTCCATCCTTGTTTACATCCAGATTTAACGCAATTTCATTAACTGGTGAAATGCGTAGTGTATCTAGCTCTTTAAGTGCCATCTCAACCAAGCTTAGGTTTAATGTGTAAACAGCCTTATTGTATTTTCCGTTAAGACTCTGAAATGCTTCGGGCAGCCTTATCATGGCGTCTCCGGTAGAGCCATTAGTGGGCCAGAATGTACTAGGGAAAGGCTTGTAGTTGTACGACACCCATCCGCTGCCATCTTTGGCAAAGCCCGAGTTATCGAAGGCTTTTTCGGCGGCACTTAAATGCTTAATACGCATGTAATCAGGCATTACTTCACTATCTAGTGATGCCGTGTAGTTGTCTTGTTCCACATATTTTTTAATCGTGGCGTCGTCAATGCTAGCAATCAGCGATGTACGGTCAATAAACAAGTTTTTCCAACTATTGGTCATCCCCACATCTGAAAATTCGTAGTTGCCCTGTAACGTACCATCGCCCATTTGATTTGGGCGCTTTTCCACAGCGTCGTAGCTTTGATGGCATGCATAACAGGGGTTATTCACCCCTTCAGTTTTTGTGTAACACTGAGGAGGAATGACCGACTCTGGATTGTACACTTCATTGTGCTCAATATAAGCGAGCGCAGGAATGTCATCACCTTCGCTGTACGGATAAGCATGGGCCTGCTTACCATATTGATGATGAGCCGTTTGGGCCCCCGTATCTACAGCGCCATCTTTTTTACTATCAGATAATTCGTTTAATTGAGTGCTAGTGCTTTCAGTGCAGCCTGCACTAATAAGTAGCGAAAGCAGAAGGCCTACACTTGAAGTTTTTAACATTTTCATAATCGTCACAACGGAAAAAATCCGGGTACGACAGTACCCGGAATATTTTAATTAAAGAGAAAACTTACTTATCTGCTGGTTCATACATCCACAGTGTATTGTTTTCTTGAAAACCGTCTTCACCGATAAGAATACGGCCGTCGTTCATTACAATCACGTTGTCAGGTTGTGAAAGCTGCTCCACGTCACAACGCTCAGCACCGGTGAGACTCGAACGATACGTGCCACCCATTACTACAGGCTCTATGCGAGAAATGTTGTAGCCGTCTTCCAGCTTAGCGCGGTAAACACCGCCACAATCTTTAACACGCGCCGAAAGCTGCATGTCGCCCTCGCCATCGACCATTGTGTTATCGATGTCTGCAATGCCAATATAAAGATACGCATTTTGAACAACTTCACCTTCAATGGTATCAACGCCTTCAACAGCTTCTTTTGCACGCTTTTGGTTAATAGAGATACCCTCAAGCTTTCTCCACTCGGCCGTTGCTCCTTTGAGGCGCGCAGCCGCACGGCTTTCTAAAAATGCAACGCGATCATCCATTGGCTCGCCTGCGGTCACACTTGAGCCGCCCTCTTCTACCGTTGGGTAAATGGCATCACCATCTGCCCACGCTCGTACGTCAGCCATGGTTATGTAAGAGCTTTGGCCATCTATATAGTCATCAGTGCCAATGCCGTTGTATTCGTCAATCCATGCGCGAATGGTTAAGTTGTCGCCGCTTGCTAGTTCAACCCACTCTACAGCAAAACCTGTTGTTGCTGGGTCGTTTTGCCCTGCATCTTGAGTAAGTTTTGCGCCGTAAAGGGTTCCTGCTGATAAATCTTCAGCGGCGTCTGCAACAAACTTAAATAGCACACCTCCCGTGTCATCTTGTGAAAGGTACACGGTTTTGCCATCTGGCATTACTGTCGAGTTTTCGTGCTCATAGCGACCCATTGTGAAATGCTTGACGATAACTGGCTCGTCGGCAAGTGGCTCGGTGACCTCGGCGATGTAGCCATAGTTGTAAGGGTTAGGCGCGTCGGGCGCTGTCATTTGCCACATGCGGCCTAACCGTGCTTCGGTCGAAACGGCTTCTGGATTGTTCCACATTGGTGAAGTTGTTGTGTCGACTGAAGAATTTACAACCCACTCTTCAGAGGTCAACGGTGTGCCCCAAGGCGACATTGAACCAAAGCAGTTCGCTGCCGTTCCCCATACAGGTGAGAAGTCTAGCATCATTGCTTCGGTAACTTCCCACATGCCAAATTCATCTTTTTCTACTTTCATGCGGCTCATACCACCAGGCAACTCTTCCCAATTAGAGAAAAGATAACCCTCGCCTTCCGCTGTGGAAATAAAGCCATTGAAGTCAGGCATGTCGTTTTCAAGCACTAACTCCTCGCCGTCAAGCGTATAAATATGCCCCAGACCTTCTGGCAAATCTGTGCCAAAGGTATCGCCTGTTTGACCAAGCACTTGGTATTGGCCAATTGCAGATACAACCAATTCTTTTTCTTCGTCTGAAGTTGGAACCGGAGAGTTCGGCAATGTGACGGGCAAGTTGTTGAAGTTAGCCCCGGCCAGTACGCCTACTGTGCCCGTGTTGATAGGCATGTCATTCACACTGTTTGTTGCTGCGTTTGTGCCCGATGGATGCTGAACGTTGAAGAATAAATCGCCTTCATCAGTAAGGAAAATACCGGTTACTTCTGCACCAAGCGGAACCGTGGCAATACGGGTAAGTTTGCCAGTGTTATCGCCTTGAGGCCCTTGTTCGCCTACTGGGCCTTGTTCACCTGTTGGGCCTTGTTCACCTGTTGGGCCTTGAACGCCATCTTCACCGTCATCGCCCTCAAGTGAACAGGCTGATATACCAAGTGTTACCGCTAATGCAATTGCTGAATACTTTATCCTGCGAACAGTTGCGCTTTTCATTATAATTCCTTGCTTATACTTGTTTTCTGATTTGAGTAGAGAACAGGGGAATGCATTTCCCCAATAAAAGTGGTCTTAGCGGGCAAAAATTCTGGAGGACATTTGTGACAACGCAGTGACAGAGAGTTGACACAACAATGAAGTTTTATTGACACAAAAATAGAAAAAAATGAAAGTGAATAGATTCAACACACCATATTTAATCTTTCGACGCATTGCGTAACCTTTTGGTATCTATTATCTTTTATTAATCATTGAGCTAATTTCAACTTTATGTCTATTCGTGTTCGTTATATCGCTGCATTAATATTAACTGCGACACTTATCACGCTATCTTTCATCGTTTTATACGAGTTAATTAGCCACCAAAAACAAGACGCTGAAATTGTTAATATAGCGGGGCAACAGCGCATGCTTTCTCAGCGTATAGCGTTATTGGTGTCCACGTCTAAAGTCTGCAAGAACAGCGACGAACAGCGTTTCTTAGAGCAAGCGCTCTCTCGTTTTAAACAAAACCACCAGCAACTCGTGACGCTAGACAACCTCCCTTCAGCTATTTCGAATATCTATTTTAACGAAGGAAAGCTTGATGCGAGGGTGAATCAATATATCACCACAGCGGAACAAATATTAACGCAAGGTCAATGTCTATCACCTTCCCCCATTGATATCCATGAACTGACTAAATTGCTGCAACAGTTAGACAACGTTGTGGACATTTTTGAACAAGACGCAACACAGCGCATAAGCTTGGTATTATCTATTGAAGTTTACTTGTGGATTGCCACGCTCTTGCTTCTAGGCATCGAGGCTGCATTCATATTTTCGCCCATGGAACGCGCGGTCAAGCGCGCGTTTGCCAAGCTTACCAACTTAAAAGAGCAAGCGGAGCTTGCAGCACAACAGGCACGAAAAGCCAGCAAGGCCAAATCTGAATTTCTTTCCAGCATGAGCCACGAGCTTCGCACGCCAATGAATGGCCTATTTGGAATGATTGAATTGGCTATCGATAACCCCGAAAAGAGCAATATTTACCTTAAGAAAGCGAAAGCGGCTGGACGTCAATTACTGGTTTTGATCAACGACATACTTGATATTTCAAAAATTGAAGCTGGAAAAATTAAAATTGAACAGGCACCGGTAGATTTACTTCAAGTACTGGACGACGTCGTGTCGTTGCAAAGGGTTTACTGCCAACGCAAAGGTTTAGCGTTTGATTACGTTAAAGACCCCCACTTACCTCATGTTATTAAAGGTGACATTACCCGTATCTCTCAGATTCTTCACAACCTTTTAAGCAATGCTATTAAATTCACTGAAAAAGGCTCGGTAACGCTGAAGGTAAGGTACACAAAGCATGCCAATGGCAATGCATTAACGTTTGATGTCATAGATACCGGAATAGGGATTGACGAATCTAAACTTGAGAACATTTTTCAAAAGTTTGAGCAAGCAGACCAATCAACCACAAGGGAATACGGCGGCACTGGGCTGGGTTTAAGTATAGCCAAGCAACTTGCCAAGCTTATGCAAGGTGACATCACGGTGACTTCTGCAAAAGGTCAAGGCAGCACTTTTAGCTTTACAATGGCTGCAGATGAGTCACAACTGCCCGACATTAACGTGGCGCCCAGTGCGAACTTACGCTGCGCCATTGTTGACGACCTTCAAACAAGCAGAGAGTACTTTGAGCATGTCGTGACCTCTATGTCGATTATTCCAAAAAGCTACGAAAGTGCTAAAGCATACCTCAATGATACGCCACTGGAGTTTGACGTAATTATTCTCGATTTATCTATGCCAGAAATGAGTGGTGTAGATCTACTAGAAAGATTAAAAGCCCTAAAGCCAGAAAAATTTCCGAAAGTTATTTTAATATCGGCTGAGTTAGAACGCTTAGATGACGAAAAAGACGTGTCTGATCTTATATGGCGAACTCATGCCAAACCTATTAACCGTAGAGAACTCGAGCACGAGTTAAGTAAACTAATTGAAATTGAACCTGTTTCTGGTAAAGACGTTCAGGATCGCAATAAGAAAAAGCGCATTTTGCTGGCTGAAGATAACGAGATAAATGCAGAGATAGTAAAAACTATCTTACAATCAGAAGGCTATAAGTTCTTACATGTGAAAAATGGTAAAGACGCAGTGGAGGTTAGTAAGCGCCATAGCTTCGACCTTATATTAATGGACTGCAACATGCCTGTGATGGGTGGCATTGAAGCTTCTATCATTTTGCGCGAAGCGCTTAATGTTAAAACCCCCATCGTAGCGCTAACTGCAAATGCTTTCGCCGAAGATAAAGAAGAATGTTTGGCCGCAGGTATGACAGACTTTATGTCTAAGCCGCTAGATAAAGACACATTACTTCTTTGTATTAAGAAGTATTTGGGCTTCTAGTACCTTAAAAGTATATTGAGTGCTAATGCTAGCACTCAATATATGAATACTAGAGGTGCTCTTACCCTAAACAGTAAACGGCTGTTGCTCGGCAACATAACCGGGTGCAATTGCAAGGTTATCTGTATTGGCAAGGCTTTGCTGATTTCGTAGCCACAGCTGATACTCTCCGGTGCGTAAACTAGCATGCTTAGTACAATCAACGTTCCATCGTCTTAACAGATATCCGGCCATTGCGGCACGTACCTGAAGGGCTAACACTCCCTCTTCCATCGCATAATCAAGTTCAATTGCCGTCGGGAATTTAATGTTTTTCGGATGGGGTACAATTTCAAGTGGGATTAACCTTCCCCACTCCTCATCATTTTCAATGGATTCAAAGGCTTCAGGCTCCTCTTTCACCGTAACCTTACTAATTCTTGTAAGTACAAAATCTCGAAAACTCTGTGACTTTCTATCAAAAGCACGTACGTGCCAACGCTGACCGTTATCAACAATACTATGAGGCACCAACTCTCGTGCCCCACTGCCACTTGTTAATGAGGTATAGATGATACTCATCGCCTTTTTATTCACGATGGCCTGCACAACCTTAGCCACGACAAAAATATCAGGTACATTTAACGAGGATGCACTTTCAACGGGAAAGTGTATGTCTCCAATCGCATCAAAACCGTCTGATATATCGTTGGCAAGCTTTACCAGCGTGCGCCTTGCGTCGTGCTCGAAAACCGGGATAAAACTTTCCGTTTGAAAATAACGTTTCTCTCGTGGGTCGTAAACCAAGTTACCTGGCGCGAGTTCTTTGTATAAGGTGAAATCGCGAGAGCCAGCGGAAAGCCCTACTTCAAAGCGACTAATGAGATCTTGTCGATGAATGGCACCTTTAAACAACAGGCAAAAGTCGATGTACGCTAGTCGTTGGCGTTGAGAAAATGAAATGGTGTCTAACATAGTAAGCGCTAAAAATTTTCCTTTAGTGTGGTTCATTTTAAGCCACATGTAAATAGCGAAGAAACAAAAAAACCCAGCGATAAGCTGGGCTTGGCCTTCAAATTTAATGGTAATTAGCTGTTTGCGCGCTTACGTGTAAACATAACGCCAGCTAGCGCAAGAATGGAAAGCGCTAGCGTGGTTGGTGCTGAGACTTCGGCAATAGCGAATCTAGTGCTTTGCGTGCTAACATCTGGGACATTCCCGCCCAAACCGTCTGACAAGCTCGCAATAATATTTGAAAGCTCAACAACACCTGCACTTAATGCAACAAGCTCAAATGAAAACAACGACACCATGCCTCTCCCTTCTTGCGTGAATTTAGCGCCTGGAAAGAAAGGGTCCATTCGAGCCAAGAAAAACTCGACACCAGAAGCACTTACTGTGCTTGGGTTACTCGCCATGGTAAACGTTACTGACTGCGCCCCTAGAGACCCTAAATCTGTAATTGAAGCAGGGTCAAAACTAATTAATGGGTTATTCAGCATTAGAAGTATGTCGTAACCATAAAAATACGTTTGTATTCCGCTTTCAATCAAATTTTTCGCATTCACGGTAGCGGTCACGGTTTCACCCACGTTGTAAACGTCTTTATCTGTGGAAATTGAGATAATTGCTGCGTTTGCATTAAGCGTCGAAATCGTTAGTAAAAGTAAAAAGAATTTTTTCATTATTATAGTCCTAAATTAAATTGCACAGTTAGCGCGTGTACACATTGCCATAAGCGCTTGAATATCAAACAAACTGACTTGGCCATCGCCATTAAAATCGAAAGACTCGTCTGCTGCTTGACCAGATAAAAACAACTGATAGAACGCCAATACATCGTTGTAGTCAACGTCGTCGTCGCCATCTAAGTCGCCCACAATCACCGCCTCAGGGAAATTAAGCACAACAATTACTGGGTCGTGATCTGATGAGCGATAGGCATCTGCACCGTAGTAACTCGACAATTGAGTTTCTGTTTTAAACTCTACGTTATAGTCAAACACACGTGGCTCATCCGCATTGATATGCCATACGGTAGTGTCTACAACAAATTCAGTTAGCGCAGCACTTGAAAGCGCGTGGTCTAAGTAGCCAATCTCGCCACCAAAGCTGTAAGAGTAAGCATTTTCGCCATCGAAAAGGTTAACCAAGTTGCTATAACCTGCATCTTCAAGGGCTAAAATTGGCGACTCTTTCGCGTAAGCATTTAAGTCTCCCATTACCACTACGCGGTCAGATAACACGTCGCTGTTTTGTTCTACCAATGCAAGAAGTCCTTCTGCAGCTTGCGTGCGTAGCTCGTTCCAGCAGCCTTGCCCGTCGCCTAAATCAGCATTGTTACCTGTTGCACTGCCACAGCTACCTTTTGATTTAAAGTGGTTTACTGCTAGCGTAAATATTTCTCCATTACTATTTACACTAAAGCTTTGAAGCAGCGGCTGACGATTGCCAAAATCAAACGGTGCTTCTATTGATGTAACCGCTGGGCCTTGAAGCGACACGACCGCTGGCTTATAGATAATGCCAACGGCAATCGCGTCACCGCCAAGCATTGAGTCAAGCGCGACGTAGCTATACTCATTGCTACCTAGCTCAGCATTAACATCATCAACCAATGACGCAATGGCCGAATCTGAATCATATCCATCGTTCTCAATTTCCACTAAGCCAAGAACATCTGCATTCATCGCAACAATAGCGGCCGTTGTTTTCGCCTTTTGACGCGCGAATTCGATTTCAGAATCTGCACCGCGAGACGTTGGGAAATTTGGACCGTTGAAGTAGTTCAGTACGTTAAAGCTGGCTACTTTCACATCGCCAATTGCGTTTAGCTGAGGTGAAGCAGTTCTCGGATTGGTGCGTACAGTTTGAACGTCACCGATAGGGATAAGGTTGTAAGCACCAAAAGCGTAATGCATTACCCCTTCTAGATTTTCTACACTGTAGCCTAATCGAAGCGGGTTATTATGTGACAAGCCACCTACAGGGAACGCAAGGCCGTCCACATTTTGAGCGCTCGCCCCATCGTCTACTAACAAATAGTTACGCGCATTAGATTGCGCTAACGCTATGGCTTCATTAGAGCCAGCAACATACTGATTTGTTGGAATCATTAAGCGCTCAGACGAAACTTTAAACTGACCAAAACGCCCTAAGTTGTATATATCAGACACTTTTAGTGTTTGTTCGAATCCAACCTGCATGCCTTCAAACGCTTCTAGGTCTACAGCGTCGTCAAACGGCATGGCAAGTGTAGTTGATAAGATACTGTCGCCTGTGCCAATTACCTCGGCATTAGCGCTAAGCACAATTTCAGTAATACCGTTGTATTCAGCTACCGCGCCTGTTACACGCACCGCGTCACCAGCATTCGGGAACTCAGTGAATGTCGTAGAGTAAACAAAAACACCTTCAGATGTCTTAGTGTTGCCATCTGAGTCACTGGCTTCTTCTTGAACAAAGAACCCATTCATATCAGGAACAACCTTAGTTACCACAGCTTCAACAATGACATCAGTTCCTGCAAGAGGTGATGCCTCGCCTTCCCCCTGAATAGTACTAATTAATACAACTTCAGTTACCGGGTCTGTTGGGTCAGTTGGATCGGTAGGATCGGTCGGGTCAGTCGGCTCGCTAACAGAACCATTATGAGCGCCGAAATTACTCAAAGTATCTTTAGGGAAGCTATCCCACTCCTCTAGCGTGAATGCCGGGTTGCGATTAGGGTTGCCGCCGGTTACTGAGCTTTTACGAACCAAGGTAACGTCTTTACCCCAGTTAGATCTAACGCCGTAAGTACCTAATGCATCAACCACTTGCCCATTAAACACAAGCTCGATGTAGTCATCGCCGTTAAAATTCATAACAAAGCTGCTTAGTGTCGCGCCGTTGGTCAGCAATGGATCGGCGCTACCGTGCGCAAATGTGGCCACACCACCAGCAGGAATTGTACCTTCCAGAGTAAGTACTTTGCGATCAGCGTCTTGCGTATCGCCATTAGAAAGTAGCACCAGCTCGTAACCCGCTAAGCTAACTGGCTGTGTTGAGCTATTGAAAAGCTCAATGCCTTTATTGAAACCACCGCCTTCTACGTATTCTGAAATATAAACGCTATTGGTTGAAGGGCTTGTGTCTCCGCCAGTATCTCCACCTGTGTCTCCGCCAGTGTCGCCACCTGTATCACCACCTGTATCACCACCAGTGTCTCCTCCTGTATCGCCGCCTGTGCCGTCACAGCTGTCGTTAAAAATGAGTGAGGCTAGCTCAGGTTTGTCGATAAACGGATTACGGTTCCCCTGAAGTTCATAAACACGCTCATTACGGCGTTGCTCAAAATCATCAACTGGATCGCTTTCATGCCATTGCAGTAAAACACAAAGCTTACCAAATGCGGCTTCACTGGTAGATGTGAGTCGGTTAACCAATACTAAATCGTCTTCTGTATCACCTGTGGTGTTACCGTCGTATCTCACGTCCATATACATCATTGAACGGGCTACGTCGCCTTTCACTGCGTCGCGTGGCTCGAATGAATCACCATCAACACGGTTCGACGGTGCCTCAGCCAAGTCGCTATCGCTGATGTCAAAATCTAAGTTGCCACGAGAGCTATTTACAGATATGTCGGTTGGGCGTAGGTGTAGAATATCGCTGTATGCGGTAAGGCTTGAGCTAGAGAAACCGTGGCTTTTTGCCCAAACATGTTCACGATTCCAATTATCTGGATTCGTGCTTTGACTTCCACTGCCGTTAGTAAATTTTCCTTGCGAAATCCCTTTATAAAACAGCAAAACATTATCCGTGTTTGCAGGGTCTTCGTCGGTATATGTTAACGCGGTCCATGCTTCAGAGTAAGACAACGTGCGATGGCCATTTTCTATTATGTTATGCGCTGTTTCTTTTAACGTTTGCGGGCTTTCGTTATTTGCTATTGCTGCGTCTAGAGCAGCATAGTATTCAGCGCTATTATAGTCGGTTGCTAAGTTAACCGCCTGTAGGTCAGGACAATTGAAACACGCGCCGCTTAAGAAAAGCAATTCATTGGACGGCTCACCGCCGTTATCAGGGTTATCAATGCCGCCATTGTCGCCACCATCTGACGTGCCAGACGCACTTACAGAAATGCTGTCTAAATTAAGATATTCAGAACCAGAGTTATTGAGCATAGCCACTTTTAAAACTAGCGTGCTGCCGCCCGTGATGGTTTGCGTAACTACTGCGTTAGAAAAGTCATCATTTACCGTATTTGTGCTGCCCTCGGTTATTGTAATGAGTTCGAAAGCACCACCATCTACTGAATATAAAACATCAATGTAGTCTGCATTTTCGAACTTACCGCTTTCAGTTAACACGGCTTCAATAGTAATATCACCTTTCTCAGAGATATCGATTGATTCGCTTAACCAAACTGCCTCGCCATCCACATCTCGTGCCTGCATGGCGCCGTTATTCACTTTGAACCAGTCAGATGTAGCTGTTAGGCCAGCATTAGATACATCAATTGACCATCGCTCAACGCCGTCAACATTAACGTTAGTGCCAGCGTCAATTGGCCCCGTAGCACCTTTGTTTTGGAGTTCGCTTGCTTCAAAATCTTCTAACCAAATCGTTTCTGCCGCAACGTTAAAAGATACGGCACCTAGCGACAACGCGCCCGCCAACAACGCATTGACCACTTTAGCTGATTTCCTCAGCTGATACTTTTGTGTGTTACCCTCATTAATCATTTTGCTTTCCGCTTTTTTGTATAAGGAAGGTATAAATTCTTATACATACGTATATACAGCAAGCAGTTAACGAAAATAATAATATAAACGTCACACACTATAAAAATCATAAACTTAGCGATGTAAAATAAGTTTATTTGTTAATTAACTCTACTGAACTTTGGTACAGGGAAAGTTAATTTGTCATAAAAGCAAAATGTTTCAGATTTGACATATTTCAGTGGATAAATGTGGTGCAAGTGACAGCTTTATGCACAAAAAAAGAGCGCTGAACTAGCGCTCTATTAATTAGGTGAATAAAAGAAAAAGGCGCGATTAACGCGCCTTAAAGTAATTATTGCTGCTGATTTAGAAAACGGTCAAAGTCTTCCTGAAACGCAGATTTCAATCGCATACACTGCATAGACTCGTCTTGCATAATTTCGACGCCACGCGCCATACCTTGATGCTCTTCGTCAATGGGCGCATAGAATGCGTTCGCCATTTCAAGGTTTTTTGCTGAGCACGTTGTAGACACAAATTCAGGCATTCTGCTGACATGATAGTCTGGCATTTTCGCAAATAATGCGGTTTTATTCTGATCAAGCCATTCGTACAATAATGTGTGATCATCTAAGTTTCTCGCTACACGAACCACCATATACATAGTATTCGCTGGCGTGATGTCATCAGTTAGCGCTAAATCTAGCATTTTAAATACGGTTTCTTTACCATCAAAATGCATGGAATACACCAATGTGTTTTTCACATTAGGAAGCTCGGCATTTTTAAACGCCTCAACAATGGCGTTGAACCATTTTGCGTGCTCGCCTTTATCACTATTACGAGTTGCAACCTCAATCGCCGTACCTGCAATGCCAGAAGGCACAGAAGAGGTATCGGCAAGATATTGCTTTGCAATGTTAACGCTTTGCTCCGTAAGTTCTTTATTGATGGCATGTTTGCCTAATAAATCGTATAGCTGATTGCGCAAACGAATAACGTCAGCGTTATCGTGCTCGCTCTGACTAAGTGACAACTCGTTTAATAATGGCAAGTAAGTTAGCTGTAGCAATGATGCAAATTGAGCCTGATTGCTCTCATTTACTAGATAATCAAATTCCGCTAATACCGTCACAGCTGCGCGGATCACTTCTGGGTCATCATCTTTTGCCAAACGATTAAGTACGTTCATAACACTATCAATGCCCACTTCATCAGCATTTAACAGCGCTTGATAGTTGTACAATACGTTTTTCTTCTCTCGCTTATTTAATACGTCCAAGTTTTCCAATAACGCGTTAAGCTGGGCAGGTTCTATAGACCAGCGAAAATATCCTGTTGCATTGTCGTTCGGGTACACCCAGTCTGCTTCAGCCAATTGAGGTAAGGTGGTAACGTCTTTGTCTATGAATACCACGTCGTTACGAATTTTACCTTCCGTTTGATAAGTAAGCTTTAACGGAATTGCCCAAGTTTGATCTTCTACTGTTGCGCCAGCCAAGTGGAAACGAGACTGAGCAAGTTTTCCATCTTGAGAAATGTGGATAAGCGGATAGCCGGGTTGCTCCAAATACGCTTTCATCATGGCGCTTAGGTTAAAATCAGACACATTATCTAGTGCCTGCCACAAATCATCAGCAACGGTATTGCCCCACGCGTGTGTGTTCATATAGTTTCGAACCCCTTCGCGAAACTTTTCGGTGCCAATGAGCGACTCAATCATTTGAAGAATTGACTCGCCTTTTGAGTAGTTAAGACCCAAGCCATCCATGACATCAGGCTGGCTTTTCACTACTTTTTTCACAGGCTTAACCGTTGGACTTGCATCTGCGCTAAATGCACCTTCTTGAACAATGCGATCGGCGTATTTCAATTCTGGATAAAGGGTTTTCATAGTGTGACTAGCAGCCCATGAAGCAAAGGCCTCGTTAAGCCACAGGTCGTCCCACCATGCCATTGTTACAAGGTTGCCGAACCATTGGTGAGCAATCTCATGAGCAATAACATTTAATGGGCGCGAGCGCTCTGTCACACTAGGGTTATCATCAAGCAGTAATAAACTGTCGCGATATGTAATTAAACCAACATTTTCCATGGCACCATGGGTAAAGTTAGGTACCGCCACAAAGTCCATTTTTTTGTAAGGGTATTTAATACCAAAAAAGTCTTCCAATGAGGCAAGAATTTCTGGTGTGTGCTTAATAACAAACTTGGTTTTATCTACATAACCTTTAGGCACGTAAATTTTACCAGGCACAGATAAGCCCGTTATTTCAGTACTGTCGAACGGCCCTACTGTGTAAGCAATGAGGTATGTGGGCATTGGCTTGGTTTTTTCAAACACAACCGTTTTGATGCCGCCTTCAATTGTTAATTTCTCAACAGGGGTATTACTTACAATTTCTTGATGCTGTGGCGAGCTGATTGTCATTTGATACGGTATTTTGAAGTTCGGCTCGTCGAAACTTGGAAACGCTTTACGGGCGTGCATATCTTCAAACTGCGTAAAGATATAATTTGTTTCTTCAAAACGTGACAGGTACATTCCGTCAGAAGACGTATTTACTTTGCCTTCAAAGGTAATCTGTAATGTATATTTTCCTAGTGCAATGGCACTTTGTGACTCGCCCCAGTTAATGTCATATTCACCAATGGTTACCTGTAGGGGAATAACTGTATCTCCTGAAACCAGCTGGGCTGAAGTAACCGTCAAGTCTTGTTGATAAAAGCCCACTTTGTTCGTAGCCTTTTTAACTGCTATATCGATATTGGTTGTGCCGCTGTACGTAGGCTTGTCTGGGTCAATGTGAAGGTGAATCTTTTGGAATGTAGGCGCTATTGTTGAAGGTAAACGATACTCCACATCGGCAAGCATTTTTTTTGGTGGTAGTGGTCGTTCTAATGCTGATGCCTTGTGCGCTGGTTGCGCCAAAACTGATGTAGTTGATAGCGAGATCAGTGTTACAACACTTGCTATCACTCCAAACAGTGTAGATAGTTGTTTCATTATGGTTTATCCATGTTATGGGCCTCCCCGTTTTTCGACGAGAAACCCCTATATTCGTTCATATATAAGGATAATAATGAAAAGGAACCTAAGCAATCTAAAGCCCACCCGTTGCAGAATCAAATTGTTACCATTCATTTCATCGTCACTTTCCCACCTACAATTTTCAGGGCTGGCGTTCCTCGAATTAGCGTATCTCGCGCAAACTGACCTTGACATGATGGGCAAATGCCCTCTTTTTCTGTGTAATCCTCAACAATTCTTTCCTTGAAGCATTTTACTAAGGCTCCTTTCCCACCTTTGCGGTATTTGAACAATTGAAACTTACATTTCGCACAGTAAATTTGAACGGTTCTAACAGGGCCTTTTGCATTAGGTTTTGCCATAATTTCTCGTAAAATCATTTAAGTTAATTTTCAAACTCCACCTTTTGTCGAAATGCGACAAACCGTTAGTTTTGGTTATACTTGATGTAAGGTAGATTGCCGTTGGGCAATGAAACCCGTTCTTATTTATCAATCTCTACACGTTTAGCGCAAAGGTAATGAAGATGAAGATAGTTGCAGCACTGTGTTTTTTATTGTCCGCGCCGCTGTGCGCTGGCACAGCAGTTATAGTCAATGCCAATAACAATTCTGGTATAGACTTCGACACGGTGAAAAAAATCTATTTAGGTAAAGTAAAAGCCTTTCCAGACGGAAACCGGGTTATTCCACTGACCTTCGAACAAGGAAACGTTATCAGAGACGCGTTTAATATCAACGTGCTCGGAAAATCTGAGTCTCAGTACTCTGCGTTTTGGTCCAAGCTTGTTTTCACCGGAAGAGGTACACCGCCTAAAATGATAGCAACCGAAGATGAAATGTTAAGCTTAGTGGCAACTAACCCAAACACAATTGGCTTAATTGATGAAAGCAAAGTGAACAATACGGTGAAAGTCGTCGGCACTTTTTGATTGAGGTCTATTGCCAATGCGCAACGGCGCACACAAAAAGTGCGACCTAGCGCATTTTAATTGTAAAAATGTGTATTTAGCCAGGGTAAGTTGATAAATAATTAATATTGGCAAATGCCATTATGACATCTTTAGCAAAGTCGACTCTAGGGTTACGAAGCGCGCCTTTTTTCCAAACCAGATACAGCTGATTTTCAGGCCCGGGTTTGCCTAATGGTACAAGCTCCCCCCTAGCGATACCCTCTTTACATAAGTAGTCGGGTAATACTGAAAATCCTATTCCTGCTTTTATAATACTGCTGATGGCTCGAATATCTGGGCAAACCGCAGCTACAGGCGACTCGCATGCTGCATTAAATACTTCAGAGAAGTAACGGCGAATAAGCGGCAACTGTTCATCATAAGTTACCACTTTATATTGATTAAGCAGTGTTGCCGTTATCTCCCGCTCAGCTAATAGCTTTCCTTGCACGCGATTCATAACCAATACCAAACGCTCTTTGTCGAGTGTTTGGTATTCATACATAGCGTCTGTAGGCTCTGACGCTGTTATCCCCAGCTCTGCGATATCATTTTCGAGCAAGTGATAGGTGTTATTCTTGTTACCCGTATGAATGACTAAATTGACTTTATCTGCCTGAAGCAGATTAGCTAACGCAGGCCCCGCGACAAGGCTTAAATACTCAGCCGGCCCTGCAAGATGCAACGTGCCGTGATCAGTTGACGCGCGACTGCGAATAGACGCCACTTTTTGCTCTAATATGTCTATATGACTGGCAACTTGCAGTGCTAAGTCGTCTGCAATGGCGGTCGGCTCAACCCCTCGCGCCTTTCTCACAAACAATTCTTTCCCAACAATACTTTCCATTGCCTGAATATGCGATGTTACCGCAGGCTGTGACATATGAAGACTCGCCGCGGCGCGAGTTATGTTGCCGCTTCTGTAGACTTCTACGAATGTTTTTAGCTGTGTTAAGTAAGACATAAATCTTTACCCATCAGATTTTTGATGACTCATCTAAATTTATCTGACTTCTTCATTTTATCCAACACCTCTAAGATACACGCACTTTCTCATGCGACAGGAGCAACACATGAATTCAGTATCATCAATTTTATCACTCGCCGTTGTAGCAGGTTTATCTCAATCGGCATTTGCAGGCGACGCGCAATCATCACAAGCTAGTAAAGGTGAAGTACTTGTCTTGCTATCAAGTGAAAACGTTATGCAGCTTGCAGAAGGTAAAACTGAGCCAACGGGCTATTACTTAAATGAATTTGGCGTACCGGCTAAAGCGCTTGTCGACGCTGGCTACACGCTAGTTTTAGCCACGCCGAAAGGTAACGCACCTTCCGTTGATAAAAAGTCTGTAATCCCTCAGTACTTTGACGGCGGCGAATCACAAATGCTTGAAATTCAATCGTTCGTAGCGTCACTTGACGGCATAAACAACACATTATCGCTAAGCGAAGTTATCAGCCAAGGCCTTAGCGAATACGAGGGGGTATTTATTCCTGGCGGTCACGCGCCTTTAATTGACTTAGCAAACAACCCGCAGGTAGGTGAAATTTTGTCGCACTTCCACAATGAAGGAAAACCGACTGCGGCAATTTGTCATGGCCCAATCGCCTTACTTTCTGGTCAATCCAACCCACAAGCGTTCGAGCTAGCATTGAAATCAGGTGAACAAGCCACATCTGATAACTGGATTTACGAAGGCTACAAAATGACTATCTTCTCTACACCGGAAGAAGAGTATTTTGAAAGCACGTTAGATAACGCGACTTTATTATATTACCCAGCAGACGCCATGGCGCAAGCGGGTGGTGATATGGAATACAAAGAAATGTGGGCGCCTAATGTAGTGGTAGACCGTGAGCTCATTACAGGCCAAAACCCATTTTCTGATGATCTGCTAGCAGAAAAACTTCTACAGCAGCTAAATGCACAAAATAAATAAGGACAGGCAAAACGATGCTTAATTTTACATTTAAAAATCAAACTGAGATTTTATTCGGCAAAGGCCAGCTTAGCGAAGTGTCTTCCCGTTTGCCGAAACAAGCAAAAGTACTATTCCTTTATGGCGGCGGTTCAATTAAGAAAAACGGTATTTACGATAAAGTGAATACTGCACTTGAAGGTGCCGACGTTATTGAATTTCAAGGTGTTGAGCCGAACCCAGAATTCGAAACACTAATGAAGGCCGTGCAAGTTGCTCGTGAGAACGACGTTAACTTCATTTTAGCTGTTGGTGGCGGCAGTGTAATTGACGGCGCAAAGTTTGTAGCCGCTGCTGTGAATTTTGCAGGCGACCCGTGGGATATATTAGTAAAAGGCGCAGCGTTTGAAAATCCGCTGCCGATTGGCGCTGTGCTTACACTTCCTGCAACGGGCTCTGAAAGCAACGGAAACTCAGTGGTTAATCGTAAAGAAACGTCTCAAAAACGTGCGTTTTCTTCGGAAACGGTACAACCTGTATTTGCGGTGCTTGACCCTGAATTCACTTATTCGTTACCACCTCGTCAAGTGTCAAACGGTGTAGTTGATGCATTTGTTCACGTTATTGAACAGTACCTAACCTACCCGGTAAACGCGCCACTACAAGACCGCTTTGCCGAGGGAATTTTACAAACACTCGTTCAAGAAGGCCCTAAAGCACTTGCTACGCCACAAGACTATGATGTGCGCGCAAACGTAATGTGGTCTGCCACTATGGCGCTTAACGGGCTAATTGGTAAAGGAGTACCTCAAGACTGGGGAACTCACATGATTGGTCACGAGCTCACTGCCCTTCACGGCCTTGATCACGCCGTAACGCTGGCCATTGTTTTACCTTCGCTCATGTTTGTACAGCGCGACAAAAAGCAAGACAAGATTTTGCAACTAGGTGAGCGCGTATTTGGCATTCAAGAAGACAACACTGAAAAAGCCATCGACTTAACGATTAAAGCGGTTCAGGACTTCTTCGAAACAATGCAGGTTAAGACTCGCCTGTCAGACTACAACATAGAGAAATCGGCTATTGACGGTCTTGTTTCTAATCTAGAGCGCAACGGTTTAACTGCCCTTGGCGAGCACGGCGATATTGACCTAGCAAAAGCACGCGAAATCTTAACTCTCGCAGCATAACCTGACACTAAAAGGCACTTTGCTACCATTTTAATAAGGCCGCAGGGTGCTTTTTTGTTCTCATCGTAAAAGAGAGAAATTGGCGCTGATTTTGTGAGTGATAGTGTGGGCTTTAACATTCCCAATGCCAACATTCCATGAGGCCCGGCCTTTTTAGCACCTATTGCGAAACGGGTACGCGACAAAGCTGGCATTCCTGTAGCAACGGCGTGGGGTGTTGATACGCCAGAACTTGCCAACGACACGGTAAAGAATGAACAGCTAGACGTGGTAATGGTAGGCAGAATGCACTTAAGCAACCCACACTGGACTTACTTTGCCGCTAAACAATTAGGCGTGGAAAAACCATCTTGGGTTATGCCCGCCCCTTATGGCCACTGGTTAGAACGCTACGCGCCTTCTGACGAAAGATAGTTACGATTCAAGGCAGTGCGGCTTCACACTGCACTGCCTAGTTTATCGTCCATCTCACTGGCAGCACTTGCATTTTTTCAAGTTGAGTTTAAGGTTGCTTAAAGCTCATTTAAAAAATGAAATAATGCAGGTTCCAAAATTCCTCTTTTCTTCAGTGAAGTCAGCAAACCTAGTCTCTATTAGAAGACATCGTGTCATTCAAATAAGCGCGGTAACAGGTACCGGACTTCTGGCCTCATCAATGGCCGCCCGTGGCATTACTTTCGATATTTTTTTACTGGGTTTGTTTTCTCTAGTAGTGACAGCAACCCTTGCATACAAATACCACGTAACAACCAGTAGCTACCTTTTGCTTGGCGCTATGTCTTCCATGCTTTTTGCCTTAGCGGCAACCGGCGCAGGCGTGTTCGACATCGCGATGCTTGGCTATCCGGGGGTCATTATTTTTGCCGCGTTATTGGGGGGTATTGTTCTCTTTGGTACCGTTTTATCTTTGGTTATCCTTCAATGCGTAACACTTACGTGGCTTATTATGCAAGGAACTGTCTCGCCCAATCCTCCCGTTTTAAGCTGGCCACACGTTCTTTTCATTATCGTTATTTATGTAATTACGGGGTTCAGTGTTTTTATCTTGGTGCAAGACATCCGCCGCTTGATGCTCTCATTACAGCGCGAGATTGCTAAAGTTGAGCAAAATAGAGCGCACATCCAGCATTTGGCCCATCACGACCCTCTTACCAACTTGCCTAACAGGTTAATGGGAGAACGGTTATTTAACGATAAGTTGCGAGAAAGTGAAGCAGAAGGTCTACAGCTAGCGCTACTATTTATCGATTTAGACAACTTTAAACCCGTAAACGATGCACTAGGTCACGCTGCTGGAGATCGCTTCTTACAGCAAATATCACAAACCATAACTGATAATCTCTCAATCGATGAATGTCTAATACGCTTTGGGGGTGACGAGTTTATTGTGTTGGCCTCACGAATAAAGCACAAATCGCAAATTGATACGTTATGCAGAAAAATTATTACGTGGTGTGCCACCGAGTTTGACGTTTTCCAGACTAAAGTTGTGGTGTCTGGCTCTATAGGTGTGGCGCAAGCGCCCTTTGACGGCATGAACTTTAAGCAGCTTTGCAGAAAAGCAGACATTGCAATGTATGAAGCCAAAAGCAAAGGGAGGAATAGGTTCGAATACTACGACGTTAAACTTGATAAAGAAAGTGATGAAAAATTTACGCTTATTCAGCGCTTACGTCCGGCAGTTCAAGCCAACGAACTAGCTGTATATTATCAACCCCTTGTAGATTTAAGTTCAGGAAAAATATGCGCGGTGGAAGCGTTACTTCGCTGGCCTCAGAGCAATGGCGGCATGGTATTTCCTGACAAATTCATTCCTTTAGCGGAAAGCAGCGGTCTCATTATCCCTATAGGTAAATGGGTATTAGACCAAGCCTGTCATTTTTGTGCAAAGCAACATAAAAATGGGTATTCCCACCTTTCAGTAGCGGTTAATTTGTCGTTTGCACAATTTAAAGATGGCACGTTACCGTCAATTGTTTCGCAAGCGTTAGCATCATCGCAGTTACCTCCCCAGTATCTTGAGTTAGAGCTCACGGAATCAATTCTGGCGGACGAGACAGGCAATATTTCTCAACAGCTTGACGAGATAAAAGCGCTAGGTGTGCAATTCGCCATTGACGACTTCGGTACTGGATATTCGAACCTAAATTACCTTCGTACCTTCAGTGCCAAAAAACTTAAAATAGATAGAATATTCATTAACACGCTAGGCGTAGACGATAACGAAGAGCCACTGGTTTCAGCCATTATTCAAATGGCAGAGAGTTTAGGAATGCAAACGGTTGCTGAGGGAATTGAAAACGAATCGGCACTGTCGAAGTTAATCGGAATGGGATGCGATGTAGGTCAGGGGTATTACTGGAGTAAACCCGTTCCGCAAGATGAAATTGAAAGGCTGATCAAAGAGAACAGCGCAAGCGCATAAGGTTAATTTGGCGTCTTAGGCTTGCGCTATCTTGGCGCTAAAAGCCGTGATAGGTAACGAACTCTTCGTTGTTAGCGCGAGTAGAGCGCACCTCATTAGCCAAAAATTCAGGGTCAGGATAGCCTAATGCAATACAAATCATTATTGCTTCGTCATCGGGGATATTTGCGTACTTGTGGACCACGTCAGACTGCATAATACCTTGACCGTTAATAACACAGCCAAGCCCAAGATCCCATGCAGCAAGAACAATCCCATACGCTAATGAACCGAGTCCAAACTGAGTGATTCCAGCGGGCTCCAAAGATTTATCATAAGTAAGCACTAGTGACACTGGCGCATCGAACTGCCTAAAGCCCCGCATCATCCAGTCCATACGCTTTTCTTTATCTTCACGTGAAATGCCCATGACTTCAAACAGCTGAATAGCAACATCGATTTGACGCTGACGATGGATACCTTGGTAGTCTTCTTTATAAGGAAAGTCTCTTACATGAGGCTTCCCTTCTAATGTATTTTTGGTGTTCCCTTCGCGAATTTTATCCAGAACTTCACCAGACACCGCATGGATTTTCCATGTTTGTGTGTTGTATGAAGAGGGAGCCCACTTAGCCGCATTAATAATGGCGTCAACCGTTTCCTTAGTAACAGGCTGTTTGGTAAACCCTCGTACACTTTTTCTTGATGCTGCAAACTCTGCAAAGTTCATGCGACCCCTTTAACACTTTTAAATACATACTGATTTGTTAATTTAGAGTAAACAGCAGCACAACTGTGTTCAACAGGTTTAACGCAATATAAGAATTGTTTGTTTTTATAGATATGTATACACGTTTGTAAACTCTTTCATTTAAAGGCCCGTAGCAAGTGCATGTCATGAGTGAAGAATCCATGACGATTATGGATGTTTGGCTTTCAATAAAGCAGATGAAAGGAGTTTTTTAATGGCTAAGAAACCGCAATTAACAACGTCGGCAGGCGCCCCTGTTGTAAGTAATGAAACCACACAAACAGCAGGAGCGCGCGGCCCTGCCCTACTGCAAGATTATCAGCTTATTGAAAAGCTAGCGCACCAAAACCGCGAGCGCATCCCAGAACGCGTGGTTCACGCTAAGGGCTGGGGCGCACAAGGTACCTTCACGGTTACTCACGATATATCAGACTACACGTGTACAGACATGCTCTCTGAAGTTGGTAAACAAACGGAAGTACTAAGTCGCTGGTCAACCGTGGCTGGAGAGTCGGGCGCAGCCGACACTGAACGAGATGTTCGAGGCTTTAGCCTTAAATTTTACACGCAGCAGGGAAACTGGGATTTAGTAGGCAATAATACGCCTATTTTTTTTATAAGAGATGGATATAAGTTTCCAGATTTTATTCGCACGCAAAAACGTCATCCAAAGACCAACCTTCGTTCGCCAGAAGCGATGTTCGACTTTTGGGCTGCTCAGCCTGAAAGTGTGCATCAGGTCACCATATTGATGTCTGATCGCGGCATACCGGTTTCTCCTATGCATATGAATGGCTATGGCAGCCATACCTTCAGTATGTGGAACAAAGATGGCAAACGTCATTGGGTTAAATTTCATTTCAAAACCCAGCAAGGCATAAAAAACTACACGAATGAAACTTCCGAGAAAATTATCGGGAGTACGCGAGAGAAATATCAAGAAGAACTATACAATGCGATTGAAGAAGGAAAGTACCCTAAATGGACCATGTACATTCAAGCGATGCCTGAAGAAGAAGCAGGCGAGCAAAGCTACAACCCTTTCGATTTAACCAAGGTTTGGCCCCACGATGACTATCCACTTATTGAAGTGGGCGAATTGGAGATGAATAAAAACCCTGAAAACTACTTCCAGATGGTTGAGAATGCTGCCTATAGCCCATCGAATGTAGTGCCTGGTATAGGCTTTAGCCCCGACAAAATGCTGCAAGCCCGTATATTTGCCTATGCCGATGCACATCGATATCGTTTAGGGACACATTACGAAGCACTACCGGCCAATGCGCCGAAAAGCAATGAAGTAAACCACTATCACAAAGATGGCGCCATGCGCTTTTTCACCAATGATTTCGGCAACCCTGACGCGTACTATGAGCCCAATCAGCATGAGGGCCCTGTCGCTGATTCTTCAATGAAAGAGCCGCCGTTACGCATTGATGGTGATGCCGACAGGTATGATCAGGAAGATGCTGATGTTGACTACGTGCAGCCTCGTAAACTTTACGAAATGTTCTCTGACGACCAAAAAGCGCGCCTTTACAGCAACTATGCAGCAGCAATGGGCCCATGTTCTGACGGCGTTAAAGAGCGCTGGTACGCGGTTTTAGAAAGGGTTCACCCCGACTACGCTGCAGGCGTGAGAAATGCGGTTGAACGTCTAGACACCGATGTGAACACGGTACCTATTACTGAAAACACCCCTATTGAAGACAATTAACTAACCTACTCGCCTACAACTTCATCGCAGCCCTTCTAAATGCATTAAAACCAGAAGGGCTGTTTTCCTATTGCCGACGATACGCTAATACCTCTTATTTCAGCGTATGCTTACCCAAAAAAACGACAGTTCTTAACAAGTTATCAACATTAAACTTTAGAATAAATCGTGTCGCTAAAGTTTGCGAGATTGCGTTTTGTGACTTACGTTTATTGTACCCGAACGTTTAAAGCGCTAAGTATGCCATTATTTAAAATGTCAAAACCCGAAGCATCTGCATCTCGCCTAGCGCCATGGAAAATAGCCATCATTGACGATGAAGCAGATGTTCATGAGGTCACCAGATTGACCCTTCGACGATTTGATTTTGAAAATCGAGGGGTGAAGTTTTTATCAGCACATAGCGGCGAGGAAGGCTTAGCTCTATTTAAAGCCCATCCAGATATTGCGCTTGCTTTTGTGGATGTGGTGATGGAAACCGATGACGCGGGCCTTAAGATGGTCAATGCTATTCGAAATGAACTAAACAATCATTCAACACGACTCATTCTTAGAACCGGACAGCCCGGGCAAGCTCCCGAAGAAGAAGTCATAAGAAAGTACGACATTAACGACTATAAAGAAAAAACTGAGCTCTCTTCTTCAAAGCTAAAATCATGTGTTTACACGGCCATTCGTTCATATCGCGATATTTTGACGATAGAGAAAAGTAAACGCGGAATGGAAGATGTGCTTAAATCGTCATCATCGGTTTTAGCCAGTCAGTCTTTAGCGCAATTTGGTAATGCCGTTTTAAAACAAACGCTCACCTTATTGAATCTTAATAACTCTGTACTGTATTTCTCAACACAGCAAACTGACCTATACGGTGATACAAGGATGACCGTATTGGGCGCAAGTGGTGATTTAGTTGAGCTAAGTGAACCGGGAATTTCAACGCGCATTCCAGAATCGATAGAAGCAGAAGTAAAGCAGGTTCTTGCTAGCAAAACGCACTATCAGTCGAAAGATGTTTTCATAGGCTACTACCCAACCGGTGAAGACAGCCACAATATTTTGTACGTTAAGCTAGATCACCCTCTTGACGAACTGCAGCGCAAAACACTTGAAATATTTGCCTCTAACGTTGCTGTCATATTCCAGAACCTCACTCAAAAAGAAGACATTCAAAAAAGCCAAAAAGAGCTAATCATGGTGCTAAGCGACGCAATAGAAATGCGGAGTAAAGAAACAGGAGGCCATGTAAGGCGGGTTATTTTAATGACCGAATTTCTGTCTAAAAAGCTAAACATGAGCAAAGAGTTTATAGACACCATTCGCTATTCATCAGCGCTACATGATGTGGGCAAAATTAGCATTCCTGAATCCATTCTTCACAAACCCGATAAACTCAATGCTGCAGAATGGTCAGTAATGAGAACTCATGCGCAAAGAGGCTACAACTTGCTTGCAGACTCAGACAGAATTGTTGCCAAAATGGGCGCTGTGATTGCTAAAACTCATCACGAAAGGTGGGACGGCAAGGGCTACCCAGAGGGGTTGGCCGGTGAAGACATTCCCATGGAAGGGCGTATTATGAGTATTGTTGATGTAGTAGATGCTTTACTCTCAATGCGCTGCTACAAGCCCGCTTGGAGCCCAGAAGAGGTCAAAACATATCTAAAAGAGAACGCAGGTAAACAGTTCGATCCGCGTCTTACCGAAGTTATGCTTGAACACTTCGACGAAATTCTAGAGATTCGCGCTACCGAACCGGACGAAGTCGCATGAAAGAAACGCTTGAACTAATATTACTTCACGTTAGTCAAAGCGCCGATATAGACAAAGGAGAACTAGACGTTGCCTCTCGTCTTATTATCCATTCAGCATGCAGAGGCTTACAAATTACACGGGCAGGTATTTGGCTTTATGACGAAAAGCAGTCTCTTATAAAATGTAAACTTCTGATAGATAGGGGTAACGATTCAAATTATGAGTCGTTGGTTCTTACAAGAAAAGACTTTCCTCACTATTTCGAAGCATTAGATACCGAAAGAACTATTGCAGCGCACGACGCATTAACGCATGTAGCCACTTTTGAGTTTGCAGAAGTATACCTAACCCCACTGGGCATTAGTTCAATGTTGGATGTACCCATTCGACACCGAGGAAAAATGATTGGAATTATTTGCTGCGAGCACCAAGGCCCAGCGAGAGAGTGGCATGCTGATGAAGTAGTTTTCGCAGCGTCCTTGGCCGACCTTTACGGCCGAGCAATTAGTGCTAATGAACGTGCCGATTACGAAGCAAAACTACTCGAGGTCAATCAAACCCTTGAAGAAAAAATTATAAAGCGAACGTCTGAATTAGAGTCTGCGCAAGAGAAACTGATTGAATCTGAAAAAATGGCGGCACTTGGAAATTTAGTTGCTGGTATTGCCCATGAAGTTAATACACCACTGGGTATCGCCTTAACATCTGTTAGCAATTGCAAAGATGAACTTAAGCATATATTCCGCGACTTTGAAAACGAAGAATTGACGGAAAAAGGCTTTAGAGACTTTGAATCTGTGTGCTCAGAAGGTTTGAATTTAGCAGAAACCAGCTTAACGCGTGCAGCGAACCTCATTCAGGACTTTAAGCGAACATCGGCTGACCAAACTTCTTTAGAAATTGAAGAAATAGCACTAGACGAATACATTCCGCGGGTTTGTAACCCTTTAAAGCCAATGCTTCGCAAAGAACGCGTAGAGCTTTCCATTGATGTAACACCAAACTTGGTCATTACCACCTGTCCGGGCATCATTGCCCAATTGTTAACAAACCTTATTTCAAACGCCCAACGCCATGCATTTGGATCTGCGGTGAACAACCAAGATAACAAGGTGTCGGTTACCTGCTACGAAAATGAGCAAAGTATTGCGCTTAGCGTAGCAGATAACGGAAAAGGTATTCCCGAAGCACTTCATAAAAAAATATTCGAACCTTTCTACACAACCGCGCGCGATAAAGGGGGGACTGGGCTAGGCCTAAACATCTTGTACAACTTGGTACATCAAAAGCTTAATGGTGAAATTACGGTGCAATCAAGTGTTAACGATGGAACTAGATTTATTGTCACCATTCCTATTGAGCGCTGAATCTCGCTGATTGGTTCTTTTTCCATCTTTACTTTGCAAATGAGTAAATGAGAGCGTGATCAGTTTTATCAGAAATGGCACTATGGGATCTGGCCATAACACCAGCGAGGCATGACAGGATTTAGCCTCATTGCTCGAAGCAAATCATTACCTCGCTACGCCGAAGTCAGGCAAGTAAACAATTAAGTAAAATCGTTAATCTGTTTAGGGTGACTAAGTGACTCCTTTTCGTCTTGCATCAATCTGTGTGTTTTTACCTTTAACTTCTGTACACACCACGTGGTTAATTGGCACCTTGGCTGGCAACTTAACGCCATGCATGGTCTATTGGTCTGAGTGCTATTCTATCAGTGCTACAGGGCGTAGTTATCCTGAATTCTTTATTTTCAAAGCGCTACTTATTCCTACAGCTGTATTTATGTTCTTCTACTGGCTTCTACTTCATAAATGGGTGTTATCAATTTCTGATTACCGTTTGAACCCCTACCTAATTTCGATTTTAGGAATAACGGCTTGCCTTGCTCTTATCATTTATACAGTAACGCTTGGTGCACAAGGTGAACCCTACGCGCTAGCGAGACGGCTTGGTGTAGTACTGTATTTTGCGTTCTCCTCTTTTGCCCATCTGATTTTGCTTAGCAAATTAAGACATCTCAATTTAGAAATTCTCACTATTGACAAGGAATTCAAGTGGTTGAAGATGATTTGTGGGTGCTTGGTGAGCTCGGCAATTGTAAGCGCCCTACTCGGTTTTTTATGGTTAGGTTGGGATGCATGGGAAAATGCTTACGAATGGTGGTTTTCGCTCATTATGATAAGTCAGTTTTATTTAGTTGGCCTAATGTGGCGAAAAACTCGATTTACTCTAACCGCTCAAATAGGTTAGATCAAAAACTACGACGAAACTGCACACTCCATTCAAGGCTATCTACACCATCGCCGTCAGTTAGCGGTTTTGTAATATCTAAATGCACAACGCCAGGGCTGCTGGCCTTATTCGAATAAAATCGTGCGCCTATACCCACACTGGAAAGTACACCGTCGTCTTCATTAAATTGTGCCGTTTCACCATTAAAGGCGCGTCCAACATCAAAAAAACCTGCGAATCCTACTTCAAACAGCTGATAAACATTGTAGTTAGTATAAAAACGGGTTTCCACACTGGCTGATACTCTGTGTGCGCCATGCTGATATTGATTAGGATAACCACGGACACCACTGTCGTCATCAAGCGCTATGGGAATATCTAAAAATTGCCCACTGCTAAAGTCGCCACTAAAGCGTGCGTAATAACCAATAACATTGGAATAGCGATAAAACGCATCAATTCGCGAAGACATCCGAACAAAGTCTTTTGCCGTGGTATTTAAAATTGTGCGAAAGTCCGTTTCAAATAAGAACAGCCAATCGTTCATTTCAAATGCCCGCTCTGCAGAGGCCGACAAATGATAGCCAAAGTCACTACCTTCTCGGGTATCATTGGTTTCAAGCCCAAATTGTAAACGATAGAGCCAGCCAAAATTAATATCTTCAGGTTGCTTTATAAGGCGGATATCCTGCTTCACTTTGATGTTTCTATCTAAGAACTCATAAGCAACCCAAGGAAATTGGTACTCACGGTCTTCTGGCAAAAATAACGGGTTAAAACTGGGGCTTGATGGGTCGAATGCAAAAACAGTATCAGAAAAGTCCACGCCCACTACAATGCGCCTGGCATGGTTCTCAGAGGCACTAATATTCCAACCATACGCACCTCTAAAGAGCGTTTGCTCTACGTCTAAACTGTTCCGTGTTTCACCATTTTGAAAGATGTCTTCAACGCGTCGGAAGTTAAACACCTCTGCGTATTGCATTGTTTGAGTGCCCACGTGATAAAACGGCTTGTTGAAGATGAAATGAAATCGCTCGCCATCGTCGTTGTCAGCCAGATTAAGTTGCACGTTGGCATGAGGTATCCAGTGAAATGCCGAGGCAAACCCCAGTTGGTAACCACTGCGCTGCTCATCGCTGGTGTAACGAAATTGCGCGTATACACCTAAACCTAAAAGGTTGCTATCTCGTACCCCAATCAGTGAACTATTTTCGCCGCCACTGCGACCAAAAGAAAACGTAGGCACTAACGACCAGTTATCTTGGGTTGTTACCGTAACGGTGTTGGGTTTGGTTGCGTCACAGAGGTTTGTAGCCTCAACTTGTGCATTGGCAATGTAAATTTCACGGCGCAAAATCGCTTCTGCCTCGGCAAGGTCGCCTAAACTAACCTCATCTCCTTGCTGGAAAACCAATCGCTCTTCAATAACAAATGGTTTAGTAACAATGTGCAGTGAATTCGCCCAATGGTGCAAAGCAATGGCATTTTCGGCTTCTTCGTCAAAGATATTTTGCGGCGTAATAACCACGTTGTCTGCGGTGAACGTTTCATGTTGAGAAACGACACAGTTTTCCTTTTGCGCAGCATTTTCTGCCAATACCGAAGCTGACACCATCCAGAATATTATGAAACAACTTCGTTTTATCATATCCACACTATTTAGCGCATCTCATCATTTAAGATAGCCGAAAATACCGAGCAAGTTTACAACGTTACTTTGGTCATACATTATTTTGAAGAGGCTTTTAATATAGCGTAACAACAAAATCAGACCTAGCGTTATTAAATAGGTAGCACTTAACATTGAAAGGCTTTGAAATGATTTTGAAATGTCGTTTTCACGACAGACCTTTTAACGAGTGCTGGGCAAGCTTGTAACGACAAAAAGGACAAGAGCATAAAACGATGCAACTTACACAATGGCGCGACAGCGGTACGTTTTTAAGTATAGATGGGCAGCAAATATTCTATAAAACCGAGGGTAGCGGACCTACTCTGCTGCTTATTCATGGATACCCTACCGCTAGTTTCGACTGGGTAAAAATGTGGCCCGCGCTGACGTCTCGTTTTCGTTGTGTAACCCTTGATATGCTAGGGTTTGGGTTTAGCAGCAAAGCCCCAAAAAAGTACCAAATTAAAGAACAAGCGGCTGTTATTAACGCACTAATGGCGCACTTAAGCATTGCAAGTGCCCACGTTTTATCTCACGACTACGGCGACACGGTAGCGCAGGAATTATTGGCGCAGCACAATGAAAACGCGCTGCCGTTTCACATCGAATCATTGCACTTACTAAATGGTGGCCTGTTTCCAGAAACCCATTTAGCTCTTCCTATTCAAAAACTATTGCTCTCCCCTCTTGGCAATTTGCTCATTCACTTTCTAAATAAAAACGCCATTAGGAAAAACATGCACAGTATATTTGGCCCCAACACGCCACCGACCAATCAAGAAATTGACGATTTTTGGGCGCTGATTAGTGAAAACAATGGCCATAAGTACATGCATTTACTGTTGGACTATATGAAACAGCGTCGTAAATACAGAGAGAGGTGGGTTGGCGCACTTCAAAATACAACCGTACCTATTCGGCTAACCGCAGGTATGGCCGACCCCATTTCTGGCGCCCACATGGTGGCTCGCTACAAAGCACTTATACCGAATGCCAATGTGGTTGAACTGGAAAATATTGGGCATTACCCACAAATTGAAAGCGCTACGGCGGTGTTAGCATCGGTTGAAGCGTTTATTAGTGACGGGTTTGATGATGATACGTTTAGTGCAGACGCATTAATTGATGAATCGCTCAATTAGCCAACGCTTTAGCTTGAACCACCGTTTAATAGAGGTAATATAAAAACACTGCCACGGACGAACCCACTGCAAACAAGGCTCATGCACGCTTTATATAGTAACGACATCATTCCAGCCGCAAGCTTTAAGCAAATGGATATTGTTTTTGTGCCGCCATCGCCTTGCCTAAAAAGGTTCGTACAGTGTATTTGGGTAATTGATAAAACAGCCCCCTCTACCACTTCAGTAAACGAAAAGCTGTACCCCGATGCGGGGGCAAGCTTAACCTTTTTTATCAACCCAACGCATTGTAAAGCGCTGTTGTTTCACCAAACTCACGTTTGTGAGTTGCCTTGGAAGCCACTTAATAGACAAGTAAGTATAAGGTTCAGACCAGGCGCATTAAAGCAGCTATTTGGCCTTCAGATAGATGATAATACAAATCAAGAAATTGACTTTGAATTAGTGCTAAAAACGCAGCGTGATTCATATCGCAGGCTGCTAGAAAACCTGGTAGGAAAAAGTATCAGCCAACAGTGTTCTGCTATACAGAGCTGGTTACAGCATTCAGTGGAAAGCAGCCACGCAAGCGCTCAAAAATGGGAGCAAGTGCTTTACCAGTCAATGAATTTACTGGTGCCCCCACAACACATTGCTGATCAGCATGGCGTGAGTAGAAGAACGCTTGAGCGACAATTTCGTAACCATTTTGGCTTTTCGCCAAATAAAATCTATCAATTTGCTCAAATTCGCAACGCTAGGTCACTGCTTGCTTCAAATAAACTAGAAATAAGCCAAGTGGCTTTAGCCAGTGGCTATTTCGACCAAGCACACTTCACCCACGCGTTTCGCTCGTTTGCGCTAGAAACGCCGTTTCAGTATAGAAAGCGAAAGTTGTCGCAAATTTACAATTAAACCCAGCGCGATGCGTTTACAGTTCTCCTTAAATTAAAGGAGATCACAATGACTAACCGTATCAAACAATCTGAGTTCTATTCTACGCACCCTCACATTCTTGAGCATTTGGCAGGGCTGGTTAACGTTTCTAACACTAGCCAATTAAGCGAAAATCTCATTCATTTGGTAAGACTGCGCGCATCGCAAATAAACCAGTGTGGATTTTGTCAAAAGATGCATGCCGATGAGGCAAGGGCCGCAGGTGAAAAGCAGGCAAGATTAGACGTTCTATCGGCATGGAAAGAATTAGACTGTTTTACAAATGAAGAAAGAACGGCATTAGAGTGGACTGAAGCGTTAACACTCATTCATTCCTCTACCATTTCCGACGACATCTATAGCAAGGTAGAAAGCGTGTTCGGAAAACAAAGTTTAGTAGAGCTTACAACGGTCGTCCTTCAAATTAATAGCTGGAACCGCATTGCAATAAGCCTTCAGTTTCAGCCTGAAATTGACTAATGAAGTATTCAAAATGGCTCTGCTGGCCCTTCATAATCAAAAAGGTAACTTGAAAGATGCTTGCTTTGGATTGAGTAAACGCTGAAGAGTGATGAAAGTTGTTTATTTGGGGCGAGGAAGTTGGTCGGTGTGAGAGGATTTGAACCTCCGACCCCTGACACTCTCAGAAATAGGGCTTAACCAATTCTGACAGTCTTTTATGTACGTTTTTAGGATCTTGGGGCTCAAGAAAAAAATATAGCCGCTGATCTTTCAAAACGGTCTTTGAAAGAACAACGAATTGCGCAATGCAACAGGTAATTAAACCTCTTTATACATAAGTCGACTTCTCCTAGCATATTGATTTTGGATCAACTATCTTTTACTCATACCCAATAAAATCCATCAATACACAATGTCTTCAAAAGAGCTAGAACATAAAACTGAAGTTGCATACAAAGAAAATACTGCACCAGTCAAGGGTTCGAGAGTAAGCGTCTCCATGAGAGAAATGCTCAAAGCAGGCGTGCATTTTGGTCATCAAACACGATATTGGAATCCAAAAATGAAGCCATACATTTTTGGAGCGCGTAACAATGTTCACATCATCAACCTAGAAAAGACAGTGCCTTTGTTTAATGATGCACTGCACTTTCTTACCCAAGTTTCGTCAGGCAATGGCCGAATTCTATTCATAGGTACCAAAAGAGCTGCCAGTCAAGCAATCAAAGAAGCGGCGACAAGTTGCAACCAATTTTACGTAAATAACCGCTGGTTAGGCGGTATGTTAACAAATTGGAAAACGGTTCGGCAGGCAATAAAACGTTTGAAAAATCTTGAGCAACAAAGCCAAGACGGTACTTTTCAAAAGTTGAGTAAAAAAGAATGCCTTATGCTTCAGCGAGAACATGAAAAGTTAAATAATAGCTTGGGAGGTATTAAAGAAATGGGCGGGCTTCCCGACGCTATATTTGTTATTGATGCTGACCATGAACATATTGCGGTAACAGAAGCTCGACAATTAGGTATCCCCGTAGTGGCGGTCGTTGATACTAATACCAACCCAGACGGAATTGACTATATTATTCCTGGCAATGATGATGCCGTTATTGCAATTAGGCTATACCTTAAAGCTGCTGCGGAAGCAATAGTTACAGGCAATGCAAGCTTTCATCAAGAAAAAGTTAATCAACACAGTAACTTTTTAGAAGAGATACATCCACCTAGAAATGTAAATATAAAAACAATGAAATCATTAAACGATTGCATTGTATCTTTTCAAAAGGAAAGCATTTTGAATCAAGAGATACTGAGCCTGTGTGAAAGCTCGCCCATTGATCCAATAGAGATAAAATTCTCACTATCAAAGCCTTTAAGTATTAAAAAATTTGATGTCCTATTGGAAAGTTTTTCTAACGAAGAATTGGCATTCAGCCTAAAAAGGGACGAACTACTTGATCTTGTACCTAAAACACAGCTTGCTCTATTGGGCATTCACTTGAATACACAAACTCAATTTTCGTTTGGCCAGTACTTGGAAATCAAAAATAAGAAAGCGGTGACAAAGCCCAAGTACCTTGACTTTATTGACTCAAAATCCGACGTAAACGAAATTGATGTAAAGAATGAAAAGATAATGCACTTTTATTTTGACATCTTAATAGTTGGAGTACTCCTATGACTGATGTATTCACAAGGAAAACTGAAAAAAAAGGAGATGAGTTACTCTGTTACACTGGGGGAGACATGCGCAGAGCCAAAGCGGACGATTTTGGGGTTAAAAATAATGTTGTGTTAATTCACGGTTTTACAGCTAATAGTGTGTATATGAGTGCAATTGCTGAAACTCTGAACAACCATGATTTCCAAACATTTGTCTTCAACTATCATTCCTACAGAGGTATTAAAGCTGCAGCCGATAATCTGAATGCAATTATTGAAAGTTTTAATGAAATTAAAAAAGATTGTATCCAAGAAAAATCTTTATGCTTAGTAGCTCACAGTATGGGGGGCTTAGTCGCGCGAGCACTATGCCAACTAACAGGAAGTAGTAAGTATGTGTCAAAAATAGTAACCCTGGGAACACCTCATGATGGAACACTCTACGATACAGAGGTCATAGGTCATCTGATTCACTGGGGAGAGTCGATAAGTTCAAAAATGAAGGGGTTTACGCCGAATGCAAACTCGGCAAAAGAATTAACTAAGAAAGACAATATAAACGGCCAATGCCTCATTGATAAACTACAAAGCGATTCAGATAGCTTGAAAGATATAAAAATTTTCAGTGTTTCCGGTGGAAAAAAATGGTTAGAATTTGGTAACTTTTTTAAAAGTTATATAGCAAATTGGAAAATTCAAAAATGGTTCGAAGATAAGCCTAATGATGGCCTTGTGTTGGAATACAGCAGCAACATCAAAAATTCAACACCAAACGCGGACAATAATCACCACCACTTTAACAATTATACTGAATACGAAGACATTAACCATTCGTATTTGATCGATAACCATCAAATATTACTAAAGTTAACCGCTTGGTTAAAAGAATAGTTATTTTTAGCCTACATTACGGAAATATTCTTCCATTCGTTAAACAGCTATCAAGGTGACAAAATAGCTGTCTATAAATCTACTTCGACGAGCTCGCAGTTTCAGATAATCAGTGCACGGAATCGCACCGGTAAATTCTGAGGCTTTTTAGTTTGAGATGTTCGTACATTGGCACGATTCAGAAACTTAAAATCAGAAATTTCAACTTCCACTTTTTTCTCTGGACTGTCAGATTAGATATGAGCCACTAAACATAATCGCACTTCTACACACCAATATTCGTAGGGTTATTTCAAATTGGGGACCCAAAGAGTGACCCATTAGGTGCCCCTACTCTTTTTCGATTTCAGAATAAATTAAATCCAAAAGCTAAAAAAACAACCCTTTAAAAACACTTTTAAATCCACTCCTTATTTGCATTAATGAATTCAATATTTGAAGCCACCGAAAATCGTTTACAGTCATCAATACACTTTTCAACCTCTCGGAAACGAGAGTCAAGGTCTCCTATTCTTTTCGACCAACTCTTCAAGTCGTTATATAAAAGCTCCTCCGGCTTCAATTCATCTAGCTCATCAAGAAGTTGAGGCAACTCAACCTTCAATTCACTTTTAATTTTCTCATAATTCGTCACAGCTCGAACTCCCGAGATACGTCCAAGGCTCTCATGTTGAGTTAAGTCTTCGAGTTCTTCCGCTGATAGCTTTCGTCCCATGCGGGACTCCTCTAAATCGATATCACGTTTGGTAGCAGCGATTCTCAAAAAAACCTCAACATCCCCATTCTTAGCTCTTCTCTCCAATTTAGAAACCAAAGAACGATCGATACCCCTAATTTTAATAGCATTTCTAACACGCGCATAAGCAGCTTCACCACCTTCATCCTTTAAGAGAACGTGCACTCTTTGTCTAAAGTCATCTACTTTACAGATTGCATCAACAAGCGAGTCTCGATACAGAATTGTATTCCTTTCAATATTATAATTTTTGGTTTGCTCATCAAAAGTAACGCCAAAGATATTCTTACCACACTGATTCCCAATATTGGTCTCAAAGTGGTTAGCGAGGCCATTTTGAGGTTTACAGAGAACCAAGAAACCTTTCTTATGTGGTTGGTGACAGTTTGAAAGTCCACAACTCCCTACTTCCTCCATCGTGTAGTGTCCGAGTATCCGCACCAACTGTACTGCATCATGGTCTACGTCTTTTTGATATCTTGGGCGACTAAATATATCCTCCCAATTACTAATGCGTTCCGCTAATTGGGTTCCGTCATCTGATAGTATGTCCATTTACTCTTCTCCAAATACTAAGACCATGTGCTGACTAACTTTCACCTTGCTTTCAATAGCCTACACCTTCACGCACAAAATATATATAGACAGAATTGAAGGCATTATTCAAAGTTAACCAGCACTTGCTTGATGCTCTTTACAGTCGCTGAGTTATCCGCAAGTTCATTGCCGTAGAGACCGCTATAGCCTCGAACCCACTTAACGACAACTGTTGGATTCTCTTTCTTCAGGTTGTCGATACATTGCCATATGTCTTGATTCGCTACTGGTTTCTTACTGGCAGTCTTCCAACCGCTCAGTTTCCACTCTCTGTGTCACTCGTTGTAGCCATTAGCAATCATATTGTTATCTGAGTGGATAGTGTCCTCAGGCTCTGCCAGTTCGAGAGCCTTCATTACTACCAGTCATCTCACAACAGACACTTGTGGTGGACTTTTGGCCTGCGACTGGCTTTAAGATTATCTTGGCGGTGTTCCTACAGTGCGTAGAAGCCCCTTGTAGGGGGGATGAGGCTTCATCAATTTCGATATGGTCTCTCAGATTTTTATGCCGATAGTATTTAGTTTCGAGCGGCATCCTTTAATGTGTTCTTCAAAGGTTGGTAACGACAAGCTGGCACGTATACCACTATAGCCTTCTAGACTATTTCTCTTAAATCCTTTCTCAAGGTTATCTAAAGTTATACAAAGAAAAAATGAAGAGTGCTTTTGGATAAAGCCAACGACATCTAAAAACTTCTCTAACTTGGTTTCGCATGAATCCTTCGTGTAAGAGAACTCGGAATACTCGAAGCAAATATCAGTTAAGTAAGCCATCGTAAGTGATATGTTAGATACTTTTTCGGGGTCATCAGATTTCCACAACTTCTCAATATATGGTGCTAACTCACTCAGTGGCAAGTCGTAAGACTCTACGCAAGAGCCTTTTATACATTTTGCTTTGTAACTGGGAATTAGAAGAGAAGAATGGGCGTAGGCATTACGAATTGCTTTACAAATGTTAACTAAGCATTGTTGGTTTTCACTAAATTTATAAGCCTTAAAACGTCTCAACCCACATGCCAGTTCTTTTATCCCTACCACGTTTATTACGTAACACTGCACTTCTTTTGCAATTGATATTAACTTTTCACCTGCTGTTGATTGATTATTCAAAACAACATCAATTGAACTTAACGAATCGAGCGTGATGCCTATACACTGGGCTATTTTCAAGTACTGCCTATACATGTCTTTAGACGGGTGACTGTCGTACTCTCTATAAAGTTTAAGCTCATCCATATATCGTCCTTTATTCGTAAAGTATTAACAAGTAAACTACTAAACTTAATCAAAAAGTTATTCTTTTCAAGCAGTCAGCCTCGTGAATCCTCTCGACATACTGCCACAGTTCGTCCTTGTTTTTGTACTTACTATACAAGTTATACGTCAAGGACAACTGCTTGTGCCCTGATAGTTTCGTAGCGATGTCTTCAGGACAACCCACTTGTTCTAGCGCTGTCGCGAAGTGACCTCTGAACGAGTGTAAGCCTGTCGTGTAGCCTTCAACCTTAGCGAATCCTTTAGTTATCTTACCGAACTTCGACGAGATACTATTAGCCGAACCTTCAGCACCTATTACAGCCTCACCGATCTCAGGGAGCAACCAAAGGCCATCACCTGCCCTGTCTAAGACTTGAAGCACAAGAAGCTTTATAGATGGTGATACAGACACTATACGTTGAGCGTTAACTGTCTTACCTTCTCGTACCTCAAAGAGCAAGCGCCCATCCACATCAACGAACTGTTCCTTTTGCGCTAGTGCTAGTTCACTGAGTCGTGTGCCAAGGAAATGCAATGAACGAGGTAACATGTGTAAGGCATACGGATAAGCCCAAGTTGATGTATTAAGCTTCTTGAAGTCAGTCTCAGCGAGAATGTGAGCCAGTTCTTCATCAGTGAAATTACGGTAGTGTTAAGGCAAACTTTTCTTCTTGCTTGCTTCAACCTTACAGTTAAGCCAAGGGTTACCGCCCCATATCTTTCTCTCAGTTTATTGCTCAAATAAAAAACATCAAAAACTAAAAGTGACCCGGCTCTTCATCATTAACGGGGGACATCCGCATTCATTAAACTGATTTTGCGAAGAATCATTTAATGGAGAGTACAGA
>NZ_JBHZRZ010000019.1:0-15728 GCF_043642145.1 Alteromonas gracilis
ATGCCAGTAAAAGCACCGATTATTCCATACCAAAGCCCAGCTTCCCCAAGTGGTAATGTGTTATGCATTACCGAATAGGTTATTGCCGAATATGAACAGACTAAACCTACACCAGCACCAATATAACCATAAATTACGGTATTCTGATTCTGAGGTGTTTTTGATGAAATCGGCATAAGCTTTTCTGCTGGGATATTTAATGCGGCAGAAAGCGCTAATTTGGTTTCTAGTGAAGAAGTACCTGAGTTTTCGGCACGCTGGACTGTTCTTAAGCTGAGTCCAGAAGCTGTAGCGAGCTTTTCCTGTGACCACGACTTTTCGAGTCGGAGTGCTTTTACTAAATCTGAGTTAATCATTTCTTCCATTTTTGTGCTCCTTTAAAAAGAGCCTTTAGTTTTCCATTTTAGTTGAAGCAACGGCTACGTCATGTATATGACAAACAACCGCCAAAGGTCAAATTTGGGCCTAACTTTAAGCTAAGCGGCGCAGTTGCGTGGGGCATAATGGCGAAGCCGCCCCACGTGTATGCGTCCCAGTGACCGAAGGGAACGACTTAATTTTTTTGTTATGTGCCATCGCTTGATACTTCCACGAAAAAGCCACTAACTTTTTGACCTTTAATTTTTGCGCACCAACGTTTATAAAATGGATACGCTACTAAGGCCATCATAACGCCATTTACAACCGAAACTGCCGGTGTTGCTACCACTGAAATTAAATCGACTATGGTCGGTTCTCCGAAAAGTGCAATAATAAAAATGAGAACTCCAAATACTAATCCACCTATAAAGTTGATGGTTGCAGATATTTTGATAAGTGATTTTAAGCTGAGTTGAGTATGAAAAATTCTAGTCATAGGTTTCTAGTTTTAAGTGGCACATAACTTTTAAATAAGGGGCGATAACGCGTAGGGCATAATAGCGAAGCGGCCCTGCGTGTTAGCGTCCCAACGAGCGATAGCGAGTGACTTTATTTGGTTGTTATGTGCCTTCACATTCGAAGTCCCGTTGTTGAGGGTTTATTTGTAGAGAAATCATATTTATACCCAATCCATCGAGAGCAATGTAGGCGTCAATTGTGCGTGTAGGATTTAGACACTTATCAACTATTAGCGTAATTCTATCTGCTTTTTTAGATGATATCGTTTCTCGAAGTTTATTTTCGTCCAATATCTCACCGGTATTTCCAAATAAATAACCAGACTCTTTTACGCCGACCAAAAAATGCTCTTCAGCTGTTGCTTGACCAAAAGAGTAAAAATAAAGAATAAATAGGGCTGATAAAAGGAGTCTATTCATAGGTTTCCCTTGGCACATAACATTAAGCTAAGCGGCGCTGGCAAGTGGGCTAAAATTCCGAGCGAAGCGAGTTAGCCCACATGTTAGCGTCCGAACGACCGAAGGGAGTGGACTTGAGCGCTTTGTTAGAAGCAGAGCCAGTTCCTTTGGTCTGTTTAAAAACTGATGAAGCCAGCATACGATTGATTGTTAACACAAACAAGCAAAACGACTGTGCACTAGTGTTTTTGATTTAGCTGAAGCTAGCCGCCATCTGAGCTATCGAGTGTAATGGCGCTTGCTGAATGAAAATAAGAATTTGGAGACAAAGCGCCTATTACACCACCTTTAAAGTGAATGCGGCGGATTTAAACCTACCACAAGCCAGAGCGATGCTAACGAAAACAGGCAAGGGCAGTTGCATTGAGATTTTTATAAAGCCAAACGCAGTTTAGGCTGACGCCTTATAACATTAAGCTAAGCGGCGCAGTTGCGTGGGGCATAATGGCGAAGCCGCCCCGCGTAAATGCGTCCGAGCGACCGAAGGGAGTGGTCTTTAGCGCTTTGTTAGAAGCAGAGCCATTTCCTTTGATCTGTTTTAAAACTGTTGAAGCCAGCATACGATTGATTGTTAACACAAACAAGCAAAACGGCTGTGCAGTGATGGTTTTGATTTGATTGAAGCTAGCCGCCATTTGAGCTATCGAGTGTAATGGCGCTTGCTGGCTTAGAATAAGAACTTGGAGATTGAGCGCCTATTACACCACCTTTAAAGTGAAAGCGGTGGATTTAAACCTACCACAAGCTAGAGCGATGCTAATGAAAACAGGTGAGGGTAGTTGCACTGGGATTTGTATTAAGCCAAACGAAGTTTAGGCTGACGCCTTATAACTTTTAAATAAGGGGCGCAGGCATGTGGGGCATAATGGCGAAGCCGCCCCGCATGTATGCGTCCCAGCGAACGAAGTGAGTGACTTAATTTTTTTGTTAGGTGCCACTTTTGCGATACCACGAAAATACAAACACTATAGCGAGTAATATGGGAATTGTCGCAGCTCCACTTCCTGAATACCCATTGATATGAACTAATTTATCAAAAGGGGCAACTATTTTGTTGTTTTGAGAGAGTTGATAAATCTTTGTTGAGTTATCTGTGGGTTTGTACCAAACGCGAATGTAACCGCCAGCGTTCAATGCTGATAAGACACGACGATAGAATGGGTTGTTGTCTGTAATTACAAACTCAACGTCCGATATGGTAAAGGAAGTTATTTCGTAACTAGGCTTTCCGCCAGTTTGCCTAGTTCTGTACTTCACAGGTTTATAACTTGAGACTACCGAGTACTCTTCTAATTTAGGAACCTCAGCATCAATTTGGACTTGAATCCATATTGAGCCCGCTAGGCCAAACATAATTAATAGGATTGAGATACTAAGTTTTGTCATCGGCACCTAACTTTCCAATAACGGGCGCAGACATGTGGGGCATAATGGCGCAGCCGCCCCGCGTGTATGCGTCCCAGCGAACGTAGTGAGTGAGTTTATTGGGTTGTTATGTTTACTCTTCTAAATGCCAACCAACAATATCACCGACCTCATCATAGACATTAAAAATAACCTCGCAATCACAAAAACCGCCATGTTCATTTAACCAAGGAATTATTTTTTCTGGGTTTAAATTACGGCTAATTAAAAAATCCTTTGTTTCTCTGAGAGTGTGGTCACAATTCGGAGCCTCTTCTCTATTTAGAAACGATAGGAGCTCCTTTAATACTTCAATTGATAACGGTAGTGAAGCTATTAAATTTTCATGTTCATTTTGCTTGAACCGAGCTTTGAGTTTTTTCTTCTGTTCTTTGTCCATAAGCAAATCTCAAAGTAAACATAACACCCCACTAAGGGGCGATAACACATGGGCTAAAATTAGGAACGAAGTGACGCAGCCCATGTGTTAGCGTCCCAACGAGCGAAGCGAGAGGCTTGAGTGGTTTGTTATAACTCGTTGTTATCACTACGATTCTCTTTATCTATTTTATCGACTTTTGTATTTAACTCATCGATTGATAGCTGAATTTGACGCAAAACTGGGTTCGAAAAAGCGTGGTTTCTTATTTCCTCTTCCCTAAATCCTAGCTTTGAATCCAAATAGCCTAAAATTAAAGAACAAACCACAAACAGAACCAATATCACAGGTACTGCCATAAGAGGTCTTTCAATAACGAATTGACTAACAGGGTTGTTTTCTAGTGAGTTAATGAAAACAAATATGATGAGTAAAAATTGAATATAGCCAATATACATCTTTGAACGGTCAATATAGACCTTCCATCGAATCAAAGTCCGTTTATTAAACTTTCCTTTCAAAAGTTTCTCCTAGAGTTATAACGCCCAACTAAGGGGCGCTAACACATGGGCTAAAATTAGGAACGAAGTGACGCAGCCCATGTGTTAGCGTCCCAGCGAGCAGCGCGAGCGCCTTTAGTTTTTTGTTATGTGCCACTGCGCCGCTGCCTCTTATTCGCTAATTGCCAGCCGTACCAACATGCAGGCAGCATGATAATAGAGCTAAACACTGCTCTGATGTTTAACTCTAAAATACCGAACAACAAAAAAGCTGTCGAGGATAGCCCGAAAACGACACACCAAAACTTTAGTGCCAATGGTGATATTAAACCACCATACTTTTTAGGTTTGTGAAAAAGCAGCCTATATGAAAGCAACGCAAACCATAGACCTAAACAGGTTAAAGCCAAAACACCCAATGCTGCGGCAAAAGAAGCTTCACCATTGTCAAAAAGGATGAATACTAACCCCAAAAAGATAAGTGAGATAAATGTTGTCACAATGCCAACTAATACTTCACTTAAACGTCCTGTATTTGCTTGATAGTCCATTAATTTTTCCTTGGCACATAACATTAAGCTAAGCGGCGCAGTTGCGTGGGGCACAATGGCGAAGCCGCCCCGCGTAAATGCGTCCGAGCGACCGAAGGGAGTGGACTTGAGCGCTTTGTTAGAAGCAGAGCCAGTTCCTTTGGTCTGTTTAAAAACTGATGAAGCCAGCATACGATTGATTGTTAACACAAACAAGCAAAACGACTGTGCACTAGTGTTTTTGATTTAGCTTAAGCTAGCCGCCATTTGAACTGTCGAACGCATTGGTGCTTGTTGAAGTTGAATAATAACTTGGCGATAAAGCGCCTAATGCGCAACCTTTGAATTGAAAACGGCGGATTTAAACCTACCACAAGCCAGAGCGATGCTAATGAAAACAGGTGAGGGTAGTTGTACTGGGATTTTTATGAAGCCAAACGCAGTTTAGGCTGACGCCTTATAACATTAAGCTAAGCGGCGCTGGCATGTGGGCTAAAATTCCGAGCGAAGCGAGTTAGCCCACATGTTAGCGTCCGAACGACCGAAGGGAGTGGACTTGAGCGCTTTGTTAGAAGCAGAGCCAGTTCCTTTGGTCTGTTTAAAAACTGATGAAGCCAGCATACGATTGATTGTTAACACAAACAAGCAAAATACCAGTGCACTTTTGGTTTTGATTTGACTGAAGCCAGCCGCCATTTGAACTGACAAGCGCAATGGCGCTTGCTGACTGAAAATAAGAACTGGGCGATAAAGCGCCTATTGCGAGACCTTCGAAGTAAGCGCGGTGATATTAAAACTACCAATGCTTTGGCGATGTTGGGAACAACAGGTAAGGGCGGTTGAACTGATAAGTTTATAAAGCCAAACATAGTTTAGGCTGACGCCTTATAACATTAAGCTAAGCGGCGCAGTTGCGTGGGGCATAATGGCGAAGCCGCCCCGCGTAAATGCGTCCGAGCGACCGAAGGGAGTGGTCTTTAGCGCTTTGTTAGAAGCAGAGCCAGTTCCTTTGGTCTGTTTAAAAACTAATGAAGCCAGCATACGATTGATTGTTAACACAAACAAGCAAAATACCAGTGCACTTTTGGTTTTGATTTGGCTGAAGCTAGCCGCCATCTGAGCTATCGAGTGTAATGGCGCTTGCTGGCTTAAAATAAGAACTTGGCGATAAAGCGCCTATTACACCACCTTTGAATTGAAAGTGGCGGATTTAAACCTACCACAAGCCAGAGCGATGTTAATAAAAACGGGAGAGCGCAGTTGCACTGAAGTTTTTATATAGCCAAATGAATTTTAGGCTGACGCCTTATAACTTTTCAATAACGGGCGCTGGCGCGTGGGGCATAATGGCGAAGCCGCCCCACGTGTATGCGTCCCAGCGAACGAAGTGAGTGAGTTTATTGAGTTGTTATATGCCACTGTTAATGATTACCATCTGACCCAGCTCCGCTACTGTCTCTGTTGCCACCACCAAATTCAGAATACTTTTTAGTTGGTTGATCCTGACTTTTATTAAACTGCCATAGAGCAACTGCTCCAATGATTGGAATTAACCAAGCAATAATAATTTGTGCAATTTTTTGAACAGAGTCTAAGTCTTCTCTTTTTGCCAAGAATACTGATACTGCAAAGCTAAGTATTAAGTATGTGACTAACGCAGAGTAAATAAAAAGAGAATCCATTTCACAATTTTCCGTGGCTTATAACATTAAGCTAAGCGGCGCTGGCATGTGGGCTAAAATCCCGAGCGGAGCGAGTTAGCCCACATGTTAGCGTCCGAACGACCTAAGGGAGTGGTCTTTAGCGCTTTGTTAGAAGCTAAGCCAGTTCCTTTGGTCTGTTTAAAAACTAATGAAGCCAGCATACGATTTATTGTTAATACAAACAAGCAAAATGCCAGTGCACTTTTGGTTTTGATTTGACTGAAGCTAGCCGCCATTTGAGCTGTCGAGTGTAATGGCGCTTGCTGACTCAAAATAAGAATTTGGTGATAAAGCGCCTATTACACCACCTTTAAGTTGAAAGCGGCGGATTTAAACCTACCACAAGCTAAAGCGATGCTAATGAAAACGGGAGAGGGTAGTTGTACTGGGATTTTTATAAAGCCAAACGCAGTTTAGGCTGACGCCTTATAACATTAAGCTAAGCGGCGCAGTTGCGTGGGGCACAATGGCGAAGCCGCCCCGCGTAAATGCGTCCGAGCGACCGAAGGGAGTGGACTTTAGCGCTTTGTTAGAAGCAGAGCCAGTTCCTTTGGTCTGTTTAAAAACTGATGAAGCCAGCATACGATTGATTGTTAACACAGACAAGAAAAACGACTGTGCATTGATGTTTTTGATTTGACTGAAGCTAGCCGCCATTTGAACTGTCTAACGCATTGGCGCTTGTCGACGTTGAATAATAACTTGGCGATAAAGCGCCTAATGCGCAACCTTTGAATTGAAAGCGGCGGATTTAAACCTACCTCAAGCCAGAGCGATGCTAATGAAAACAGGAGAGGGTAGTTCCACTGGGATTTTCATAAAGCCAAACGCAGTTTAGGCTGACGCCTTATAACTTTTAAATAAGGGGCGCAGGCATGTGGGGCATAATGGCGAAGCCGCCCCGCGTGTATGCGTCCCAGCGAACGAAGTGAGTGACTTAATTTTTTTGTTATAAGACATGCTACTTAAAACCTTGAATAGTGCCATTGGTGCCAACAATAAGGCATACGCTACCATAATATAAACAATCATCTTTTATGAATGGTGAAGAGCCATAAATATCCAGTGGAACAATACTATTAACTTCGTTGATACTTTTACCTATAAGCTGCGCGTTTATTAGAACGAACAGTTGCTCCGATATTTTAGTTTGGGTTTCTAGGCTTGCTTCCATGTAAGTTAAAGAGACGCCGTTATCCAAACTCCGATACAACCAAAACAAGTTGGTTAGTAGGAGTAATATTGAAAGGATACTGATAACAACCTTGTTCACTGAATTCCCTTTGTCTTATAACACCCCGCTTAGGGGCAATAACACGTGGGCTAAAATTTGGAGCGAAGCGACTGAGCCCACGTGTTATTGTCCCAGGGAGCTTGCGACCGACTACAGCGGTTTGTTAGGCACCGCCTCCTCGCAATTATTCATTATAAGGGCACGACAAAAAGAGTTTTTTCAGGGCTTCTATTCTTAAATCATTGGCTTTCTCATAAGACATTCTTACCAAATACTCTGCTTGGATCCCGTAGTTTCGATAATCATTTATGTTTTCTTGATTTAGAGGGTTCTTCTCCAAAGCTTCTTTAGCAAGCTTTTCTTTCTCTTTTATTTCTTCAAATTTTTGGGTGATTTCTGGCCAATACAATGTTTCCATTTTTTCGTCGAGATCGTCAAACGCGTTCATGACTTCAGGGCATGGTGTATTTGGAAAAGCGTTCAATATAATTGGCATTATTTCTCCAAAAAATCTTTGGTTTTCCAGATTGATATTTTCAATTAATTGACTTAATTTTATATCCCCAATATTTCTTACTATTATCGCATTTGATTGCTCTTGGTATTTATTAAGACTGCTCTGTAAATCTGCTATTTTGTTCAGTTGCCCGTCAATTTTTGTGTCTTTACCTTCACTCTCTGAGCTAACTAATACTTCCTTAATTCCTCCTAGTACAAAGACAGCAGCGAGAAAACATATGGAAACCCAACCCTTTAGTTTTATTGACTTTATTAGGTTAGGCTCTTTGTCATCTATAGTGTTGCCAAACAATGCAACTAAGGCTGTGATCAATGTGAGAAGTGCGATTGTTATCGTCAGAAAAAGTATCATCATAGTCCTAAACTAATTACGCTTTAAAAAGTGTGCCTAACTTTTAAATAAGGGGCGCAGGCATGTGGGGCATAATGGCGAAGCCGCCCCACGTGTATGCGTCCCAGTGACCGAAGGGAACGACTTAATTTTTTTGTTATGTGCCATCGCTTGATACTTCCACGAAAAAGCCACTAACTTTTTGACCTTTAATTTTTGCGCACCAACGTTTATAAAATGGATACGCTACTAAGGCCATCATAACGCCATTTACAACCGAAACTGCCGGTGTTGCTACCACTGAAATTAAATCGACTATGGTCGGTTCTCCGAAAAGTGCAATAATAAAAATGAGAACTCCAAATACTAATCCACCTATAAAGTTGATGGTTGCAGATATTTTGATAAGTGATTTTAAGCTGAGTTGAGTATGAAAAATTCTAGTCATAGGTTTCTAGTTTTAAGTGGCACATAACACCCAAATATGGGGCGCGGACGCGCAGGCGAAAATGGCGAAGCCGCCTGCGTGTTTGCGTCCCAGCCCGCGCTAGCGGGCGACATAATTTGTTTGTTATACCCTAAACCCATAGATCGCCGTATCCCCAAATAAAAGTGCCAATTATGGCCAAAAACAGTGCTATCAAATGAAACAAACCAACTGTTTTGGGCAGAGTCTCTTCCATTTTTGTAATGCCAACATGACCAGCGGGTCTTAGTGTAGAAGCCATTTTTGAAACATAATACTCACCAAGAACAGCGAAAAGAACTATCAATGAGCCGCTTCTCTGGAACCAGACGCCCAATTCCTCGGTTGAAGGTTTGAGTAAGCCTGTCAGTGCCAATACTCCACAAGCGATTGATAGAAAAACAGAGACAAAAAACTTCCATCGGGCGGCTTGGTATTTATCAAATTCCTCTTTAGGTTCCATTTTCATCCTTGGGTATAACTTTTCAATAACGGGCGCAGGCACGCGGGGCATAATGGCAAAGCCGCCCTGCGTGTATGCGTCCCAGCGAACGTAGTGAGCGAGTTTATTGAGTTGTTAGGGGCTTTCTCAATTGATTGGATTACAAGCGATATTGGCATCCATGTCTCCTGACCAAGTCAATATTTTAATTGTGTCTGAGTAGGGGTATTCAGCGTTGTCTTTCGGTAGTTTGTTAATATTTACAATCTGCGAACCGCACCACTGTTCTCCACGCCAATAACTGACAACAGCATAATCGTTTGATGTTAGTTGTCTTATGAATTCTGATGCGTCATTAAAGGCATTGTTGTTGCCGTAGTCATCAAAATGAGCGTGATAAGGGCCAAAGAAAACTGTTAACTCGTCACCAAAAGCCTCGATTTCCAACTTAGGAGTATCTAATTTGTCTGTACGAGGGATTTTGACCTCAAAAACTTCATCGTTTTTCGTCACAAACGAAGACCAACTAGGAAACTGTTCCGAAAACAACTTACTTATTTTTCTGGAAAAATCATCCATACCTAATTCTAGCCCCTAACTTTCCAATAAGGGGCGCAGATATGTGGGGCATAATGGCGAAGCCGCCCCGCGTGTATGCGTCCCAGCGAACGAAGTGAGCGACTTAATTTTTTTGTTATGTGCCAATTTGCTCCGCTGTCATTTGACGAAATTCGGCATAATTATCAGCGTATTCCCAAATAGAGAACAAATGCTGGCCTTTTGAGTCAATTAAGCAAAATATTTGGCAGCTTGTGTATTCTTTGGATTTCTCTAGTTCATGCCAAGAATAAACATCAGTTTTTCCATTATTTGTTAGGGAAATGCCACTATCATCAAATGTAAAACTTACTTTTAGAGATTTTAAGAACCTAAACATTAAGTAGGCGAACTTTCCAAATACGAACGTCAATATACCGCAAATGACAACCAAGAATATAGAGGTTGAAACGTCAGCTTCTGGTATCCGGTTTGCTGAAAGGAAGATCATAGAAAGCGGGCCACCGATGTAGACAGGCATCAGTATCACCGCACAAATGTAAGCAAGTACTCTTATTTTCTTGGAATGTTGAACCATAGCTACCTTGGCATATAACTTTTAAATAAGGGGCGCTGGCACGTGGGGCACAATAACGAAGTGGCCCCGCGTGTTAGCGCCCCAACGAGCGATAGCGAGTGACTTTATTTGGTTGTTATGTGCCTTCACATTCGAAGTCCCGTTGTTGAGGGTTTATTTGTAGAGAAATCATATTTATACCCAATCCATCGAGAGCAATGTAGGCGTCAATTGTGCGTGTAGGATTTAGACACTTATCAACTATTAGCGTAATTCTATCTGCTTTTTTAGATGATATCGTTTCTCGAAGTTTATTTTCGTCCAATATCTCACCGGTATTTCCAAATAAATAACCAGACTCTTTTACGCCGACCAAAAAATGCTCTTCAGCTGTTGCTTGACCAAAAGAGTAAAAATAGAGAATAAATAGAGCTGATAAAAGGAGTCTATTCATAGGTTTCCTTTGGCACATAACATTAAGCTAACGGGCACAAACATGCGGCGAAAATGGCGAAGCCGCCGCGTGTTTGTGTCCCAGTGACCGAAGGGAACGAGTTTAGCGCCTTGTTATGTCTGGAACTTTTATTACCCACCGAAAGTTTCCTTGTGTTGTTTACCCGTAATGCCAATTTCTTCCCATACAGCCTTCGAATCGGTAAAAAGATGATGCTTAACTTCTAAGTTTTCGAAGCCTGTGTCCAAAAGACTAACAGGAATATAGAAATGTGCATTATCGTTTTTACCCGGAAGAGGTGAGCCGCACGTTTTGCAGAAGTTAGTGAGCCAATCGTGATTGGGCTTTGCCCATTGCTTAATTGAACTAAGCTCTCCTTCCATTTTTAATGCTTCGTTTGGAACAATTGTAACCGCGATGCCGCCACTCCCAGTAGATTTTCTACAAATAGAACAATGGCAAATAAATACTCTAGAAAGAGGAATGTTTACTGAGAATGAAATCGCGCCGCAATTGCATGAGCCTGTCGCAAAAGTTTGGTTTTCCACTTTCCAATCCCTAAGTAATGTTGGTTAAGAGCGTGACATAACATTAAGCTAAGCGGCGCTGGCATGTGGGCTAAAATTCCGAGCGAAGCGAGTTAGCCCACATGTTAGCGTCCGAACGACCGAAGGGAGTGGACTTGAGCGCTTTGTTAGAAGCAGAGCCAGTTCCTTTGGTCTGTTTAAAAACTGATGAAGCCAGCATACGATTGATTGTTAACACAAACAAGCAAAATACCAGTGCACTTTTGGTTTTGATTTGACTGAAGCCAGCCGCCATTTGAACTGACAAGCGCAATGGCGCTTGCTGACTGAAAATAAGAACTGGGCGATAAAGCGCCTATTGCGAGACCTTCGAAGTAAGCGCGGTGATATTAAAACTACCAATGCTTTGGCGATGTTGGGAACAACAGGTAAGGGCGGTTGAACTGATAAGTTTATAAAGCCAAACATAGTTTAGGCTGACGCCTTATAACACCTTGGATAAGCGGTTTGGCAGTGCTCTTCTGTCAAATCCGTCTTAATCCTTTTGTTAGGTAAACTACTTAATCTGTTCATTAAACAAAGAAACAACCTCATCGACTTGTATTGGTCGGTAATCCAGAACGTACTCTTGATCAACCGAACTCTCTTCAAATTCTGAGATTTTTGAAGCTACAATATCAATATCAGTTTCCCCAAAGTGTTTGCTAATGTTGAAAAAAGCAATATGGTCAAAATACGCAAAAGTTTGTCCTGTATCCCAACCTGCTCTTTGCGTGCTCACATAATGAAATGCAATAAATGAAGAATTCCCTGAACTACAAAATAAAAAATATCGCTCACGTTTATTTAACACCTCAGATGTCTCAAACCCTTTTTCTAAACAGTATTTTTTAGCTTCTTCTATCGCATTTAAAACTAATCCTGAGGTATAGCTTCCGACAACATTGTAGTTGGCAGTGAACATTTCTATCTCCTCATAAACCTCTACTGAATAGTTGGAAGGCATTATTTTAGGTTTATTATTACTTGAAATACCTTTAATCAACTGCTCAATAGTTAGTTCTGAATAATTATCCGGCAGTGATGCACAACCGAAAAGAACTAAAGAACCTAAAACGACCCAAATAGCTTTCATTTAAAAACTTCCTCTGTTTACCTAACATTAAGCTAAGCGGCGCTGGCAAGTGGGCTAAAATTCCGAGCGAAGCGAGTTAGCCCACATGTTAGCGTCCGAACGACCGAAGGGAGTGGACTTGAGCGCTTTGTTAGAAGCAGAGCCAGTTCCTTTGGTCTGTTTAAAAACTGATGAAGCCAGCATACGATTGATTGTTAACACAAACAAGCAAAACGACTGTGCACTAGTGTTTTTGATTTAGCTGAAGCTAGCCGCCATCTGAGCTATCGAGTGTAATGGCGCTTGCTGAATGAAAATAAGAATTTGGAGACAAAGCGCCTATTACACCACCTTTAAAGTGAATGCGGCGGATTTAAACCTACCACAAGCCAGAGCGATGCTAACGAAAACAGGCAAGGGCAGTTGCATTGAGATTTTTATAAAGCCAAACGCAGTTTAGGCTGACGCCTTATAACTTTCGCATAAACGGCACAAACACAGCGCTACAATCGCGAAGCGGCGCTGTGTTTGTGTCCGCAGCGCGCCCTGCGCGCGTTTAATGCGCTTGTTATGTGCCAAGATGCTTACCTTTTTGTCGTTTTGACAGAGTAAATAGTTTTACAAAAGTTGCTATTAGAACGATACAAACAAATGGCACTACTTGAATAAAAGTAATTAATGGAGCTAACGCTTGCCAACTTTGGAAACTAATTAGCACAAAAAGGATAGCCCCGAAAAACATACCTAGCGAATAGTCTAAAACCCTTAACCTTTTAAAGCCTATAAAATAAATTGTCGGGATGCTAGCTATTAAAACAGTATTATAAATCCCAATTGGTGCAATAGGTGGTGATAGCGAGGCTAGCAAATAAACAAGTAAACCAAATAGCACCTTTAACTTAATCCTCTTGGCACATAACACCCCACTAAGGGGCGATAACACATGGGCTAAAATTAGGAACGAAGTAACGCAGCCCATGTGTTAGCGTCCCAGCGAGCAGCGCGAGTGCCTTGAGTGGTTTGTTATACGCTATTACCTGCTCCATGAGCAACCCACCAACTAAACAAACTTATACTAAGAGCGAGAATTATCAATTCTGCACTTGCACCAAAAAATAAAATTATTGGAACCAATGAAGCCAAGCATAAGTACTGTGGTTTAAATAGATTTAGTTTGTTTAAAGCAATTGCAACGGGAACACCATAAAAGAAGTTGATTGGATAAATAACAATTAAACTTAGGCCAGCCGATACGAAACTGCCGGCTAGAGTTTGAAATAAACCGTTTTGGTCAATGGTGAAAAGTAGCATTATCGGAAAGGCTACTAGTGGGCCAAGAGTTGCACCTTTAAAAATATCTGAATTTGTCACCATGGCGTATAACTTCCCACTAAGGGGCGATAACACATGGGCTAAAATTAGGAACGAAGTGACGCAGCCCATGTGTTAGCGTCCCAGCGAGCGAAGCGAGAGCCTTGAGTGGTTTGTTATACATTCGGTTCTTCACTTTCGCTGCCAATGAGTAGGGTACTGACTTTTGAAAACAATATTGAAATAGTCTTCTGCATCAAGGCTCCCATTCTTGACCATGTGAAAAAAGTAAATTGCTGCGCAAAGTGAACAAAATAAATATATGCAGCAAAATACCATTAGTATTCCAAAACCAAAAACCGAATACACTATTTGAGCGCTATATTCTTTTAGTGGGACCTCAAGATCTATACCGAACATTGGCACGACTTTCATAAACAATAAATAAGCTATGAGTCCTCCCACAATGCACCCGGTAGTACCAACCTTCGCGGACTTTTCGTAATAATACGGTTTAAGGTTTAACTGGCTCTTTATCGCTTTAATTAAAATAATCTATGCCTCGAGAATGTATAACATTAAGCTAAGCGGCGCAGTTGCGTGGGGCATAATGGCGAAGCCGCCCCGCGTAAATGCGTCCGAGCGACCGAAGGGAGTGGTCTTTAGCGCTTTGTTAGAAGCAGAGCCAGTTCCTTTGGTCTGTTTAAAAACTAATGAAGCCAGCATACGATTGATTGTTAATACAAACAAGCAAAACGACTTTGCAGTGATGTTTTTGATTTGACTGAAGCTAGCCGCCATTTGAACTAACAAGTGTAATGGCGCTTGCTGACTCAAAATAAGAACTTGGCGATAAAGCGCCTATTACACCACCTTTAAAGTGAAAGCGGCGGATTTAAACCTACCACAAGCCAGAGCGATGTAAATGAAAACAGGAGAGGGTAATTCCACTGGGATTTTCATAAAGCCAAACGCAGTTTAGGCTGACGCCTTATAACATTAAGCTAAGCGGCGCAGTTGCGTGGGGCATAATGGCGAAGCCGCCCCGCGTAAATGCGTCCGAGCGACCGAAGGGAGTGGACTTTAGCGCTTTGTTAGAAGCAGAGCCAGTTCCTTTGGTCTGTTTAAAAACTGATGAAGCCAGCATACGATTGATTGTTAACACAAACAAGCAAAATGGCAGTGATGCGATGGTTTTGATTTGACTGAAGCTAGCCGCCATTTAAATTGGCAAGTGTAATGGCGCTTGCTAGCTGAAAATAAGAATTTGGAGACTAAGCGCCTATTACACCACCTTTAAAGTGAATGCGGCGGATTTAAACCTACCACAAGCCAGAGCGATGCTGATGAAAACAGATGAAGGCAGTTGCACTGAGATTTGGATGAAGCTAACCGCTGTTTAGGCTGACGCCTTATAACATTAAGCTAAGCGGCGCAGTTGCGTGGGGCACAATGGCGAAGCCGCCCCGCGTAAATGCGTCCGAGCGACCGAAGGGAGTGGTCTTTAGCGCTTTGTTAGAAGCAGAGCCAGTTCCTTTGGTCTGTTTAAAAACTAATGAAGCCAGCATACGATTGATTGTTAATACAAACAAGCAAAACGACTTTGCAGTGATGTTTTTGATTTGACTGAAGCTAGCCGCCATTTGAACTAACAAGTGTAATGGCGCTTGCTGACTCAAAATAAGAACTTGGCGATAAAGCGCCTATTACACCACCTTTAAAGTGAAAGCGGCGGATTTAAACCTACCACAAGCCAGAGCGATGTAAATGAAAACAGGAGAGGGTAATTCCACTGGGATTTTCATAAAGCCAAACGCAGTTTAGGCTGACGCCTTATAACTTTAAGCTAAGCGGCGCTGGCATGTGGGCTAAAATCCCGAGCGAAGCGAGTTAGCCCACATGTTAGCGTCCGAACGACCGAAGGGAGTGGTCTTTAGCGCTTTGTTAGAAGCAGAGCCAGTTCCTTTGGTCTGTTTAAATACTGATGAAGCCAGCATACGATTGATTGTTAAAACAAACAAGCAAAACGACTTTGCAGTGATGTTTTTGATTTAGCTGAAGCTAGCCGCCATCTGAGCTATCGAGTGTAATGGCGCTTGCGAGGTGCAACTAATAACTTGGCGATAAAGCGCCTATTACACCACCTTTAAATTGTAATCGGCGGATTTACACCTCCCACAAGCCATGGCGATGCTAATAAAAACAGGTGAGGGTAGTTGCACTAGGATTTTTATAAAGCCAAACGAAGTTTAGGCTGACGCCTTATAACTTTCCAATAACGGGCGTAGACATGTGGGGCATAATGGCGAAGCCGCCCCGCGTGCATGCGTCCCAGCGAACGAAGTGAGTGTGTTTATTGGCTT
>NZ_JBHZRZ010000020.1:0-6519 GCF_043642145.1 Alteromonas gracilis
CGTTCGCTGGGACGCATGCACGCGGGGCGGCTTCGCCATTATGCCCCACATGTCTGCGCCCGTTATTGGAAAGTTAGCTACCCAGTTTTGACTTAGGAGTAACATGAGACTTTTCATTTTACTAGCATTAGCATGTTGCTGTATTGAATCCAAAGCAGTAGTCATGCGTCATGATATTTCAGTGGAAAAATATCATGTTGAAAAAATGCCAGATTACATAATTGATATGCCCCATGAAGGACATGGAGCATTGATAGCTACACAATGGATAGTCACAGTAGCACACACGATTTTCTATGATTATACGGGAACTACTCTAAATATCGGCTCCCAAGAATATCAAATAGAAAAAGTATATATACACCCAAATTACTTAAAACCCAGCAAGGAAATGCTAAGCGGAGATTTGGCGCCACTGATGCAAATTTTGAAATCAAGTAGCGATATAGCTCTGATAAAACTTTCCAAAGCTGTCTCAAATATTAAACCGATTTCTCTTTATTCAAAATCTGACGAAAAAGGTAAAATCCTAACGGTCTTTGGCAAAGGTGCTACTGGAAATGGATTAACCGGTGAAAATTTAAATACTAAAGCGCTTCATCAGCCAAATAGATTTCAAAATATGGTAGAAAGCGCAAGCGGTAAATGGTTATCATTTAAGTTTAATTCACCGCACAACGCCCTTCCGTTGGAAGGAATGCAAGGCTCAGGAGACAGTGGCGGTGCGTCTATCATTTATCAAAACGGCACTCCCTATCTCGCGGGCTTATCTAGTTGGCAATTTGCAACTGGGGATATGTCTACATTCAAAGGCGGTTTGTATGGAACAACTGCTTATCAAACCAGAATATCTAATTATTACAATTGGATAAAAGGCGTAGTGGGTAGCTAACAAACAAATCAAGTCGCTCGCAGGCTCGCTGGGACACAAACATGGCGGTTGTGTCGCTTCGCTCCGATTATAACCGCCATGTTTGTGCCCCTTATTTGGGTGTTAGATGCTTATAAGAAAGGAATCTAAACTTGGTCTCACCTTTATATATTTTTCTGTGTTTTTTGTTTCTTATTACCGGAACTTTGTTATTCAATAGCTTCAAATATAAAGGACTCGTTACTTTTTCGTGTTTGGTATTTGCCGTCTTATTTTTACGTGGCTATTTTTATGAATCATCCGACTTTGCCAAAGAAAATAGTCATGCAAAGCTCATTATAAGTCTGTGTATTATCTACTTTGTCCCGGTAGCACTGCTGGCTACCATTGCAAAACTGTGTGAAAAACTAAGTTACTTAAAAAGTAGTGTTGTTGCTGTAATCTCATCAATAATTGTCGGAGCAAGCTGGCCTGTTTTTGTACTACTAACAATTTGTAGTATAGGCTTGGACTGTGTTTAATCCGTTGGGTCAGACGAGGTTGTTTATGAACGCACCTAACAAGCCAATAAACGCACTCACTACGTTCGCTGGGACGCATACACGCGGGGCGGCTGCGCCATTATGCCCCACATGTCTGCGCCCGTTATTGGAAAGTTATAAGGCGTCAGCCTAAGCTTCGTTTGGCTATATAAAAATTCCAGTAAAACTACCCTCACCTGTTTTCATTAGCATCGCTCTGGCTTGTGGTAAGTTTATATCCGCCGCTTTCAATTCAAAGGTGGTGTAATAGGCGCTTTACCTTCTAGTTCTTATTTTCAGCCAGCAAGCGCCATTACACTTGGTAGCTCAGATGGCGGCTAGCTTCTGTCATATCAAAAACATCACTGCACAGTCGTTTTTCTTGTCTGCGTTAACAATCAATCGTATGCTGGCTTCATTAGTTTTTAAAAAGACCAAAGGAACTGGCTCTGCTTCTAACAAAGCGCTAAAGTCCACTCCCTTCGGTCGCTCGGACGCATTTACGCGGGGCGGCTTCGCCATTATGCCCCACGCAACTGCGCCGCTTAGCTTAATGTTATAAGGCGTCAGCCTAAAATTCATTTGGCTATATAAAAACTTCAGTGCAACTGCGCTCTCCCGTTTTTATTAACATCGCTCTGGCTTGTGGTAGGTTTAAATCCGCCACTTTCAATTCAAAGGTGGTGTAATAGGCGCTTTATCGCCAAGTTCTTATTTTAAGCCAGCAAGCGCCATTACACTCGATAGCTCAGATGGCGGCTAGCTTCAGCCAAATCAAAACCATCACTGCTCAGTCGTTTTGCTTGTTTGTGTTAACAATCAATCGTATGCTGGCTTCATTATTTTTTAAAAAGACCTAAGGAACAGGCTCTGCTTCTAACAAAGCGCTAAAGGCCACTCCCTTCGGTCGCTCGGACGCATTTACGCGGGGCGGCTTCGCCATTATGCCCCACGCAAATGCGCCGCTTAGCTTAATGTTATACACCACCCATTTTTTAGTAAAAATCAGGCCAAAGTTCAGCGCTTTTTTACAACGGCTTTAGGGGTTCGTTTTAGTTTTTGGTTAGCATCAAAGGTAACTTAAAAGTTCTGCTTTTCAACTCAAGCCGCCCTCTTTTCTGGCTGCTTGCTAAAGTTAAAATCGCTGGTTGTTTTGTTCAGTACTTTTACCCTATTTTCTTCAACATGCTGGCAGTTAAGAAACGGTTTGTGTATAACAAAAAAATTAAGCCGCCTGCTGCCGCAGGCTGGGACGCATACACGTGGGCTGCTTCGCATTTTAGCCCACATGTCTGCGCCCCTTATTTAAAAGTTATATTCAGAGGAGGAAACTTTAGTGACCAAGTTTTTTGGAGTTCTTTTTTATTTACTTTCGTTTTTGTTAATTTCATGGAGCCTGTTATCTGCTCTTGGTTTGTTAATGAACTTTTCCGTGCCAGAGGATGCTTATAGTATCGGACTGTTAACTGGAAAAGTTTTGGCTATTACGCTTTTCTCATTGCTTGGCATTAGAGCTTTCAAAGCCGGTAAGCGAAGGTTTACAACAGCATCAGATGAAAAAACAGCCATCTGAATATAACAAACCAATCAAGCTCGCTTCCTGCGGTCGCTGGGACAGTTACTCGCCCGCGCTATCGCTATTTTCGCGGGCAAGCAACTGCCCCTTATTGGGGCGTTAGCCACTAAAAAGGATTTTTCATGGATACAGGTTTTCTAATACTTTTAATATCCTGCTTAAGCGGCTTTATATATTTAATCATTGGCTATCTGCTTACCTTCAAACAAAAAGCGGATGTACTTAACGGCATCGACTTTTCTAAAATTGCCGACCTACCTGCTTTCTGCAAATACGTAGGCAATAGCTTTTTATTATCTGGTGTAATACAAATCGTAGTTGGGGTGTTAGTTTACTTAGCTTATTTCGACCTTTTACTGTTCGTAGCTATTTATGTTTTCTTTTCGATATTGCCCATTGTTAATGTCGTCAGGGCTATGCGCAAATTTCAAAAAAGTACTTCGTAAGTGAAGCGCGGCTAACAAGCCAATCAACACTCTCACTACGTTCGCTGGGACGCATACACGCGGGGCGGCTTCGCCATTATGCCCCACATGTCCGCGCCCGTTATTGGAAAGTTATGTGCTTTGGTAGTAAAAAGGATTTTAGACATGGAAGAAACACTTAACTCGCTCACCAATTTTGTACTTACTATAGGCTTAATTGCCGTAGCTTCAGTATTAGTAGGCCATGTTTTTGTTAGAAAAGCTCTGCTGGCTAGAGGTAAATCGCATTCAAGTAGTAAGCTTGTTGGTAGCTCCATAAGTGTCTTACTTTTATTGGTTTTATCTTTCTTTTTTGTAATACCTAGGTAACTATTAAATTGCGTCAGCACATAACAAAAAAATTAAGTCACTCACTTCGTTCGCTGGGACGCATACATGCGGGGCGGCTTCGCCATTATGCCCCACATGCCTGCGCCCCTTATTTAAAAGTTATAAGGCGTCAGCCTAAACCTCGTTTGGCTTTATAAAAATCCTAGTTCAACTACCCTCACCTGTTTTCACTAGCATCGCTCTTGCTTTAGGTGGTTTTAACTTCGCCGCATTAACTTCAAAGGTTGCGCATTAGGCGCTTTATCGCCAAGTTCTAATTTTCAATCAGTAAGCGCCAATGCACTTGGTAACTTAAATGGCAGCTTGCTTCAGTCAAATCAAAGCCATCACTGCGCTGTTGTTTTACTTGTTTGTGTTAATAATCAATCGTATGCTGGCTTCATCAGTTTTTAAACAGACCAAAGGAACTGGCTCTGCTTCTAACAAAGCGCTCAAGTCCACTCCCTTCGGTCGTTCGGACGCTAACATGTGGGCTAACTCGCTTCGCTCGGAATTTTAGCCCACTTGCCAGCGCCGCTTAGCTTAATGTTATGTGCACATGAAAATTCAAATTCTTTCAGTTTTATTATTACTAAGCGGATGCTCCAGCATCGACAATAAAATCGGCTATGGAGTGAACTTCGAAATTCCAATTGAAGCGTCGTGCCTTATTAACACAATAAATGAGTATGAACCGTTTCAGCCTGTTACCGCTTTAGACTCATCTTTGGAATTCACATATTTGGAAAATAGTACTAGTTTGAGTCTTAACTCTAAGAATTTAATCGGTGGTTATCAACTAACTATCGATGGCATGTTCCTCGGAAAGAGTCATCTACAATTTGTTCAAGAGGCAGAGCAAACATCAAAATTAGTTCAGCTCCTTGTAAATCAAGGTTGTTCTTAGTGAGTGCACATAACAAAAAAATTAAGTCACTCACTTCGTTCGCTGGGACGCATACACGCAGGGCGGCTTCGCCATTATGCCCCACGTGCCTGCGCCCCTTATTTAAAAGTTATACACCACCCATTTTTTAGTAAAAATCAGGCCAAAGTTCAGCGCTTTTTTACAACGGCTTTGGGGGTTCGTTTTAGTTTTCGGTCGGTATCAAAGGTAACTTGAAAGCCCTGCTTTTCAACTCAAGCAGCCCTCTTTTTTAGCTGCTTGCTAAAGTTAAAATCGCTGGTTGTTTTGTTCAGTACTTTTACTCTATTTTCTTCAACATGCTGGCAGTTAAGAAACGGTTTGTGTATAACAAAAAAATTAAGTCGCCTGCTGCCGCAGGCTGGGACGCATACACGTGGGCTGCTTCGCATTATAGCCCACGCGCCTGCGCCCCTTATTTAAAAGTTAAACCCTTATTCAGCATCAAGTCTCTTTAATGCTTTTTTGTAAGCCTCATTTCTCTCGCGTTTTCCCACTGCAAGCACTGTAACTACAACTACGTCATCAAGTACCTGATACACCAACCTATATCCTGATTGACGTAATTTTATTTTATAAACATTATCGGCACCTAACACTCTATCTGGGGCTACGTGCGGTGTTTTTAATCTCTCTGCTAACTTCTTTTTCAGTTGTTGCTGCAAAGTGCTACCTAGTTTATTCCATTCTTTTAGGGCGCTTCTCTTAAACTCTAATTTATAGGTCATCCAAATTCACCGAAACGCTTTCTTCACCTTGCCTTTCACTAACAAGCTGTAGTAGTTCCAGATCCTCCAAACGATCCATCATTTTTTCGTAAATCTCAGCCGGGACACAGTAGAATGCGGGTTCATTCCTATTCAATATAGCGACAGGATCGCCATATGCACTGCTCGCAACTTTCATAGGGTTAGCTTTTAGTTCAGTAATACTTGCAGCAACATCTGCCAAAACTCTCGCCGCCATAACGGTCTCCTAAAAGGTCTTTAATTAGGTCATTTTAGGCTATCATTGTTGGTTTAACAAGCGCATAAACTCGCTCACTACGTTCGCTGGGACAAAAATACGTAGGCTCCCTGCGCTTCGCTTGGTATTGTAGCCTACATATTTTTGCCCGTTATGCGGGTGTTATACACAGGACTTACCCAAACTTTAGTAAAAAGCAAGTCAAAGTTCGGCGCTTTTTTACAACAGCTTTGGGGGTTCGTTTTAGTTTCTGGTAAGCATCGAAGGAGGCGTAAAAGCTCTGCTTTTCAACTCGAGCAGCTCTCTTATTTAGCAGCTAATAAAAGTTTAAAACATTGGTTGTTTTGTTCAGTGCTTTTACTCTATTTTCTTCAACATGCTGGCAGTTAAGAAACGGTTTGTGTATAACAAAAAAATTAAGTCGCCTGCTAGCGCAGGCTGGGACGCATACACGTGAGCTGCTTCGCATTTTAGCCCACGCGCCTGCGCCCCTTATTTAAAAGTTATGTTCTTAGTGGAAAAACGAATGCCAAATTTTTGTAACGGGTGCGGTAATGAGCTTAAAGAACCACTCGAACAATACGAAGCTTATGAGGGCATGCATTGGTTTTGCTTTCATTACGCCTATGAGCACTTTACTGACGACCCAGAAACACCATGCGACAGCAGACATTGCCCGACATGGCATTTAGAAATATTGAGAACAGAATTTATTTCTCGGGGCGAAAATCCTGATGAAATCATTGAAAAGGCAATTTTAGAAAAGTGGTCTAAAAGTGCACGAACATAACACATATGAGCCTCCGGGCTGTCAATGAAAAAAGATAGCCCTTTGACCACTATTTCAAGATCAATACCGTTGCCCT
>NZ_JBHZRZ010000021.1:0-5439 GCF_043642145.1 Alteromonas gracilis
ATGAACCTTCTTTTTATTAGCCATAAGTCACCTCTTATCTAACTAAAGGAGATGTCCACTAAGTTTGGGTAAGTCCTCCATCTAACGCTAAGCTAACGGGCAGTGACGTGGCGGCATAATCGCGCAGCGCCGCCGCGTTACTGTCCCAGTGAACGAAGTGAACGTGTTTAGCGCTTTGTTAGGCATGTGCTTGTTTAAACCACGCATTTGACGATGCCGTGTAGAGCAAAATTAAAACAATTATCGATATGACACTATTAAGTAATAGTATTAATTGACTCATGTTTGTAACTAAACTGGGTGATACACCTGAATACAGAACCGATCCAACAGATATCAATGTGATAACTGCATTCAAATGCCTAGCCCAGTTTTTTCGCAGGGCGATTAAATAACCTACGCAACCAAGTAAGCCGAATGTAACTCCCCAGACGATTAACACGCTTATAAAAGGTGGCTTCGGTTCTGCTGCCGAATAATTTGGTATTGCACCAGCTATGCCTAGGGCTAACGAAGTGAAATATAGAAAGATTGCTACTTTTACATTATTGGGTTTGGTCATACGTATAAATGCCTAACGCTAAGCTTTGGGGCGCTAGCACGTGGGCTAAAATCCGAGCGAAGCGAGCCAGCCCACGTGTTAGCGTCCCAGCGACCGGAGGGAGTGCCAACAGCGTTTTGTTAGGCGTACAAAGGAACGTACGCAGCTTTGCTGCCACCACTAGCCAAATAGACCGCGTGTTTAAACAATTGAATTTAAGATAAAACAACCCTGTGCGAAATGCCAGATGTTAAGGGCATTGCTGAATAAAAGAGCGAGTTTAGAAGAGTGGTGATGTTGAATGTTGGCGTTGCTGTGTAGATAAAAACCGCGTTGCTAAAGTTGCTTAAAAAACCGAGAAAGCTAGCCGCCAAGGCAACCTAGCGAAACAACCTTGATGCTGGAATGTCACGGTTGAACCCGCTTTTAAATGCTGTAAGTAAATGACGCCTAACTTTCCAATAACGGGCGCAGACATGTGGGGCATAATGGCGCAGCCGCCCCGCGTGTATGCGTCCCAGCGAACGCAGTGAGTGAGTTTATTGGCTTGTTATGTGGCATGCTTATTCGAAGAAAGAATGCTTGCAGTAGACAATATACTACCAATTAGAATACCCGCGATACTAAATGCTAGCCCGGCCTCTAGACCGGATAACACACCAGATTGTAATTGCGAGTAAACAGGCGATAGACCGAAATATGCGCCAACAGCACAGCCAATAAAGCCAAATGACAAACCAATTTTAGTTCCTAGTTTCATAGTTAAAAATCCTTTTTATCTAAATTTACTTTTGACACATAACTTTCCAATAACGGGCGCAGACATGTGGGGCATAATGGCGAAGCCGCCCCGCGTGTATGCGTCCCAGCGAACGAAGTGAGTGAGTTTATTGGGGTGTTAGGTGCGTTCACAAAATAGCCTCAAATATTAAGTAAGCGTTGGTGACGCAGATTAAAGCTCCTATGATGATCATAGTACTTGGAGGCAGCAGCTCTCTTTGAGAACCTAAGCTATTTTTAGCATTCCTGCCTCGGAAGATAAGGTATACACCAACCAAAATAACGATACATTTGATTATAATATCGGCGAGGACATAAGAATCCATCCAAGTTCATTCCTGATAGTTAATAAAGTGAAAGTTACTGGAATATTCCATTAAAGCACATAACTTTCCAATAACGGGCACAGACATGTGGGGCATAATGGCGAAGCCGCCCCGCGTGTATGCGTCCCAGCGAACGAAGTGAGTGAGTTTATTGGGTTGTTAGGTGCGTTCACAAAATAGCCTCAAATATTAAGTAAGCGTTGGTGACGCAGATTAAAGCTCCTATGATGATCATAGTACTTGGAGGCAGCAGCTCTCTTTGAGAACCTAAGCTATTTTTAGCATTCCTGCCTCGGAAGATAAGGTATACACCAACCAAAATAACGATACATTTGATTATAATATCGGCGAGGACATAAGAATCCATCCAAGTTCATTCCTGATAGTTAATAAAGTGAAAGTTACTGGAATATTCCATTAAAGCACATAACGCTAAGCTTTGGGGCGCTAGCACGTGGGCTAAAATCCGAGCGAAGCGAGCCAGCCCACGTGTTAGCGTCCCAGCGACCGGAGGGAGTGCCAACAGCGTTTTGTTAGGCGTACAAAGGAACGTACGCAGCTTTGCTGCCACCACTAGCCAAATAGGCCGCGTGTTTAAATTATTGAATTTAAGATAAAACAACCCTGTGCGAAATGCCAGATGTTAAGGACATTGCTGGATAAAAGAGCGAGTTTAGAAGACTGATGATGTTAAATGTTGGCGTTGCGGTGTTGATAAAAAGCGCGTTGCTAAAGCCGTTGAAACTATCGAAAAAGCAAGCCGTAAAGACAACCTAGCGAAACAACCTTGATGCTGGAATGTCATGGTTTAACCTACTTTTTAATGCTGTAAGTAAATGACGCCTAACATTAAGCTAAGCGGCGCAGTTGCGTGGGGCACAATGGCGAAGCCGCCCCGCGTAAATGCGTCCGAGCGACCGAAGGGAGTGGACTTTAGCGCTTTGTTAGAAGCAGAGCCAGTTCCTTTGGTCTGTTTAAAAACTGATGAAGCCAGCATACGATTGATTGTTAACACAGACAAGAAAAACGACTGTGCATTGATGTTTTTGATTTGACTGAAGCTAGCCGCCATTTGAACTGTCTAACGCATTGGCGCTTGTCGACGTTGAATAATAACTTGGCGATAAAGCGCCTAATGCGCAACCTTTGAATTGAAAGCGGCGGATTTAAACCTACCTCAAGCCAGAGCGATGCTAATGAAAACAGGAGAGGGTAGTTCCACTGGGATTTTCATAAAGCCAAACGCAGTTTAGGCTGACGCCTTATAACTTTAAGCTAAGGGGCGCTAGCGCGTGGGCTAAAATCCGAACGAAGTGAGTCAGCCCGCGTGTTAGCGTCCCAGCGACCGAAGGGAGTGAACTTGAGCGCTTTGTTAGAAGCAGAGCCTGTTCCCTTGGCATTTTTAAAAAGTAATAGAGCCAGCATACGATTGATTATTAACACAAACAAGTAAAACGACGGTGCAGTGATGTTTTTGATTTGGCTGAAGCTAGCCGCCATCTGAGCTATCGAATGTAATGGCGCTTGCTGGCTTAAAATAAGAACTTGGCGATAAAGCGCCTATTACACCACCTTTGAATTGAAAGCGGCGGATTTAAACCTACCAGAAGCCAGAGCGATGCTAATGAAAACAGGTAAGGGCAGTTGCACTGAGATTTTTATAAAGCCAAACGAAGTATAGGCTGACGCCTTATAACATTAAGCTAAGCGGCGCAGTTGCGTGGGGCATAATGGCGAAGCCGCCCCGCGTAAATGCGTCCGAGCGACCGAAGGGAGTGGACTTTAGCGCTTTGTTAGAAGCAGAGCCAGTTCCTTTGGTCTTTTTAAAAACTAATGAAGCCAGCATACGATTGATTGTTAACACAAACAAGCGAAACGACTGTGCAGTAATGTTTTTGATTTGGCAGAAGCTAGCCGCCATCTGAGCTGTCGAGTGTAATGGCGCTTGCAGGCCTAAAATAAGAACTTGTCGATAAAGCGCCTATTACACCACCTTTGAATTTTTAGCGGCGGATTTACACTTACCACAAGCCAGAGCGATGCTAATGAAAACAGGTGAGGGTAGTTTTACTGGGATTTTTATAAAGCCAAACGCAGTTTAGGCTGACGCCTTATAACACTAAGCTAAGGGGCAAAAGCACAATGCGAGAATGGCGGAGCCGCATTGTGTTTTTGTCCCAGCAGCCCGCGAAGCGGGTTGCGACTTGAGCGTTTTGTTATGTTTACCCACTGGTGATGTAACTAAAGACATTTCCCGAAAGCCTCGTGTATCTGGGATCTGAACCCTCCAATTCCAAGCTATCCATACTCTTGATTGGAATAAATAAGCCGCTTTCCTCTACAAAAAAGCTGTCTAACTGAATGTACAGGCCTAGTTCTGTTAGGTAAACGCTCTCAGGATTTAATTCAGCGATTTCTTTTGGAATATTTGAGAGTTGAGTGCCATACACAATTGTATTAACTTCATGTGATGATAATACATGGGCCGCAGCTATCTCAATTTCTTTAGAGTTAAATTGGAATTCGGAATAGTCCTTTACGCACCCAGTTAGCAAAGGAACAATCGCTAATATTTTAATAAACCTCATAAACGTTCCTTGTAAACATAACTTTTCAATAACGAGCGCAGACACGTAGGGCATAATGGCGAAGCCGCCCTGCGTGTATGCGTCCCAGCGAACGTAGTGAGCGTGTTAATTGAGTTGTTATGCATCATTTTGTTTCCAAGGCAGCTGAAGGTAGAGGCCTGCGGAGGTTAAAAACGCGACGAAAGACATAACTATAACGAAGCGCTCATTTAATTCGCCGTTGTCTATGACAAGACCAATGAAGTAGTAAGACATAAAAAGCAGAGTGTTTGCAATGCCGAATAAAGCAGAGCAGGCAAAACGATTAGATTTTGAGTTTTTAAGGCTTGTATAAAAGAGAGTAGAGAGCGCTAAAGCTGGTGCAAATGCCAAAAAGTAAATAGGCATGAAAACATTTGAGAAATCTTCATTTCTGAAACAATCAAAGACTATAAATCCAGATAAAGGAAGCCAAACGATACCCACGAATTTGAAAGTGGCCTTAAGGTTAGAAAAGTACATTCAGTCTCAATATCCATGATGCATAACTTTCCAATAACGGGCGCAGACATGTGGGGCATAATGGCGCAGCCGCCCCGCGTGTATGCGTCCCAGCGAACGCAGTGAGTGTGTTGATTGGGTTGTTATGCGTCAAAAACCCCAAACAACCTAGTGTAGTTTTTTACATATGTATTAGTTGTTACCAACGGCCACAAAAACATTCCATTGGCGAAAACAGGAAAAGCGATAATGACCGCGAAATCTGCGCTAGCCTCAAAAACGCATGAAATACCAAATAACACTCCTAATAAGAAAGTAACAATAGTGTATTTCCTATACCAGCCCAGCTTTTTGTAAAGGGTTTTAAACTCAAAGTCGTTAGTAATACCATTGATGCATAAAAAAAGAACGATACTAGATGGAATAAGCAACACTATGCTAATGGGGCTGGCTTTGCTGATAGCTAAGCAAATTAGATAAACGAAACCAGTAGCCAATGACCAATGAAACACTACGCCCTTATAAATATATTGCCTATTAAATGGGTCAGAAGGAATAGAGTTACGGTTCATAATTTCACTTTGATGCATAACATTAAGCTAAGCGGCGCAGTTGCGTGGGGCATAATGGCGAAGCCGCCCCGCGTTAATGCGTCCGAGCGACCGAAGGGAGTGGTCTTTAGCGCTTTGTTAGAAGCAGAGCCAGTTCCTTTGGTCTTTTTAAA
>NZ_JBHZRZ010000022.1:0-4956 GCF_043642145.1 Alteromonas gracilis
GGTGCCGACTGCCGGAATCGAACTGGCGACCTACTGATTACAAGTCAGTTGCTCTACCAACTGAGCTAAGTCGGCACTACATCAAGTGGGTGCGCATTCTAGAGTATTGTTTAACTCTGTGCAAGTGTCTTTTTGAAAATTTTTCAATTTTCTTTTTTGACCAATTTTTCAACTAATCAAAAACTTACGTCGACGTTCCCTTTATAAGTTCACTTCGAGCATAGCGGGCAAGACCCTGCATCACCAAATGAGCGAGGCGCATGTTATCAGCAGATTTTAAGAATGCAAACACTTTTTTGTCTCCACCCCCTAAAATTATGTCAAAATCGGTTTGTTTGCTTGATATATAATCAACTGCGCTCAAATAAACACCATATAGGGCAGCATGACACCCTGTTGCAACACAATCTTCTGTATCGGTCCCCACGCCAAAGGTGGTCGGAATTTCATCATTCGCGAACACTTTTTTAGTAGAAGCGACCAAAGCATTACGCATAACTTGAAAACCAGGTACGATCCAACCGCCTAAATGTTGACCATCCACAACAAAATCGACTGTTATTGCCGTACCCACATCCATAACAAAAAATGCTTTTTTTGATTTTTCTGCAGCGCAGACCATGGCAAGCCATCTATCAACGCCCATTTTTTGAACGTTCGCGTAACTATTTTTTATGCCAAAGGCTTCTTTCTCTGTGTGCTTTTCTACAAAAATAATATTTCGCTCGTTACACATGGCGGATATTTCATCAACCAGCTCCTGATTTCTTACCGAAGCTATGTATAAATGAGAAATTTTTTTCTGAGAATCGATAAAAGAGAAAAGAGAAATGGCATCTTCACATGCATTAGGCTCTTCTTCTGCATGACAAAGCAGTGAATATTTAATTCGGGTGTTACCAATATCCACTAATATGACGTGGTTTTCTTCAATGTTGTTCATATTTTTGGTTTCAATCGCAAAGTAATGCGTAAAACAAACGGATGAAATGCTATTCAAAGATTATAAAGATAAGCTACGAAGTGCTTTAACCACAATATTGGCGAAATTTTCGTAGCTCTGCTGTTAAATAAAACGTTAGTTTCCTCTGAGGCTAACTTCACCACCGTGGAAGCGTGTAATGCCGTCTTGTGTTTCAACGAGCAGTGCGCCGCTTGCGTCTACTCCCCTATCAATTCCGGAAAAACGCTTCTCGCCCATTTGTAAAACAATGCGTTTATCGGCGTATAAGTCGAGCGCTTCCCAGTATGCTGTAAATGGCCCGAAGCCTTGCTGAGTAAATTTCGGTAAATAGGACCACAGCGATTTAATAATTTCTGCCGCTAATGCATTTCTATCAGGGATAGTGCCTAAATATGACGCAAGATCGCTATGAGGCTGACCAACATCGTACTGATTATCGGGCACACAAACATTTAAACCTATACCGATAACACTGTGCGCTGTTGCGCCAATTTGCCCTTCTACCTCAATCAGTACCCCTGCCAGCTTTTTACCTTGCAAATAAATGTCATTTGGCCATTTAAGTTCAGCGTCTTCTACACCAAATTCTTTAAGTGCATCGCAAACCGCTAGCCCTACTAATAAAGAAAGGCCCGCCATGCTTTGATAGCCATCAGGGAAAGACCAATACATAGAAAACGTTAAACTGCCCCCAACTGGCGCTAACCACGAACGACCGTGCCGCCCTCGCCCATCGGTTTGAATTTCAGCAAAAACAACATCGCCGTTTTCAAGATCTTCTCGCTTACTTGCAATACGCTTCTTCATTTCTGTATTGGTGGAAGGCAATACTGACTCCACATCAATAACCGCTCGTTTTGTATTGCCCAAATGGCGTTTAATGCTGTCGGTGCTTAACAATGGAAAACCTCGCTCTAAACGGTAACCTTTACCTTTTACCTTAAATACGTCTAACCCCCAATCGGCTAGTTGGGAAATATGGCCTGCTACCGCTGTGCGTGAAAGGCCCACTTGCTGTGCAATAGTTTCACCTGAGTGAAAATGGCCGTCCGACAGCAACGCGAGTATATGTTTTCTTATAGCTTTTGATGCTTGTCTCATAGCGAAATAAGTCCTTTGTTTCCTAATAAGCGCACTTCTGGCTCAAGCAATATGCCAAACTGATTCTTTACGCTTGCTATGATTTCTTTTGCCATGGTTATTACATCGCTTCCGGTGGCGCCACCTAAATTAGTAAGCACCAATGGCTGTGTAGGGTGACATCGTACTTTATTCAAAGTTTTGCCTTTAAAACCTGCCTGATCAATTAGCCACGCCGCGGGAATTTTTATTTGCTCTTGTTCATTTGCTGGCAAATCAGCACTTCCGCTCACCACAAAATGAGGCACCGTCTTATAGTCTTGTGCAATCGCTTGATACACTGCTCTCTTAACTACTGGGTTTTTGAAAAAGCTTCCCGCATTGCCCAGTTCACTCGGGTCTGGAAGTTTACTCTTTCTTATTTCTATTACCTTACTGTATACCTTTTCTGGAGTAGGCTCAGTGAGCGTAGCTAATTCACCGTAGCTCGTTTCCAGTTCGTAATGTTTCGGTAGTTTAAAGTTTACGTGAGTGATCAGCACTTTGTTTGCTAGTGCATGTTTGAACACACTATCTCTGTAACCAAATTGGCAATCTTCATTAGTAAGCAGTATCTGTTCGCCAGTTTCTAGTAATACGCATTCCACTTTATCAATAAACGCATTCACTTCTCGGCCGTACGCACCAATATTTTGAATTGGGCTTGCACCTACCGAACCGGGAATTAACGCTAAGTTTTCAAATCCATACCACTTCTCATTCACACATAATGTTACGAAGTCATGCCAGTTTTCACCCGCACCTACACGTAAGTAGTGATGGCTCTCTGTATCGAAGTGGCTAATGCCTTTAATTTCGTTCACGAGAATTGTGCCGTCAAAGTCGTCGGTAAAAATCGAATTACTTCCGCCGCCTAATATATAAATTGCTTTATTAGTGTTGTTCTTATGAGCTTTGAAGAGAGAAAGAAATGAAGCGACATCGGTAAACGACTGTAAAGAGTCGCAAGAAGCTGAAAGGCCGAAGGTACTGTAACGTTGTAATGAAGGCATAAAATTTTACGGACTGCGAACAATCCGCTAATGGTAGGGTAACAGGCAACTAAAGAAAAGAGTTACCCTACATTTGATTAACTTCTATGGTTACTGGACCTAGTTAACCTTATCTAAAAACTGATTATAAGCAGTTAAAGCCTTAGCATCTCTGACATTTGCAAATGCTTTTTTTATAGTAGCCATCTCAGCTTTTTCACTATTTCTGACTATAGAAAGAACTCTGGAATACCCTTGTCTTATATATTCACGAGCAGCTTCAAACTCCTTGCTTTCTATATACTTTTCATAGTATTCGTTAATAAACTCTCGATACTGACCAAGTGCATTAGGGTCAAATTCAAAAGTTTCTACTCTCTCAATGTCTGCATAACCATTACGGTTGCTTTTAATCTTTGAATTCCCTTGCTCTGGAAAGTTTGGTCTACCTCGACCTAAAATTGCTATGTACTCAAACTCACTTCTATAAAATCTGTGTAGTATGAAATAGGGTTTAACTGGTTTCTGCAAATCTGAACGAGGGACTCTCGAAAAAGAAGTATTATCATGGACAATCTTTTCTCCGTTTCCGTTCTTATATATGAGGTACGGGTTCACCAAAGTGTGGGGATTTGCTCTAATCACTGGACATCTAACATCAATGATTGATTTAAGCTGAGGCGCTCTTTGGTAAGTTATATTTTCAGAAAGTGCAGGGCCAAATGTATTGTTAGGCTCAACTTTATTTATCCATTCAAATGAAATCACATCAAATTTTCCAGAACTTTTGACACAATCGTGAATAGTCGACTTCAGATCCATCGGGGTCCAGAACTCATCTATATCTAGAAAGCAAACGTGCGTAAACTCCGAACCTTTCGTTTCTTTTAGCACTTTTTTATAGAGCCCTGATTGTGGATTGCCTTTATATGTAGAGAAAAACTTATCCGCGTTCTTTATAGAAACATTTGGTAACTGTGCAACTTTATTTAATACCTTTAGTGTGTTGTCTGTCGTTCTGTTGACATGAACATCAATTTGATCAAACCCGAAATAAAGGTGATGAAAAATCCATTCTGGTAGATATGCAGACTCGTTTTTAGCAATCGCAACTAGTTTTATTTTTATAGGCTTATCAAATTTGAAATCACAGAGGTGCTTTTTCTTCGCTAGAAGAAACTCAGTAGTTGCTCTTAAGCCTTTGTAAAATTGCTTTTTTTTGATTTCGTTCATTTGAATACATTTTCCTTCACTTAGATTTTGTTCGCATATCTCTGAGCTGTCCGTATTTTAGAGCAACCACTTAAACGCATTAATATTCTTAAATAGGCTTTATAGATAAAGATTGCGTATTAAAAACATATTTTAAGTCTCCACGGCCTTATCGGTATGCAACTTTTTTTGTTACGCAATTAGATGATTATAACCTTGGTCCGTAAATTCACTGGAAAGTACATAAAGCTTTAAATTAAGCACTAAAGTCTACTAATTCACTATGATATCACGATTGAAGCGTCGCTGGCACAGGCTCTAAGAGAATCAGGAAGCAAGGTTTTTCTTACGACTTCTCAGTCGTATCGAGCTTCTTCTGGTGTAGCGCACCGCTCCAGACTGGAGATGGAGAATTGTCAGCGCCTTAAATATTAGGGTCAGAGTACATTTATGAGAGTACATTTATGTGATTACTGAGCCAGTTAGAGAATTAATGTACTCTGCCCCCGCTTTTGAAGCCGGTTGAAGAATTAAAGTATCCAGACCCTAATTTTCGCGGTTGGAGCGGTATGGGGTGTAGCGGTTGGGATTTAATGTACTCTGACCCTGAGGTATCCCCACAAATAATATAGTGATATTAGGCAGATAAAAAAAGATGGAACATTCATG
>NZ_JBHZRZ010000023.1:1719-4821 GCF_043642145.1 Alteromonas gracilis
ATGTTCTTTAACAATTTGGAAAGCTGATATTAATAGTAATCAATCAAAATTGAGTAACTGAGAAATCGAAAGATGACTTTTTACTCTACTTGACTGAATTGCTTGTTATCAATCGATGATTTGATAGCAAGGCAATTCTTCCGATTAGCTTGTCATGCATGCAACGTAACTTAGACAGAAGTCAAAAGGCTGTTTGGGGTTGTATGGTTAAGTGACGAAGCGTATACGGTGGATGCCTTGGCAGTTAGAGGCGATGAAGGACGTGTAAGTCTGCGAAAAGCTGTGGTGAGCCGACAAAATGCATTTGAGCCACAGATGTCCGAATGGGGAAACCCACCTATTTATAGGTATCGTTACATGAATACATAGTGTAACGAGGCAAACGAGGGGAACTGAAACATCTAAGTACCCTTAGGAAAAGAAATCAACCGAGATTCCCCTAGTAGCGGCGAGCGAACGGGGAGCAGCCCTTAAGCTGTTTAGCGTTTAGTGGAATCCTTTGGGAAGAGGAGCGATACAAGGTGATAGCCCTGTACACGAAGAATGCTTTACAGTGAAATCGAGTAGGTCGGGACACGTGTTATCTTGACTGAATATGGGGGGACCATCCTCCAAGGCTAAATACTCCTAACTGACCGATAGTGAACCAGTACCGTGAGGGAAAGGCGAAAAGAACCCCTGTGAGGGGAGTGAAATAGAACCTGAAACCGTATACGTACAAGCAGTGGGAGCCCTTCGGGGTGACTGCGTACCTTTTGTATAATGGGTCAGCGACTTATATTTAGTAGCAAGGTTAAGTGAATAACGGAGCCGTAGCGAAAGCGAGTGTTAACTGCGCGTTTAGTTGCTAGGTATAGACCCGAAACCCGGTGATCTAGCCATGGGCAGGTTGAAGGTTGAGTAACATCAACTGGAGGACCGAACCCACTAACGTTGAAAAGTTAGGGGATGACCTGTGGCTGGGGGTGAAAGGCCAATCAAACCGGGAGATAGCTGGTTCTCCCCGAAATCTATTTAGGTAGAGCCTCGGACGAATTCCATTGGGGGTAGAGCACTGTTAAGGCTAGGGGGTCATCCCGACTTACCAACCCTTTGCAAACTCCGAATACCAATGAGAACTATCCGGGAGACACACGGCGGGTGCTAACGTCCGTCGTGGAGAGGGAAACAACCCAGACCGCCAGCTAAGGTCCCAAAATATTGCTAAGTGGGAAACGATGTGGGAAGGCATAGACAGCTAGGAGGTTGGCTTAGAAGCAGCCACCCTTTAAAGAAAGCGTAATAGCTCACTAGTCGAGTCGGCCTGCGCGGAAGATGTAACGGGGCTAAGCAATATACCGAAGCTGCGGCAGCATGTTTACATGCTGGGTAGGGGAGCGTTGTGTAAGTGGATGAAGGTGAGTTGTAAAGCTTGCTGGACATATCACAAGTGCGAATGCTGACATGAGTAACGATAATGGGAGTGAAAAACTCCCACGCCGGAAGACCAAGGTTTCCTGTCCCATGCTAATCAGGGCAGGGTAAGTCGGCCCCTAAGGCGAGGCAGAAATGCGTAGTCGATGGGAAACGGGTTAATATTCCCGTACTTATATAATCAGTGATGGAGGGACGGAGAAGGCTAGGCAAGCTTGGCGTTGGTTGTCCAAGTGAAAGTGTGTAGGCTGGAATTTTAGGTAAATCCGGAATTCTAAGGCCGAGACACGAGACGAGCCACTAAGGTGGTGAAGTTGTTGATGCCCTGCTTCCAGGAAAAGCTTCTAAACTTATGATTATATGAACCGTACCCCAAACCGACACAGGTGGTCAGGTAGAGAATACTAAGGCGCTTGAGAGAACTCGGGTGAAGGAACTCGGCAAAATTGTACCGTAACTTCGGGAGAAGGTACGCCTCTGTTTGTGAACACTTCGCGTGGTAAGCAAATGGAGGCCGCAGTGACCAGGTGGCTGGGACTGTTTATTAAAAACACAGCACTCTGCAAACTCGTAAGAGGACGTATAGGGTGTGACACCTGCCCGGTGCCGGAAGGTTAATTGATGGGGTTAGTTTTCGGACGAAGCTCTTGATCGAAGCCCCGGTAAACGGCGGCCGTAACTATAACGGTCCTAAGGTAGCGAAATTCCTTGTCGGGTAAGTTCCGACCTGCACGAATGGTGTAACCATGGCCACGCTGTCTCCACCCGAGACTCAGTGAAATTGAAATCGCAGTGAAGATGCTGTGTACCCGCACCTAGACGGAAAGACCCCGTGAACCTTTACTACAGCTTGGCACTGAACATTGAACCTACATGTGTAGGATAGGTGGGAGGCTTTGAAGCACAGTCGCTAGATTGTGTGGAGCCGTCCTTGAAATACCACCCTTGTATGTTTGATGTTCTAACATAGGTCCCTTATCGGGATTGTGGACAGTGTCTGGTGGGTAGTTTGACTGGGGCGGTCTCCTCCCAAATAGTAACGGAGGAGCACGAAGGTTAGCTAATCACGGTCGGACATCGTGAGGTTAGTGCAATGGCATAAGCTAGCTTAACTGCGAGACAGACACGTCGAGCAGGTACGAAAGTAGGTCATAGTGATCCGGTGGTTCTGTATGGAAGGGCCATCGCTCAACGGATAAAAGGTACTCCGGGGATAACAGGCTGATACCGCCCAAGAGTTCATATCGACGGCGGTGTTTGGCACCTCGATGTCGGCTCATCACATCCTGGGGCTGAAGTCGGTCCCAAGGGTATGGCTGTTCGCCATTTAAAGTGGTACGCGAGCTGGGTTTAGAACGTCGTGAGACAGTTCGGTCCCTATCTGGTGTGGGCGTTGGATGATTGATGGGAGCTGCTCCTAGTACGAGAGGACCGGAGTGGACGAACCGCTGGTGTTCGGGTTGTCATGCCAATGGCATTGCCCGGTAGCTATGTTCGGAACGGATAACCGCTGAAAGCATCTAAGCGGGAAGCCGGCCCAAAGATGAGTCATCCCTGACCTTTAAGGTCTGGAAGGGTTGTTATAGACGATGACGTTGATAGGCAGGGTGTGGAAGCGTTGTAAGGCGTTAAGCTAACCTGTACTAATTGCCCGAGAGGCTTAACCATACAACGCCCAAGAAGCTTTAG
>NZ_JBHZRZ010000024.1:0-4617 GCF_043642145.1 Alteromonas gracilis
CGTCCGAGCGACCGAAGGGAGTGGTCTTTAGCGCTTTGTTAGAAGCAGAGCCAGTTCCTTTGGTCTTTTTAAAAACTGATAAAGCCAGCATACGATTGATTGTTAACACAGACAAGAAAAACGACTGTGCACTAGTGTTTTTGATTTAGCTTAAGCTAGCCGCCATTTGAACTGTCGAACGCATTGGCGCTTATTGACGTTGAATAATAACTTGGCGATAAAGCGCCTAATGCGCAACCTTTGAATTGAAAGCGGCGGGTTTAAACCTACCACAAGCCAGAGCGATGCTTATAAAAACAGGTGAGGGTAGTTGTACGGGGATTTTTATAAAGTCAAACGCAGTTTAGGCTGACGCCTTATAACGCTAAGCTTTGGGGCGCTAGCACGTGGGCTAAAATCCGAACGAAGTGAGTCAGCCCACGTGTTAGCGTCCCAGCGACCGAAGGGAGTGCCAACAGCGTTTTGTTAGCTGCCTTTTCCAAACAACGACCTTAAATTTATACCTAGCCCACTGAAATTGGGCTCCAATATTAATGCATCGGCGAATCGCCGACCTTTACCTTTTTGTAGCTTTTTTACCACTTCGAATCCAGTTAACTCAGACTTTTTTTCTATGTCTTTAAAAATCGAACCAATTAGCTTTATAACGTCATCTGTGCTTTCGCATACCTTTTTTAGCGGTATTAAAACCAGCTTGTCATCAATTTCTGAGGCTGCCCGACGATGATGATTATTTTCGTAAAAATAGTTGGGGGTTAAAGTTGAAATCATAATGGCTGGCAACATGGACTCTCCATCTTCGCCATTAATTTGATGCCAAGAAAATACTTCGTTTGCGAAGTGGACTGGATCTATACCAGCAATAACCATTGAGCGAGATTCAGAGGCTTTTCTAGCCATGTTAGTGAAGTTTGCGACCAATGTGTCAGTTAATGGTTCTTTCCAACCATAGTCTAATACATATATGAAAAAGTCTCGGCCATCCACTGTGTTGGGAAGGTTTCCTAAATTGTGTACGTGAAGTCCCATGAGTTTCCTTTTCCTTTGGCAGCTAACATTAAGCTAAGCGGCGCAGTTGCGTGGGGCATCATGGCGAAGCCGCCCCGCGTAAATGCGTCCGAGCGACCGAAGGGAGTGGACTTTAGCGCTTTGTTAGAAGCAGAGCCAGTTCCTTTGGTCTGTTTAAAAACTGTTGAAGCCAGCATACGATTGATTGTTAACACAAACAAGCAAAACGACTGTGCACAAATGTTTTTGATTTAGCTGAAGCTAGCCGCCATCTGAGCTATCGAGTGTAATGGCGCTTGCTGAATGAAAATAAGAACTTGGAGATAAAGCGCCTATTACACCACCTTTAAATTGAAAGCGGCGGATTTAAACCTACCACAAGCTAGAGCGATGCTAATGAAAACAGGTGAGGGTAGTTACACTGGGATTTGTATTAAGCCAAACGAAGTTTAGGCTGACGCCTTATAACTTTTAAATATGGGGCACAAACAGGCAGGCTACAATGGCGAAGCCGCCTGCCTGTTTGTGTCCCAGCCCGCTTGCGGGCGACATAATTTTTTTGTTAGGCATGTTCCCACCACGAAGAGCTAAGATAGTTTATTGGGATGTCATTTTCCCAAGGGTCAATGCCCTGCTTTTCTAGGGAATCAAACCATTCATCTCTTCTGGATATTGGCAATTTCGCACCACACCAATTGCAATATTCTAAGATTAAATATTCGTAGCCACTGCTTAATTTAAGACCGAATTCTTGATACGCACTACTGTAGTATATTGGAAATCCTTTATCTTTAACCGCTTCTTCCATATCTGTACAGCAACACTTTGGAAGTGATTGCCGTTCGTTTTTCAGCATCATTACTATGGTCATATTGCGAAATGCCTAACGGCCCGCATAACGGGCAAAAATACGTAGGCTACAATATCAAGCGAAGCGCAGGGAGCCTACGTATTTTTGTCCCAGCGAGCCCGCGAGCGAGTTTATGCGTTTGTTAGCTATGCCTTAAAACTTCAACCCCAAGTACACATGATACGGATAAAAGGCCGAACCACCCTAAAATATGCCCAAAGTCCTCGCCGAAATAATCTAGTGACGAAAAGCCTTCTATAATTTCACTGGCAGGTTTGGAAAATACGATAAGGCTAATACTTAAACCTGGTTCCCATAGCAAATACCAATAAGTTGATAATCTCCAGCTAGTCCCTTCAGTTGTAGCTATGAAAAAGGTCAGCACAGCAAAGAAAACAATGCCAATTATCTTGGAGTTTCTCCACCTTTTGAAACTGGTCGCTAATGAATGCTGATATTCATATTTTGAGTAAAGGAATACAAAGGCAATTGGCGACAAATAGAGTAAAAAAATAGCAAATGAAAATAGCATGTTCATCAAAATAGCTAACATTAAGCTAAGCGGCGCTGGCATGTGGGCTAAAATTCCGAGCGAAGCGAGTTAGCCCACATGTTAGCGTCCGAACGACCGAAGGGAGTGGACTTGAGCGCTTTGTTAGAAGCAGAGCCAGTTCCTTTGGTCTGTTTAAAAACTGATGAAGCCAGCATACGATTGATTGTTAACACAAACAAGCAAAACGACTGTGCACTGATGTTTTTGATTTGGCTGAAGCCAGCCGCCATTTGAGCTACCGAGTGTAATGGCGCTTGCTGACTCAAAATAAGAACTGGGCGATAAAGCGCCTATTGCGAGACCTTCGAAGTAAGCGCGGTGATATTAAAACTACCAATGCTTTGGCGATGTTGGGAACAACAGGTAAGGGCGGTTGAACTGATAAGTTTATAAAGCCAAACATAGTTTAGGCTGACGCCTTATAACATTAAGCTAAGCGGCGCAGTTACGTGGGGCATCATGGCGAAGCCGCCCCGCGTAAATGCGTCCGAGCGACCGAAGGGAGTGGTCTTTAGCGCTTTGTTAGAAGCAGAGCCAGTTCCTTTGGTCTGTTTAAAAACTGATGAAGCCAGCATACGATTGATTGTTAACACAAACAAGCAAAACGACTGTGCACTAGTGTTTTTGATTTAGCTTAAGCTAGCCGCCATTTGAACTGTCGAACGCATTGGCGCTTGTTGACGTTGAATAATAACTTGGCGATAAAGCGCCTAATGCGCAACCTTTGAATTGAAAGCGGCGGATTTAAACCTACCACAAGCCAGAGCGATGCTTATAAAAACAGGTGAGGGTAGTTGTACGGGGATTTTTATAAAGCCAAACGCAGTTTAGGCTGACGCCTTATAACTTTAAGCTAAGCGGCGCAGTTGCGTGGGGCATAATGGCGAAGCCGCCCCGCGTAATTGCGTCCGAACGACCGAAGGGAGTGGTCTTTAGCGCTTTGTTAGAAGCAGAGCCAGTTCCTTTGGTCTGTTTAAAAACTGTTGAAGCCAGCATACGATTGATTGTTAACACAAACAAGCAAAACGACTGAGCAGTGATGGTTTTGATTTGGCTGAAGCTAGCCGCTATCTGAGCTATCGAGTGTAATGGCGCTTGCTGGCTTAGAATAAGAACTTGGAGATTGAGCGCCTATTACACCACCTTTGAATTGAAAGCGGCGGATTTAAACCTACCACAAGCCAGAGCGATGCTTATAAAAACAGGTGAGGGTAGTTGTACGGGGATTTTTATAAAGCCAAACGCAGTTTAGGCTGACGCCTTATAACGCTAAGCTTTGGGGCGCTAGCATGTGGGCTAAAATCCGAACGAAGTGAGTCAGCCCACGTGTTAGCGTCCCAGCGACCGGAGGGAGTGCCAACAGCGTTTTGTTAGGCGTACAAAGGAAAGTACGCAGCTTTGCTGCCACCACTAGCCGATACGGCCACTTGTTTAAATTATTGAATTTAAGATAAAACAACCCTGTTCGAAATGCCAGATGTTAAGGAGGTTGCTGGATAAAAGAGCGAGTTTAGAATACTAATGATGTTAAATGTTAGCGTTACTGTGTTGATAAAAAACCGCGTTGCTAAAGTCGTTGAAACGTCTGAAAAAGTAAGCAATAAAGACAACCTAGCGAAACAGCCTTGATGCTGTAATGTCACGGCTGAACCTACTTTTTAATGCTGTAAGTAAATGACGCCTAACTTTTCAATAACGGGCGCAGGCGCGTAGGGCATAATGGCGAAGCCGCCCTGCGTGTATGCGTCCCAGCGAACGCAGTGAGCGTGTTGATTGACTTGTTAGGTGCGTGCACTTTTATTACCTTTATTAAAGAAGCACAAAACAGCAACAATGATTGTGCCTACTGGAAAGATTGGATTTAAAGTGAAATCCACTGTGAGTATAACTGGAGCAAAGGCAAAGAAGCCAACAAGCCACCAACGTTTCCAAAAACCAGCACCCCAAAGTGCAGCTAAGCTAGAAGCACCAAGACCGATTGCACATAAAATTACATTTACTAATTCTGAGCTTTCTTGGTTAAGCTGGACAATTAAACCAATTAGACAACCAAATGCGACTAGAGAGAAAAACCCACCTAGAAAAACACCTTTGAAAAAAGTAATTGCTTCACTTTTCACTAGTAGCACTGGTCTTACCCACTAAAAGTGGACATCCATGTTAAGCGTATGTCGCTTCGTATTCATATGGGCTGACATAGCCCAAT
>NZ_JBHZRZ010000025.1:0-4593 GCF_043642145.1 Alteromonas gracilis
TCTTAATAGATGTATTGAATCAAAAAGTGGCGTATAACAAAAAAATTAAGTCACTCACTTCGTTCGCTGGGACGCATTCATGCGGGGCGGCTTCGCCATTATGCCCCACATGAATGCGCCCCTTATTTAAAAGTTAGTACCCAAAGAGTTGGAAGCAATGAAAGTCAGGCCATCCAAAAAACTTTATCTAAAAATGATGTGCAGTGTTTTGTTGCTTTGTATTGTTTTCGGCGGCACAGCTTTCGTATGGTCTACATCGGTATATGAATGCATTCCTATTTTCAGTTGGGAATTCTGCGGCTCTATCGGCCAAGCAGAGATTGTCTATGCCTTAATTGCGTTTGATTCGATTTTGGTGTTGTACATTGCGTCGCCGTTCATCACGTTTTTCAGTCTCAGCGAGATCATTAGAAATCGAAACAAAAATTATTAACTAAAAAGATATAAGGATGTTTACAGTTCATGGGTACTAACAAAACGCTCAAGCCACTCCCTTCGGTCGCTGGGACGCCTATACGCGGGGCGGCTTCGCCATTATGCCCCACGCATCAGCGCCCCTTAGCTTAAAGTTAGGGTACTTATGGAAGCATACGGTAAAATTAGAGTTCCCAAATCATTACGCACAGATATTGCCTCACTTTTGGATTATAGTGAAAATTACACAGGTGAGTCCTACGAGGAAGTTAATGCTAGTATAGAAAAGTTTGTTAAAGCCAATGATATTCCACGTAACTTGTATGTTATTCGTTGCGACGGAACAAATTACTACAAAATTGGTATAGCGAACGATGTTGTTTCTAGATTAAGAAATCATCAGACCGGATGCCCCTTTAAACTAAAAGAGATTTTTCATGTTGAATCAGACCTAGGGGATTATCAAGCAAGAGAAATAGTTTATCTCGAAAAGTTTCTTCATAGATGCTTCAAAAAACAAAAGGTCAGAGGTGAATGGTTTGAGCTCACGCATGAAGATTTATCTGACATAATTCAATTTTTAGAGTGTGACAGAGAATTGGAAGTATTTCATAACTCTCCTGCTGAACTTAATGCGCATGAAAAACGAATAGAGCTTCAGTTACAAAAAGACGGTTGGTAGTGTAAATACCCTAACAAACCGCTGTAGTCGGTCGCAAGCTCCCTGGGACAATAACACGTGGGCTGGGTCGCTTCGCTCCAAATTTTAGCCCACGTGTTATTGCCCCTAAGCGGGGTGTTATAAGGCGTCAGCCTAAACTTCGTTTGGCTTTATTAAGATCCCAGCGCAACTACCTTCACCTGTTTTTACTAGCATCGCTCTGGCTTGTGGTAGGTTCTATTCCGCCGCATTCACTTTAAAGGTGGTGTAATAGGCGCTCAATCTCCAAGTTCTTATTCTAAGCCAGCAAGCGCCATTACACTCGATAGCTCAGATAGCGGCTAGCTTCAGCCAAATCAAAACCATCACTGCTCAGTCGTTTTGCTTGTTTGTGTTAACAATCAATCGTATGCTGGCTTCAACAGTTTTTAAACAGACCAAAGGAACTGGCTCTGCTTCTAACAAAGCGCTAAAGACCACTCCCTTCGGTCGTTCGGACGCAATTACGCGGGGCGGCTTCGCCATTATGCCCCACGCAACTGCGCCGCTTAGCTTAAAGTTATAAGGCGTCAGCCTAAACTGCGTTTGGCTTTATAAAAATCTCAGTGCAACTACCCTCACCTGTTTTCATTAGCATCGCTCTAGCTTGTGGTAAGTTTAAATCCGCCGCTTTAACTTCAAAGGTGGTGTAATAGGCGCTTTATCACCAAGTTCTTATTTTAAGCCAGCAAGCGCCATTACACTCGGCAGCTCAGATAGCGGCTAGCTTCAGTCAAATCAAAACCATCACTGCTCAGTCGTTTTGCTTGTTTGTGTTAACAATCAATCGTATGCTGGCTTCATCAGTTTTTAAACAGACCAAAGGAACTGGCACTGCTTCTAACAAAGCGCTAAAGTCCACTCCCTTCGGTCGCTCGGACGCATTTACGCGGGGCGGCTTCGCCATTATGCCCCACGCAACTGCGCCGCTTAGCTTAATGTTATAAGGCGTCAGCCTAAACTGCGTTTGGCTTTATGAAAATCCCAGTGGAATTACCCTCTCCTGTTTTCATTTACATCGCTCTGGCTTGTGGTAGGTTTAAATCCGCCGCTTTCACTTTAAAGGTGGTGTAATAGGCGCTTTATCGCCAAGTTCTTATTTTGAGTCAGCAAGCGCCATTACACTCGGTAGCTCAAATGGCGGCTGGCTTCAGCCAAATCAAAAACATCAGTGCACAGTCGTTTTGCTTGTTTGTGTTAACAATCAATCGTATGCTGGCTTCATCAGTTTTTAAACAGACCAAAGGAACTGGCTCTGCTTCTAACAAAGCGCTCAAGTCCACTCCCTTCGGTCGCTCGGACGCATTTACGCGGGGCGGCTTCGCCATTATGCCCCACGCAACTGCGCCGCTTAGCTTAATGTTAGGTAAACCTGTATATGGAAATTTTGGTTGCTGTAATTAGCTTACTTGTTTTCGGGGTATTCCTCGCTGTAGCTCTAGCGCTATCTAGAGTTCCCGTTTTAGGCAACGCTTTAGATTTCTTTGCAGAATTAGCCAGCGGACCTCGCTTTGTATATCTTGCTTGGCCGTTTCTATTATCAACCGCTTACAGAAAAGAGTTAATTCTCGAGCATAGAAATAGAATTAAGTGGTTAGCTTGGGTAGAGTATTTTTTGGCAACAATTGTGTTTCTTGCAATTTGCGCCATTGGGCTTTTAATCATACACCACAATGTAAAGAGGCTCTTGCTGCAAGGTGCTCTTTTTGAGTAGTTTACCTAACAATCGCATAAACTCGCTCGCAAGCTCGCTGGGACAAAAACACGTAGGCTCCCTTCGCTTCGCTCTGTATTATAGCCTACGTATTTTTGCCCGTTATGCGGGCCGTTATCTGCAAGAATGAAAAGCATACTTTATTTCGTTGTTTTAATTGTATCTTTTGGACCATCTGCGATTTTACTAACCCTTGGGGTTATATTTAGTCCCGTTTGGCTCTACCAGCTATTCGAGAGTAAAATGGCAACGCTGCTCCCCTTCCTAATAGTAGTAGCTGGTCTTTTAGGCTTTTGGGGGATGCTCGCACTTAACAACCTGACACTTTATCCGCATAAGACAGATACTCCGCCTAATCGATTAATTGTTTATCTATCTTTAGGCTGTATAGCGTCATTTACTGCAACTGTTTTTGCGGCATATATAGATTGGCTTTTTGCTATTGCTATGTTTCTACCAATTCCAGTAACCGCTTGTCTTACATATCGCAATAGAGCATATTTCCATAAGCAGGTTTGCAGCTAACAAACAACTGTTGGCGCTCACTGCGTTCGCTGGGACACAAACACATGGGCTCCCTTCGCTTCGCTCGTTATTTTAGCCCATGTATTTGTGCCCCAAAGTTGGGCGTTATGCGTCACTTTAAATCGCTGTCTTTAAAGCGGTTTTTACTTCAAGCCTTTTCTTCAAATTAGCTTTTAGGCACAGTGGCGTAATTAAGTTTTAAGTTGGTCTTGGCTTTTCTTTTTTCAATTTAAGCTGTGACCAGAATCATCATTCACCAGTCGAACGCTTCTTTGCAATTTTGAGTTTGGTGAGTGTTTTTTTAATTTTAAGTTTGGCTTATTGGTGCAGGCGCAAGCGCTTTTAATTTTGTGTGTCAACGCATAACAAGGTCGTCAACGCGGACAAAAAACTGTTGGCTGTTACGCTTCGCTTCACATTTTAGCCAACAATTTTTTGCCGGTTACAACGGCGTTAAACCCTTATTCAGCATCAAGTCTCTTTAATGCTTTTTTGTAAGCCTCATTTCTTTCGCGTTTTCCAACTGCAAGCACTGTAACTACAACTACGTCATCAAGTACCTGATACACCAACCTATATCCAGATTGACGTAATTTTATTTTATAAACATTATCAGCACCTAACACTCTATCTGGGGCTACGTGTGGTATTTTTAATCTCTCTGCTAACTTCTTTTTCAGTTGCTGCTGCAAAGTGCTACCTAGTTTATTCCATTCTTTTAAGGCGCTTCTCTTAAACTCTAATTTATAGATCATCCAAATTCACCGAAACGCTATCCTCGCTTTGCCTTTCTTTAACAAGCTGTAGTAGTTCCAGATCCTCTAAACGATCCATCATTTTTTCGTAAATCTCAGCCGGAACACAATAGAACGCGGGCTCATTCCGATTCAATATGGCAACAGGATCGCCATATGCACTGCTTGCAACTTTCATAGGGTTTGCTTTTAGTTCAGTAATACTTGCAGCAACTTCTGCCAAAACTCTAGCCGCCATAACGGTCTCCTAAAAGGTCTTTAATTAGGTCATTTTAGGCTATCATTGCTGGTTTAACAAGCGCATAAACTCGCTCACTACGCTCGCTGGGACAAAAATACGTAGGCTCCCGGCGCTTCGCTTGGTATTGTAGCCTACATATTTTTGCCCGTTATGCGGGTGTTAGGTGCAGGACTTACCCAAACTTAGTGGACATCTCCTTTAGTTAGATAAGAGGTGACTTATGGCTAATAAAAAGAAGGTTCAT
>NZ_JBHZRZ010000026.1:0-3771 GCF_043642145.1 Alteromonas gracilis
CGTCCGAGCGACCGAAGGGAGTGGTCTTTAGCGCTTTGTTAGAAGCAGAGCCAGTTCCTTTGGTCTGTTTAAAAACTGATGAAGCCAGCATACGATTGATTGTTAACACAAACAAGCGAAACGACTGTGCAGTGACGGTTTTGATTTGACTGAAGCTAGCCGCCATCTGAGCTATCGAGTGTAATGGCGCTTGCTGTCTAAAAGTAAGAGCTTGAAGGTAAAGCGCCTATTACACCACCTTTGAGTTGAAAGCGGCGGATTTAAACCTACCACAAGCTAGAGCGATGTTAATGAAAACAGGTGGGGGGTAGATGTGCTGAATTTTTTATTAAGCCAAACGCAGTTTAGGCTGACGCCTTATAACTTTTAAATAAGGGGCGCAGACACGTGGGCTAAAATGCGAAGCAGCCCACGTGTATGCGTCCCAGCGAACGTAGTGAGTGACTTAATTTTTTTGTTATGTGCCATTGCTGAAACTACGACCAGTTAACTTTTTAAACAGCGACTGAACCGAATCTTTACCTGTAACGCCGAAACGAATAAACAAAATACCCACCAAAAAGCCTAATACACTTCCTAGTGCAGCTAAATGCTCCGTTAGAAAGACATAGCCATTAATGAACATAAAGACTAAGCCTAAAATAACGCCTAATATCCGTATAGTATTCATAGCAAATTGTCCTTTTCCAATTTGGCACATAACGCTAAGCTTTGGGGCGCTAGCACGTGGGCTAAAATCCGAACGAAGTGAGTCAGCCCACGTGTTAGCGTCCCAGCGACCGAAGGGAGTGCCAACAGCGTTTTGTTAGGCGTACAAAGGAAAGTACGCAGCTTTGCTGCCACCACTAGCCGATAAGGCCACTTATTTAAATTGTTGAAATTAAGATAAAACAACCCTGTGCGAAATGCCAGATGTTAACGACATTGCTGGATAAAAGAGCGAGTTTAGAAGACTGGTGATGCAGAATGTCGGCGTTGCTGTGTGATGAAAAGTACGTTGCTAAAGCCGTTGAAACTACCGAAAAAGCCAGCGGTAAAGACAACCTAGCGAAACAACCTTGATGCTTTAATGTCATGGCTGAACCCACTTTTTAATGCTGTAAGTAAATGACGCCTAACATTAAGCTAAGCGGCGCAGTTACGTGGGGCATCATGGCGAAGCCGCCCCGCGTAAATGCGTCCGAGCGACCGAAGGGAGTGGTCTTTAGCGCTTTGTTAGAAGCAGAGCCAGTTCCTTTGGTCTGTTTGAAAACTGTTGAAGCCAGCATACGATTGATTTTTAACACAAACAAGCAAAACGACTGAGCAGTGATGGTTTTGATTTGGCTGAAGCTAGCCGCCATCTGAGCTATCGAGTGTAATGGCGCTTGCTGGCTGAAAATAAGAACTTGGCGATAAAGCGCCTATTACACCACCTTTGAATTGAAAGCGGCGGATTTAAACCTACCACAAGCCAGAGCGATGCTAACGAAAACAGGCAAGGGCAGTTGCATTGAGATTTTTATAAAGCCAAACGCAGTTTAGGCTGACGCCTTATAACTTTTAAATAAGGGGCGCAGGCATGTGGGCTAAAATCCGAGCGAAGCGAGTCAGCCCACATGTTTGCGTCCCAGCCCGCGCAGCGGGCGAACTTAATTTTTTTGTTATGTGCCAGCACACTTTCTACTGCCGCCATAACTTTACTGTGCCCAATAAATAAAACGTACCATAAATACAGCATACAATTGAGCTTACTAACCAAAAGGTTATTGAATTTTGATGTACCACAGGGTCTGAGGTTAGAAATGGACCAACTAAACCTGCGATGCCACGCAACAAATAGATGGCAGTGATTAACGATAAACAGGTTTTTAGTAGTGGTAATTTAACGATGATGCCTGCACCAGAAAAAGCATATAAGCCCCAGCCGGTAAGAATTGAAGCAATAACCAAAGTTGCAATTGTGGGATACGGGTCGCCCTGAGCAGCGAGCTGAGCCATTCGTTGACCAGCACCAAAAAAGAGATACCAGTCAGGACCGCCGAAAATACAACTAATATGAAGTAATGCAGCCAAGATGCTTAAACTGCCAGCGATTAATAGTTGACTATTCTTGCGCATTCAAATTCCTTTTGGCACATAACATTAAGCTAAGCGGCGCAGTTGCGTGGGGCATAATGGCGAAGCCGCCCCGCGTAAATGCGTCCGAACGACCGAAGGGAGTGGACTTGAGCGCTTTGTTAGAAGCAGAGCCAGTTCCTTTGGTCTGTTTGAAAACTGTTGAAGCCAGCATACGATTGATTTTTAACACAAACAAGCAAAACGACTGTGCACTAGTGTTTTTGATTTAGCTGAAGCTAGCCGCCATCTGAGCTATCGAGTGTAATGGCGCTTGCTGAATGAAAATAAGAATTTGGAGACAAAGCGCCTATTACACCACCTTTAAAGTGAATGCGGCGGATTTAAACCTACCACAAGCCAGAGCGATGCTAACGAAAACAGGCAAGGGCAGTTGCATTGAGATTTTTATAAAGCCAAACGCAGTTTAGGCTGACGCCTTATAACTTTAAGCTAAGGGGCGCTAGCGCGTGGGCTAAAATCCGAACGAAGTGAGTCAGCCCGCGTGTTAGCGTCCCAGCGACCGAAGGGAGTGAACTTGAGCGCTTTGTTAGAAGCAGAGCCTGTTCCCTTGGCATTTTTAAAAAGTAATAGAGCCAGCATACGATTGATTATTAACACAAACAAGTAAAACGACGGTGCAGTGATGTTTTTGATTTGGCTGAAGCTAGCCGCCATCTGAGCTATCGAGTGTGATGGCGCTTGCTGGCTGAAAATAAGAACTTGGAGAAAAAGCGCCTATTACACCACTTTTGAATAGAAAGCGGCGGAATTATACCTACCACAAGCCAGAGCGATGCTGGTGAAAATAGGCGAGGGCAGTTACTCTGAGATTTTTATAAAGCCAAACGAAGTTTAGGCTGACGCCTTATAACACCCCACTAAGGGGCGATAATACATGGGCTAAAATTAGGAACGAAGTGACGCAGCCCATGTATTAGCGTCCCAGCGAGCAGCGCGAGTGCCTTTAGTGTTTTGTTAGGTTTTTCACAGTTCCCACGCGAGCAAAATTAACAATGCGAAAAAAAAGAGTAAATATGGTAATGGTCTGCTGATACCTTTTACAAAGATTGAAGTCCTAAACCAAATAGACAAAAAAAGAAGTATTAGAGTGATTACTGCCCACAAATAGACTTTTGCTCCATTTGGGTTTCTTACTACTCTGACCTCGAACTTCTTAAACAAAGAAACATTTTCGCTGGCGCGAATTGTCAATGTAACTCCTTTAAGGAACTCATTGTTGAATGTGCCATAGTTTAGCGTCCCATAATACCGTTTTGTTTGCCCTGAGTAGCTTGCTGCTCTTGGGTTCAAAACTAATGACCAGTTTTCTGTACTGCCTTCCGTTAGAAGTAACTTGATAGTTACCTTTTCTTGACTTGTTTTGCGTGAGCCACCGTAACTTACGGTGACTCTGAAGCGCTCAGAATCCATTCTATTTATTAAGCAAACAGGCTCTTTTTTAGTAACTAAGTCTGCACTACACACGACGTCCGGATTTGAAAGTTCACTTTGGAAGACGATTAAAAACCATATAAAACTTAATCCAGAGAGAGAAAAGAGAACTTTTGAACGGGTGAATAATTTCACAAGAAACCTAACATTAAGCTAAGCGGCGGCAGTTGCGTGGGGCATAATGGCGAAGCCGCCCCGCGTAAATGCGTCCGAGCGACC
>NZ_JBHZRZ010000027.1:0-3596 GCF_043642145.1 Alteromonas gracilis
CGGTCGCTGGGACGCTAACACGTGGGCTGGCTCGCTTCGCTCGGATTTTAGCCCACGTGCTAGCGCCCCAAAGCTTAAAGTTAGGTGCTTATAAGAAAGGAATCTGAACTTGATCTCTCCTTTATATATTTTTCTGTGTTTTTTGTTTCTTATTATCGGAACTTTGTTATTCAATAGCTTTAAATATAAAGGGCTCGTGATTTTTTCGTGTTTGGTATTTGCCGTATTATTTTTAAATAGCTATTTTGATGAATCATCCGACTTTGCCAAGGAAAATAGTCATGCAAAGCTCATTCTAAGTCTATGCATTATCTACTTTGTTCCCGTAACACTGCTAGCTACCATTGCAAAACTGTGTGAAAAAGTAAGTTACTTAAAAAGTAGTGTTATTGCTGTAATCTCATCAATAATTGTCGGAGCAAGCTGGCCTGTTTTTGTACTGCTAACAATTTGTAGTATCGGCTTGGAATGTATTTAACCCTTTGGATAACAAGAGGTTGTTTATAAACGCACCTAACAAAAAAATTAAGTCGTTCCCGTTGGTCACTGGGACGCATACACGTGGGCTGCTTCGCATTTTAGCCCACGCGCCTGCGCCCCTTATTTAAAAGTTATGTACCAAGGTAAGAATTAAATTTAATGCCCTTAATTGGCGAAACTACAGGGAAGAGGTGAAAATATGCAAGTCTATGAATACGATTTAGTTGCCTTATTAATTCTTATCTTTGGCCTTTATGTTCTAACCAAAAGTGAACTTGAATTCACCCTATCTGCTGGACCAACAAAAACCAATGGATTTGTAGACGATAATAGTAAGTATACAAAGAGCAAAAAAGGTAATCTGGGTAAGGTTCAGACTAAAATTTTTGGTTGTGCGCTAATTGCTGCTAGTTATCTTATGTATACAACTATTAAAGGTGAACTTGTTTTTACACTGTAAATCAAAGGTTTTATAAGGGAATGGCACATAACAAAAAAATTAAGTCGTGGGCTAAAGCCCACTGGGACGCTAACACGCAGGGCCGCTTCGCTATTATGCCCTACGTGTTAGCGCCCCTTATTTAAAAGTTAGCTACACGAAGGAAGAGTACAAATTAAAAGGAAATATTCATTAGAGCTAGGTAGTCCATTTCTTAAAGAAAGAAATTGGTTTACTCTCAATAAATCAATGTTTCAAACTTTGATAAAACGACTTGCGACAAGAGAAAATCAGCTACGAAAAAATCGAAAGTCTTCATTTATTTTGTATCGCTGGAAACGATTATCAGCTGTTAAGCTATACCAACATCGTTTTGGCTCTGTGCCTGAGTTATTAGCAAAGAGATCACTGCCTAATCTCAGATCATACTATATCAATAATGGTGTTTATGTTTGGCCTTCAAATTCGTAGGTTATTTGGGGTTGTGTAGCTAACAAACAACTGTTGGCGCTCACTGCGTTCGCTGGGACACAAACACATGGGCTCCCTCGCTTCGCTCGTAATTTTAGCCCATGTATTTGTGCCCCAAAGTTGGGGTGTTAGCTTTCAGGAGAAATAAGTTGAAGTGCGGATGCTGTGGAAAAGATATCGGAGATATTTCTTTTGATAAAAGCTACAAAATGCCAGACGAAGTGTGGGCATTATCAGAAGCCGAGAAAGAAGAACGCACTCAAATAGATACTGATTTATGTAGACTAGATGAGCGTTATTTCTTGAGAGGAGTGGCATATATTCCTGTTACTGGTACCGAGAAAAGTTATGGTTGGGGTGTTTGGGTTGAAGTCCCAGAAGAAAACTTTTTTGAGTACGTAGAAAACTATGAAAATGACAATAGCTCTATACCTACATTTAAAGGTCTGGTTGCCAATAAAATCCCTAGTTATGAGAGTACGTTAAATCTACCTGTTCAAGTACAGCTAGGAAATGAAACTCAACGTCCTACATTTACTTTTACTGACCAAACACACTTATTAACTCAGGAACAATTAAGTGGTATTTGTATAGAAAAAGTTCATAGTTTCGGCGGTTGAAAGCTAACAAGTCAATAATGGCAAGGACGCAAAACGCATGGCTTGCGCTCCTTCGTCGCTAAGTATAGCCATGCATTTATGCGCCCCATATTGAGGCGTTAGGTAACGGTGTAGGGATTTGACTTGTTTAAGATTGGTTTAGCGCTTTTTATCTTTGGCCTAGGCTCTCTAACAGCAGATGTATTTAGCGATTGGACGCTTTTCTCTGCTTGGATTAACGGCAAAGAAAGTTCTTTTCAAGTGTCCGAGAAAGCTTTTACGGACCCTAATCAAGGGTTTCGCGCCAACGGCCCTGAATTATTCATCCACCACACTAACCCACCAACTGGTATTTTGGTTTACTCGCAAAAACTATTGCCCGCTCAAACCACTGTAGAGTGTAAGCTTTCTGGTAATATCTGCTTTTCAAATACTTATTCAACTCTAAGCTTTCTCAATCAAAGTGTTGTCACTGGTATTTATTTGCATATATTGTTGTTAGTTCTTGGTGTTGGTTTTATCGGTGCTCACTTTCTTCGTAGAAAGCCGTCACCTAACAATCCGCTGTAGTCGGTCGCAAGCTCCCTGGGACAATAACACGTAGGCTCCCTGCGCTTCGCTTGGTATTTTAGCCTACGTGTTATTGCCCCTAAGCGGGGCGTTATAAGCCAAGTTGAACATGCTAGATATTTTGTTTTTTTCTGTAGGAATAATTTTCTACTTAGCTGGAATTCATTTTTTAGTTAAGTTGCATAAATTCGTCAATTTGCGCTTTGGGTGGCCGAATCCGCGCGGCATAAGCAATATTCTTACTTGTTATTTAATTTTTGCAATATTCATCGTCACGGTCATTCCGGTAACAATATTTTTTCCAATATGGCTAAACTCGGTGTTTCAAGTAGCTCCTGACACGGAAACCACAAGAGCTATTCTTTTACTATCCGGCAGTTTTGTTTTAGGTTTAGTTATGTGGGCAAACTATAGGCAACAAAAACGGTGGTTTTAATCGGCTGGGCTTATAACAATCACATTAAGTCGGTCGCTAGCTCCCTGGGACAGTAACACGTGGGCTCTGTCGCTTCGCTCGGATTTTAGCCCACGTGTTACTGCCCCTTATGTGGGTAAGACCAAAGACTAGCGATGATTTATGAGCCTAAGGTTGTAAAAGTAGAGACTGATTTCGAATCAGACTCTACAGTAGACATTCACGGAATTATATTCGACAAAGAATGCTTAAACATTGCTGTTAAATCGAAGAGTTGGAGTATAAAAGTTCATTTCGATGCTATTTATGGTTTCAGAGTGCTTGATGAAGGTGATTTAGGCGAGTTTTGGAGTGAATGTAACTTAAAAACTGGTTGGTGTTTTGAAGTAATCGACGGTGGCTGGAATGCACTGGAAAACACTAGAGAACACTTCATTACGGGTAAGCTATATCATCCGAGGGAATACCTAATTATTGGTTTAAACGAGTGTGTTTCGGTTTTAGCTTTTGAGCAACCAAAGGTAGTAGAAACATCGCCTTCTAACACACATATGAGCCTCCGGGCTGTCAATGAAAAAAGATAGCCCTTTGACCACTATTTCAAGATCAATACCGTTGCCCT
>NZ_JBHZRZ010000028.1:0-2640 GCF_043642145.1 Alteromonas gracilis
GTAACCATTGTTTAGTAACAACTTTACAACTGGCTTTTTAATCTTGTGATATTCATGCATTCTGATTTACGTATAACTTTAAGCTAAGCGGCGCTTGGCATGTGGGCTAAAATCCCGAGCGGAGCGAGTTAGCCCACATGTTAGCGTCCGAGCGACCGAAGGGAGTGGTCTTTAGCGCTTTGTTAGGCACTGCCACCATTATTCCCAAAAGAGCTAGGTTCACAGTATTTTTCAAGAACTGCGGGGTGTTCTTGAGCCAACTTGAATAGGAAGTCAGCCAAACCTTGATTGAGTTTTTTAATGAGTATTTCTATCTCCAATACCTGTTCAAGATCTAACAATAAACCTTCATTAAACTGGAAAAATGGCATTTTGAGTTTGGTGTCCAATACTGGAAACGTCGTTGTCCTAAAATGCATTTCTTCCTCAGATGAATGAGCAACAATTTTGTTTCTCAACTCCGAGACCTTTTTAATTAGTGCTTTATCTTCTGGAGTTAGCCTTATTCCAATAGCCCTTAACCCAATTGTAGTACCTCCCCTTGTTTGTTCGAAGGGGCGTGAAAAAGAGACTATTAGAGAAGATTCGTAGCACCTAAAACGCCGTAGGCTTACTTTGTCATATTGTTCTTTGAAATCACAAGTTTCAAGAAGAAAAGTAAGAGACGACAGGGCTTGCTGAAAATCCCAAACGGAATAAATTATTCTTGTTAATTGTTGCTCAGTAATTTCCATAGTGCCTAACTTTTAAATAAGGGGCGCAGGCATGTGGGGCATAATGGCGAAGCCGCCCCGCGTGTATGCGTCCCAGCGAACGAAGTGAGTGTGTTGATTGGGTTGTTATATGCGTTCATGTACATCCTTGAACGCTCTCGTCATTAAAAATATGCCAAGCCCTGATAGCAACCCAATAACATTACTTACGATAAAAATACCACTTTCATTACTTAGTAGGGGGATAATATAAACTGTAGCAGGGATTGCCACTATATTTGCAGCTAGGATGATGAGTAGACCCACTTTGAAAAATGTAGATGCTTTAGTTTTTTGTTTACGGATAACAAAAAATGAAATGAGTATGAAAAGAATAAAACTGATATTAACTAATAAAGTCGGTATCAAAACATCCATTTAATTACCCCTTTCCGGAAGAGCATATAACTTTTGAATAAGGGGCGCAGGCGCGTGGGCCATAATGCGAAGCAGCCCACGTGTATGCGTCCCAGCGAACGAAGTGAGTGACTTAATTTTTTTGTTATGTGCCACTTCTAAAAACTACCTTTTACCGATAGAGTTTTTCCACCTTTCCAGTCAAGTTCTTTGCGAACTTTGAAGTCTAAAATCATGTGGGCATTTGAACCATAATTTAATAAGTAATTAATAACATCAGCTTTAACTGTCCATGTAGTTGCAACTAACTGTAAACCGCTATCAGTAGGTTTTATTATTGCCAAGTGTCCAGCAGTATGCCGATAAAAACCTGTAGGAATGGTAACGGTTTTAGTTTGACACCATTCTTCTATTATTTCTTGATACTTCGACTTTGGCATGTATCTTCCCTTGGCACATAACTTTTAAATATGGGGCACAAACAGGCAGGCTACAATGGCGAAGCCGCCTGCCTGTTTGTGTCCCAGCCCGCTTGCGGGCGACATAATTTTTTTGTTAGGCATGTTCCCACCACGAAGAGCTAAGATAGTTTATTGGGATGTCATTTTCCCAAGGGTCAATGCCCTGCTTTTCTAGGGAATCAAACCATTCATCTCTTCTGGATATTGGCAATTTCGCACCACACCAATTGCAATATTCTAAGATTAAATATTCGTAGCCACTGCTTAATTTAAGACCGAATTCTTGATACGCACTACTGTAGTATATTGGAAATCCTTTATCTTTAACCGCTTCTTCCATATCTGTACAGCAACACTTTGGAAGTGATTGCCGTTCGTTTTTCAGCATCATTACTATGGTCATATTGCGAAATGCCTAACTTTTAAATAAGGGGCGCAGGCATGTGGGGCATAATGGCGAAGCCGCCCCGCATGTTTGCGTCCCAACGAACGAAGTGAGTGACTTAATTTTTTTGTTAGGTGGCATTTGTTTAAAACGAAGTGCTGACTATTTGATACATCCACCATGAACAAACACCGACTTGAATTGTAAAAAATAGAAACCTTATCTGGGTTGCAATGTTGCTCCCTGAAAGCAAATGAGTAAATGATTGGGCTATTCTTGCAAACAGACAAAGTAAAGAAAGTGAGTTCGTTATGTCGGTTGTATTAGTGATGACAGCTAAAATGAGAGTGCCACCAAATATTGGGAAAAATTCATAGCAATTTGCATGTGCTCGAGTAAGTCTGTGCCCGAATTCAGTCGTATCGCTGCCGCTTGTATTGAAGCTATTTGATTTTCGACCAGAGGAAATGACCAAATAAGTGCGAAATGCTTCTAATGCAAGCAATAGCACTAACATCCAAGTAATGTATCCAGAAATCGCTAAAATAGTTAAATTCATAGAAGTTCCTTTTCTTCGTTTATTCCACTGATTTATCAGTGTGCGCTGACACTGGTCTTACCCACTAAAAGTGGACATCCATGTTAAGCGTATGTCGCTTCGTATTCATATGGGCTGACATAGCCC
>NZ_JBHZRZ010000029.1:0-2383 GCF_043642145.1 Alteromonas gracilis
CCACCCAATGATAAATGATTTACCGCTTCATTAAACTTCACTCTCACTCGGGCATTTACCGCCACATCGGTTAAGCCTTCATGTACTGATGTGCCTGTTACAACTGGTGTTGCTGTATCTTCTTCCAAACTGGTATAGAAGTAGAAGCTATCTGATGAGTTTGTATTGCCACTGATGTCAGCCACACCGCCGAGTCGTGCATAAAACCGTCTACCCGCTGTCAGTACATTGTCTGGCACCCACGTGATTGTCTTGCCATCCTGTCCAATACTGGCACTACCCGAGACATGAGCCCATCCATTGTCTACATCTTGTACATACACGGTGCCGCTGTTCACCGTGAGTGGATCGACAACTTCGGTCATTACCCAGATCACACTGCTATTTACTGCAACTGTGCTGTTCGAGTAAGGCAAATACACACTGTAATTCGGACGTATCAGATCTGGCCCCGTTCCGGTTGTAAAGGTTTCACTGTGTGAAACAACTTCATTACCCGACAAGTCTTCTACCTGTGTAATGGTTTCTGTGTATTCCGTACTCTCAAGTAATGGTGAGTAACGGTGATACAACACTTCGGTATTACTGGCACTGTACGAGACACTCATATCTGCTATGCGTTCGAAGCTGTATGGGTTAATTGCTTCGTCAAAGCGCACATGATAACGCGGGTTCAATGCCACGTTTTCCATTCCCGTTGCCGGACTCATCGCTGTTACTCGAGGCGCCTGTAAGTCTTCTATCGCTGACTCACCGGTGGTGAAGCCATAACTGCGACTCCAGTACTGACGGTCACCATCTGTATCCAAGATGTTACTTGATAGACTCACATAATAGTAACTGTCGGTCGATAAAAGTGACTGCGGCGTGATTTCCACGGTACGTAAATCATCTGCCAGACTTACCGTAGCCGGGAAGACACTGCCATCATTGTTTCGCATCACGATGAATTCATCGGTAATGGTAGTCTCATCCATATCTTGGTTATAAACGATACGCATGGTCGGATTTAGCGACACATTGGTTACACCATTACTTGGCAGATAAGCATTCGGCGTTGGTCTCACCCCTGCTGTTGCCGTTGTTGTTGCCATGCGGAACTGACCTTGATAGTGGTTCATCGCATTACCCGAATCGTCACGAGCTGTGCTATCTAGATAAACGTGAACTAGTGCCCCCTCTGCAAAGGCTTCATCCGGGGTGAACTCAATTGCCTGACCTGATGCTGACAACGTAATCTGTCCCTCTACCAGTATGCCGTTTTCCGCTACATGGAAAGCCTCATGTAAGGTGCTTTCATCCATTGGCTCTGAGGTATACATCACTATACTGCCGACACTCGGTACATTATTGGCACCACTGTTCGGGTATAAACGTGAGACACTTGGCCTTCCGTTATCATTATCGACCACTGCAGTGCTAAACAGGCTGACATAATCCGCCATTGCATTGCCACTTAGGTCCTGCACATCGTTCGTGACGATGACTGACAATGACTTCCCGGCTGGCCAGGTACCACGCAAGGTGATTGTTTTACTGTCTGCTGAGCGATAAACACTCGGCGTGATGATGCTGCCCTCTGAATACAACTTGAAGTTGTTACTGTTGACCGTCGCTGCATTTAACGATTCATTGAAGCTTAGTACGATTGGCGTACCTACTCCTATATCCATGGCTCCGTCTGTCGGACTGATACTGCTGACGGTTGGTGCCGTTGTATCAAGCTCGTTTTCTGTTGTGAAATAATAATTCCAACAACATGCACTGTTTCCGACCCTATCTTTGACGTGGTAAATACTGGTTCTAATTTTTGTACTACCCGGTAATGGCGCACTTGGCGTAAATGTCACCACGTTTCCTTCTACCTGATAGTCACCCGCTACGTAACCACTGTGGCCATTCACCTGAACGCGCAGCGTATCACTAATACTTACTGCATCAACGGCTTCATTGAAGGTCACCACAATCGCTGTGTTAACTGATACGTCTGCTGCATTGTTTGTCGGTGTAACACTGCTTATTCTTGGGTAGGCCGTATCAACACTGCCACTACTGTCGGCGGTGAAATCCAAGCGGTACTCTGCCACGGCATTACCCGCGACATCACACACGCCCGCAACAACCAGCTCATAGTTTTCACCTGCCACCAGATAGGCATCCGGCGTAAACGTAATCGTTCGGCGATCGCTGCTCAGCGTCACGCTGCCCGCTACTGCACCTGTACTACCGTGAAGCGATACCGTCTCTTCATTCACACAGTGTGCCGCCAGTGATTCATTCAGAAGCAGTCTCACCGGGGCATTCACTGGTACATCTGTGAGCCCTTGCGACAGGTTGTTTGATAACACACTCGGCGCCTGTGCGTCTTCAACGTCACCAGCCG
>NZ_JBHZRZ010000030.1:0-2367 GCF_043642145.1 Alteromonas gracilis
ATTGGGCTATGTCAGCCCATATGAATACGAAGCGACATACGCTTAACATGGATGTCCACTTTTAGTGGGTAAGACCAATGGCACGGAGATTTAGGTGACTACTGTAATCGTTGCAGATATTTTTGGTAAAACACCAGCTCTTGAAGAGTTGGCAAATATCATTTGTAAGAACTATCTCATCGTCGACCCGTATGACGGTCAATATAAAATGTTCCAAACTGAAAGCGATGCATATGAGTATTTCTCCTCTAATATCGGCTTGGGAAATTACAGCAAGCATTTGATTAACTCGCTAACCAACTTGGATTCTTCTGTAAATCTCGTCGGATTCAGTATCGGTGCTGCTGCCATTTGGAATCTCTCAGAAAGTTTTGCATCTTCACGCATAAAAAAAGCCATATGCTTTTACGGGTCTCAAATAAGAAACAACCGAAAAGTTGTTCCATTATTTCCAGTTACTCTTGTTTTCCCAAAAACAGAAAAACACTTTTCGGTACCAGAATTAATCTCGGAATTGCGCAACACAGAAAGAACCAAAATTAGGCAGGTGCCTTATTTTCATGGTTTTATGAATAAGTGCTCAACGAATTTCAACTTGCAAGGATACGAAAGTGAGCTTCGAACACTTGCGGCTAATGCCATCTAACAAAAAAATCAAGTCACTCACTTCGTTCGCTGGGACGCATACATGCAGGGCGGCTTCGCCATTATGCCCTACATGCCTGCGCCCCTTATTTAAAAGTTATAAGGCGTCAGCCTAAACTGCGTTTGGCTTTATAAAAATCTCAATGCAACTGCCCTTGCCTGTTTTCGTTAGCATCGCTCTGGCTTGTGGTAGGTTTAAATCCGCCGCATTCACTTTAAAGGTGGTGTAATAGGCGCTTTGTCTCCAAATTCTTATTTTCATTCAGCAAGCGCCATTACACTCGATAGCTCAGATGGCGGCTAGCTTCAGCTAAATCAAAAACACTAGTGCACAGTCGTTTTGCTTGTTTGTGTTAACAATCAATCGTATGCTGGCTTCATCAGTTTTTAAAAAGACCAAAGGAACTGGCTCTGCTTCTAACAAAGCGCTCAAGTCCACTCCCTTCGGTCGTTCGGACGCATTTACGCGGGGCGGCTTCGCCATTATGCCCCACGCAACTGCGCCGCTTAGCTTATTGTTATACGTAAATCAGAATGCATGAATATCACAAGATTAAAAAGCCAGTTGTAAAGTTGTTACTAAACAATGGTTACATAGAATGTACAAAGGACACAGAAACGGATTATTGTGGTTCAATGCAATGTATTTATGCTAATGGTAATTCTCGGTTCATGCTGTTTTGGAATGGTGAGGAAGGTTTTGGCGGTGTTGAAAAGTACAAAGGAAATGGGCTATGGGAAATGTTAGAGCCCATTGTTCCAGAGTCAGGGGAAGATCTGTTTCAAAAAAACATATCGGAACTTTTAACTAATATTCAAAGGTTGTTTTAGGGTTTACGTATAACAAACAACTGTTGGCGCTCACTGCGTTCGCTGGGACACTAATACATGGGCTCCCTCGCTTCGCTCGTTATTATAGCCCATGTATTTGTGCCCCAAAGTTGGGCGTTAGTTGCCAATGGAAGGTTCGAATATCAAAGAAGTTAGACAAAGTGTTGAGCTCAAACCCCTTGTACTTATCGCTGTATCAGTCTTATCTATGCTAGTTTGTGCATTAGGAACTTTCGGTATTTATTGGCTTCACAATGGAGGCTTTTTTGCATATGAAGGAGGATATTTTTTAGTTCCTGCTGTTTTTTTAAGCCCTTTCTTCATTCCTCCACTGATTTACTATTTCGTGTATCCAAGGCCGAGAGTAAATAGACTGCTTAGAACACTTTTCCTAATACCATCTTTTCTTTTAACGCTTTGCGTGGTTTATTATTTCTCATTCTATAGATGATTTAACAATGGCAACTAACAAGCCACTCAAGGCGCTCGCGCTGCTCGCTGGGACGCTAACACATGGGCTGCGTCACTTCGTTCCTAATTTTAGCCCATGTATTAGCGCCCCTTAGTGGGGCGTTATAAGGCGTCAGCCTAAACTACGTTTGGCTGTATAAAATAATCAGTTCAACTACCCTCACCAGTTTTCATTAGCATCGCTCTGGCTTTTGGTAGTTTTAATGTCGCCGCTTTAAATCCTGAAGTTGCGCATTAGGCGCTTTATCGCCAAGTTCTTGCTCTCAGCCAGCAAGCGCCAATGCGTTTGTTAGTTCAAATGGCGGCTTGCTTCAATCAAATCAAAAAGATCACTGCACAGTCATTTTGCTTGTTTGTGTTAACAATCAATCGTATGCTGGCTTCATCAGTTTTTAAACAGACCAAAGGAACTGGCACTGC
>NZ_JBHZRZ010000031.1:0-2142 GCF_043642145.1 Alteromonas gracilis
TCGCTGGGACGCATACACGCGGGGCGGCTTCGCCATTATGCCCCACATGTCTGCGCCCGTTATTGGAAAGTTATGTGCCTAAGGAAGGTCATGCTCAAACTGTTAAACCCAAATATTGAACCAGAGTTAAAAGCATACTGTCAAAAATGGCTTTATCACCTGTCTCTGAATGATTTTGACCAAGCTATTAATTTGGTAACCGTCCCTAACAATTACGGTACTCGCTGGGGTGAAAAGGAGATAAGAAATGCTGTTTTTGACTATTATGGAAGCGAATCAGAATTTAAAATCGAGAATACCGATATAGCTTTTTGCACCCCGGAATTCATGGAATGTAATAACGGTAGTTACCTTTTTGGTTTTTATTTCCCTGTTAATGGTGAAATCACTGACTTAACCGTGGAGTTCGAGTTTTCTCTAGTCAATAACAATGAGTTTAGTGCCACCATAAATGACATTCACGTTTTGTAGTAAAAGGCACATAACAAAAAAATTAAGTCACTCACTTCGTTCGTTGGGACGCATACACGTGGGCTGCTTCGCATTCTAGCCCTCGCGTCTGCGCCCCTTATTTAAAAGTTATATTGCAGGAGTAACATGGAAAGTCGGCTCGTAGTTTCATCAATATGGGAAGATGAATCTTTATTTGAAATCTCTATATTCGGTAGTAATGGGCAGTTCTCTGGTCAAGCAAATTGCTATACAAATAGAGAGGAGATTAACCATCTGGGAAGGCTTCTTGAGAAGTTTCCTAGAACCACAAAAGATGAGATCAAGTTTAAAAGCCGTTCTACCCCTGATCTTTCTTATTTTTCTATTCATGCTTTCTGTACAGACAATTCTGGCCATACAATGTTTGCTGTTACTATTGCTCACATCGAATCTTTCACAAATGCCAGAAACGAAAACTATAAAGTAAACTTTGATATGAAAGTCGAGCCTCAAGCAGTTTGTAACTTTGGTATACAGCTTCAGCGCCTAGCGGTTAACCCGCTTGGTAAAACAAGGGCGGTATTAAAAAATGCAATATAACAAAAAAATCAAGCACGCCCGCTGCGCGGGCTGGGACGCAAACATGTGGGCTGCTCACTTCGTTCGGATTTTAGCCCACACGTCTGCGCCCCTTATTTAAAAGTTAGGCGTCATTTACTTACAGCATTTAAAAGTGGGTTCAACCGTGACATTCCAGCATCAAGGTTGTTTCGCTAGGTTGCCTTGGCGGCTAGCTTTCTCGGTTTTTTAAGCAACTTTAGCAACGCGGTTTTTATCTACACAGCAACGCCAACATTCAACATCACCACTCTTCTAAACTCGCTCTTTTATTCAGCAATGCCCTTAACATCTGGCATTTCGCACAGGGTTGTTTTATCTTAAATTCAATTGTTTAAACACGCGGTCTATTTGGCTAGTGGTGGCAGCAAAGCTGCGTACGTTCCTTTGTACGCCTAACAAAACGCTGTTGGCACTCCCTCCGGTCGCTGGGACGCTAACACGTGGGCTGGCTCGCTTCGCTCGGATTTTAGCCCACGTGCTAGCGCCCCAAAGCTTAGCGTTATATGCCAGAGAAGTTATGAACGACGATAAAATTGCAGAACTAAAACTTCAGCGTGCAGTTGAACACTTCAAGTCAGTAATTCAAATGGCAGAGCTTGCTTTGAAAAGCTCAATTATGATTAATGGCGGCGCAGCGGTAGCATTGTTAACATTCGTTGGCAATTCGAAAGCAGAGGATAAAACTTTCTTGGTTTACTCTCTTTTTGCGTTTTCTCTAGGTGTACTGTTTGGTGCAATAAGTGCACTGTTAGCGTACCTAGCTCAAAATCATTTTATGGAACAGATAAATAACAACGAATCGCCAAGCGACAATCAAGCCCATAAAAAATCAGCTATCGGAGCTATTTCATTGTCATATCTTGCATTTTTCATTGGTATTTTATTAGCCTCGCAAGGTGTTAGTAACTAATGGCATATAACAAAAAAATTAAGTCACTCACTTCGTTCGCTGGGACGCATACATGCGGGGCGGCTTCGCCATTATGCCCCACTTGTATGCGCCCCTTATTTAAAAGTTAGGCCCAAATTTGACCTTTGGCGGTTGTTTGTCATATACATGACGTAGCCGTTGCTTCAACTAAAATGGAA
>NZ_JBHZRZ010000032.1:0-2055 GCF_043642145.1 Alteromonas gracilis
TTCATAGTTAAAAATCCTTTTTATCTAAATTTACTTTTGACACATAACTTTCCAATAACGGGCGCAGACATGTGGGGTATAATGGCGAAGCCGCCCCGCATGTATGCGTCCCAGCGAACGAAGTGAGTGACTTAATTTTTTTGTTAGGTGCGTGTTTATTATTACCAAGATTCATAATGCTGGATAGTGTGAGATTGTTCATATTTTTTCATTATTTCTGGAATGGACGCTAGATGCCAATTAACACCAAATTTGTTCTCTAAAGCTTTAACTGACTCCCATTCACTAACCATTAAATAAGTGTTTGGGTTACAACTAGTTGGTTTACTTATTTCGACTGACAAACAGCCGTGTGACGAAAGTGTGTCTGGAAGGGCCAAATTATGAAACTTGTCTTCAAATTCTTCCTGAAGTTCTGGATACACAACTACACTAAAAATCCGTTTAATCATTTGATTATTGTTCCTTATTCCCAGAAGCACCTAACGCAAAGCTAACGGGCAGTGACGTAGCGGTATAATCGCGAAGCGCCGCTGCGTTACTGTCCCAGTGTGGCACGCAGTGCTGCACGTGTTAAGCGCCTTGTTGTGCGATTTTTAATGACGACCTCGTTCTATCGATGTTGGATGTTTTTGAATTGCCATCTAAGGACTCTTGAAGTGATATTTTTTCTTGTGCGTCTAGAACTGAATTTGAACTCAGTAATGTTGTTAAGCTACCAAGAGTTGAATACCACTCTTCTGAAAATGTTGAGATAAACTGAGACATTGTTGACGCACAGTTTTCTACAGAGTTTATATCTTCCGTGTATTCAAATTTTGCAGTTTCACTAAGTTCCTGTTCGATTGGACCAAACAACGCGACAAACTCCAAATTAGAATTTAATGGCCTAACACAAGTATGAATGCGAAAAAACGGACCAAAAGTGTATTTGTGTATATGAATAAATTGAACCAAGTGCTCTCGCTCTCTAACCCAAAACGTTGGCTTAGTTCGAACAAAACCAAGTGGCTTGATTTGGTTGGTTAGTCTTCTTAAAACCTTATCTGCATTGGAACGTTCTAATTTTTTATCCATGTTCCACCAATCGCATAACTTTTAAATAAGGGGCGCAGGCATGTGGGGCATAATGGCGAAGCCGCCCCGCGTGTATGCGTCCCAGCGAACGAAGTGAGTGACTTAATTTTTTTGTTATGTGACTTTTCCAATACAGAGCACCTAAGTTTTATAGAATCTAGAAACAGGATATATGGCAACTAGAGCAAACATAAAAAACACTTCGAAAGCCAGAAGCCCACTAACTGCAATTAAGATAATGTTAAGCGCTAACTGTTTATTGGACATACCAAAGTACCTACGCAACCAGTCCATTTCACTGAGCAAATAGAAAAAAATGACGAATGCAAAAGCACAGCTAGCTAGAACATTGAGCTTGAAAACACAAGGAAGTATGAAGAAGCAACTAGATAAGAAAAGGGCCAATAACTGTATCTTAGGAAGTTGCAGTTTGTCTTCATTAGTCATTAGATGATTCTATTCCTCTAGTCACATAACTTTCCAATAACGGGCGCAGACATGTGGGGCATAATGGCGAAGCCGCCCCGCATGTATGCGTCCCAGCGAACGCAGTGAGTGTGTTGATTGGGTTGTTAGTACCCGTAAACCCAATACTACCTAGCAACATTATTTAATTTTATTCCTATTTTTGATTATTTCACGATAGCTGAAATAGGTAAAAAATGGCGAAAGTAAATAAAAAGCTAGCAGCACATCTAGAGCAAAAAGTGGATAAATCAGTTCTGCTTGGCCAATAGAGCCGCAAAAGTCCCATGAAAATATAGAAATACATTCATAAACTGAAGTTGACCAGACATATGCAGTAAGACCGAATAGAACGCTAATTATCAAAAGGCTTCTTAGCATTTTTAGATATAGCTTTTTGGATGGTTTTACTTTCAAGCTTCCAGCTCCGAGGGTACTAACATTAAGCTAAGCGGCGGCAGTTGCGTGGGGCATAATGGCGAAGCCGCCCCGCGTAAATGCGTCCGAGCGACC
>NZ_JBHZRZ010000033.1:0-1734 GCF_043642145.1 Alteromonas gracilis
CCAAACATCATGAATGTTCCATCTTTTTTTATCTGCCTAATATCACTATATTATTTGTGGGGATACCTCAGACTCTGCCCCTAATTCTCAAACTTGGCTTTTACTTAGAGATCGTTACGACCTGTCTACCTAGTTTAAGTTTGGAGCTTTTCCTCATTAGGAGGTAGAAGCCTGTAAACAACTTAAATATTAGGGTCAGAGTACATTTTCTAGTTACAGAGTTAGTGGGACAATTAAAGTACTCTGACCCTAATTTTCGTGGTTGGAGGGGTATGTGGTGTATCGGCTGGGATTTAATGTACTCTGACCCCAATATTTTTATTTTTCTTCCAGCGCCTTCTCTAGCAGTAGCTCTATGCGTTTAACACTTTCAATAAGTGCCCTCATATCACTGTTTTCATCGCGTTTCTGCTCTGGTACGGCGTTGCTTTCCGTTAATAACTTATTTTTTTGAGTCAGGATGGTCTCTCTAAAAGTGTCAGCGTCATTTATTCCAATCAGTGAGACTAGGGCGCCTTGGGCCGATTGTCCGGCAGTCTCAAAGGAAAGCCGATATAAATTGAAGACGCGCATTAGCGGCCCTTGCACCATAGCAACGTCAGTTATTTTCTCCAATGGAATGGACTTCTCTTCTTTATTAAAAACACCCCGTTTAACCACGAGTTTTCGCTCTGTCACAACGGCGGACATTGCAGCAAGTATTTTGCCGCTGATCACAAAAAATAGTGGGATAGATATAATTAAGAAAGGTATTCCTACTATTGTGAGGGTAGAGACTAACAATAAACTTATAAGCCAGTAGGTTTTTACTGCTGGATTAAAGGTCGCAGTAATTATTATTTTTTCAGACATTATAAGTTCCTTGTTGTTGTAGTTAGTTCAACGCTAACAAGTCTTAGAAATGGTAAACAACCTGTACGTTACCATCAACGCGCTTTGTATCATTCTGAGATTCTTTACCGTAACCCGCTTCTGCACGAAAAGCCCAGCCTTCTCTTCCCTGATTTAGTCGATATTCGTAAGATAAACCTAAGCCTTGCGTTGTTTGAGCATCAGTAAATACAATTCGAAGAGGTGGGCAAGAATCGTCTGCCTCGCATGGATAATCAGCATCTCTTGCACCTACAGCCCCCACAAAGGCACCAAATACATGATGACCATATTGCTTTTCGGCGCCTACAGTAAACCCGTCATCAAGCCCCACTTTGTAGTTCGCGTAAAATTCGATGTCGTTAAATGTGGTCGATACAGTCGGTATCAAAAAAAATGGCCAGCCAGCACTAACGCTCATATTGACGCCTTGAGCATAGGCCGTTGAAGACAAACAAAGTAGTGTTATTAAAAACCCGATATGTTTACGCATGTTATTCCTTTAGTACGATTAATATCTAATAAATATGTCCACTTTCAAGTGAATTTAAAGTGAACAGAGACACGTTCGATTTGATTAAATATAAAGGGTTTTAAGGAAGAGGTTATCCCCAAATTGCGTTAAAAGTGTAAGCAAATAATATGAAGCATTAAATTACAGTACATTTTTCTAGTTACAGAGCTAGTGGGACAATTAAAGTACTCTGACCCTAGTTTTCGTGGTTGGAGGGGTATGGGGTGTAGCGTTTATTTCGAGGAGAACTGGACGTATTAATGTACTCTGACCCTGAGGTATCCCCTCAAATAATATAGCGATATCAATGAGATAAAAAAGATAGGAACATTCATGATGTTTGGTGATCA
>NZ_JBHZRZ010000034.1:0-1296 GCF_043642145.1 Alteromonas gracilis
GGTGTCTGACTTTTGTGAAGAGCACAATGTTGATTTCATCCTAGGCCACGCGCTTTACATGAAAGCGATTCATGCGGGTAAAACGAAGAACGATAAAATTGACGCTCTTAAAATAGCGAAGCTAATGCGCGGTGGGAACTTCCCACTCGCGCATGCGTATTCAAAGGAGCATCGCTCAATTCGTGATGCGCTTCGCCGTCGCACCCACATAATGAGAATGAGTGCGCAGCTGAAAGCGCACGTTGCTAGCACAGTTAGTCAATACAACTTACCCGCATTAGAAACTCGGATGGATTTTCGAAACTCTCCGGATAGAGAAAAGATGCATCACTTCTTTCCAGATGAAGCAGTGCAAAAGAGTATGGACTTAAATCTAAATATCATCGAAACCATGGTGAGTGAGCTCTACAAAATTGAACATTATGTAAAGACTCAAGCGCAAACACACTGCGCAACAGATTTACATATTCTAAAGTCGTTTCCAGGTATCGGGAAAATTCTAGCCCTCACTATTTTGTATGAAGTTGGTGATATTAAGCGGTTTCCATCAGTTCAAAAGTTTGCCTCGTATTCTCGGTTAGTGAAATGCAAAGCTGAGTCGGCAGGTAAGGCGCATGGTACGCAGGGGAATAAGATTGGCAATGCACATTTGAAATGGGCATTCAGCGAAGCAGCGGTGTTGTACCTTAAAGGTAATGACAACGCCAAACGATATCTAGCCAAGCTGCAAAAGAGAATGAGCAAGGCGAAGGCCTTATCTGCACTCGCTCATAAAATCGGGCGATGTACTTACTTTATGTTGAAGAACCAGCAGGTATTCGATGAAGAACGCTTTTTAAACGGGTAAGTCGCATGGTGGCATGAGCTTAAACGTCTAACTGGTTTAATGGTGAGTATCTCTTTTATCGCGCGGTACTCTGCAAAAAGCAGCATCGATAAATATACCGATATGCTAAAACCTGTTGGTTTGATTAGACATGCCATTGTTGCGCATCTCTACCTTTTTACGAATTTGCTTACACCTTCACTGAGCCTGATACTAACTGGTCAATGCAGCCACTTAGATTTGAATAGGACAGAGGAAGGTTAACCGATGAATGTCTAGTGCCGTTGCCAGTCAAAAGGAATTGAAAAGAGCAACAACAAGAGCCTCTATATGTGTTTGACGTAGGCATTTCCCTAACATCAGCAATGACAGACGAAGTAAACGAGTTCTAAAAGGGCAACGGTATTGATCTTGAAATAGTGGTCAAAGGGCTATCTTTTTTCATTGACAGCCCGGAGGCTCATATGTGT
>NZ_JBHZRZ010000035.1:0-1255 GCF_043642145.1 Alteromonas gracilis
CCCTTTCCAAAAGGCATAAAAAAAGCGCACCTAAGTGCGCTTTTTTGGCTTGTGTTGCTAAGTCTAGATTAGTCTAGGATCTTAGATACAACACCAGCACCTACTGTACGACCACCTTCACGGATTGCGAAACGAAGACCTTCTTCCATCGCAATCGGAGCAATTAGCTCAACTTTGAATTTAAGGTTGTCACCAGGCATTACCATTTCTACGCCTTCTGGAAGCTCTACAGCACCAGTTACGTCAGTTGTACGGAAGTAGAACTGTGGACGGTAGCCTTTGAAGAATGGAGTATGACGGCCACCTTCATCTTTAGATAGTACGTATACTTCTGCTTCGAAGTTAACGTGTGGTGTGATTGAACCAGGCTTAGCTAGTACTTGACCACGTTCAACTTCATCACGCTTAGTACCACGTAGAAGAACACCAACGTTCTCACCTGCACGGCCTTCGTCAAGAAGCTTACGGAACATCTCAACACCAGTACAAGTAGTCTTAGTAGTGTCTTTGATACCTACGATTTCTACTTCTTCACCAACTTTAACGATACCTTGCTCAACACGACCAGTTACAACAGTACCACGGCCTGAGATTGAGAATACGTCTTCGATTGGAAGGATGAACGGCTTGTCGATTGCACGCTCTGGCTCTGGGATGTATGAATCAAGCGCTTCACCAAGCTCGATGATTTTCTTTTCCCACTCTGCGTCGCCTTCAAGCGCTTTAAGAGCTGAACCTTGGATAACTGGTAGGTCATCACCTGGGAATTCGTATTCGTTAAGAAGTTCACGAACTTCCATTTCTACTAGCTCTAGAAGCTCTTCATCGTCAACCATGTCACACTTGTTCATGAACACGATGATGTAAGGAATACCAACCTGACGACCAAGTAGGATGTGCTCACGAGTCTGTGGCATAGGGCCATCAGTCGCAGCAACTACTAGGATACCACCGTCCATCTGAGCAGCACCAGTGATCATGTTTTTAACGTAATCAGCGTGTCCTGGGCAGTCTACGTGTGCGTAGTGACGAGTAGGAGTATCGTACTCTACGTGTGAAGTAGAGATGGTGATACCACGTGCTTTTTCTTCAGGCGCGTTATCGATTTGATCGAAAGCCTGTGCGTTACCACCGTAAGTCTTTGAAAGAACAGTAGTGATAGCTGCTGTTAGCGTAGTTTTACCGTGGTCAACGTGGCCGATTGTACCCACGTTTACGTGGGGTTTCGTACGTTCAAACTTTTCTTTTGCCATTT
>NZ_JBHZRZ010000036.1:0-1221 GCF_043642145.1 Alteromonas gracilis
CTTATTCGATAGTTTTCAAAGTTTCTAAAACCATACGCTCTTCTCGATATCATTTCCATTTTGTTGTGGAAGCCTTCAGTGATGCCGTTGTTTCGTGTAAAGCGCCACATGGCAATGATAGGTTGCAACCACGACGTCAGGGTATTGGCCAGTGCACGCAACGGACTGTGATGTAGCTGTTCAAGCAACTCTAAGAATCCGGGTAGTGTTTTTTCCATTCGTTTTTCATTCATTGTCTTTAACAGCATATACCTGATGAGCTTCTGCTTGACCTCATATAAAGTCTTTAGCACCGGATAGTCAGCTAAGTAGCGTTGTAGGTTAGTGTTATTCTCTTCGTTTAGGTGCCATTGATGTCGTCGCATCAAACTGAGTAAACCTCGGTTCCTACGCCCATCAGGATGATGTTGCTGCCACGCTTTTAAGAAGTGATGGTTAATTAAGCGCACCACATGAAAGCGGTCAGCGACTATCGTCGCGTTGGGGAAATAACGTTTGGCAATACCGCGATAAGTTTCTGATAAGTCCATCGCAATGAGCTTCACGTTCTCTTTATTGGGAAGGTGGCGCAAGTACGAGCGCAAACTTAATTCAGAACGTCCCAACTTTACATCAAACACACTACGGTGCCGTAAATCGACAAACGTCGTCGCGTAGCCCTTCTTACGGGTAAAAAAGTGTTCATCTATCCCCAGCATCTCAGGGCAAGGTCGACTGACGATTTCTTTGTATTTTTGACTGATGTGAGACTGATACCAACGCTCAACCGTGGTAGGGCTGATACGATGTGTGCGGGATATACCGCGCTGTGTCACACCACCATGATGAGCTTCAAAGACTTCTAACCGAAAGCACTCGGTGGCCCGATAGCGAGGCCGAATCCCGACAAACGGGTGACGAAAATAGCGACCACAGCACCGACAATGGTACTTAGGCACCTTTAAGTGCAGTGTTAATACCTGATTGCCTTGGCGTGTGTGTTTTACCGTGCGTTGATGTGTCGCCTTAGTGCGAAGCTCTCGGCTTTCACAATGCTGACATCGCGGTTTTTTGGTGGGTTTTGCCCACACTTCAATAAAATCATGTCGATGAACACGTTCTATTTCTAACTCACTTATGCCTAAAATAGTACCTGCGTGGGACATCTGTACTCTCCATTAAATGATTCTTCGCAAAATCAGTTTAATGAATGCGGATGTCCCCCGTTAATGATGAAGAGCC
>NZ_JBHZRZ010000037.1:0-1061 GCF_043642145.1 Alteromonas gracilis
AGATTTGATTTCCTGAAGCGAGTTGAATTTCTCCCCGTATATGAGTTCGACTTTCATACGACTGAAGAATGACTCCATTACGGCATTGTCCCAGCAGTTGCTTCTTCTACTCATGCTGGACACAGCACCGACACTCATTATCAAGTCTTGGTATCGTACGGAGCGATACTGAACACCTCTGTCGGAATGAATGATTAACCCAGGCTCTATATCTCGTCGACTAATTGCCATATTAAGTGCGCGTATAATAAGTTCTTCGGTCATATGACCATCAAACGCCCAGCCAACAATAGCTCTTGAGTACAAGTCCATCACGGTAGCCAAATAATGCCATTGGCCTTTAAATCGAATATAAGTGATGTCAGTAACCCACTTTGTATTGGGCTTTGTTGCCACAAATTGCCGGCGCAAGACGTTTTGACTCACGCGCACATTACTGTGGCTATATTGCGAGTATCGAAACGCTCTACCGTTACGAGCGCGTAACTGTAGTTGCTGCATAATTTTCGCAATTGTATTGACGCAGCAGGAGACGTTTTCTGCTTTCAAGGCACGTGTTAGTCTAGGTGCGCCATAGCGCTTTTGATATTTTTCAAAGAGCGCCATGGTGTGCTCACGCAGCTGTTTGCGACGCTGCTGATGTGCGGGCATACCACGCGTAAGGTACTTATAATAGCCAGAACGAGACACTTTAAGTGCCCGACACATCATCGTTACTCTGAACTGTCCCGCATACACTTTAATGAGTGCGTACTTTACTCTTGGTCGCTCGCAAAGTACGCGGCAGCCTTTTTTAAAAACGCATTCTCTTCTTTAAGGTCGGCCAGCTGGCGCTTGAGGGCTTGCACCTCTTCAGAGTCTTCTTGATGAAACTTCACACCTTGAATGGTTGAGAATTGATTACCGCCACAGCGCTTGAACTGTCGACGCCAGTTGTAGATTTGTTGCGCAGAAATACCCAGCTCTGCGGCTACGGATTGATTGGAGTTTCCTTCTTGATCTGCTCGACGAACAGCCTCTTTACGAAACTCTTCAGTGTAAGCATGAACCTTCTTTTTATT
>NZ_JBHZRZ010000038.1:0-1007 GCF_043642145.1 Alteromonas gracilis
AGGTAATGGAATGACAGCACACTTCTGGTTTCGGTATTGGCTTGGAAGCGCCGATGCTTATTCGAAGAGACGAGCACTATACCCAGTAGTATAGCCACAAGTGACGCTATTGTAGTCAGCAGTACCAATATAGTTAAACGCTGTTTTTTCACGCTTTTATTTTGCTCATAGCCAAGTCCGAACTTGCTACTTTTCATATCTCTGAACCCTTCTTCAATCTGCATGCGCTGGCGATAAATAGCAACGACCTGTTTCGATAAATGACGGTGAGGCGCTAGTGATGTCGCTAACAGCCATGGGTCTTTAACGCCTTGCGCATGCACTTTTGAGCGTTTGGAAGCTTTGCGTGTACCGTCTAGATTTGAAGCGTGGCGTCCTTTCATCTTCTGCCTAAAGAGAATAAGCGTACAGGCAAAAGGATTGCTTCTAACTATTTTGCTGTTATTAAAACGCTTCGGTCGATAGGTCGCTTGAGCATAGAGATGGCGAATACACTGCCACTTATTACCGCCGTCTAGCGAGTAAAAATGCGGTTTGCGAACGCGCCCGACTATATCCCACCCGAGCGCTAATACTTCTCTGAACCAAGGCGATTTATACCCTGCGTCAGTAACGATAATGGGTCGGCAACTTGAAGGTAACATAGCGTGCAATGTCTTTAGAAATGCTTTGTGTGTAGCTGGCTTCTCTTTTGTCTTGCCACAGTGCACTTCTTGATAAAGTGTAATGGGCCTACCTTTCAGAGATATTGCCGCGCGTAGAAGAAAGTGTGCTTTACGGTCGTCTAAATCTGACCAGTCGATTGAGATAACAGGACGTGAAGTGCTGCCACAAAATAGTAGGCATATAGATGCATAGATGAGTGGTGTTTCACTTAACAAATGTGGGTTTGAAAGCAAACGGTCGGCACGCTTAATCCGATGTTTTTCAAAGGCATTAGTACTAATCCCTCGACCTATGCTTGTTACAGTTGCAGCGCGCCCGCTCAGCAAGCTTTTCACGCACGC